>DATDAU010000061.1:0-2640 GCA_036525215.1 Allosphingosinicella sp.
CGGCCCGGCGCCGTCGCGCGGCGGCGCCCGGCCCGGCGACCTCCTGTGGGTCAGCGGATCGATCGGCGATGCCGGTGCGGGCCTTGCCATCCTGCGCGGCGAAGGGGCAGGCAGCGACTATCTGGTCGAGCGCTATCGCAACCCCCGGCCGCGGCTCGAGGCCGGCGAACGCCTGGCAACGATCGTCTCGGCGATGATGGACGTTTCCGACGGCCTGCTGATCGACACGAGCCGGATGGCGGCGGCGAGCGGCTGCGCGGTCCGGATCGAGCTCGACTCCATACCCCTGTCGGACGCGCTGCTGACGCTGCGCGGCGATTCGGCGGAAACGAGGACCACGGCTGCGATCGCCGGCGACGATTACGAATTGCTGTTCGCCGCGCTGCCGGCCGCGTCGACCGGGATCCTGGCCCTGGCCGATGAGATCGGCCTGCCCCTGTCGCGTATCGGCGCCTTCGACGAAGGCACCGGCCTGTCGCTCTCCAACCATGGCGAACCGGCCCCATTGCCGCCGAAGCTGGGTTTCGAGCACCAACGCTAGACCTTGCGACGAGCCGCCCCTGCGGACGGTTGAAAGATTTTTCCATCCCCCCTAAAGCCCGCGCCATACCGGGCGTGCCTTCCGGGCGCGTCAGCGCCCGTGCGCGCGTTTTCGGGTCCCCATCGAAGCCCCGCTTCGATGGGTTTCAATTTCAGGGGAAGGACGTTTCATGAACGTTGTGCTTATTGCCATCGGCTGCGGGCTGCTCGCGGTCCTCTATGGCATCATCACCAGCATCCAGGTGCTAAGGGCGCCCGCCGGCAGCGAGCGGATGCAGGACATCGCCAGCGCCATTCAGGAAGGCGCGCGCGCCTATCTCGCCCGCCAGTACCGCACCATCGCCATCGTCGGCGTGGTCGTGGTCGTCCTGGTGGGCTATTTCCTCGGCTACGTTTCGGCGATCGGCTTCCTGATCGGCGCGCTGCTTTCGGGCGCGACCGGCTTCGTCGGCATGAACGTGTCGGTGAAGGCCAATGTCCGCACCGCCGAAGCCGCGCGCACCAGCCTGCAAGGCGGCCTCACCGTCGCCTTCCGTTCGGGCGCGATCACCGGCATGCTCGTCGCCGGTCTCGGCCTGCTCTCGATTTCGGGTTTCTTCTGGTACCTGATCGGCCCTGGCGGCCACGCCCCCAATGACCGCATCGTCATCGACTCGCTGGTCGCTCTGGCCTTCGGCGCATCCCTGATCTCGATCTTCGCGCGTCTCGGCGGCGGCATCTTCACCAAGGCGGCCGACGTCGGCGCCGACCTGGTCGGCAAGGTCGAGGCCGGAATCCCCGAAGACGATCCCCGCAACCCCGCCACCATCGCCGACAATGTCGGCGACAATGTCGGCGACTGCGCCGGCATGGCCGCCGATCTGTTCGAAACCTATGTCGTCACCATCGGCGTCACCATGGTCTCGATCGCTCTCACCGTCGTCGGCGCTTCGGGTGACCTCCTCTTGAAGCTGATGAGCCTACCGCTGATCGTCGGCGGCGTCTGCATCGTCACCTCGATCATCGGCACTTATGCCGTCCGCCTCGGCAAGGGGTCGATCATGGGCGCCCTCTACAAGGGCTTCTGGACCTCGGCTATCCTCGGCGCGGTCGCGGTCTACTTCGCCACCGCCTACGTGCTCGGCGACATGAACGCGAACCTCGCCAGCATCGCCGGCGTCGGCAACGAAGCCATCGCGCTGACCGGCATGAAGCTGTTCTACTGCATGCTGATCGGTCTCGGCCTCACCGGCGCTCTGGTCTGGATCACCGAATATTATACCGGCACCAACTACCGGCCGGTGCGCAGCATCGCCCGCGCGTCGCAGACCGGCCACGGCACCAACGTCATCCAGGGCCTGGCGGTCAGCCTCGAATCGACGGCGCTGCCGACGATCGTGATCGTGATCGCGGTGATCGCCGCCTACCAGCTGGCCGGCGTGATCGGCGTCGCCTTCGGCGCGACCGCGATGCTGGCGCTGGCCGGCATGGTTGTCGCCCTCGACGCCTACGGCCCGGTCACCGACAATGCCGGCGGCATCGCGGAAATGGCGGGCCTGCCCGACGAGGTGCGCGAGCGCACCGATGCGCTCGACGCGGTCGGAAACACCACCAAGGCGGTGACCAAGGGCTATGCGATCGGCTCGGCCGCACTCGCCGCCCTCGTCCTGTTCGGCGCCTACACCACCGACCTTCGGCTGTTCTTCCCGAACGTCCCGGTCGATTTCTCCCTCTCCAACCCCTACGTCATCGTCGGCCTGCTGCTCGGCGCCTTGCTGCCCTACAGCTTCGGCGCCTTCGGCATGACCGCGGTCGGCCGCGCCGCTGGCGCGGTGGTAGAGGACGTCCGCGCCCAGTTCCGCGACAATCCGGGGATCATGGAAGGGACCAGCCGGCCCAATTACGGCCGCACCGTCGATCTCGTCACCCGCGCCGCGATCAAGGAGATGATCCTGCCCTCGCTGCTGCCGGTGCTGACCCCGATCGCGGTATATTATCTGATCACCCTGGTGGCGGGTCAGGCTTCGGGCTTCGCGGCTCTCGGCGCGCTGCTCCTCGGCGTGATCGTCTCCGGCCTGTTCGTCGCCATCTCGATGACCTCGGGCGGCGGCGCCTGGGACA
>DATDAU010000062.1:0-99176 GCA_036525215.1 Allosphingosinicella sp.
CTTGTCCCTCAACGAGCTGGAATGGATCGACCGGGCGGAACTGCCCGGAAATGGCGGTCAATCGTCATGACCGCCGCGGGGCGGCCGAGTCGGCCGCCCGCGACAATTTCAATCAGGGGCTGTGGGGATTGTTGGGCTCGCCGCTGCCGGCAATCGCCGCCACGCCGATCAGCACGACCAGGACCACGCCGAGGATGACCGCGGTCGAGCCGCCGCCTTCATTGTCGTTCTGCTCTTCGTCCTGAAGGAAGCTGGCTCCAACCATTGTCGGAGCCGCGCGGGCGATGCTCAGAGCGGAAGCGTCGCTCGCTGCCAAAGCCGGCGTCGCCGTCATGCTGACCGCGGCCAGCATCATCGTCACACGTCTGAAAATCACAATTCGCCTCCCTTACTAGTATGTGCCTGTCATCCATAAAGCAGCCGACAAGACAAAGGCAACGTCGAATCCATGGCTTTGTTCCGGGCACGGAAGAATCCCGGTCATCGTAGCGTCGGCGCAACAAGGCGCCGCGCCGCCGTCGTCTTGGCCGTCGTCCTAGCCGTCGTAGTCGGCGCCCGCATTGTTGTTGCGCTGCGGCGCCGCCGCGGTCAGGCGCAGGGCCTCGGCCGACTGGCTGAGCGAACCGACTTCATCGGCGACGTCGTCCTCGTCGACCTGGACACGCTGCAGGCTGCCGACCAGCGCCTCTTCGAGGTCGCGCGGCTTCACCGTCTGCTCGGCGACTTCGCGAAGCGCGACGACCGGATTCTTGTCGCGGTCGCGGTCGATGGTCAGCTCGGCGCCGCCCGAAATCTGCCGGGCGCGCTGCGCCGAGAGCAGAACCAGGTCGAAACGGTTGGGGACTTTGTCGACGCAATCTTCGACGGTTACGCGCGCCATGCGGCAGCTCCACTTGAATATAGGTGTCCGGGAAAGGCCCGGCACGTAGGTCCCCCGGTACGAAAAGTCAATGTTTTCGCGCCTGTCCTACACCCGCATCGGCATCAGCACGTAGAGCGCCGGCGCCTTGTCGTTCTCCCTCAGCAGGGTCGGGGCAGCGGCGTCGGCGAGGTGGATCTCCATCGTGTCGCCCTCGATCTGGCCGAGAATGTCGAGCAGATAACGCGCGTTGAAGCCGATCTCGATGCCGTCGGCGGCATAATCGGCCGAAACCTCCTCCGACGCAGTGCCGTTTTCGGGCGAGGTGACCGAAAGGGTCACGCGGTCGCGGTCGAGCGACAGCTTGACCGCGCGGGTCCGCTCGCTGGCGATGGTCGAGACGCGGTCGACGCCTTCCTCGAGGCTGCGCGGGTCGAGCTTCAGGAGCTTGTCGTTCGCGGTCGGAATCACCCGGCTGTAATCGGGGAAGGTGCCGTCGATCAGCTTGGAGGTGAGGACGGCGTTGCCGAGGCCGAAGCGGACCTTCGATTCGGACAGGGTCACCTGGACGGTGCCGTCGACTTCGTCGAGCAGCTTCCTGAGCTCCGCCACGCATTTGCGCGGGATGATCACGCCCGGCATGCCCTGCGCGCCGTCGGGCCGCGGCACCGTCACCCGCGCTAGCCGGTGGCCGTCGGTCGCCGCCGCCTTCAGCACCGGCTGCGCCTCGTCGGAGACGTGGAGGTAGATGCCGTTCAGATAATAGCGGGTTTCCTCGGTCGAGATGGCGAAGCGGGTCTTGTCGATGATCTGGCGGAAGGTCGCGGCCGGCAGCTCGAAGGCGGTCGGCAGATCGCCCTCGGCGATCACCGGGAAATCGTCGCGGGGCAGCGTCGCCAAGGTGAAGCGGGCGCGGCCGGCATTGACCTGCATCCGGCCCTCGGCGGCGATCAGCTCCACCTGGCTGCCCTCGGGCAGCTTGCGAACGATGTCGAACAGGGTGTGGGCCGGGACCGTGGTCGCGCCCGGATCGGTGACGTTGGCCTCGAGGGTTTCGTTGATCTGGAGGTCGAGATCGGTCGCCATCAGCCGGATGCCGCCTTCCTCCTCCGCCTCGATCAGGACGTTCGAAAGGATCGGTATCGTGTTCCGCCGCTCCACCACGCTGTGGACGTGGCCCAGGCCCTTCAGAAGCGTGGCCCGCTCGATCGTCGCCTTCATCGATTACCCCTGATTGCGCTTATTTTGTCGGTTCGGAGAAAGACTATAGCGGCCCTTGCACCAGCCGCCAGTGGATTGTGAAGAGGGTCCGGACCTAAAAAAGGGGCCGGAGCATCGCTGCCCCGGCCCCTGCTTTTCGCTGGGCGCCGCTTAGAAGCGGAACGCCAGGGCCAGCACGCCCTGGTGGCGCGACAGGCCGTCCTGGTAGTTCGAGTAGCGATACTCGGTGCGCAGCGCGACCGGCGAATTGGGGATCGCCCACTCAATGCCGGCGCCGCCGCGGATACCGTCGAACGTGGTGCCGGCGGAAACGCCGCCCGATTCAACCTCGACGCGGGCGTTGGTGTAGCCGGCCTTGGCGTAGAGCAGGACCGCCGGGCTGACGACGGCGCCGACCCGGCCGCCGACGTAGAAATCGCGGCTGGCGTCGACGCAGACGCCGCCGTCGCAGTCGCCGGTGGTCGATTCAACGGCTTCGCCTTCGATGCCGAACACGGCGTTGCCGCTGCGGAAGTCGTAGCCGGCGCCGATGCCGTAAAGGACGCCACCGCTGCTGTCGCCGCCGCCATGGACGCTGTCATAGCCGGTGATGGCCTCGACATGGCCGCCGTTGAAGCTGGCGGGAGTCTCCTGGGCGAAAGCCGGCGTGGCGGAGGCGGCCGCGAGCAAAGCCGCGACGTGAACGATACGCATTTTATTTTCTCCTTGAACAACCCCTTGGAACGGGGTGGCCGCGAATTAGGGGGAAAATGCTGCGGTGCAATATCCTCGGGGGAAATCCCTAAGGTGTGTTGCTCGTTTACAACAGCTTGTCCGCTGAAAGGAAAGGAAAAGGAAAAGGGGCCCGGGCCCGCCCCGGCCCGAACCCCTTGCCATGCGACGCCGCTCTTAGAAGCGGAAGCCGAAGCCGGCGACGACCTGGTTGCGGTCGACCCCGTCCTGATAGTTGGAATAGCGATATTCGGTCTTTACATAGGCGTTGCGGCCGATGCCGACCTGGACGCCGGCGCCGCCGCGGACGCCGTCGAGATCGCGGTGGCTGCGGAAATCGGCAAGGGTCGCCGCCGTTCCGTCTTCGTAATTGGCGCCGACCCAGGCATTCGAATAGCCCGCCTTGGCGTAGAGCAGGACGTTGGGCGCCACCTGCGCTCCGACCCGGCCGCCGACATAGAGGTCGCGCCCGGCGGTGACGCACAACCGGTCGCCGGTGACGTTGACGTCGGAGGCGCAGCGGTCCGCGCTTGAGTCGGTTGCCTCGCCTTCCACGCCGACGATTGCCCGGCCCGCCTGGAAGTCGTAGCCGGCGCCGAGGCCGTAGGTGACGCCATTGGCGTGCTCGCCCGAAATGTTCGGCCGGTCGTAACCGGCCACGCCCTCGATCCGGAAGCCCGATTGGGGCGTCTCCTGGGCTAAAGTGGGGGTGGCGAAGACGGTGCCGGCCAGGACGGCGGCTAGTGCAATGTTACGCATTTTTCACTCCATTTCATTCTGGCCCCAAAAGGGGACGGTGGGGCCAGCGCGCGCCATTGCTCGCGGTTTCATGAACGGCGCGGAAACGGGATTTCCTGTTGCCAAGGCGCTATCAGGCGAGTGATGACCGCAGCCGATGCGGGGGCGAAATTTCCTTCTACTTCTGGTCGCTGCGGCGGGGGCTGCGGCCGCGCAGCCGCGCGCGCTCGGCATTTACGGCAGCTGGGGCGCGTTTACCGACGACCGTCGCTGCTACGCCATCACCCAGCCCTTCGAAGGGCCGCCGGCCGAGGGCTGGCGCGCCTTCGCTTCGATCGGCCATTGGCGTGCGCGGGGAGCCGGCGGCCAGCTCCATGTCCGGCTCAGCCGCGAGAAACGGCCCGGTTCGGCGGTCCTGCTCCGAATCGACGGCACCGCCTTTCAGCTCGCCGGCGGCGGCCGCGACGCCTGGGCCCCCGACGGCCGCGCCGACATCGCCATCCAGGCGGCGATGCGGACCGGCATCGACCTGGTCGTCGAGACGCGCTCGCTGCGCGGTCTTCTCGTCCGCGACCGTTACCGGCTGCGCGGCGCCGCCACCGCAATGGACGCCGCCGCTTTGGCCTGCGCGCCGCGGCGCTAGGGTCCGCCTCAATGGCGCTGCTGGAAAAAGCCGCGCCCCGCGCCTATGTGGGCCGCTCATGACAGCCGCAATGCCCATTCCCGGACATTTCGATCCGGTCCCGGTTCCGCGCCCCGAGGCGGCGGCCGAGGGCGCGCGCCTCAACCTGATCGGCCTTTCCAAGGCCGAAATCCGCGCGGCATTGGCCGAGGCCGGGCTCGACGAGCGCCAGGCGAAATTGCGCGCCAAGCAGCTCTGGCACCAGATCTACAACCGCGGCGCCACCGACTTTTCGGCGATGAGCGACATCGCCAAGCCGCACCGGACCTGGCTCGCCGAGCGCTTCGTCATCGCCCGCCCGGAAGTGGTGACCGAGCTGGTTTCGACCGACGGCACCCGGAAATGGCTGCTGCGCACCCCCGACGGCCACGATTTCGAGATGGTGTTCATCCCCGACGCCGACCGCGGCACATTGTGCGTGTCGAGCCAGGTCGGCTGCACCCTCAATTGCCGCTTCTGCCATACCGGGACGATGCGGCTGGTCCGCAACCTTACCGCCGGCGAGATCGTCGGCCAGGTCATGCTCGCCCGCGACAGCCTCGAGGAGTGGCCGTCCCAGCCCGAAGGGCGAATGCTATCCAACATCGTGATGATGGGCATGGGCGAGCCGCTCTACAATTTCGAAGCGGTCCGCGACGCCCTGAAGATCGTGATGGACGGCGACGGCCTCGGCCTGTCGCGGCGGCGGATCACCCTTTCGACATCAGGTGTGGTGCCGATGATGGCCCGCGCCGGCGCGGAGATCGGCGTCAACCTCGCCGTCTCGCTCCACGCGGTGACCAAGGAAATCCGCGACGAGATCGTGCCGATCAACCGCAAATACGGGATCGACGAATTGCTCGCCGCCTGCGCCGCCTATCCCGGCGCCAACAATGCCCGGCGCATCACCTTCGAATATGTGATGCTGAAGGATAAGAACGACAGCGACGAGGACGCGCACGAGCTGGTCCGCCTGCTCCGCAAGTACAAGCTTCCCGCCAAGGTCAATCTGATCCCGTTCAACCCCTGGCCAGGCACCACCTATGACTGCTCGGACGACGAGCGCATCCGGCGCTTCTCCGACATTGTCTTCGAAGCCGGCATTTCGGCGCCGATCCGCCGTCCGCGCGGCCGCGACATCATGGCCGCCTGCGGCCAGCTGAAGTCCGCCGCCGAAAAGAAGAGCCGGGCCGAGCTCGACCGCATCGCCGACGAAAAGCAGGCGGCGCTCGGCTAGACTTCAAACCCCGTAAACGTGGCGAAGGCCTCGAGCGGCTCCCGCTCGGTGCGCCAATTGTTGATCGGGTGGCTTTCGTCCGCGTAGCCGAGCGCCATCCCGCAATAGAAGATCCGCTCCTCCGGAAGGCCCAGAAAGCCACCGACGGTCTTGTGGACCAACGCCCAGGCCTCCTGCGGGCAGGTGGCGAGGCCGCGCTCGCCGGCGAGCAGCATGATCGTCTGGATGAACATGCCGAGATGGGCCCATTGCGGCGGGCCGAACCCGCGCTCGATCGAGAAGAACAGGCCGACCGGGGCTCCGAACAGGTCGAAATTCCTGGCGAACTGGGCGAGTCGCGCCGGCCTGTCCTCGCGGGGAATGCCAATCGCGGCGTAGAGCTGCTCGCCCGAGGCGAAGCGCCGGCTCCGCCACGGCTCGCCGAGCGCCGGCGGATAGACCGGAAATTCGGTCCCTTCCCCGGCCGGGTTCGCCGCCAGCACCGCGCGCACCCGCTCTTTCAATGTGCCTAACGCCTCGCCGCCGACGGCGTCGACATGCCAGGGCTGGAGATTGCCGCCCGACGGCGCGAAGCGCGCCACCCCCAATATTTCGGCGATCGTGCCCTGCGCCACTGGCCGGTTCTGGAAGGCCCGCACCGACCGGCGCCCCATCACCGCCTCCGCCACCCTGCCCATGCCCAAGCCTTTCTCTTGCCCCCGTCTGGCCCGAATTCGGGGTTATCCCTGCTTGACCTCGCGGCCCAGCCCGGCTTGATAGCGCGAAACAGGGGAAATACTTACTATGTGGCTTCTCGACAAAATGCTGCGCCAGCTCATCAAGAAGGGTGAGCTTGTTGTCATCGATCATGACGGCAGCGAGCGCCATTACGGCGTGCCCGACCCCAGGGTTCGCAAGGTCCGCGCCCGCCTGACCGACAAGGGCGCCGCCATGCACATCGTCAAGGATCCGCGCGTCGGCGCCGGCGAAGCCTATATGGACGGCCGGCTGGTGGTCGAGGAGGGCGACATTCGCGATCTCGCTTTGCTGATCCGCCTGAATGCCCCGGCCGAGGACAGGGGCTCGCTCGACCCCAAGGGCAAGCCGCGCAAGATCGTCGACTTCGTCGTTGGCAAGTTCGACCAGATCAACTGGAAGACGCGCTCGCGCCGCAATGCCGAGCACACCTACAACCTCACCCGCCGCCTCTACGAATTGTTCCTCGACGAGGACCGGCAATATACGATGGCCTATTACCGGGATCCGTCGAACAGCCTCGAAAAGGCCCAGCTCGACAAGAAGGCGCACATCGCCGCCAAATTGTATCTGAAGCCCGGCATGAAGGTGCTCGACATCGGCTGCGGCTGGGGTGGCCTCGCCATGTATCTCCACCGCCATTACGACGTCGACGTGCTCGGCGTCGCTTTGGCGCCGGACCAGATCCAGTTCTGTAACGAGCGCGCGGCCGAGGCCGGCGTCGCCGACCGGGTCAAGTTCGAGCTCAAGGATTATCGCGACGTCCAGGGCCAGTTCGACCGGATCACCAGCGTCGGCCTGATCGAGCATCTCGGCACGCCCCATTATCCCGGCTTCTTCGCCCATATGAACCGGCTCTTGAAGGACGACGGCGTGATGTTCTCGCATTGCTGCGGCCGCCAGGGCGAGCCGGGCATCACCGACAAATGGACCCGCAAATATATCTTCCCCGGCGGCTACATCCCGGCTTTGTCGGAGCTGGTCGCCGAGGCGGAGCGGAACAGCCTGATCGTCTCCGACGTCGAGGCGATGCGCTACCATTATGCCCACACACTCGAGGAATGGTACAACCGCACCAACGCCGCCAAGGACGAGATCGTCGAGCTCTATGACGAGCGCTTCTTCCGCATGTGGCAATTCTATTTGGCCGGCGCCGAAGCCGCCTTCCGCTTCGGCGGGCTGGTCAACTGGCAGCTGCAATATGTGAAGCAGCGCGACGCCATCCCGATGACCCGGGAATATATGGACGAAGAGGAACGGCGGCTGCGCGCGTCCGAGGAAGCGCCGGCCTGGCATCTCGCCGCGGAGTGACCGAACCGACCATGGATGCCGCGCCCGCCGCCGCCGGCCGGCTCGCCCCGATCCTGACCAGGGCCGCGCTCTACACCCTGCTGCTCGCGGCGATCTGCCGGGTGATCCAAGGCAACAATCTGTCGGTCCAGTTGTTCCGCGGGCAGGATCTGGGCGTGCTGGTGCTCGCCGCCGGCATTCTCCTGCTCCTGCCATTGGTGAAATACGCGCCTTCGATGCCCCGCTTGCGGATGTCGCCGGCCTCGCTGGTCGCGGCGGCAGCTGTGCTGGCGCTGCTCGTCGCCTGGGCGGGCACCTGGCTGGTCTTCGGCGGCTATGCCCTCACCCGCGACGAGATCGCCGCCGATTTCGACGCCGCCTTTCTCGCCTGGGGCATGCTGATCGCGCCGGTGCCGGCCGAATGGCAGTCCTGGGTGCCGGCGCTGATGCCGCAGTTCATGCTGCCAATGCCGGCGAGCGTCGGCTGGCTGTCGGCCTATCTGCCCGGCAACAGCGCGCTGAGGGCGATCGGAATTGCCACGATCGGCGCCGACTGGGTCAATCCGATCCTCGCCGCCCTCGCCATCCTCGCGCTCTACCGGGTCGGCCGCCGCCTCTGGCCCGAAAGTCCGCGCCTGCCGCTGATGCCGCTGCTGCTGCTCGCCAGCTCGGCGCAGTTCCTGACCATGGCGATGACCGCCTACGCCATGACGGCCCACCTCGCCTTCAACCTCATCTGGCTGGCCTGCTTCCTGCGCCGCGACCGCCGCGGCGACGTCGGCGCGCTCGCCGCCGGATTCGTCGCCACCGGCCTCCACCAGGTCCTGTTCCACCCGCTCTTCGTCTTCCCCTTCATCGTCTCGATGTGGTTCTCGGGGGAGCGCCGCCGCGCGCTCGCTTATGTCGGCGCCTATGCCGCGATCGGGCTGTTCTGGATCTGCTACTGGCAGATCGCCCTGGCCGGGCTGGGCGGCGGCCATGCCACGCCAGGACCCGGTGGAGTGGGCTATCTGGTCGAGCGGGTGAGATTGCTGCTGGTGTCGATCAACGGCTCCGCCTTCACCCTGATGGCGCTCAATCTGGCGCGGATGCTGGCCTGGCAGAATCTCCTGCTGGTGCCGCTTGCTCTGCTCGCCTGGCCGGCGATCAGGCGGGGGCAGGGCATCGCCCGCCCGCTCGCCGCCGGCATCGCCCTCACCTTCGTCACCATGCTGATCCTGATCCCCTGGCAGGGCCATGGCTGGGGCTATCGCTATCTCCACGGCTTCCTCGGCAGCTTCGCCTTGCTCGCCGCCTACGGCTGGCAAAGCCTCGCCGGAACGCCCGACCAAGGGCGCCGCCTCGGCGTGCTCGTGCTGGGCAGCGCGATCAGCCTCGCCGTGCTCCTCCCCATCCACCTCATCCAGGCGCGCGATTTCGTCGTGCCCTATCGCCGCGCTTATGCCGCGATCCGCGCCGCGCCGGTGGATGTCGTCCTGGTCGACGGCACCGGCCTGCTCTATGCCGAGGATCTGGTGCGCAACGCCCCCGATCTTTCCAACCGGCCCAGGGTCATGGACATGATGGCGCTGACCGGGCCGGGGATGGTGCGCCTGTGCCGGCGCTACCGGGTCGCCCGCTTCACCGCCGCCGAGGGCCGCGCCTGGGGCATCGGCGCCAGCGGCGCGCCGCTCGACTGGCCGCCGAGCACCACCCGCGAGCATCTGCTCGACAGGCTCAAATGTGGGGTGCGGGTGCCAACACCCTGATCGCCGTGTCGTAGCGTCGCGCCACCTGCTCCCAGCTATAATGGTCGCGCGCGAATTCCGCCGCTCCGGGATTGCCGGGCGCGGAAAACGCCGCGTCCAGCGCTCCGGCGAAGGCCGAGGCGATCGACGCCGGATCGGTGAGGTCGACGGCGATGCCGTGGAGGAACGGCGTCGCCGCCGGGTCGGCAACGGCGCTTTCGGCCCCGCACAGGACCGGCAACCCGCTCGCCAGCGCCTCCTGGACGACCAGGGGATAGCCTTCGCCGACGCTGGGCAGGACAAAGAGATCGGCGGCGCGGTAGAGCGCGGCCAGCCTTTCGCCCGAGTAGCCGGCAAGGACCTGGACATTGGCGAGGCCCCAGCCTGCGGGATCGATCGGGCCGCCGCCGGCGAGCAAGAAAGCGACGTCCGGACGCAAGGCGGCCAGCGCCTTGAGAACCGCCAGGCCCTTCTTCTCGACGAACCGGCCGACGAACAGGGCCACGGACGCGTCTTCCGCTAGGCCCAGTTCGTTGCGCGCCCCTTCCTTCTCGCCGGGCGCGGCCGGGCGGAAGAGGCCGGTGTCGACGCCGTTGAAAATTGTGAGCGGCGGCCGCCTGAAGCGGAGGCCGGCGAAATGGGCCGCCGTGGTCTCGCTGATGAAGACGACCTGGTCGGCGGCGCCAAGCATCGGCCCGGTGATCAGCCGGTTGGCGAGGCCCATCGCGCCACGCAGCAGGGCTCTCCTGAACGGGATGGCGGCGATATGCTGGACCAGCAGCACCGGCTTTCCAGCCTTGCGCGCCGCCCTCAGCGCGGCGACCGAGGTGGCGTAGAGGCCGTCATGGACGATCACCACGTCGCTCTCGCGCACCGCCGCCTTGAGCCTGCGCAGCGCCGCCGGGCTGGGCAGCGGCATCGGCAGCCCGCTCAGCCGCTCGACGACATTGTTGCAGCGGAGCGGCACCGGCGACGCGGTTTCGGGGTCCGGCACCGGATCGCCGGCGCTCGCCGCCCAGACCATCTCGTGGCCGAGAGCGGCGAGGTGGCGGTTGAGCCGGCCGGCGACGCGCTCGATGCCCCCGCCATGCGTCTCGTAGAAATGGGTGACCGTCAGCAGCCGCATTCATTCGTCCCTGGCAAAGGCGGCGTCAGGACATTTCCCAGCGCATGGTGGTTTCGAGCCGGTTGGGGAAGAGCATGGCGAAAGGCCCGTTGCGATAGCGCGCGTTCACCGTCTCGGCGATCCGGTAGCCCGCGCCCGCGGCGAGCGCGCGCCACTCGGCGTCGCTCAGATAGTCGGCGCTGACCATGCCCCCGAACGGGATGTTGCCGATGAAGTCGAGGACCGACAGGCGGGCCCGGTCGAGCCAGCCGGCCTGGACATGGTCCTTGATGTAGAGCGGCCCGGCGACGACCCGGCGGATCTCGGCGAGCAGGTGCGGGCGGACCGGGATCGGCACATGATGGAGGACGTTGTTCATGGTCGCGGCGTCGAAGCTGCCGTCGTCGAAGGGGAGGCGCGCGCCGTCATAGGTGCGGGTCTCGATGGTGAGGCCGGGGCAGAAGCGGTCGACGACGTCGATCGCGGTCACCGATCCGACCGGGAACAGGTCGGCGATGCACTGGCCGATCACGCCGGTGCCGCCGCCGATGTCGAGCAGCCGCTCGGGCGCGCCCTGCCACACGCGAAGCAGGCTGTTCAGCATGTCGGTCTGGTAACTCGGCGCCTTGTGCCGGTACATGGCGAGATGGGGGCTGAGGCTCGCCGCCACGTCGACGGCGGAGACGGTGCGGACCTGGTTCATGCCGCCTCTCCCCCGGGGCCGCGCGCCGCGATCGCCCAGCGGCTGGCGAAGAAATTGACCGCCAGCATCACCACGGTCGCGACCGGCGAGGCGACGACCATCGGCCAGCGCATCAGGTCGAAGAGCAGCCACAGCAAAAGGATGTTGAGCGGCAGGTTCAGCGTCATCGCCGCGGTGTAGCGCAGTAGCGAGCGGGCATCGCCCTTGACCGCGAAGGTGAAGCGGCTGTGGAGGACGAAGCCGAGCAGGACGACGACGCAGAAGGAGATCGTGACCGCGAGCGGCATATAAAGGCCGAGCGCGTCGCCACCGATCACGATCGCATTGTGGGTGATCATGCAGATCGCCGCGACGACCAGATAGCGCGATCCGGTGGGAATCAGGCTCATGCCGCCGCCTTCACGCAGCGCGTAAGGTAGACGCAGCCATTGTCGCGTCGCAGATGCTCGGGCGTGATCCTGTCCTCAATCCAGGCGCGCGCGTTCATCATCACCGCCAACATGCTCGCCAGCGGCCGGCCCGCCAGTGGGATACGGCGCAGGAAAAAGGCGAATCCGGCGAGGCGGATCAGCGTGGTGGTCGCCAGCGGCCCGGCGATCGCCGCGATCTCCTCGACCTTGAAGCCTCGCGCCTCGATGTCGACGACGAGGCCGGTCCGGGTCCAGCGGCGATGGTCCTCGGGGTGGGCGTGGTAGAGCCAGGTGCCGTGGGTCGAGAGGATCAGCACCCCCTCGGGCTTCAGCACGCGGCGAGCCTCATTGAGATAGAGATCGAGGTCGCGGACATGCTCCAGCACCTGGACCGAAAGCACCACGTCCATGCTGCCGCTGTCGATCGGCAGCGCGCCGTCCTCGGCGATCGTGACGCTGCCGGCGCCGCCGAAATCGGCGCCGACATAATCGGCGCCGTGCTTCTCGGCGAGGGTGCGATAGGGCATCGCGCCGCAGCCGAAATCGAGCAGGCGCCGGCCGGCGGCGAGGCTGCGCCCAAGCTGGTCCTCGATTCCCGCGGCGAGGCCCCTCAGCACCAGCCAGTCCGTATCCCAGATCCTCGGGGTCAGCCGCCGGGATCCGTCGCCATGATTCATGAAGTCGGCTCTTCCCCGGGCGGTGGAGCGGGCGGATCGGCGTGGCGGAAGAAGACCGGCGCATGGCCGCCGATGATGGCGAGGACGAAGCCGCCGAAGACGTTCTGCAGCCCGACCGTCCCGGCGACGGCGGCGAGGACCAGGGGCAGCACGCTCGGCAGCGGGCCGAAGCTCCCTTCCGACCAGCGCCAGGCGACGGCGACGAAGCCGGCGATCGACGCGGCGATCAGCGTCAGGCCGATGCCGAGCATCGCCTCGAGGTTGAGGATGGGGGCGAGGCGGCGCACCAGCGGGCGCATGATCCGATAGCCCTCGCGCACGCCCAGCAGGTGCATGGCGAGCGCCATGATCGCCGCGAAATGGCCGCAGGTGACGAGGAAGCCGGCGACGATCGTCCAGCTCGCGCCGAACGGCCCCGCGCCCGATAGGGCGCCGAGGCCGTGGAGGATGGCAACCGCCAAAATGATCATGCCGGCCGCGGCAGCGGCGGCGGCGGGAATGCCGAACGCCCAGGTCGGGCTCAGCATCAGCAAATAACGCAAATGCCGCCAGCCGTCACGCCAGGGGCGAAGATGGGGCGGCCGGTCGCGAAGGTCGGGAGCGAGGGTGGCCGGCACCTCGGCGATGACCAGCTTCTTCAGGCTCGCCTTGATCACCATTTCGCTGGCGAATTCCATGCCATCGCTTTGCAGCTTGAGCGAGCGGAAGGCGTCGCGGCTGATCGCGCGCAGCCCGCAATGGGCGTCGTCGATCCCCGAACCGAAAAAGAGGTTGAGCACCCCGGTCAGCACCGGATTGCCGATATAGCGGTTCTTCCAGGGCATGGCGCCGGGGGCGATGCCGCCCAGGAAGCGCGAGCCCATGCACAGATCGGCGCCCTCGATCAGCTTGCCGATCATCGGCACGGATTCGCGGAAATCGTAGGAGCCGTCGGCGTCGCCGAAGACGATGTAGCGGCCGTTCGCCGCCCAGCCGCCGCCGATCAAAGCGGCGCCATAGCCGCGCTCGGCGACCGGGGCGACGCGCGCGCCATGGGCGATTGCGATCTCCTGGCTGCCGTCGGTGCTGCCGTTGTCGGCGATCAATATTTCGCCGGAAAGGCCGAATTCGGCCTCGATCATGGCCAACGATTCCTTCGCGTTGCCGATGCAGATCGGCAGGCACGCGGCTTCATTGAGGCAGGGCATGACGATGCTGACGTCCACCGTCGGCGGGTCCTTTGCCGCTTCATTGTCGAAGACTTCGTGACGCATCAAACTCATTCCCCCGCCAGGCCCAACCGCGATAGGCGCCCGATCTTGTCAAAGCGTTAATCGTGCTTGTTCACGATTTGGGAAGACGCTCTGCCGCGTCGGCGGCCGCGATTCCAGTTGAATTTTGCATCTTTTGGGGGAAGGCGAGGTCTCACCTGCCCCCGTCAGCGAGCCGGAAGCCCTTGTATACGCCCAACCCGGAATTGCAGGGTCCCGTCCGCTGGTGGGAAAGCCGCTGGTTCCTGGCCGGCGTCGTCCTGTTCTCCGCCATCCCCCTGCTCTGGCCGGACGTGCCGCCCCTTCTCGACCTGCCCGGCCATATGGGCCGCTACCGGGTCCAGCTCGATCTCGCCACCTCGCCGGACCTTCAGCAATATTACGGCTTCCGCTGGCAGCTGATCGGCAATCTCGGCGTCGACCTGCTGGTCCAGCTGCTGGCGCCGCTGATCGGGCTGGAGGCCGCGGTCAAGACGATCGTGATCGCCATCCCGATGCTGACCGTGCTCGGCCTGCTCTGGGTCGCCCGCGAGGTTCACGGCCGGGTGCCGCCCACCGCCCTGTTCGCGGTCCCCTTCGCCTACAATTTCCCCTTCCTGTTCGGTTTCGTCAATTTCGCGCTGGCGATGGCGCTGGCGCTGAACGGCTTCGCCCTTTGGCTGCGCCTCGCCCGGCTCGATCATTTGCGGCTGCGCGCGGCCCTGTTCATCCCGATCTCGGTTGTCCTGTGGGTGATCCACGCCTTCGGCTGGGGGACCTTGGGCGTGCTCGCTTTCTCGGGCGAGCTGGTCCGCCAGTACGACAACGGCCGCAGCATCATCGTCTCCGGCTTCCGCTCAGCGCTTCACTGCCTCGCGCTCGCGCCGCCGGTCCTGCTCGTCGTGCTGTGGCGCAGCGAATCCTCGGGCCGGACCATGGATTTCTTCAACTGGCACGGCAAATGGGAATGGCTGCGGATGGCGCTTCGCGACCGCTGGGAATGGTTCGACCTCGCCTCGCTCGGCCTCGCCTGCCTGCTCCTCCTCTTCGCCGCCTTCAGCCGGCGGCTCACCTTCTCGCGCAACCTCGTCGCCACCACGCTCTTCATGGGGCTGGTTTTCCTGGTCCTGCCCCGGGTCGTGTTCGGATCGGCTTATGCCGACATGCGCCTCGCGCCCTATCTGTTCGCCACCATCCTGGTCGGCATCCGCATCCCCGAAACCGCGACCGTCGCCTTTCGCCGCACCCTCGCGCTTGCCGGGATCGCGTTCATCCTGGTTCGCACCGGCGGCACCACGATCAGCATGTGGATGTACGACCGCGCCTTCGACCGCGAGCTGGCGGCACTGAACCACGTCCCCCACGGGGCCCGTATGGTGAGCTTCGTCGGCCGGCCCTGCCGCGAGCCCTGGGGCATGTCGCGGCTGCTCCATCTGCCCGGCATGGCCATCGTCCGCCGCCATGCTTTCTCCAACGATCAATGGACGATGGCCGGCGCCCAGCTGCTTCGCGTCCGCTACAAGCCCGGCTGGCCGTTCATCCGCGACCCGACCGAGGTGGTCACGCCGGTCCGCTGCAACCGCGAGGTGTGGCGAAGCAACGAGCAGGCCCTGTCCGGCTTCCCGCGCGACGCCTTCGACTATGTCTGGCTGATCTCGCCGCTGGGGACGATCGATCCGAAATATACCCGCGGCCTCACGCCGGTCTGGCGCGACGGCGCCAGCGCGCTCTACCGGGTGGAAAGAAGCGCGAACAGCGACACGCCGGCCGGGAACGGCAGCCGCCCGACGACGTGACGCTCGAGCCCAAAGATCGCCGTGAACAGGCGATTGAGGGGCGCCGGCGGGACCTTGTCGTCGCTTTCCTTCTTGCCCGCCGCCTTGCCGGCGAGGCGGACGACGGCGGCGAGCGGGAAGAGCAGGCTGTTGAAATACCCGATCTTCGCCACCTTCAGCCCGGCCGCCTCGGCCACGGCGCGCAGACCCTTCTTCGAATAGCGCCTCTTGTGGTGGTGGGCGACGTCGTGCGCGCTCCACATCCATTGATAGGCCGGCACGGAGACCAGGATCTGCCCGCCCGGCGCCAGCTTGACGGCGATGCTTTCCAGCGATTCCCGATCCGCGTCGACATGTTCGAGCACGTCGAGCAGGGCGATCAGGTGATAGGCGCCGTCCTCGATGCCGGCGAGGCCGGGCAGGGCGGCGTCGCCGACCGGGCGGCCCAGGCGGTCGCTGGCCAGGCGCCGCGCCGCCTCGTCCAGCTCGATCGCGTCGACCTTTCCGAACCGGCCCAGCATCCCGAAATTGTGGCCGGTGCCGCAGCCGATCTCGAGGATGCGCGCGTCCCCGGGCAGGTCCGCCTCGCGCGTGATCAGGTCGGCGAGAATGCGCCGGCGGGCGACGTACCACCAGTGGACCTGGTCCTGTTCGGCCATGCGATCGAAAACGGCGCGGTCCATCAGTCGTCCCCGCCGCCCGCATCGCTTTCGCCGACGCCGATCCGCTTGCGCACGACGTAGAGGGGCCGGCGCTTGGTCTCGATCAGGATCCGGCCGACATATTCGCCGAGCACGCCCAGCGAGATCAGCTGGAGCGCGCCGAAGAACAGGATCGCGACCATCAGCGACGGATAACCGGCGACGTCGCTGCCGAAGAAGACCGTCTTCGCCACCACATAGACGGCGTAGAGCAGGGTCAGGAAGGCGATGACGAGGCCGATGTAAGACCAGATCCTCAGCGGCATGGTCGAGGCCGAGGTCAGGCCGTCGAGCGCCAGCGTCCACAATTTCCAGTAACGGAATTTGGTGGTGCCGACTTCGCGCGGCACGCGCTCATATTCGACCGCGGCCTGGCGGAAGCCCGACCAGGCGAATAGGCCCTTCATGAAGCGGTTGCGCTCCGGCATCGCCTTGATGATCTCGACCACCGACCGGTCGAGCAGGCGGAAATCGCCGGCATGTTCGGGAATCTTGTCCGACGAAAGGTAATTGTGGGCGCGGTAATAGAGGTCGGCGGTCAGCCTCTTGGGCAGGCTGTCGCTCTCGCGGTTGGTGCGAACGCCATAGACCACCTCATAGCCGTCGCGCCATTTGGCGAGCATCGCGCCGATCACTTCGGGCGGGTCTTGGAGATCGACGTCGATCGGGATCACCGCCTGGCCGGCGGCATGATCAAGGCCCGCGGTGAGCGCCGCTTCCTTGCCGAAATTGCGCGACAAGGAGAGGCCGTGGATCCTCCCGTCGGCCTGGTGCGCCTTCAGGATCGCGGCCAGCGTATTGTCCTCGCTGCCGTCGTCGACGAACAATATTTCCCATGCCGCTTCCTCGCCCACATCGGCGAACAGGCCGTCGAGGATCGGCGTCACCCGCGCGATGAACGGACCGATCGCCTCCTCTTCGTCCTTGACCGGCGCAATCAGCGTCAGGACCGGGCCGCCGGTCACGCGAACACCCAGCGCCGGTTGAGGGCGAAGGTGACGAGCGGGGTGACGAAGGTCATCGGCAGGATCGGCCAGGACGGCGTGGTGTGCAGGACGGCGGTGAACAGCCAGACCCAGAAGCTGTTGAGGGCGAGGCTGATCAGGGCGACGACGAAGAAGCGGCTGGTGGTGCGCAACGTATTGTCGCGGCTGCCATGGCCGCGAAAGCTCCAGCGGCTGTGCATCACATAGCCGCTGATCACCGCCGCGATCCATCCGACGACGTTGGCGGCGAGCGGCCAGAAGTGGAACGGCACCGCCATCAGCCAGTAGACGCCGCCGTTGAGCAGGGTCGCCAGACCGCCCGACAGGCCGAACCGCCACATCTGCCCGATCAGGACCCTGAGACCGTGGTCCTCACTCATGTTCGTCGCCGTCATTCGCCCTGCTTGCCCTTTGGCGGACAGCGACTAATGCGCGTGACTGGGGTTGGAAAGAAAAGAAACACTTATGCCGGGCAAAGGGGTGGGGGAGTTCGAGTTTCTGGACCGCCAGTGGCGGCGCTGGCTCCTCCTCCTGTGGGTGATCGTCGCCGGCTACATGCTGTTCGACCGCTGGCCGCTGATCCGCATCTTCGCGCTCGGCGACACCGACGACAATATGCGCATCATGCAGGTCCGCGCCCTGCTCGCCGGCCAGAACTGGTACGATCTCGCCCAGCATCGCCTCGCCGGCTCCAACATTCACTGGTCGCGGCTGGTCGACCTGCCGATCGCCGGGCTGAAGCTTGCCTTCACACCTTTGTTAGGCGGCCGGATCGCCGAGCAGATCGCGGTGGCGGTGGCGCCTTTGCTGCCGATGGGTGTGACGATGGCGGCGATCGCCGTCACCGTGCGCCGGCTGGTCGCCCCGCTCGCCTACCCGCTCGCCATCGCCTTGCTGGTCACTGCCGGCTCGACCAACGGCATGTTCCAGCCGCTCAGGATCGATCATCACGGCTGGCAGCTGGCGATGCTCGCCTGGGCAATGGCCTCGCTGACCGACGCCAGGCGGATGCGCGGCGGCATCACGCTCGGGATCGCCACCGCTTTGTCGCTGGTGATCGGCATGGAGATGCTTCTCTACCTCGCCGTCGCCGGCACGATCGCGGTGCTGATGTGGGTCCGCGACAGGGAGGAATCCCGGCGGCTATTCGCTTACGGCGTCAGCCTCGCCGGCGGCTGCTCGCTCGGCTATCTCGTCTTCGCCTCGCGGGCCAATTCCGGCCCGGTCTGCGACGCTCTGTCGCCGGTCTGGCTGTCGGCCATGGTCGTCGCCGGCGCCGTCGCCATCCTCCTCGCGATGAAGTCGCCGGCGACGCGTTGGGGGCGGTTCGCCGCCGCCGCCGCGGCCGGCCTCGCCGTCGCCGGCGCCTTCGCTCTGGCCTGGCCGCATTGCCTCGGCCGGCTCGAGCAGTCGACGCCCGAGCTCGACCGGCTGTGGCTGAGCAAGGTGCGCGAGGCGATGCCGATCTGGCGTCACGGCATGGAAACCACCATCCTCACCGTGACCCTGCCGGTCTTCGGCCTGATCGGCTACGCGATGATGCTGTGGCGCGAGCGGCGCGATCCCGCCCGGATGATCCCCTGGGCCGCGATCGCCGCGCTCGCCGCCCTCGCCGCCGCCCTGCTCTGCTGGCAGACCAGGGCCGGGCCGGCCGCGCAGCTTCTCTCCATCGCCGGCGTCACCGCTCTGGCTTGGTTCACCATCCAGTGGGTGATGGGCCTCAAATATATGCTGGCCCGGGTCTTCGGGGTCGCCGCCGCATTCCTCTTCATTTCGGGAATTGCCGCCAATTATCTCAGCCCGCAATTCTTCCGCGCGCCGCTCAGCCAGACCCGGCGGACGGTCAACATCGCCAACAACCGCTGCCCGACCCTCGCCGCGCTCGCCCCGATCGCGCGCCAGCCGCGCGGCATGGTGATGACCTTCGTCGACCTCGGCCCGCGGCTGATCGCGGTCACCCCGCACGATGCCATCACCGGCCCCTATCACCGCAACGGCTCGCAGATCATCGACGTCATGCACGCCTGGCGCGGCGATGCGGCCAACGCCTTGCGCACCGCCCGGAAATACCACGCCGATTATGTGCTGATCTGCCCTAACCTCTCGGAATCCACCATCTACCGCGCCGAAGCGCCGGGCGGCTTCTACATGCAGCTTATGGCCAACAAGGTCCCGCACTGGCTCCAGACGGTGCCGCTGCCGACGAATTCGCCTTACCGGATGTGGCGGGTGGTCGGCTAGAAGCCCAGGCTTCTATGCAGGCCGTCGAGCACGAACTGCACGCCGAGCGCCGCCAGCAAGACACCCAATAGCCGGGTAATCATCGCCTCCATGCGGTGACCGAGGAAGCGCATCAGCGGCCCTGCCGCCAGCAGGCATATCAGCATCAGCAACAGGGTCGCGAGCAGGGCGCCGAAGACGACGAGGGATGGGACCATTCCCTCGGCGCGCGCCTGCAGCAGCATGATCGAGGCGATCGAGCCGGGGCCGGCGATCATCGGGATCGCCATTGGGAAGACCGAGATGTCCTCGGGCGCGCGTGCGCTGACTTCCTGCGCCCGGGACTCGCGCCGTTCGGTCCGCTTCTCGAACACCATGTCGATCGCGATCAGGAACAGCATGATGCCGCCGGCGATGCGGAAGGCGCTGAGGCTGATGCCGAGCGCGCGCAGCAGGTCCTCGCCGAACAGGCCGAAGAAGATCAGGATTCCCGACGCGATGGCGACCGAGCGGAAGGCCATGGCGCGGCGGTGCGCCGCTTCGGTGCCGGCGGTGAGGCTGGCGAAAATCGGGGCGCAGCCGGGCGGATCGATCACCACCAGGAAGGTGATGAAGGCGGAGACGAAGAGCTCGATCATAGCCCCTCCGGCGGCGCGAGCCCGGCCCGCGCCGAGGCGGCGACCAGGGTGTTGCGCAGCAGCACCGCGATGGTCATCGGCCCGACCCCGCCCGGCACCGGCGTGATCGCGCCGGCGACGTCCGTCGCGCTTTCGAAGTCTACGTCGCCGACCAATTTGCCGTCGATGCGGTTGATGCCGACGTCGATCACGGTCGCGCCGGGCTTCAGCCAGTCGCCCTTGATCATCCTGGCCCGGCCGACCGCGGCGATGACGATGTCCGCCCGCCGCACCAGGCCGGCCAGGTCCTTCGTGCGGCTGTGGGCGATGGTGACGGTCGCGCTCTCGCGCAGCAGCAGTTGCGCCATCGGCTTGCCGACGATGTTGGAGCGGCCGATGACGACCGCGTCGAGGCCCGATAGGTCGCCAAGCCGGGCCTTGAGCAGCATCAGGCAGCCCAAGGGCGTGCAGGGCACCAGCCCCGCCTCGCCAACCGCCAGCCGCCCGGCATTTTCGAGGGTGAAGCCGTCGACGTCCTTGGCGGGATCGATCGCGGCGATCACCGCCTTGTCGTCGATCCCGTCGGGCAGTGGCAGCTGGACGAGGATGCCGTCGACCCGTTCGTCGCCGTTCAGCGCGTCGACCAGGGCGATCAGTTCGGCCTGGCCGGCGGTGGCGGGGAGGCGGTGCTCGAAGCTCACCATGCCGGCGGCCTCGGTCGCCTTGCCCTTGGAGCGGACATAGACCTGGCTCGCCGTATCCTCGCCGACCAGGACGACGGCGAGCCCGGGCGGCCGCCCGGCGGCGGCGGCGAAGGCCGGAACCGCGGCGGCGACGCGTCCACGCAGGCCCTCGGCAAAGGCCTTGCCGTCGATGATGGCCGCAGCCGGCATGAGGGCGTTATCCGGCGAGGGCGATGTCTCTCGCCACGCCCGAGAGAAGGATCCTGAGCACGTAGATCAGGAGCAGGATCACCATCGGTGAAAAATCGATGCCGCCCATGTCCGGCAGGAGCCTGCGGATCGGCCGGTAGAGCGGCGCCGTGATCCGGTCGAGCGCGCGCAGGAACGAGCGGATGAAATCATTGTGGGTGTTGATGACATTGAACGCCACCAGCCAGGAAAGGATCGCCTGAATGACGATGGTCCACATCGCCACCTGAAGCAGGAGGTCGAGGATGGCGAAAAGCGAAAGGATCATAGGTTCTCCGTGCGGCCCGCTGACGCTGTAGCGGCGCGGAGAATGGGGAGCAATCCGCGACTAGGGCGCGAAGCGGGGCGGCTCGGCTTCGGCGAGGATGATCGAGAACCATTGCTTCTCGTCGGTCCATTCCCGGACCACGCCCCAGCCGGCGGCGCGAAGCAGGAGACGGCTGTCGCGATGGCCGTATTTGTGGCTGTTCTCGGTGTGGATGGTCTCGCCTAGCTTCATCGCGAAGCCGACTCCGGCGACGGTGAATTCGACGTCGCGAACCGCTTCGAGATGCATCTCGATGCGGCTCATCTCGTCGTTCCAGATCGCGCGGTGGCGGAGGGCAGCGACGTCGATATTGCCGTCCAGCTCGGCATTGATGCGGTGGAGCAGGTTGAGATTGAATCGGGCGGTGACGCCGGCGTCGTCGTCATAGGCGCGCTCGAGGACTTCGATGTCCTTGATCCGGTCCATGCCGATCACCAGCCGCGATCCCTCGCCCAATGTCTCCTTCATCGCCCGCAACAGGTCGACGGCGGTGCGTGCGACCAGATTGCCGATCGTCGAGCCGGGAAAGAAGCCGAGCTTGGGCGCGGCGGCGACGGCGGCAGGGAGCTCGATCCGCCGCATGAAATCCGCTTCGACCGGGTAGACGGCGAGACTAGGGAATTCGGCCTGCAGCGCTTCGGCGGATTCACGCAGGAAATCGCCGCTGATGTCGATCGGGACGTAGGCGGAAGGGCGGACGGCGCGGAGCAGGATCGGCGTCTTGGCCGACGATCCCGAACCGAATTCGACCACAGCCTCGCCGGTGCCGAGCAGCGAGGCGAGCTCGCCGCTATAGCGTTCGAGAAGCGCCTTTTCGGTTCGCG
This sequence comes from Allosphingosinicella sp., assembly GCA_036525215.1. GTDB lineage: Bacteria > Pseudomonadota > Alphaproteobacteria > Sphingomonadales > Sphingomonadaceae > Allosphingosinicella. The sequence continues at coordinate 21,666 of DATDAU010000062.1, forward strand.
TCGGATAATATTCGGGTAGCCGGGTGATCTCCTCGAACAGCTCGGATCCGCGCCGGTCGTAGAGCCAGCGCGCGGGCACCGCCCGGATCGGCGCGGCGAGGCCGGCCAATACGTCGGCGCGGAAAGCGGGGTCGGCCGCTACCAGGGTGGTTGGCGCGTCCATCAGAAATCCTTCGCGAGCCTCAGGCCGGAGAACATCCAGCGCTGATGGGGGTAATAGAAATTGCGGTAGCTGGCCCGGACATGGCCGCGCGGGGTGGCGCAGCAGCCGCCCTTCAGCACCATCTGCGAGACCATGAACTTGCCGTTATATTCGCCGACCGCGCCTGCCGCGGGCGTGAAGCCTGGATAGGGAAGGAAGGCGCTGCCGGTCCATTCCCAGACGTTGCCGAACAGGTCGCGTAGCCCAGGACCCTCGGGCGAGGGCCGCGGCCGGGTCGGGCCGGCGGCGTCGAGCAGATGACCCTGCGCAGGGTCGCGGCCGGTGGCGGCGACTTCCCATTCGGCCTCGGTCGGCAGCCGCGCGCCGGCCCAGCGGGCATAAGCGTCGGCCTCGTAATAGGAGATGTGGCAGACCGGCTCCGCGAGATCGAGCGGGCGCAGGCCGTCAAGGCCGAAGCGCGACCAGCCGTCGCCGCCGCGGACCCAGTAAAGCGGCGCGTCGATCCGGTTCTCGCACACCCAGGTCCAGCCGTCGGCCAGCCAGAGCAGGGGATTGGCATAGCTGCCGTCGGCGATGAAGCCGAGCCATTCGGCGTTGGTCACCGGCCGGTCGGCGAGGCCATGGGGATGGAGCATCACCTGGTGGCGCGGCCCCTCGCTGTCGAAGGCGAAGCCGCCGCCGTCGCCGACCTCGGCGATCCCGCCTTCGTGGATCGCCCAGAAATGGCCGTCGGGAATGCGCGCCGGCGCCCGCGCCGGGGCCGCATCCCAGAGCGCAGGGCGGAGCGGGTTCTCGGCGAAGGTGGCGGTCAGATCCATCAGCATCAATTCCTGATGCTGCTGCTCGTGATGGAGGCCGAGCTCGACCAAAGCGAGCGCGGCGGGCGGCAGGTCCGGAATTGCCGCCGCGACCGCGTCATCGACCACGGCGCGATAGGCGCGGACCTGGTCGAGCGAGGGACGGCTGAGCATGCCCCGGCGCGGCCGAGCGTGGCGATCGCCCTCGCCCTCATAATAGGAATTGAACAGATAGGCCCAGCTGTCGTCGAACAGGGAATAGCCCGGGACATGGTCGCGCAGCACGAAGGTCTCGAAGAACCAGGTAGTGTGGGCGAGATGCCATTTGGCCGGCGAGGCGTCCGGCATCGGCTGGATGGTGGCGTCGGCGTCGGACAAGGGCGCGGCGATGCCGAGGCTGAGGCCACGCACCCGCTCAAAGGCGGCGGTGAGCGCGTGTCCGTCGGTCGGCCGAGCCAGTGTCGCCATGTCTTCGCCTCCCACCGACAAGCATAAACCAGCTGTCAAGCTTCCGGATCAGGCGCCGCGGGTCGCCCCCGGCTGCCAGAGCACGTCCCCGGCCTCTTCGCGCGCAACCCAACGCGCGAGGACGAACAAATGGTCCGACAGCCGGTTGAGATAGTGAAGCGCGAGGGGATTGAGCGTCACAGCCTGTGCCGCGGCGACCGCATTCCGCTCGGCCCGGCGCACCACGGCGCGGGCGAGGTGGAGGTGGGCCGATCCCGCGTCGCCGCCTGGGAGGATGAAGCTCCGCAAGGGCTCCAGATCCTCGTTGAGCGCGTCGATCTCGCTTTCCAGCCGGCCGATCTGCTCCGCAACGATCCTCAGCGCCATTTCAGTCGGCGCGAATTCGTCGCCCGGCGTGGCGAGATCGGCGCCGAGATCGAACATCTCGTTCTGAATGCGGGCAAGCATCGCGCGCGCTTCCGCCGATTGGACCGAAAGCAAAGCGACGCCGATCGCGCTGTTCGCCTCGTCGACGTCGCCGACCGCGGCGATCCTCAGATCACTCTTGGCGACACGCGACCCGTCGACCAGTCCGGTCTCGCCGGCATCGCCGGTGCGGGTGTAGATCTTGTTAAGGCGGACCAAATTCGGCGCCCGAACTAGCGGCCGCTGCCGGCGATCAGCAGCAGCAGGACGGCGAGCAGGATGGCGATCGCCTGGAACATCACCCTCTTCTGCATCAGCGCCTGGCTGCGCTGGCCGGTCAGATCCTTGCCCTGGGCCATGCCGATCACGCCCTTGACCAGGACATAGAGGGTTGCCCCGGCGGCGAGGACGATCAGCACGATGAGGATGGGCGTCATGAGCCCTATCTAGTCCTCGGCGAGCGAATATCCACCCGGCATTTGCCCGGCGCGCAGGGCCGCGACCAGGGCGGCTGGATCCGTGCCGGCAGCGCGCAGCGAGGCGAGGGTCGGCGCGCCGTGGCGCTTGGCAAGGCGGTGGCCGTCGGCACCGGCGAGCAGGAAGTGATGGTGATAGAGCGGCGTCGGCAGGCCGAGCAGAGCCTGGAGCAGGCGATGGACATGGGTGGCGGCGAAGAGGTCACGGCCGCGGACCACGTGCGTCACGCCCTGGTCGGCATCGTCGACGGTGACGGCGAGATGGTAGCTGGCCGGCGCGTCCTTGCGGGCGAGAACGACGTCACCGAAGTTCTGGGGCTCCGCCACGATCTCGCTGTCGCCGTCACGCCAGCTCAATGGCCCCGCCCGCGCCGCCGCTTTGGCGACGTCGAGCCGCCAGGCGTGGGGTCGGCCAAAATCGGGCGCAGCCAGGCCCCGGCACGTCCCCGGGTAGACCGGGCCGTTCATTCCTGAACCCGGCCCTTCGTGCGGCGCCGACGCGCTGGCCGCGATCTCCGCTGCGATTTCCGCCCGAGTGCAGAAGCAGGGGTAGAGGAGGTCGGCCGCCCTGAGCCTCTCGAGCGCCTCGGCGTAGAGCGGCAGCCGCTCCGACTGGTAGAGCATCTCGCCGTCCCATTCGAGGCCGAGCCAGAGCAGGTCCTCGATGATGCCGTCGACGAACTCGGGCCGGACCCGGCCGGGGTCGATATCCTCGATCCTCAGCAGGAAAGCGCCGTCATGGGCGCGGGCGAAATCGTGCGCTTGCAGGGCTGAATAGATGTGGCCGAGATGCAACCGTCCCGTGGGACTTGGTGCAAAGCGAGTGACTGGCTGCATTGGCGCTTGACCCCGAGTCGTCGCTTATGGTGTCATGACGGCGTCACGCAAGTCGGCGACTGCGTGACGGGACAGGAGAGGACGGCCGGGGCGCCCAGTCTCCCGCGTTCTGGGTGCGACAGGCTTGGGGGTTCGGCGTTTTTCGGAGGTTTCTCCGCAAAACGGGAGCGATGCGGCTTGTACCATCCCGATCTTCTCCGGCACCCCGAGGGTTGTCCCGCCCTTGTGCTCAACGCCGATTATACGCCGATGAGCTATTATCCGCTGAGCCTGTGGCCGTGGCAGACTGCGGTCAAGGCCGTGTTCCTCGAGCGGGTCGACATCGTCGCCACCTATGAGCGGGTCGTCCACAGCCCCAGCATCGAGTTCCGCCTGCCGTCGGTGATCGCGCTGCGCCAATATGTAAGGCCGTCCGAATATCCGGCGTTCACCCGGTTCAACCTGTTCCTGCGCGACCGCTTCTCCTGCCAATATTGCGGCGATCCCCAGGAGCTGACCTTCGACCATGTCGTGCCGCGCGCCCAGGGCGGCCGCACCACTTGGGAGAATGTCGCCACCGCCTGCGCGCCCTGCAACCTCAGGAAGGGCGGCCGCACGCCGTTGCAGGCCCATATGCGGATCCGCCGCCATCCCTACCGGCCGACCAGCTGGCAGCTGCAGGAACATGGCCGCAGCTTCCCGCCCAATTATCTCCACGATAGCTGGCGCGACTATCTCTACTGGGACATCGAGCTGGAGGCCTGAGGTTCCCTAAGCGCGTATCCAGCGCTGGCGGATGAACCAGATCAGCACGACGATCGCGATCAGGACGCACAGGCCGACCACGGTCCAGAACGCCCAGTGCGAATGGGCATAGGGAATGCCGTCTACGTTCATGCCGAGCAGCCCGGTGAGGAAGGTCAATGGCAGGAAGATGAAGGCGACGACCGAGATGACCAGCGAGCGCTGGTCGATCTCTTCGGCGCGCAGATCGGTGAGCTGCTCGTGGAGCAAGGCGGCGCGCTCGCGCACCGCCTCCAGCTCCTCGGTCATGCGGGCGAAACGGTCGGCGGCCTCGCGGATGTGCAGCCGGTCGTCCTCCGCCAGCCAGTCGAAATCGAGCTGGGCGAGGGTGACCAGGGCGTCGCGGTCCGGGGCGACGAAGCGGCGGAAGGCGATCGCCTCCGATCGGATCCGGGTGATCGCGGTGCGCAGCCGGAACTTGTTGCCGCCCTCCAGCTCGCTTTCGCAATCGTCGAGATGATCGCCGAGATCGGCGACCTGGGGATCGAGCCTTTTGCTGATCTCGCGGGCGAAACCGGCGACGAGATCGCCGGGATCGTGGATTTCCCCGGCCTTCATCCGCGCCATCACCGCCTCGGTCGCGGCGAGCGGCCGGCGGGTTAGGGAATAGACCTTGCCCCGGTGCGCCCACATCCGGATCGAAACCAGCCGGTCCGAATCCTCGGTTTCGACCGCGGCCGGCCCGCGCAGATTGACGATGGCGCCGTCGTCGATGCGGTCGCAGCGCGGCCGCGTTTCGGTGGCGACCAGGGCATTGGCGGCAACGTCCGGAATGTCGCCGCCGCCGACAACCTCCAGTTCGTCGTCACCGGCATCTTCGACATGGATCCAGAGGAACCCCGGCCCCTTGTAGGCGAGCGCGTCTTCTCGCGTGAGCGCGCGGATCGGGCCGTCGCCGACCAGGATCGCGGAGTAGATCATCCCCTTTCGGCAAGCCAGGCGCGAAGGGCCGGGGCGACGTCGTCGCGAGCGAGCGCCAGAGCGAGGTTGGCGATGGCGAAGCCGGTCTTGTCGCCGCAATCGTGGCGATCGCCGTCGAAGGTGAGGCCGTGGAAGCTCTGGCGGCCGATCAAGGCGGCCATTCCGTCGGTGAGCTGGATCTCGCCGCCCGAGCCTTTGCCGATCGTGCCGAGGATCGCCATGATCTCGGGCTGGAGGATGTAGCGGCCGACGATGCCCAGGGTCGAGGGCGCATCGGCGGGCGCCGGCTTCTCGACCAGCCCCCTGACCTCGGTCAGCGCGCCGTCCCGCGCGCCCGGGGTGATGATGCCGTAGCTGGCCGTCCGCTCGCGCGGCACGTCCTGGGCGCAGACGATATTGCCGCCGACCCGCTCATAAGCGGCGATCATCTGGGAGAGGCAACCGGGCGTTCCGACCATCAGATCGTCGGGCAGAAGCACCGCGAACGGCTCGTCGCCGACGATCTCACGCGCGCACCAGACAGCGTGGCCGAGCCCTAAAGGCTGCTGCTGGCGGACCGAGACGATCGCGCCGGGCGGGAAACGGGTGCCGTCGAGCGCGTCGAGCGGCTTGCCGCGCGCCGTCATGGTCGCCTCGAGCTCGTAGGCGATGTCGAAATGGTCCTCGAGCGCGTCCTTGCCGCGGCCGGTGACGAAGATCATCTGCTCGATCCCGGCGGCGCGCGCCTCCTCGACCGCATATTGGATCAGCGGCCGATCGACGATCGTCAGCATCTCCTTCGGGATCGCCTTGGTGGCGGGCAGGAAGCGCGTGCCGAGGCCGGCGACCGGAAAGACGGCCTTGCGGACGGGCTTCATTGCGGCTCCGGCCCGGCCTGGTTGGAATCGACCGGCACGTCGCCAGGTGGCAGATCGAAGCGGTCGTCCTCGCGCTCCGAGGAGCGGCGCAGTAGCTCGTCGACCCGGCCCGGCCGGGCGACCGGCGGCGGTTCGAGCAGTTCGTCGGTGGTCAGCGGCCGGCTCGCCATCGCCGGCGCCGGCGGCATGGTCTCGCCGGGCGGGGGCCGCAGCGGCTCGCGCAGGCCACAGGCGGCGAGCGGCACGGCAAGCAGCAGGAAGGCGAGGCGCTTCATTCCTTCATCCCAAGTACTTTTTTCGCCGCCTCGATCCGCTTCTTTACCTGCGAGGGCGCGGTACCGCCGAAACTCGTCCGGCTCTTAACCGATGCGTCCAAGGAAAGCACAGTGAAAACACCGGCTTCGATCCTCTCGTCGACCCCTTTTAGGTCGTCGAGAGTGAGCTCCCAAAGCTTGGCGCCACGCTCGTCGGCGAGCTTCACCGCGCGGCCGGTGATGTGGTGGGCCTCGCGGAACGGAATTCCGGCCTCGCGGACCAGCCAGTCGGCGAGATCGGTTGCAGTGGCGTGGCCGACCTCGGCGGCGGCGCGCATCCGCTCGCCGTTGAAGCTGCTGGTCTCGACCATCGCCGCCATCGCCGCCAGCGACAGGCCGAGCAGGTCGTGGGCCTCGAACACCGGCTGCTTGTCGTCCTGCATGTCCTTCGAATAAGCGAGCGGCAAGCCCTTCATGGTCGTGACGAGGGCGACCATCGCCCCGGCGATCCGGCCGCTATGGCCGCGGACCAGCTCGGCCGCGTCGGGGTTGCGCTTCTGCGGCATGATCGACGAGCCGGTCGAGAAGGCGTCGGCGAGGGTGACGAAGCCGAACATCTGGCTCGCCCAGAGCACGAACTCCTCGGCGAGCCGCGACAGGTGAAGCGCGCATTGCGCGGCGGACATCAGATAATCGAGCGCGAAATCGCGGTCCGACACCGCGTCGAGCGAATTGGCCGCCGGCCGGTCGAAATCGAGCGCCAGGGCGGTCGCCTCGCGGTCGATCGGAAAGCTGGTCCCGGCCAGGGCCGCGGCGCCTAGCGGGCATTCGTTCAGGCGCGCGCGCGCGTCGGCGAAGCGCGAGCGGTCGCGGCGGAACATTTCGTAATAGGCCATGAAATGATGGCCGAGGGTCACCGGCTGGGCGGTCTGGAGATGGGTGAAGCCGGGCATGATCGTGGCGAAATGTTCTTCGGCGCGGGCGACCAGGGCGCGCTGCAGCGCCGCCAGGCCGGTCTCGGCCTCGTCCATCGCGTCGCGTACCCACAGCCGGAAGTCGGTCGCGACCTGGTCGTTGCGCGAGCGGGCGGTGTGCAGCCGCCCCGCCGCCGGGCCGATCAATTCGGCGAGGCGATGCTCGACATGCATGTGGATGTCCTCGAGCGACACATCCTCGGTGACGCCTTCGCTCTCATATTCGTCCTCGATCCGGTCGAGGCCCTCCTCGATCGCGTCGGCATCCTCCTGCGAGACGATGTTCCGGGCGGCGAGCATGGCGATGTGGATTCGCGAGGCGAGGATGTCCTGCCGCCACAATCGCTTGTCGAAGCCGATCGAGGCATTTATCTCGCGCATCAGCGCCGAAGGCCCTTCGGCGAAGCGCCCACCCCACATTGCGTTGGAGTCTGATTCCTTGCGGCCCGTAATCGCCCTTCTCCCCGGCCTCCTTATCGGCCTCGCACTGGCCGGATGCGATAGGCAAAAGGCGGCAGCCCCGCAAGGCGAAGCGCCGAACGCCGTGACCGCCAACAGGGCCGCGGCCGATGCGCATCAGGCCTATCCGACCGGACGGCTGGACCGCTCGCACGCCGGCACGCCCGCGCCCGACGTCACATTCGAGGACGGCGAGGGCCGGCCGGTGAAGCTCTCCGTCTTCCGCGGCCGGCCGATATTGCTCAACCTGTGGGCGACCTGGTGCGGACCCTGCATCGTCGAAATGCCCTCGCTGGACGCGCTCGCCGCACGCGAGGCCTCGAACCTGCAGGTGGTCGCCGTCAGCCAGGACATGGAGGGGCGGCCCAAGGTGAGGGAGTTCTTCCAGGCGCACCCGGTCCGCCAGCTCGAGCCCTATCTCGACTCAAGGATGGGACTGATGGGCGCGCTCCGTCTCGAGGAGCTGCCGACCACGATCCTCTACGATTCCGAAGGCGAGGAGGTGTGGCGGATGACCGGCATGTCAGACTGGCAGGGCGATCGCGCCGCCCGCCTGCTCGCCGAGGCCGACGCCGGCTAGGCCGGCGCTGCCTTCCTTCGCCGCAGCAGTCGTCCGTCGATCGCGGCGAGGCCGGCCGCGATCAGCGCCATGCCGGCGAAATGGCGGAGCGCCAGACGTTCGTCGAGGACGAGCGCGCCGAGCAGGATCGCGGTGACCGGGATCAGGAAGGTGACGAGCAGCGAATTGGTCGCGCCGGCCGAAGCGAGCAGCCGGAAATAGAGAATGTAGGCGAGGCTGGTGCAGAACAGGGCAAGCGCGACCAGGGCCATCCAGGCCTCGGGCGAGGGCGCCGCGGCGTGCCAGGGCGACTCGAAGATCAGCACCAGAGGCAGCATCACCAGGGAGGCGGCGCTGAGCTGGCCGGTGGCGACCGCGACCGGCGGCACGCCCATCGCGCGAAAGCGGCGGGCATAGACCCCGGCGAGCGCGTAGCAGAGGGTCGCCACCAGGCAGGCGAGCTGGCCGAGGAGGTCCCGTCCGATCTGGCCGAGCAGGTCGGCACCGATCATCACCGCCACGCCGGCGAAACCCAGGAACACGCCCGCCAGGCGCGCCGGCGTCGCTTTCTCGTCGGTGGTGAAGAGGTGGGCGACGACCACGCCCCAGATCGGCGTCGTCGCATTGAGGATCGAGGCCAGCCCGCTCGGGATCGTCTGCTGCGCCCAGGCGAACATCACGAACGGGACGACGTTGTTGAGCAGGGCGAGGACCAGGAAGGCCGAAGCGGCGCCGGGAGGGAGCGCTAGCCGCTCGCGCCGGGCGAGCAGGAACAGCCACAGCATCGCCGCCGCCAGCACGACCCGGATCAGCACCAGGGTGAAAGGCGCGACCGTGCCGACGGCAATGCCGACGAACAGGAAGGATCCGCCCCAGATCACCGACAGGATCAGGAGAATCGCCCAGTCGCGGCCGTTCATCGTCAAACCATGCATGCGGCGGCAATAGCCATTTCGGCCGCCGGCGCGTCATGAAACATGCGCTCAAAGCGATTAAGCCGGCTTATGGCTTCCTGGTTCAGTTCATGGGCGGCGGGGCGATGCGGCCGACCGCGAGCCGCGCCGGCGGCAGGCCCGGGCCACCGTCCTCGATCCGCACTTCGATCCGGTCGATCGGCCCCGATCCCGGTTCCAGGCCGATCTCGACGATCGTGCAGCGCCACGGCTCGGCGCCGGGACAGGGCGCCGCGCTGTCGACGCGCTCGAGGTCGATGCCGGCGATCAGCGCACTGCATTGCCTTGTGTCGAGCGGCGCATGGCCTTCCCACCCGGTCGCCGCGCAGTCGAGCGGCGCCGTCGCCGTCCCGGCCCGCGCGGCGGCGGCGGCCTGGGTCACGATGCCGAGCGCCCGCGCCAGCAGGTCCGGATCGGGGGAAAGGAAGATGTGGATGCGGCGCGGATCGATCGCGCGGCAGGCGGCGTCGGCGGCCGGGCGCGCCGCGGCCGGGACGGCGGCGGGCGTCGCGGCGAGGGCACTCTCGACGAGGTAGAAAATCGGGCTCGACCAGGACCGGTCCGTCCGCACCCGGGTGGCGGCGCCCTGAATCGGACCCGCCGGCGCGAAGCGGATCTGGATCTGGTCGGCCGCGCACAGGCCCGCCAGGCTGGATGAGCGCCCGACCGAGCGGAACATGAGCAGGCGGAGCGGGGCGTCGACCGCCGGGCCGCTTCCCCGCGACTCCCACATCGGCAGCACGTTGGCCGCGCCGTCGCCGAGCAGCCGTCGCGCCACCGCTTCGGGAGCCATGGCCTCGACCTCGGTCCGGCTCCAGGTCGGCGGCGCGTCCGGCGGCGCCGCCTGGGCGACGGCCAGAACGGCAAACAGGCGGCCGGCACCGTGCAAGGCTTCAGTCCCGCAACAGTTCGTTGATTCCGGTCTTGGAGCGCGTCTTCGCGTCGACTCGTTTGACGATCACCGCGCAGGCAAGGCTTGGCCCGCCGTCCTTCGCCGGCAGGGTGCCGGGCACGACCACCGAATAAGACGGGACGCGACCGTAGATCACCTCGCCGCTGGCCCGGTCGACGATCTTGGTCGAGGCGCCGATGAAGACACCCATCGAGATCACCGCGCCTTCCTCGACGACCACGCCTTCCGCCACTTCCGAGCGAGCGCCGATGAAGCAATTGTCCTCGATGATCACTGGCCCGGCCTGGAGCGGCTCGAGCACGCCGCCGATGCCGGTGCCGCCGGAAATGTGGACGTTGCGGCCGATCTGGGCGCAGCTGCCGACCGTCGCCCAGGTGTCGACCATCGTTCCTTCGCCGACATAGGCGCCGATATTGACGAAGCTCGGCATCAGCACCGCGCCTTTGGCGACGAAGGCGCCGCGGCGGACGATCGCGCCCGGCACGGCGCGGAAGCCCGCTTCCTCGAACCCGCCGTCGGTCCAGCCGAGGAATTTCGAGGGCACCTTGTCCCACCAGACCGCGCCGCCCGGTCCGCCGGAGATCGCCTCCATCGGGTTGAGGCGGAAGGAGAGCAGCACCGCCTTCTTCAGCCACTGGTTGACGGTCCAGCCGTCCTCGCCCTTCTGAGCCACCCGCGCCGCGCCACTGTCGAGGAGGCGGATAGCTTCCTCGACCGCGTCGCGGATTTCGCCGCGCGTCGCGGCGCCGAGGCTGTCGCGCTCCTCCCAGGCGGCGTCGATCACCCGCTGAAGCTCAGCCGTCATGCAATTCCTCCTTCAGGACCCCGGCCAACCAGGCGGCGATGTCGTCCGACCTGTAGTCGACATAGTCCGGCTCGGCGAGGTCCGGCCCCTGCTCCGAGCCATTGTCGATCCACAAGGTGGTCATGCCCAGCGCCTTGGCGGGGGCGAGATTACGGGCCATGTCGTCGGCGAACAGGGCGCGGGCCGGATCGATGCCGTGAACCCTGCAGATCGCGGCGTAGGCGGAAGGATCGGGCTTGGGCACGTAGTTCATGGCGTGGATGTCGTGCATTCCGTCGAAGGCGTTGGCGAGGCCCAGCCGGTCGAGCACCCGCCGCGCATAATCCTCGCTGGCGTTGGTGAAGATGAACTTGCGCCCGGGCAGGCGATCGAGCGCGGCGACCAGGGACGGATCGGCCGACAGGCGGGCGAGATCGATGTCATGGACGAAATCGAGAAAGTCGTGGGGGTCGATGCCGTGGGTCGCCATCAAACCGGCCAGCGTCGTGCCGTGGGCGTGGAAATAGCTTTTCTGCACCCGCCGCGCCTCGACCGCGTCGACCCCGAGCAGGTGCTGGATATAGGCGCCCATCCGGATATCGATCAGGGCGAACAGGTCGGACGAAGCTGGATAGAGGCTGTTGTCGAGATCGAAGATCCAGCTTTCGACATGGGAGAGATCGAGGGTGAGGCGGGGCGTCATCGCGCCGGCACTAGCCTAGACCGCAGCGGACGCGAAGGCCCCTGCCTGACGATTATCGTCGCGGCTGGAGGATGAGGACGTGGAGATCCGCGGTCGGCCGCCAGTTGCGCCGCACCATCTCGAAGCGGGTCGGGCTGATCTGGCGCACGCCCTCGCCGCAGAAGCTGACCAGATTCTGCGGCCGTTCCTTGTCGACGACCAGTCGGAAGGTGCCGATCGGCGAGCGCCAGCCGGCGCCGGTGGTGAGGATGTAGCTGATATTGTGCTCGCCGAAATAGGCGTCGCCATCGCGGCGGACGATCCTTTGCGCGCCCGCCAGGAAATCGGAGTCGATGCAATAGCGGGCGATCGCGGCCCGCCCATATTCCGACTCCCGAACCGTGGGGCTGCCGAGGCCGGTGGTGTGCGTCCCGCCCGCGCCCGGCCGATAGTCGTGCTCGACGACGAGGTTGCGGCCGGCGGGGAAGGTCTGGTCCCAATACCAGGTCTCCTTCACCGTCCACATCGGCGATATACGGTGCCCCGGCGTCTGGTCGTCGAACGGCTCGACCAGGCCGAGGGTGAGCAGGCGGTTTTGTTCTGCCAGCGGCAAGTTGGAGAGGGCTTCGACGATCGGTTCGAGGCTCTCGCCCGTGTACATGATCGGCACGCGCAGCCGGTTGAGCAAGGCGGTGTGATCCACCCCGCGCCAAGTGGCACGATATTCTACACGCATCCGGATCGGCCGGCCGTCGACGCGGGTGTGGAAGTCGGTCGGATAGGCGGTGTCGCCGTAGAAATCCTCCCTGAGATCATGGTCCGGCAGGGGGAAGGCGACGGTGAGGCGGACCGCGCGCGGCGTGCGGTTGCGGAAAAGATAGCGGACCCGGATCCGCTCGCGCGAGACGTAGAGGTCCTCCGAGACCATGTCGATCGCGTTGGTCGTGCGGAAGACGAGGCCGCCGGCCTCGCGCTCGGCGATGCCGTCATTGGCGAACGCGGCCGGCGCGAGGCTGGCCAGGACGAGGACAAAAAGCGTCCGGAGCCGCATCATTTCCACCCCTCCCGATGCCGACAGGGTGCACCGGGGAAGGCGGGATGGAAAGACGCTTATTCGGTCAGCATCTGATCGGGCACGAACAGGCTGGCGACGAACTCCTTGCCGCCCGGGGAGTTGTTGATAATCTGGAGGAACTGGATGGTGCGCAGCGCGCCACCGGTGAAATACCAGCCGGAACCTTCAAGATTGCAGAAATTGAACTGAGGGTGCTCACCGCCCGCATAAACCAGCGAGGCGCCCTGGAAGCGGCAATTGTTGAAGACATTGCCGTCCGTCTCGACCCTTTCGCCGTTGCCGAAGGTACGGTCGTTAAACTCAGCCATTCATGCGTCTCCTGAAATGTCGCGGCCGCACGCTTTTCCGGCGTGCTCAGACGGTGAAGCTCTCGCCGCAGCCGCAGGCCCCCTTGGCATTGGGATTTTCGAATGTGAAGCCCGCGGTGAAATCGTCCTCGGTCCAGTCCATGGTCGATCCGACCAGGTAGAGGACCGACGCACCGTCGATGTAGAAGGCGCCGCCCGGCGTCTCGATCTTCTCGTCGAACTTCACTTCCTCGGTCACATAGTCGACCGAGTAAGCAAGGCCCGAGCAGCCACGGCGCGGCGTCGACAGGCGGACGCCGATCGCGCCTTCGGGCGCCTTCGCCATCAGATTCGTGATCCGCGCCTCGGCGGCCGGGGTCAATGCCACCGCCGCGGGGCGGGCGCGGGTCCTGGTTTCACTCATCACAGCATTCCCAGTTCGAGCTTGGCTTCGTCGCTCATCTTCTGCGGGTCCCAGGGCGGATCCCAGACCAGTTCGACCTCGGCGTCGCCGATCCCCGGCACCGCGCCGACCCGAAGCTCGACTTCGCCCGGCATCGATTCGGCGACCGGGCAGTGCGGCGTGGTCAGGGTCATCTTCACTTTGGCGTGATGATCGGGGGTGATCTCGACGTCGTAGATCAGGCCGAGATCGTAGATGTTGACCGGAATCTCGGGGTCGTAAATGTCCTTGAGCGCGTCGATCACCGCTTCGTACAAATCGCCTGCGGGCTCGGTCGGCACTGGCGCCGCCGGCTTTTCGGCGAGGAAGCCTTCGAGATAGTCGCGCTTGCGGGCGAAGGTCTCGGCCGGGCCAGCCGACTCGACGGCGTCGGACACGCGCGCCTTGCGCGGCGCCGGCACCGCCTCGACTTCCTCGCTCTCGATCCGTCGTTCTTCGTTCATCCGAAAATTCTCGTCACCCGTTCGATGCCGCGGACCAAGGCCTCGACATCCTTTTTGCCATTATAGACCCCGAAGCTCGCCCGCGCCGTGGCATCGACCCCCAGGCTGGCCATCAACGGTTGGGCGCAATGATGCCCAGCCCGGATCGCCACCCGGCTCTCGTCCAATATGGTGCCGATGTCGTGGGGATGCACCCCCTCCATCGCGAAGCTGACGATTCCGGCCGAATCCTCGGGCCCGAACAGGCGGACCGAATTGAGGCCGTGAAGCGCCTGCCGGGTGGCCTGGACCAGAGCCGCTTCATGGGCGGCGATGGCGTCGAGGCCAAGTGCGTCGACATAGTCGATCGCGGCATGGAGGCCGATCACGCCGACGACGTGCGGCGTCCCCGCCTCGAACCGCGCCGGCGGCGGCGCATAGGTGGTGCGCTCGAAGGTCACCTTGTCGATCATCGCCCCGCCGCCCTGCCAGGGCGGCATTGCCTCGAGGATTTCGGCCCGCGCCCAGAGCACGCCGATGCCGGTCGGCCCGTAGAGCTTGTGGCCGGAGAAGACGTAGAAATCGCAATCGAGGTCGGCGACGTCGACGGGCATGCGCGGCACCGCCTGGCAGCCGTCGAGCAGGAGCTTCGCGCCGACATCATGGGCGAGTGTCGCCGCCCTCTTGGCGTCGAGCACCGAGCCGAGCACGTTCGAGACATGGGCGAGCGCGACCAGTTTGTGCGCCGGCGTCAGCATCGCGGCCATGGCGTCAAGATCGATGCAATGGTCCCGCGTCAGCGGCGCGACGTCGATTTCGGCGCCGGTCCTTTCGGCGATCATCTGCCAGGGGACGATGTTCGAATGATGCTCGAGCGCCGAGAGCATGATCCGGTCGCCGGGCTTGAGGGTCGACCCGCCCCAGCTCTGCGCGACCAGGTTGATCCCCTCGGTGGCGCCGCGGACGAAGATTATCTCCTCGGGCGCGGCGGCGCCGATGAAGCGGGCGGCGCGGCGGCGCGAAGCTTCGAAGGCGACCGTCATCTCCGCCGAGCGCTGATAGACGCCGCGGTGGACGGTCGCGTAGGTCTCGGCATAGCCGCGGGTGATCGCGTCGATCACCGCCTGCGGCTTCTGCGCCGTCGCGGCGCTGTCGAGATAGGCCCAGCCCTCGGGGATGGCCGGGAAATCGGCCAGCCACTCGAGCGGACGGGTGGAGACGGCGTCCATCAGGCGAACCATCCTTCCGCATCGGCGTAGAAGGCGTCGCGCACCGCTTGTTCGCCGATCCGGTCGAGCGCGTCGGCAACGAAGGCGCGGGTCAGCAGGCCGCGGGCCTCGTCGGGCGTCACGCCGCGGCTTTCGAGATAGAAAAGGGCGCCCCGGTCGAGCTCGCCGACTGTGGCGCCGTGGGCGCACTTGACGTCGTCGGCGAAGATTTCGAGCTCGGGCTTGGCGTTGATGGTCGCCGAGCGGGCGAGCAGCAGGCCCTTTAGCGACTGTTCGGCATCGGTCTTCTGCGCGCCGCGCGCGACCTCGACGCGGGCGGCGACCGAACAACCCGCCTGGTCGTCGGCGACCGAGCGCCAGACCTGGCGGCTGACGCCATTCTCGACGGCGTGACGCAAAACCAGATTGACGTCATGCCTCTGGCGGCGCCGCGCCAACAGGGCGCCGCCGGCCTCGGCATAAGCGTCCTCGCCCGAGAGGAGAATATGGCCGTCCAGGCGGCTGTCGGCGTCGCCCGCCGCCAGCGCGCCGATCACCAGGCTCGCGCCCTCGCCGATTTCGGCCCGGTCGGTCAGGCTGACGAAGCCCGAGTCTCCCATCAGCCGCCGGCTCAGCATCAAACGCGCGCTTTTGGCCAGAGAAATGC
Organism: Allosphingosinicella sp.; assembly: GCA_036525215.1. GTDB lineage: Bacteria > Pseudomonadota > Alphaproteobacteria > Sphingomonadales > Sphingomonadaceae > Allosphingosinicella. Next base: position 37,073 of record DATDAU010000062.1, read on the forward strand.
CGGTGAGGCGGTTGGCCCAGCCGTCGCCGACGAAGCTCTCGACCACCGACGCCTGGGCGTTGACGTCGAGGTCGATGCGCCCGGCGAGATGATCGGCCGCGCCTGTCGAGACGTGGACGATCTGGACGAGCCCCGCCGGCGCCTGGTCGCGGCCGAGGGTCAGCGACCAGCCGTCGCGGCCGGCGAGCCGCCCGAGCGGATGATCGCCGGCCTCGACTTCGGCCGCACCGATCCGGAGCGGGCCAAGGCGGCTGCGGCTTGAGTCGAGCACGCCGTCGATGAACAGGAGGCGGGGGCCTTCGATCTCGCATTCGAGCCAGGGCAGGGTTTGCGGTGCGACACCGCTGGGCGTGGCCTCAGCCAAGTCAGGCAGCGCCGAAAGGTCACTCCAGCGCCACGCCTCCTCACGGCGGGAAGGAAGGACAAGCGCGGTCACGCGACCATCTCTCCATAGCCTTCGCGCTCGAGCTCGTGGGCGAGCTGGGCGCCGCCCGAGCGGACGATACGGCCGCCGGCGAGGACGTGGACGAAATCGGGTTCGACCAGGTCGAGCAGCCGCTGATAATGGGTGATCAGCAGCACCGCCTTGTCGGGCTTGCGCAGGATGCGGTTGATGCCGGCGCCGATGATGCGGAGCGCGTCGATGTCGAGGCCGCTGTCGGTCTCGTCGAGGATGGCCAGGCGGGGATCGATGATCCCCATCTGGACCATTTCGTTGCGTTTCTTCTCGCCGCCCGAAAAGCCGACGTTCACCGCCCGCTTCATCATCTCCATGTCGAACCCGAGCGCGTCGGCCTGGGCGCGGGCGAGGCGCAGGAAATCGCCGGCGGAAAGCTCCGCCTCGCCGCGAGCGCGGCGCTGGGCGTTGAGGGCGGTGCGCAGGAACTGGACGTTGGAGACGCCCGGAATCTCGACCGGGTACTGGAAGCCGAGGAACATGCCTTTGGCCGCCCGCTCATGCGGCTCCAGTACGAGCAGATCCTCTCCGTCCAGCGTGACCGTGCCTTGCGTCACCTCATAGCCCGGCCGGCCGGCAAGGACGTAGGACAGAGTCGACTTGCCCGAACCGTTCGGCCCCATGATCGCGTGGATCTCGCCCGGATTGAGGGTGAGGCTGATCCCCTTCAGGATCTGCTTGCCGTCGACGGTCGCGTGGAGGTCTTTGATTTCAAGCATCATTTGCAATTGGCCAATTCATTCCATCTCGATCCTGTCGCAAGCCGACCTGTGCCAGGACCCTGTTGATTGCATTCAGATCGCCGTCTCGCTCGGCGACGTCATAAGCGGGCAGAAGGCCTGCCGCCGACAGGCGCTCATTCACGGTCATTCCGGAATAATCCTCAGCCAACGGATCCCTCCAGGCTGATCCCCAACAGCTTCTGCGCCTCGACGGCGAACTCCATCGGCAGCTGCTTCAGCACCTCGCGGGCGAAGCCGTTGACGATCAGGGCGACGGCGTCCTCTGGGGCGAGGCCGCGCGACATGGCGTAGAAGAGCTGGTCGTCGCTGATCTTCGAGGTGGTCGCCTCGTGCTCGATCTGGGCGGTCGGGTTGCGGACTTCGATATAGGGGACAGTGTGGGCGCCGCACTGGTCGCCGAGCAAGAGGGAATCGCACTGGGTGAAATTGCGGACATTCTCCGCCCCGCCGTTGACCCGCACCAGGCCGCGATAGGTGTTGTTGGATTTGCCGGCGCTGATCCCCTTGGAGACGATGGTCGAGCGGCTGTTGGCGCCGATATGGATCATCTTGGTGCCGGTATCGGCCTGCTGGCGATTGTTGGTCACCGCCACCGAATAGAATTCGCCGACGCTCGATTCGCCCTTGAGGATGCAGGACGGATATTTCCAGGTGATCGCCGAGCCGGTCTCGACCTGGGTCCAGGAGACCTTGGAGCGGTCGCCGGCGCACATCGCCCGCTTGGTCACGAAATTGTAGATGCCGCCCTTGCCCTCGGCGTCGCCAGGATACCAGTTCTGGACGGTCGAATATTTGATCTCGGCATCGTCGAGCGCGACCAGCTCGACCACCGCGGCGTGGAGCTGGTTCTCGTCGCGCATCGGCGCGGTGCAGCCTTCGAGATAGGAGACGTAGCTCCCCTTGTCGGCGACGATCAGGGTGCGTTCGAACTGGCCGGTATTCTCGGCGTTGATCCGGAAATAGGTGGAAAGCTCCATCGGGCAGCGGACGCCCTCGGGGACGTAGACGAAGGTGCCGTCGGAAAAGACCGCGCTGTTGAGGCAGGCGAAATAATTGTCGCGCTGGGGCACCACCGAGCCGAGATATTTGCGGACCAGATCGGGATAGTCGCGGATCGCCTCGCTGATCGAGCGGAAGATGACGCCCGCCGCTTCCAGCTCCTTGCGGAAGGTGGTGGCGACCGAGACGCTGTCGAACACGGCATCGACCGCGACCTTGCGTGCGCCCTCGACCCCGGCGAGCACCTTCTGCTCCTCGATCGGGATACCGAGCTTTTCGTAGACGCGAAGGATCTCGGGATCGACCTCGTCGAGCGACCCAAGCTTCGGCTTCGCTTTGGGCTCGGCGTAATAATAAGCGTCCTGGAAATCGATCTCGGGGATGTCGAGCTTGGCCCAGCTCACTTCCTCCATGGTCAGCCAGGCACGATAGGCCTTGAGCCGCCACTCCAGCATCCATTCCGGCTCATGCTTCTTTGCCGAGATGAAGCGGACCGTGTCCTCGCTGAGCCCCTTGGGCGCGAAATCCTGCTCGATGTCCGAGGAGAAGCCCCATTCATAGGTCGACGCCTTGTCGGCGGCCGCCTGGGCCTCGCGGTTGCGGACGCTGGCGTCGTCGGGGGTCATGCCTTGACCTCCGCGAGGCTGGAGAGGCTGACGCCCTGAAGCGCGCCGCGGATGGCGACGTTGACCACGCCCATGTGGGGGCGGACCTGGCAGGCGCTCTCCAGCGCGCATTCGTGGCGCTCGGCGTCGACGCAGCTGGTCATGACGATCGGTCCCTCGACCGCCTCTACGATATCGGCGAGGCTGATCTCCGGCGCGTTGCGGGCGAGGCGAAAGCCGCCGCCGGTGCCACGCGCCGTCTGCAGCAGGCCCGCCGCGGCCAGCCGCCCGGTCAATTTCTGCGCAGTCGGCAACGGCACGCCGGTTTCCTCGGCGAGCACGGTCGCACTGAGCCGAGCGCCGGCCGGGTGACGGGCGGCGGCCGCCATCATCACGACGGCATAATCGGCCAGTGAAGTCAGTCGCATCTCTTCCCAATCGGACTGATTCGTTCCGATTGGCATTTGGCCCCGCAAAGGCGCGAAATCAAGGAGGCTTTTGACCCTTTCCCAAGCCAATGCCATAGCCGCGCGCGATGGCGCTTTATCCTCTCGTGCGGCCGCTGGCCTTCGCGCTGGACGCGGAGCGGGCGCATAGGTTGACGATCGGGGCGCTGAAGCTGAAGCCGGCGGGCGCGCCCGCCAAAGCCGATCCGATGCTCGAAATCGAGGTCGCCGGCCTCGCGTTTCCCAATCCGGTTGGCCTTGCCGCCGGCTTCGACAAGGATGCCGAGGTCTACCGCCAGATGCTTGGCTTCGGCTTCGGTTTCGTCGAGGTCGGGACGCTGACTCCGGCGCCGCAGGGCGGAAATCCGAAACCCCGCCTGTTCCGGCTGGCCGAGGACCGGGCGGTGATCAACCGGATGGGCTTCAACAACCAGGGCCAGGCGGCGGCGCTGGAGCGGCTCGACCGGAAGCGGCGGGGCGGCGGCCTGGTCGGGGTCAATATCGGGGCCAACAAGGACAAGGCGGCCGGCGAAGCCGCGATCGCCGACTACGCGGCGGGCGTCAGGGCAATGCTCGGCGTCGCCGATTATCTGGCCGTCAACATCTCCTCGCCCAACACGCCGGGGCTGCGCGCGCTGCAGGACCAGGGCGCGCTCGCCGAATTGCTGGCGGCGGTGGTCGAGGCGCGCGGCGCCGGCCCGCCGCTCTTTCTGAAGGTCGCGCCAGACCTCGAGCCGGCCGATATCGATTTCATCGCCCGCCAGGCGATCGACCATCGGATCGACGCCCTGATCGTCGCCAACACGACGATCAGCCGCCCCGTCCTCCGGTCGCGCCATCGCGACGAGGCCGGCGGGCTTTCCGGCGCCCCGCTGAAGACGCTGGCGCTGGCGCGGCTGGGCGATTTCCGGCGGGCGACGGGCGGGGCAATGCCGCTGATCGCGGCGGGCGGAATCGAGAACGGGGTCGACGCCTTCGACCGCATCCGCGCCGGCGCCAGCCTGGTCCAGTTCTACTCCGCCTTGGTCTATCGCGGGCCGGGACTGGCGAAAGAAATATTGGGTGAGCTCAGGCGGCTCACTGCCTTGCACGGTTTCGCCCGCCTCGAGGACGCGATCGGATCGGAAGCCTAGCGCCTCAGAGCGGCGGCGCTATCAGGACAACGCCTTCGCGCCTGGGATCGTAGCCGCCCTCGATCCGGCCGCCGCGGATCAGAACGCCGTGGACGCCCGAATCCTCCCCCTGCCCCGGCCGCAGCGCGATTCCGCGCTGCGCCAGGCCGGCCATCACCGCCGGTGAGAAGCGGGTCACCTCACCGTTGAGATTGGGCCCGCGCGCGACCAGGTTCGGCATGGCCACGGCGTCCTGCATCGGCAGCCGCCAGTCGATGGCGCCGACCAGCGACTTGGCGACATAGGCAAGGATGGCATTGCCGCCCGCCGAGCCGATGGCGCCGACGAAGCGGCGGTCGGAATCGAGGAGGATGGCCGGAGTCATGGACGAGCGCGGCCGCTTGCCGGGCGCGACGGCGTTGGCGATCGGCCGGCCCTGGAGGTCGCGCGGACTGAAGGAGAAATCGGTCATCTGGTTGTTGAGGAAGAAGCCGTCGACCATCCGGCCGGTTCCGAAGATCGATTCGACCGTGGTGGTCATCGACACGACATTGCCGGCCGCGTCGCGGACAATGAAATGCGAAGTGCCCGCCGGCTCCCTGGTCCGGTCGCTGGCCATGGCCGGCGCGCCCGGCGGGATCCCGGCCATGGGCGGCGGGCCGGCGCTGGCGCCGATCAGGCGTGCCCTCCCGGCGATATAGGAAGGGTCGAGCAGGCCGGCGGCGGGAACGGGCAAGAAGGCGGGATCGGCGACATATTGGTCGCGGTCGGCGTACATGATCCGGCTCGCCTCGGCGAACAGGAACCAGGCCTGCGGATCCTCCGGTCCCCGAGCGGCGATGTCGGTATGTTCGAGGATCAGCATCAGCTGCAGCAGCCCGACTCCGCTCGACGGCGGCGGCGGCACGCACATCAGGTAGACGCGAACGTTCCGGCACAGCGATTCCCGCATCACCGGCCGGTAAGCGGTGAGATCCTCCAGGGTCATCGTTCCGGGCAGCGGCCCGGCCCCGGTGCGGGCGACGATCCGCGCTGCGGTTGGTCCGCGATAGAGCGCGTCGGCGCCCTGGGCAGCGAGACGGTGGAGGAATTCCGCGTAAGCCGGGTTGCGCAGGCGGTCGCCCGCCGTGACCAGAGTGCCGTCGGGCTTCCCGAAATAGGCGCGCACATCCGGCGCGGACAATTCGGGGTAATTGCCCGCGACCAGCCGGGCGAGGCGCGGCGACACGATGAAGCCGTCGCGCGCCGTCCGCTCGGTGTCGGCGAAGAGCGTGTTCCACGGCAGACGTCCCAGCTCGCGATGGGCCAGCGCCAGCATTTTGACCGCCCCGGGGACTCCGGTAGCGCGGCCGCTCAGCACCGCCTGGGCGTAAGGCAGGGGCGCGCCATTGTCGTCGAGGAACATGTCCGGCGTCGCCCCGGCGGGCGCAACCTCGCGGCCGTCATAGACGGTCACGCTGCGCCGGCGCGCGTCGTAATAGTGAAGGAAGGCGCCGCCGCCGAGGCCGGAGCTTTGCGGCTCGACCAGCGACAGCATCGCCTGGACCGCGATCGCCGCATCGACCGCGCTGCCGCCGCGGCGAAGCACGTTCATCCCGGCTTCGGCGGCCAGCGGATTGGCGGCGATGACGAAGGCCTGATCGGGAGCCGCCGGCGCCGGGACCTGTGCGGCCGGGGCGGTCGCGCAGGAGGCCAGAGCGGCGGCCGCGGCAAGCCAGAACAGGGAAAGAATAGCCTTCACGATGCCGTCGCCTTCTGTCGCCGCGCGCTGCGCCGAAAGTTTGCTCCGGCTGCTTGAGGGCCGGCTGATAACCGACCGTCCGGCGGGCGTCCATGCCGGGGCGTGCCGGCGCGGGCCGCCCGGCGCGGCAAGCCGGGTGGCGCAGCCGCGGCGGCGCGGTTAGACTGAACGGGATTCGACGCGGGAAACCCGCGCGATGGAGGGGAGCCAGAGAGACGGCCGGGCCATTCGGGCCGCCCTTTGGCGCGGGAGAGAGAATGCGTCAGCTCGAGCAATTTTCGAATCTGGTCACGATGTTCTTCGAGCGGGCGCGGGCGAAGGGCGACGCCCCCTTCCTGTGGGCCAAGGCCGGCGGGACCTGGCATTCGATCAGCTGGCGCGAGACCGCCGAGAAGGTCGCGCGGCTGAGCGCGGCGCTGAAGGGCCTCGGCCTCGCCAAGGGCGACCGGGTGATGCTGGTTTCCGAGAACCGGCCGGAATGGCTGATCTCGGACCTGGCGATCATGGCGGCGGGCTGCGTCACCGTCCCGACCTATACGACCAACACCGAACGCGACCACCAGCACATCATCGACGACAGCGGTGCCCGGGCGGTGATCGTCTCCACCCAGAAACTGGCCAAGGCCCTGCTCCCCGCCGCGATCAAGAGTTCGGCCTGCGAGCATGTCGTCGCCATCGAGAGGACAGCCATCGGCCAGGAAAGCAACGTCCAGTTTCACGACTGGAAGGCGCTGGCCGGCAGCGGCACGGCCGATGTCGGGGCCTGCGCCGCCGGCGCTGACTTCAAGCGCGAGGATCTGGCCTGCATCATCTACACGTCGGGCACCGGCGGCGCGCCGCGCGGCGTGATGCAGCACCACGGCGCGATCCTCCACAATATCGAAGGCTGCGTCGACGTGATCTCCGGGGATTTCGGCTGGGGCGACGAGGTCTTCCTTTCCTTCCTCCCTGCCAGCCACGCCTACGAGCATAGCGGCGGCCAGATGTTCCCGATCGGACTGGGCGGCCAGATCTATTATTCGGAAGGGCTGGAGAAGCTCGCCTCCAACATCGAGGAGGTGCGGCCGACGATCATGGTGGTGGTGCCGCGCCTGTTCGAAGTGCTGCGCCAGCGCATCCTCAAGCAGGTCGAAAAGCAGGGCCGGCTGACCAATTATCTGATGGACCGCGCGCTCAGCATCGGCGGCAAGGGCTATGCCGGACGGGTGCCGCTGTGGGACAAGCCGATGGACCTCTTCCTCGGCCGGACGCTCAGGCCCAAGATCGCGGCGCGCTTCGGCGGGCGGATCAAGGCGATGGTCTCGGGCGGCGCGCCCTTGAACCCCGAGGTCGGCATCTTCTTCCACTCGCTCGGCCTCACCCTGCTCCAGGGCTACGGCCAGACCGAATCGGCGCCGGTGATCAGCTGCAACCGGCCGCGCGCGGGTCTCAAGATGGATACGGTCGGCCCGCCGCTGAAGAATACCGAGGTCCGGATCGCCGAGGACGGCGAGATCCTGGTCAGGGGCGAGCTGGTGATGAAGGGCTATTGGCGCAACGAGGCGATGACCGCGCGGACCGTGATCGACGGCTGGCTGCACACCGGCGACGTCGGCCATATCGACGAAAGAGGCCGGATCGTCATCACCGACCGCAAGAAGGACATCATCGTCCTCGACAAGGGGGACAATGTTGCGCCCCAAAAGGTCGAAGGCATGCTCACCCTGCAGCCGGAGATCGTCCAGGCGATGGTGATGGGCGACAAGAAACCCTATCTGGTCGGCCTGATCGTGCCCGATCCGGAATGGAGCGCCGAATGGTGCGCCAAAAACAACCGCAGATGCGAGTTCGACCATCTCGCCCACGATCCCGATTATGTGAAGGCGCTGTCGGCGGCGGTCGACCGGGTCAACACCGAGCTGTCGGTGATCGAGAAGGTGCGCCGGATCATCGTCGCCGACGAGCCCTTCACGGTCGAGAATTCGCAACTCACCCCCTCGATCAAGATCCGCCGCCACGTCATCAAGGACGTGTACGGCGAGAGGCTCGACGCGCTGTACAAGCGATAGCGCCTAGCCCCTACCTGAAGGGGAATGGCTAAGTGCCTAACGAGGACGTCTGTACGGCGTGAAATCGCCGAGGCCGCAGGAGCCGACTTCGGGGCCGCCGCTGGGATCGCGAACGATGGCGATGTCGCCGCGGCACAATTGGCTGCTGGTCGTGCGGGTGACGAGGATGCGGCCATTGTCGAGGACCGGGCAGCCTGCGGCGGGATGGTTCACATAGACGGTCGAATCGCTCGGGCCGCCGAACAGGATCGCGCCGCTGTCGTCGAGCGTCTGGTTGCCGCGAAGCTGGCGCTGGGTGACGCAGGAGACCGGATCGCCGGCGACCCGGCCGTCAATGATCCGCGCCGCCCGCGCCCGGGCGCGTTCGGTCGGCCCTTCGGTAACGGCGGCGGCCGCGATTCCTCCGACGAGGACCGTAGCCAGGACAATTGAATAGACCGGTTTCATCTTCGCCTCCATTCACTCCGCCGTATCAACGCCCGGCGGGGGCTTCCTGTTGCTACCCCCGAAAATCGTCCTTGGCGGCGCGGCGCGCGGCCAGTTCCTCGACCGAAGCGGCGCGCATGAACGGGTTGGTCGCCTGCTCGAGCGCGATCGTAGTCGGCACCGTCGCCTCGCCGCGGGCGCGGGCGGCGTCGACCGCCGCCATCCGCCGGACCAGCGCCTCGTTTCCCGGCTCGGCGACCAAGGCGTAGCGGCCATTGGCCTGGGTATATTCGTGGGCGCAATAGACGACCGTCTCGGGCGGAAGCTCGGCCAAGCGCTTCATATTGGCGAACATCTGGGCGGGCGTGCCTTCGAACAGGCGGCCGCAGCCCATGGCGAACAAGGTGTCGCCGACGAAGATCACCCGCTCGTCGGGGACATGGTAGGCGATGTGGCCGGCGGTGTGGGCCGGCACCTCGATCACCCGCGCCTCGACCTCGCCGAGGGTCACGACGTCGCCCTCGGCGACGGCGCGGTCCATGGTCGGGATGCGCGCCGCCTCGGCCGCGGGCGCGGTCACCAGACAGCCGGTCGCCGCCTTGATCGCGGCATTGCCGCCAGTGTGGTCGGGATGCCAGTGGGTGTTCCAGATCTGGCTGATCTTCCAGCCGCGAACCTGCGCCTGGACCAGGACGGGATCGGCGACGGCGGGATCGATGACCGTAGTCTTGCCCGAGCGCGGCTCGTGGACGAGCCAGACATAATTGTCGTTGAGCACCGGGATGCGGACGATGTCGAGGGTCATTGCGCTTTGCTCACGGCACGTTGTTCGAAGGAATCGAGCATCTGCCAAGCCCGGATTTGCTCTTGCTCCGGCAACGAATCAACCACGTTGCGCACGGCGTAAAAATCGCGATCGCTTTTGATCGTCCCGCGCTCCATCACGCGCCGGATGCGGGACCAAAATCGGGCTCGAACTTCACTCAACGTCACAATGCCCTTTGTGCGCAGCGTGTCGTCAATAGCCCTCACCTGATCTGTGGGCAGGTGCTCGGCTAGTTCAATGATATCGCCGATGGCCATGGCCAGCCCGGTTCGGGCATTCGCTCGCGAGCTGGCCTCGGTGTCATTGAGGGCTGCCACCGGCTGCTTGCTCTGGAAGAAATAGTCGGCCGCCCAGACGAAGAATCGCTTCAATTCCTCATAGTTTTCGGCGGCGATCCGCATGGCTCGCGATTACGCCCTTCCCCCGAGCAGCGCCAGCGCTTCGCGCCCGATCTCCTCGGTCAGTTCCCGGGCCGGGACGGGCCGGCCGAGCCGGGCCGCCTGGCCCGCCCACAGCGGCGCGAAGCCCGGCTCGCCCCGCGCCGCCGCCGCTTTCGCCAGCAGCCCCAAGGCCGCCGTGGCCATCGGGAAAGGCGGGACTTCGGCGCGGCTTCGACCGAGATCGTCGGTTAGCCGGGTCGGCAGGCCGCGGGCGAGGCCGCCGCTATAGAGGTTGGTGAAGGCGGTGCGCTCGGCCGCGTCCGAGGCCAGAGCGACGCGGTGGGCGGCGCCGATCAGGCTTTCCGGACAGTGGAGAAAGGCGGTGCCGACCTGCACCGCCGCCGCGCCCAGGATCAGCGCCGCCGCCATGCCGCGCCCGTCGGCGATGCCGCCGGCGGCGATCACCGGCAGGCCGGTCGCGTCCGCGATTTGCGGCACCAAAGCGAACAGCCCCATCGCTTCCTCGATCGGCGCGCCGAGGAAGCGGCCGGCATGGCCGCCCGCCTCCCAGCCCTGGGCAATGATGGCGTCGGCTCCGGCGGATGCGAGGAAGCGCGCCTCGGCGAGGCTGGTGGCATTGCCGACGATCCTGGCGCCGGTCCGCCGCACCCGCGCGAGCAAGTCGGGTGCCGGCAGGCCGAAATGGAAGCTGACCAGCTTGGGCCGAACCGATTCGACCAGTTCGCACATCTCCGGGTCGAACGGCCGCCGGTTCGCCCCGCCCGAGGCCGACGGGTCCAAGCAATATTCGTCATAATAAGGCCGGAGCAGTGCCCGCCAGGCGGCATCGTCGACGCTTTCGGGCATCAGATGACAGAAGAAATTGAGGTTGAGCGGCCCCGCCGCGCGTGCCCGCACCTCGTCCACCTGCGCCCGCGCCTCGTCGGCCGACAGCATCGCGCAGGGAAGCGAGCCGACCGCGCCCCCTTCAATGGCGGCGACGGCGAGGTCTACCCCGGCCGCGCCCGCCATCGGCGCCGCGATCAGCGGCAGCCGGCTCCCGAGCATGGCGGCGAAGCGGCGGTCGGGCCAGTCGCTCACCAATGGCCGACATTCTCCATCGAGGCCCACGGCTCGGCGACGGGCAGATTGCCGCCCTTCTGGAGGAGCTCGACGGAAATATTGTCCGGGGTGCGCACGAACGCTATCCGCCCTTCGCGCGGCGGCCGGTTGATGGTGACGCCGCCTTCCATCAGCCGCCGGCAGGTCTCGTAGACGTCGTCCACCTCATAGGCGACATGGCCGAAATTGCGGCCCTCGCCATAGCCTTCCTCATCCCAATTGTGGGTGAGCTCGATCTGCGCATCCTCGTCGCCCGGTGCGGCGAGGAAGATCAGGGTGAAGCGGCCCTTCTCATTCTCCATCCGCCGGACCTCCTGGAGGCCGAGCAGGTCGAAGAAGCGGATCGTCGCCTCCGGATCGGAAACGCGGATCATGGTGTGCAGATATTTCATTGCGAAGCCCTCGGTTCATCGTCATAAATGCACGGCTCGTCGGCAGGACGCCGGCGACCTGAAAGCAATATCATGCCTGAGGTCCCGAGCCGCAACCGCAAGCGCATCATCGCCGCAACGCTTTTCGCTGTTGTCGCTTTCACTTCCGCAGCGGGCGTATTGATGAGCGCGCGCACCCCGGCGCAGGCGGTGGCCCAGGAGATCGCCGTGCCGCCGCACCTCGGCGCTCGACCGATCAACGATGTCTCCGACCTCACTGCCGAGGATCGGCTCGAGCGCGCCGGGCCTGGCCGGGACTGGGGCGATCTGCCGCCGACCGGTGTCTGGGCCGAGGAGATGGCGGCGTCGCGCGCCGTCTGCCGGCAGGTGAGAGACCGTGAACCGCCGGCCTCGGACCGGCCCGATCCCGCGACCGTCCGCTCGCTGGCCGGCTGCAGCCCGGTGGATCTCTATTACGGCATCGGAATTCCGGCGAATCCGGTGCGGGCGCGGCTCTGCGCCTTCGCCCGGCCCGAGGATGGCGGCGCGCCCGCCATTACCGGCCGGGCGATGCTGATGACGATCTACGCCAACGGGGTCGGCGCGGAGCGCGACCTCGGCGTCGCCACCCATCTTGCCTGCGGCCTGGCGGCGGCCCCCGCCGAATCGCACGAGCGCGTGACGCATCTGACCGAGCTCAGGGCCACGCACTGGCAGGGCCGCGACTTCCACTTTTGCGACGACATCACCAGCGGCGAATCGGGCGGCCTGTGCGCGGAGCTCGAGGCCAGGCTGGCCGAGCCGCGCCGCGCCGGTGCCTTCGCGTCGCTGACCGCAGGATGGCCGGCGGAGCGGTTGCGCGCCTTCCAGGCGCTTCAGCGAACGCACGCCGCCTATGTTGAAGCCCATCAGGGCGCCACCTTTGCCGGCGGAACCGATCGGGTCGCGGCCCTGATCGAAGCCGGCGAGCAGGAGCGGGACCGGTTCCTGGACCAGGTTCGCGAACTCGTCGCCGGCCACGTGCCGCTTTATTCGGCCGAACAGGTGCGGCGCGCCAACCGGCAGTTGGCCTGGCTGGTCCGCGACGGCCAGCGGGAAGGCGAGTATAGCGAAGGCATGCCCGGCCCCGCCGAACATGCCCGCGAAGAGGCCGCCTGGCGGACCTATCGCGACGCCTTCATCGCCTTCGCCCAGGCGCGCGACGTCGGCCTCGCCCGCGAGCGGCTGGCGACCTGGCTGGCGCGGCCGCGGCTCGACGCCCGCAGCCTAAGGGACGAATGATCGCCAATTCGGTTCATCGCCATAAATGCACGGTTCATCGACACGGTGCCAGAGAAGCCTGATCCGCCGCCGATGAAGGGGAGCGACCCATGTCCGAAGAGACGAAGAGCAGCCGTAACGCCATCCTGATCGCGGCCCTGGTGCTCGCGCTCGGCATCATCGCCGGCGGCTATCTGCTCGGCGACGGCATGCGCCGCGCGCGCATGGCCGACCGGGCGGTGACCATGCGCGGCCTCGCCGAGCAGGACGTCACCGCCGATCTCGCCACCTGGACGCTGACCTTCACCGCCCAGGGGACCGAGCTCGGGCCGACCCAGGCCGAAAGCGACCGCGACGCCCGCACCGTCGCCGCCTTCTTCGCCAATGCCGGCTTCCCCGCCAACGCCGTGACTGACGCCGGCGGATCGGTGAACCAATATTACGACAGCAACCGCGGCCAGAACAACGTCACCGTCAATCGGCGCGTCCAGCTGCGCACCAGCGACGTGATGCGCGCGCGGCGCGCCTATGCCCGCCAGTTCGAGCTGATCCGCGGCGGCGTCGCCATCCAGGAAGGGTCGGGCATGCAATATGTCTTCACCCGGCTGAACAGCGTGAAGCCACGGATGATCGCGCAGGCGACCCAGGACGCCCGCCGCGGCGCCGAGCAGTTCGCCCGTGATTCGGGCACCGGCGTCGGCGGCATCCGTTCGGCCACCCAGGGCTATTTCTCGATCGGCCCCCGCGACGGCGACGCCACCGAGGAAGGCTCGGGCGGTCGCGATTCGCCCTTCCAGAAGGTGCGCGTAGTGACGACGATCGAGTTTTACCTGAACTAAGGCTGCGGCTGCGCGGGAGTCGGCTGGGCCGGTCGCGGCACCGCCGGCACTTCCACTTCGCGCATGGTCGCCAGGCTCGCGGCGGCGGCGCGGCCGGCTTCGCTTTCGGGGGCGAGCTGGACGACGCGGCGGTAGAGGCGTTCGGCCTCGACCATATTGCCGTTGAGGCCGGCGATTGTGCCGGCGAGCAGGGTGATGTCGGGATCGTCCGGGGCGAGCTGGGCGGCGCGGGCGATGTCGGTCCCGGCGCGGGCGAGGTTGTTCTCGCGGCGGGCGAGGGCGGCCGACAGATACCAGGCGAAGGGATCGGCCGGCGCCAGCTGGAGCGCGCGGTCCAGATCCTGGCGGGCGAGATCGGCATGGCCGAGCGCCATCTGGGCGCGGGCGCGGTCGACCTGGGCCTCGCCGCGAAGCGCGTCGGTGAGGCTCGGGACCGCCAGCGCGGCGTCGATCGCCTGCAGGGCGCGGCCATTCTCGCCGGCGGCAAGCCAGGCGTTGCCCGCCTGCACCCACAGATCGGCGCGCAGCGGCAGGTTCTGCGCCTCGGCCTCGCGCGCGGCCTGTTCGAAGACGGTGGCGGCGGGCGCCCAGCGCTGGAGGCCGGCGAGGCCGAGGCCGAGGCACTGGCGCGCCGGCACGCCGCCCCGCTGCGCGATCCAGGCCTGACCCTCGTCGACGGCGCCGGCCGGGTCGGCGCGGGCAAGGGCGGCGCAGACCTGGAGGCGGGTCTCGTCCGCACTGGGGGCGCGCGCACGAGCGGCGGCGGCCGGCGCGGGCGGCGTCACCGGCACCGGCACGGCGGGAGGGGCGGCGGACTGGACGGCGGCGAGCGCCAGCAGGGCAAGGATCACAGAGTCTCCAGCAGCGTCGACAAGGTGGCGATCAGGAGCGCGATGTCGCCGTCGCGCGACAGGCGATGATCGCCGTCCTTGATCAGGGCCACCTGCACGTCGGCTGAACGCAGCAGCCGGGTCAGCTCCAGCGCATAGGCCCAGGGCACGTCGGGATCGGCCTGGCCGTGGAGCAGGCGGACCGGGCAATCGACCGGGATCGGCGCGTGCAGCAGCCGCAGGCTTTCGCCGCTCTCCCAGAAGGCGCGGGTGGTGACGGTCGGCGCTTCGCCATAGGGATTGGGCTCCTCGATGCGGCCGTCGCGCAGGATCGCCATCTTCTGGTCCTGGCTGTACCCCCAGGCGGTGAAATCGGGCGCGGCGGCGATGCCGACCAGGGCGGCGATCCGCTCCGGCCGCTCGAGCGCAGCCCGCAGCATCAGCCAGCCGCCCATCGACGAGCCGACCAGCACGACCGGCCCTTCGACCAGCCGGTCGAGCATTGCCAGCGCGTCGTCGAGCCAGTTCTGCAACGTCTGCGCGTCGAAGGCGCCGCCGCTGAGGCCGCAGCCGCCATAATCGAAGCGCAGCATCGCGCGGCCTTCGCGCTCCGCCCAGGCGTCGAGGGCGGTCGCCTTGCCGCCCTCCATGTCCGACGCATAGCCGGGCAGGAAGACGATGGCCGGCCCGTTGCCGGGGCGGTGGCGGTAGGCGAGCTGAACGCCGGCGCGGCTTTCGAGATAGTCGATGCGGGACATGGCGCGCCGCTTAGCAGCCCCGGCCGGGCATGACGAGACGGGCGAAGGTTGGCCAATTACAAAGCACTACTAATATTTCCGCGATTCAATATTTAGCAGTGGCGCGGTTCGGCCACGCCGGCGGCGTTCATCCGGGTCTGGCCGCAATCTTCCAGGCCGCTGAGGAACGCGCCGAGCAGGCCGGCGAACCGCTCCGCCTGGTCGAGCATGATGAAGTGATAGCTCGGCTCGACGGGCTCGAAGCGGACGCGGATCGCGCCCGAATAGCCGGATCGCATCAGCACGCCATAGGTGGCTTCGGTGGCATGCGGATTGACGGCGTAGACCACGGTGAGGGGAGTGCCGAGCGAAGTAAGCGCCGGGCGCATATCGGTGGTCATGTCCTCGTACACGGCGCGGGCGACCATACCCCGGTCCGAGGCGAGCGAATCGGCGACCAGCGCCGGTCGCGCCGATTCGGTCATGGCCAGGGAAGCGATGGTGGCGGTCTGCTGGGCGCGAAAGGCCTCGTCGCTCATGCCGGCGATGCCGTCGCGAAAGGCGGCGGCCTGGGGCGCGACAGTCTCGGCAGTTGCCTGGGGCCCGAACAGGGCGCCGAAGAAAGGCAGCGCGTCGACGATCATCGCCTTGCCCACATCCTCGGGATGGCGCTGGGCGAGCATCAGGGCCATCAGCCCGCCGATCGAATGGCCGACGACGGAAACACGCTCGAGACGGTTGGCGGCGATATAAGCGTGCAGCTCCTCGACGACCGGGCCGAGGACGGGGCCTTCGGCGTTGCCACGCGCGGGCTCGCCGCCGAAGCCGGCGATCTGGAGCCGATGAACCCGGTAACGGCCGCCGAGCGACGCGACAGCCTGGTCCCAGACCCGCCGGTTCGAGGTCAGGCCGGGGATCATGATCACGTCGGGACCGCTACCCTCGACGACCACGGAGAAGCGGGTTGGCTGGAACGCGGCGGGGCGCGAAGCCGGCGCGGCGCAAGCCGGCTGGGGCGAGGCTATATTGGCCATAAGCGCTGCGGTCATCGCCGCGGCGAAGAAAATCCTGCGGAACATGGATGGACCTTTCAGATTCAGTCGTTCGAGAAAATGGCTTCGATCGGAAGCTCGAAGAGGGCGGCGATACGGAAGGCGAGCGGCAGGCTGGGGTCGTATTTGCCGGTCTCGATCGCGTTCACGCTCTGCCGCGAGACTTCGAGCCTCTCGGCGAGGTCGCTCTGGCTCCAGTCGCGCTCGGCGCGCAGCACCTTGAGGCGGTTCTTCACGATTTGAGCTCGTTGACGAAAGCGCCGACGCCGAGGCCGCCGCACCAGATGATGAACGCCCAGTAGAGCGGCAGATGCGGGGCCTGGCCGAAATCCTCGAGGAAGCCCCAGACCGAGGTCACCGACAGCATGAAGCCGGTGGCGACGACGATCTGGCGGACCAGGAGGCTGCGCTGATACTCGTCCTTCTCCTCGACCAGGACACGGGCGAAGGTCCAGATCACGCCGAGCAGGGGCAGCGCCGAAAGCAGGGCGAGGAAGATGGTGACCGCCGGTCCGGGATGGAAATCGCGCTTCAGCCAGACCGCGCCGAGCAGGATGACGACATAGGCGATCATCAACGGCACGAAGCGGCGGAAATAATTGCGCTGCGCCGGCGTCGTGCAGCTTCCGGCGCGTTTGCGGGCGATGCCGCGCTCGATCAGCCAGCCGAGCGCAAGCACCGGAACCGCGATCGTGGCCGCCAGCGCCACGCCGCTCGGGCGCCACATCTGCCACACCGCCATCGCACCCAGCAGGGTAGCGACATAGGCCATGGCGGCCAGGCCGATCTTCGGCGTTGCGGGTTCGGGGGCATCGGCGGTCATGTCAAGCTCTCCAATCTTTTGGTCAAGCGTCCTTTACACGTCGAGTCGCCAGCCGTCAAGCGACCTTTACAACATGCCGCGCGCCCTTTCTTGAACCCGTGGCGACGCCCATCTATGGCGCCTCAACCCGAAGCAAGGAGCGCCCCGTCCGATGTCCGAAATGTTCTCGATCAAGCTGCCCGATGGATCGGTCCGCCAGGTCGAGCGCGGGACCACACCGGCGGATGTGGCGGCAGCGATCGGGCCGGGGCTGGCCAAGGCGGCGCTGGCGGCCAGGGTCAATGGCGAGGTGCGCGACATCGGCCGCCCGTTCGAGGGCGATTCGGACCTGGCGCTGATCACGGCGCGCGACGAGGCCGACGCGCTGGAGCTTGCCCGCCACGATTTCGCCCACGTCCTCGCCGAGGCGGTGCAGAATCTGTTCCCGGGCACGCAGATCACCTTCGGCCCGGCGACGGACGACGGCTTCTATTATGATTTCGCGCCGACGGCCGAGCGTGGGCCCTTCACCGACGAGAATCTCCCCGCGATCGAGGCCGAGATGCGCCGGATCATCGCAGCAGACTCGCCGCTGGTCCGCGAAGTTTGGAGCCGCGACGACGTCCGCGCCTTCTTCGAGAAGCAGGGCGAAAGCTTCAAGGCGGAGTGGGTGATGGAGCTCCCCGCCGACGAGACGATCAGCATGTACCGGACGGGCGACTGGCTGGACCTGTGCCGCGGGCCGCACCTCGCCTCAACGGGCAAGCTCGATCCCGACGCGTTCAAGCTGACGCGGGTGTCGGGCGCCTATTGGCGCGGCGACCAGAGCAACCCGCAGCTGTCGCGCATCTACGGCACGGGCTGGCTCAACCGGAAGCAGCTCGAGGCGCATCTGGTGCGGCTCGAGGAAGCGGCCAAGCGCGACCATCGCAAGATCGGCCAGGAAATGGACCTGTTCCATCTCCAGTCGGAGGCCCACGGCTCGGTCTTCTGGCACCCCAAGGGCTACATCCTGTGGCGCCAGCTCGAAGCCTATATGCGCCGCCGCCTCGACGCCGCCGGCTATGACGAGGTCAAGACGCCGCAGATCATGGACGCGCGCCAGTGGGAGCAATCCGGCCATTGGGGCAAATATCGCGAGAACATGTTCGTCATTCCGGACGAGATTCCCGGCACCGACGACGATGCGCCGATCCTCTCGGGCGATGCCGACCTGATGGCGCTGAAGCCGATGAACTGCCCGGCGCACATCCTGATCTTCCGCCAGGGCATCAAATCCTATCGCGACCTGCCGATCCGAATGGCCGAGTTCGGCTGCTGCCACAGGAACGAGCCCCACGGCGCGCTGCACGGCATATTGCGCGTCCGCCAGTTCACCCAGGACGACGCCCATATCTTCTGTCGGGAGGACCAGATCGTCGCCGAGACGCGATTGTTCTGCGACCTGCTCGACCGCATCTACCGCGACCTCGGCTTCGGCGACTATTCGATCAAGCTCGCGCTCAGGCCCGAGCAGCGCCACGGCTCGGACGAGGTCTGGGACAAGGCCGAACAGGATCTGCGCGACGCCGTCCAGCTCGCCGGCCGCGCCGGCCCCGAATATGGCTGGGAGGAACTGCCCGGCGAAGGCGCCTTCTATTCGCCCAAGCTCGAATTCCACCTGACCGACGCGATCGGCCGCACCTGGCAGGTCGGCACGCTGCAACTCGATTATGTCATGCCGGAGCGGCTTGGCGCCTTCTACATCGGCGAGGACGGCGAGAAGCACACGCCGGTCATGCTCCACCGCGCCATATTGGGCTCGTTCGAGCGCTTCCTCGGCATTTTGATCGAGCACCATGCCGGCCGCTTCCCGCTGTGGCTGGCGCCGGTCCAGGCGGTGGTGGCGACGATCGTCTCCGAGGCCGACGATTATGCCCGCGAGGTGGTGGCGACGCTGGAGGCCGCCGGCCTCAGGGTCGAAGCCGACCTCAGGAACGAGAAGATCAACTACAAGGTGCGCGAGCACAGCCTCGCCCACACCCCCTATCTACTGGTCGTCGGCAGGCGCGAAGCCGAGGAGCGCACGATCGCGCTCCGCCCGCTCGGCGCCGATGCGCGCCAGGAGGTGATCAGCCTCGACGCCCTGGTCGAAAGGCTCAAGAGCGAAGCGCTACCACCGGATCTCGCGGACCTCGCGGCCACAGCGGGCGCATAATCGGCACGCCTCTCCGCGCGCCCGCTTCCATTTGTCGCCGCTCCGCACTAGGTGGGGCTCTGAAATGCCACTTTAGGAGAAACTGCTATACGTCCCCCAATCGTCCGGCGCCCGCAGGCGCCGCCCATGAACGGCCCCCGTTTCAACGAATTCATCGTCTCGCCCAAGGTGCGCGTAATCGACGAGAATGGCGAGAATCTGGGCGTCATGCTGACCGCAGAGGCGATGGAGCAGGCCGCCGATCTGGGCCTCGACCTGGTCGAAGTTTCTCCCAATGCCGATCCGCCCGTGGCCAAATTCCTCGACGTCGGCAAATACAAATATGAGGCCCAGAAAAAGGCCAATCTCGCCCGCAAGTCGCAAAAGACGCAGGAGATCAAAGAGATCAAGATGCGTCCCAACATCGACGACCACGATTACGACACCAAGATGAAGAAGGTGACCTCCTTCATCGGCGACGGCGACAAGGTGAAGATCACGCTTCGGTTCCGCGGCCGCGAGCTCGCCCATGGCGAGCTCGGCATGCAGCTGCTCCAGCGCGTCCAGGCGGACATCTCCGAGACCGCCAAGGTCGAGCAGCATCCGCGCATGGAAGGCCGCCAGATGCTGATGGTGCTGGCGCCCAAATAGGGCGTCCGCGCGCCGTTTCGGCACGCCAAAATGCCCGCGATCCCGTCGCCGGCCCATGGAAATGGGCCGAAAGCGGACGATTCGGCCGGGAAAGCCCGATCCTTGTCAGCGCCTTAAGGCCAGCTTTCCGTAACGGCACCGGAATAAACAGGTTTCATCTTGAAACCATTCTGTTGCGGATTTGCAATGAACGCCCGCAAACCAACGGGAAACCGCCATTTTTGCGCTGGCGAAAGGTTTCCGTTCACGTTAGCCTCCCGGCCAATAAACCAATAAAATTTGGGAGGGGATTATGTCGAAGAGCTTCTGGCTGCTGTCCGCAGGGATGGCCGCGCTTGCCACGCCGAGTGTCGCTTTCGCCCAGGATACGCCCGCGCCGGCCCAGAACGCCGCCCAGCCGGCCGCCGAGGACAACGGCAACGACCAGGATATCGTGATCACCGCCCAGGGGCGCCGCCAGATCATCCAGGACGTGCCGCTCGCGGTCACCGCCGTCGGCGGCCAGTCGATGCAGAACAGCGGCGCCACCGACATCCGCCAGCTGAACCAGCTCGCTCCCTCCCTGCTCGTCTCCTCGACCGGCACCGAAGCCAACGGCTCGGCCCGTGTCCGCGGCATCGGCACGGTCGGCGACAATCCCGGCCTCGAAAGCTCGGTCGCGGTGTTCATCGACGGCGTCTACCGTTCGCGCAGCGGCATCGGCCTCAACGAGCTCGGCGAAGTCGAGCGGGTCGAGGTGCTCCGCGGTCCGCAGGGCACATTGTTCGGCCGCAACGCGTCGGCCGGCCTGATCCACGTCATCACTCGCCGTCCCGAATTCACCTTCGGCGGCAACGTCGAGGCCTCCTACGGCAACTTCAACTACTATCGCGTCGCCGGCGGCGTTACCGGCCCGATCAGCGAGCAAATCGCCTACCGGCTCGACGCCGTCTATTCGCACCGCCAGGGCTTTTACGACGTCGTCAACGCCTCGGGCGGCACCGAGAACCACGTCAACAACCGCGACCGTTTCTTCACCCGCGCGCAATTGCTGTTCGAACCCAATGACGCCCTCACGATCCGGGTGATCGGCGATTATACCCACCGCAGCGAATCCTGCTGTGGCGCCGTCTATGTCGGCCTCGCCGAGACCTACGATCCAACCCCAGGGACGCCCGGCGACTTCGCCGTCCGCCAGCCCGGTGAGGGCGGCTCGCCCACCGGCAACCGCATCGTCGACATCCTCCAGAGCCTGGGCGGAATCATCCCCTCGGCCGGCGATCCCTACAACCGGCAGATTTCGGTGACGCCGGGCCGCACCTTCGACGGCACCACCACCGATTGGGGCGGGTCCGTTCAGGTCGACTGGGACCTGGGCGGCGCCAATCTGACCTCGATCACCGCCTATCGCGGTTACAAGGCGACCGCGCCGGGCGACGTCGACTATAACAATGTCGACATCCTCTACCGCGCCGACGACGGCGACGCCTATCGCCGCTTCCGCACCTTCACCCAGGAACTGCGCCTGCAGGGTTCGGCCTTCAACGGCTTCATGGACTGGCTGGTCGGCGGCTATTTCGCCAGCGAAGATCTCCACGTCAGCGACAATCTGACCTTCGGCACCCAATATGGCGCCTTCGCCTCGTGCCGCCTGGTCGCGACGATCAGCCCCAACCCCGTGCTGCGTACCACCACCGCGCCGGGCTGCATGTCCGCGGCCGGCCGGGCGACGATCGGCGGCGCCTTCGGCGGGCTCGGCCCGCTCGTCCTCAGCGGGCTCGACCGCCTGAGCACGGTCAACAATGTCGGCGACAACGACGCCGATTATTTCCAGGACAGCAACAACTGGGCGATCTTCACCCACAATATCTTCAACATCACCAACCAGATCGCCCTGACCATCGGCCTGCGATACACTCATGAGAGCAAGGACTTCTCGGCCGCCTTCAACAACAACAACACGATCTGCCCGACGCAGCAGGCCGCTTTCTCGGCCTTCCTGCCCGGCGGCGCCAATGCCGGCCTGGTGCCGGCGACAGCGGCCCCGTTCCTGGCCGGCATCGTCAACCTCACCTGCCAGGGCAATTCGTCGAGTTCGCTGAACGCCCTCAATCTCGCTGACAGCCGCTCCGAGAGCGAATGGACGGGCACCGGCGTGCTTTCCTGGAAGCCGACGCCGTCGCTGCTCGCCTATGTGAGCTTCTCGCACGGCTACAAGGCCGGCGGCTTCAACCTCGACCGGTCGGCGCTCGGCCAGCCGATCTTCTCGCCGACCGATCCCCGCCAGTTCGGCGGCCGCAACGCCGGCTTCAACACCGGCAACCTTCAGTTCGATGCCGAGACGGTCAACAATTACGAGCTCGGGTTCAAATGGACCCGGCCGCGCTTCACCCTGAACGTCGCCGTGTTCCGCGAGACCTTCTCGAACTTCCAGCTGAACACGTTCAACGGATCGGTCTTCCTGGTCCAGAACATCGCCGGCTGCGACGACAATCTCGGCGTGACCGATCAGGATCCGAGCGGCGCTACCGGCGCCTGCGCGCCCGACTCCGTCACCCACGGCGTGACTTCGTCGGGCATCGAGGCCGAGATCGCCTTCTCGCCCTTCCGCAGCCTGCAGTTCACCGCCGGCGTCACCTATGCCGACACCCGCTACAAGGGCGATCTGGTCGGCCGCGACACCGGCTCGCCGCTCGATCCGGCCTTGTTCCTGCTCCCGGGCGACAATCTGTCCAACGCGCCCCTGTGGGTGGCGACGGGCTCGATGACCTGGACGCCCCGTATCGGCAACAGCGGGCTTACCGGCCTGGTCTATATCGATGGCCGCCTGACCGACGACTACAATACCGGGTCGGACTTGTTCCCCGAAAAAGAGCAGAACAGCTTCGCCCTGTTCAACGCCCGCCTCGGCATTCGCGGGCCCGGCCAGCGCTGGTCGGTCGAACTCTGGGCGCAGAATTTGTTCAATACCGATTATCAGCAGGTGGCGTTCAACGCCCCGTTCCAGGGCGCCAACTCGCGGGGCCAGGTGACGGCGTTCGGCGCGCCGAGCTTCGCCACCGCCAACCAGCTCTTCGCGAGCTTCCTGGCGGAACCGCGCACCTTCGGCATCACCGGCCGCTTCCGCTTCTGATCCGAAGCGTTTCGTAAGAAGGGCCCTCGCCAGCAATGGCGGGGGCCTATTCTTTGTCCTAAATCCTCCATGTCAGGAAGCGATGTGGAGGAATGGTCCGTCAGGCCGCCTGCTTCGCCGCCGTCGCCGCGCCGGTCGCCGCCTTCATCAGCCGGGCCTGGAGCGCCTTGATCCGCGCCGGCGCCTCGATCTTGGCGCCGTTCGTGTCGGTCAGGTAGAAGACGTCGACCGCGCGTTCGCCATAGGTGGCGATATGGGCGCTGTGGATGACGGCGCGCGAGACGTAGATGGCGCGGGCGAGTTCGAACAGCAAAGCGGCGCGGTCGCGGGCGTTGACCTCGATCACCGTGTAACGCCGCGACGCCTGGTTGTTGACGAACACCGCCGGCTGGATGGCGAAGGCCTCGGCCCGGCGGAGCGGCAGCGCGCGCGCGGCGAGCCGGTCCGCCGACGGCTCCTGGCCGTCCAGCGCCTTGCCGACCGCCGCCTCGAGCCGCTTGAGCTGGTGGGGATCGGCGAAAGGCGCGCGTCCCATGTCCTGGACGAGGAAATTGTCGAGCGCCATGCCGTCGTCGGTGGTGTGGATGCGGGCGTCGATGATGTTGCCGCCGGCAAGGCTGATCGCGCCGGCGACGCGGTAGAAGAGACCGGGCTGATCCCTGGCGTAGATCGAGACCAGGGTGGCGCCGCGCGATTCCTGGACCATGGTCTCAACCGGGCTCGCCTTTGCCGGGGCGCGGTCCGCGGCGTCGATCTGGCGGGCATTGCCGAGGATCACCTCGATCGGCTCCGCCAGCCAGTAGCTGTCGGGCAGCCGCCAGGTGAAGCGGGCGAAGCGGCTATCCTCCCAGCCGAGCTGCCCGGCCAACGCCTCCTGGATCGCGGCGATCCGTTCCTTGCGCCCCTTCTGCTTGTGGCCGAGCCGCAGCATCTCCTCGCCGGCGTCGAACAGGTCGCGCAGCAGCTGGCTCTTCCAGCTGTTCCAGGTACCCGGGCCGACGGCGCGGATGTCGACCACGGTCAGGAGGAAGAGCAGCCGCAGCCGCTCGAGGCTCTTCACCCGCTCGACGAAGTCCTGGATGGTCTGGGGGTCGGCAAGGTCGCGCTTGAACGACGTCGCCGACATCAGGAGATGCCAGCGCACCAGCCAGGCGACGGTCTCGGTCTCGGCGCCGGTCAGGCCGAGACGGGGGCAGAGCGAACGCGCCACTTCCGCGCCAAGCTCGCTGTGATCGCCGCCGCGGCCCTTGGCGATGTCGTGGAGGAGGACGGCGACGTAGAGCGTACGCCGTGAGGCGATCTGCTTGAACAAAGCGGTGGAAAGGCCGTGCTCCTCCTTCAGTTCGCCGCGCTCGATCCGCGCCAGCAGGCCGATCGCCCGGATGGTGTGCTCGTCGACCGTATAATGGTGGTACATGTCGAACTGCATCTGGGCGACGACCCGGCCGAAATCGGGAATGAAGCGGCCGAACACGCCCGCCTCGTTCATCCACCTCAACACCGTCTCGGGATCGCGGGGGCTGGTCAGCACCTCCAGGAACAGGGCGTTGGCGCGGGGATCGTTTCGCACTTTCGCGTCAATCAGCTTGGCGTGGCGCGAAGCCGCGCGGATCGCCAGCGGGTGGATCTCCAGTCCGTGGCGGTCGGCGAGCGCGAACATCTGGATCAGGCGCACCGGGTCCTGGCTGAGGAAATCATCGTCGGGCACGGCCAGCCGGCCGCGGTCGATCATGAAGCCTTCGAGCTTGCCCGGCCGGCGGCGGAAGGCGGGCAGTCCGATCCGTCGCCCGCGCCGCGCGAACTTCTCGTCGAGATGGGCGAGGAAGATGCCGGTGAGGTCGCCGACCGTTTTCGCGTGCAGGAAATAATGGTGCATGAACCGCTCGACCGGCGATTTGCCCGGCCGATCGGCATAGTTCATCCGCGCCGCGATCTCGCGCTGATAGTCGAAGGTCAGCCGTTCCTCGGCGCGGCCGGCGGCGAGATGGAGGTGGCAGCGCACCGCCCACAGGAAGCGCTCGGCGCGGTGGAAGCTGCGCAATTCCTCCTCGGAGAAGAGGCCGACTTCGACCAGCTCGGCGACCGAGCGCAGCCGATAGGCATACTTGCCGATCCAGAACAGTGCGTGGAGGTCACGCAGGCCGCCCTTGCCCTCCTTGACGTTGGGCTCGACCACATAGCGGCTGTCGCCCATCCGCTTGTGGCGGGCGTCCCGCTCGTCGAGCTTCTCCTTGACGAAGCCGCCGACGCTGCCGGCGACGACCTCCTTCCAGAAGCGCGCAGCCACCAGGTCGTAGAGCGCCTCGTCGCCCCAGACATAGCGCGCCTCGAGCGTGGCGGTGCGGACGGTCTGGTCGCCGGCCGCGACCCGGATCACCTCGTCGACGGTGCGGGTGGAATGGCCGATGGTGAGGCCAAGGTCCCAGAGCAGGTAGAGGATGGCCTCGATCACCGTCTCGGGCCAGCCGGCCGCCTTCCACGGCGTCACGAAGGCGACGTCGACATCCGAATGCGGCGCCATCTCGCCGCGGCCATAGCCGCCCACCGCCATCAGCAGCAGCCGCTCCGAGGTGGTCGGATTGGACAGCGGATAGAGGTTAAGCGTGACGAAATCGTAGGCCAGGCGGAGGATCTGGTCGGTGAGAAAGGCGTAAGCGGCCGCCGCCTCGGTGCCGCCCCACGGCTTTTCGCCCAGCCGCCGCGCGACCTCGGCGCGCCCGTCCCCGAGGGCGGATTTGAGGATGACGGCGGCTTCCACCCGGCTCGCCGTCTCGAGCCGCGCGGCGACGGCGCGCCGGTCGATGATCTCGCGCTGGTTGGGGATCGAGACGAGCCGGGCGCTCATCCGTCCCGCTCGGCCTGCAGGCGTTTCAGCCGGTAGATCGCCTCCAGCGCCTCGCGCGGCGCCAGCGCGTCGGGTTCGATCTCGGCGAGCGCGGCGAGCACCGGATCGGGCGCCGGCTCCTCGACGGCGGCGGCGGCGAACAGGGGCAGATCGTCGAGCCCGGCGGCGATCCCGCCGGTCGCGGCGCGGCCTTCCTCGAGCCGGGCCAGTACCGATTTGGCCCGGGCAAGCACCGGCGGCGGCAGGCCGGCCAATTTGGCGACGGCGATGCCGTAGCTTCGGTCGGCGGGGCCCGTTGCAACCTCGTGGAGCAGGACGAGGTCGCCCTTCCATTCGCGCGCGCGGACATGGTGGAGCGACAGGCCGTCGAGGCGCTCGGCGAGCCGGGTCAGCTCGTGATAATGGGTGGCGAACAGGCAACGGCACCGGCTCCTGTCGTGGATCGCCTCGACCACCGCCCAGGCGATGGCGAGGCCGTCATAGGTCGAGGTGCCGCGCCCGACCTCGTCGAGGATGACGAAGCTCGCCGGCGTCGCCTGGGCGAGGATGGCGGCGGTCTCGACCATTTCGACCATGAAGGTGGAGCGGCCCCGGGCGAGATTGTCGGACGCGCCGACGCGGCTGAACAGGCGGTCGACCAAGCCCAATGTAGCGCTGGCAGCGGGGACGTAGGAGCCGGCCTGGGCAAGCAGGATGATCAGCGCGTTCTGCCTGAGGAAGGTCGACTTGCCGCCCATATTGGGCCCGGTGACCAGCCACAGCCGGCTTTCCTCGGACAGGCGGCAATCGTTGGCGACGAAGCGCGCGCCGCTGGCGCGCAAGGCGTCCTCGACCACCGGATGGCGGCCCGACTCGACCTCGAAACAGGGCGAATCGACGAACAGCGGCCGGCACCAGCCGTCCTCCGCCGCCCGTTCGGCCAGTGCCGCGGCGACGTCGAGGCGGGCGAGCGCGTCGGCGGCGGCGGCGATCCTTTCGGCGCGGGCCAAAGCGGCGGCGCTCAGCTCCTCGAAATGCGCTGTCTCGGCGGCGAGCGCGTGGCTTCCCGCCTGGCCGACCATCAGCGCCTGCTCGTGGAGATCGGGGGCGTTGAAGCGGACGACGCCGGCCAGGGTCTGGCGGTGGGTGAATCCCGAATCGGCCGCCATCAGCCGGTCGGCATTCTTCGCCGGAACCTCGATGTGGAAGCCAAGGACGTTGTTGTGGCGGATCTTCAGGCTCGCGATGCCGGTCTGGCTGCGATAGCGCGCCTCGAGCGCGGCGATGGCGCGGCGCCCCTCGCCGCCGGTGGCGCGCAGCGCGTCGAGCGCCGGGTCATAGCCCTCGGCGATGAAATTGCCCTGGGCCGCGTCGATCGGCGGCGACGGCACCAGCGCTCGCGCCAGCAGGTCGATCAGTTCGCCATGGCCGGTCAGCGCCGGCAGCAGGTCGGCGAGCAGGGCCGGCGGCTGCTTCTCGCCGGCAAGTCGGTCGTGAAGCCGGCGCGCGCCGTCGAGCCCGTCGCGGAGCTGGCCGAGATCGCGGGGCGAGCCGCGCCCGGCGGCTAGCCGGCCGAGCGCCCGGCCGATGTCGGCGAGCGCGCGCAGCTGGCGGCGCAGCGCCTCGCGGAGCCCGGCATCGCCTTCGAACAGGGCGACCAGGGCCAGCCGCGCCTCGATCCGCGGCCGATCGAGCAAGGGCGCGCCGAGGTCGCCGGCGAGGAGGCGCGCGCCGGCGCCGGTGACGGTGCGGTCGACCGAGGCAAGCAGGCTTCCAGCGCGCGTGCCCGATGCCGAGATGGTGAGCTCGAGGCTTTCGCGGGTCGCCGCGTCGATCATCATATGGTCGCCGCTGGACAGCGCGACCGGGGGCCTCAGGAAGGGCAGCGAATCGCGGGCGACCTCGTCGAGATAGGCGAGCAGGCCGCCGGCCGCGCACAAAGCGGCGCGGTCGAAACGGCCGAAGCCGTCGAGGGTGGCGACCTCGAATCGTTCCTTGAGCCGTCGCTCGGCGGCGATGCTGTCGAACCCGGCGCGCCGGATGTCGGCCTCGGCGCCGGGCAAGGCCTCGGGCGCGATCAGCTCGGCAGCGCCCAGGCGGGCGAGCTCCGCGTCGAGCGCGGCGGGGCCGACCGAGGCCAGCTCGAACCGGCCGGTGGAGATGTCGGCGGCGGCGATGCCGTAGCGTTCGCCGGCCCGGGCAACCGCGACCAGCCAGTTGGCGGCGCGCGAATCGAGCAGTGCCTCCTCGGTCAATGTGCCGGCGGTGACCACCCGGACGATGGCGCGATTGACCACCGATTTGGCGCCGCGCTTGCGGGCCTCGGCCGGGCTTTCGATCTGCTCGGCGATAGCGACCCGGTGGCCGCCCCGGATCAGCCGGGCGAGATAGGTTTCGGCGGCGTGGATCGGCACGCCGCACATCGGAATCGGCGCGCCCTCATGCTCGCCCCGCGCGGTCAGCGCGATATCGAGGCACTGGGCGGCGACCCGGGCGTCCTCGAAAAACAATTCGAAGAAATCGCCCATCCGGTAGAAGAGCAAGGCGTCCTCGGCCTCCGCCTTGAGGGCGAGATACTGGGCCATCATCGGCGTCGCCGCGCCGGGGCCGTCGCTTTTGACCTTGGTTGCCACGGGCAAGGGATAAAGCGTCCGGCGCGCCGAAGGAACCTTGCTCTGGCCCGATGATGCGCTTTCCTGTGGGCGATCTTTGCTTGTGCGCTTATTCTGGACCGATGCACGGGTCCAACCAGCTGGTCGCCTACGCCTTTCCCGTCGTGGCGCTCGGTGGGCCGCTGCTGCTCGGCCTGTGGGGCGCGGTCCGCGGCCTCACTTCACCGGCGCCATCTTCGCGCGGACGACGCGACTGGAAGCTCGTCTTCGCCTCCGCCTTCACCTACGCCCTCGCCTTCAACCTGATCTTCTTCATCCAGGAGTTGTTCCTGGTCCTGCCCAAGGCGACGGTACCGGGCCTCGAGCCGACCCTCTATCACAACAACCATCACTGGCAGGGGAGCGACCCGATCGCTTCGCTCTACCAGGGCACCGGCGCGCTCGCGATCCTGGTCACCGGCTGCCTGTTCGCCCTGTGGCTGCGGCTCGCGCCGCCCAGGTCCGCCGGCCGGCGCCTGTTCGTCCTCTGGATGGCCTTTCACGGTTTCTTCCAGTCGCTGCCGCAGGTCGTGGTCGGCGCGATCCTCCCCGGCAACGACGTCGGCATGGCGATGGACTATCTGGCGCTCAGCCCGACTGCCAAGACGATCGCCGCCTTCGCGGCGCTTTTCCTGATGTCCGCCATAGGCCTTCGCCTCACCTGGCAGCTCCTCTCCAGCGCCGGGGCCCGAAGCGACATCGACAGCCCCGGCAAGCGCACCAGCTTCGTCTTCTTCACCGGCACCCTGCCGGCCCTCATCGGCATTCTCCTGATCCTGCCCTGTCGGGTTCCGGGCTCGATCGACCAGGTGGTGCTGGTTCCGGTCTTTGTCGCGATCATCGGCATGGCGTGGATCCAGGCCGGCGCCTGGCGCCTCTATGGGGCGCCGGCGGGCGACACGCGGCCGGTCCAGCGGGTGCGCGAGCCGGCCTTCTGGCTGCTCGTCGTCTTCACCATCTTCCAGCTCGTCCTGAGACCCGGAATCCCCTTCTTCTAGGCGGCGGCCTTGCGGATTCGAGGCGGCGCGGCCTACAGCATCCCAACATTCAGGAGAGGCCCGGCATGAGCGAAGGCAGCAACGTCAAATTCTCCGAGGCCGAGGCGCTCGAATTCCATAGCATGGGGCGGCCGGGCAAGATCGAGATCATCGCCTCCAAGCCGATGGCGACGCAGCGCGACCTCAGCCTTGCCTATTCGCCCGGCGTCGCCGTCCCTGTCCGCGCCATCGCCGAGGATCCGGCCACCGCCTACGATTATACCGCCAAGGGCAATCTGGTCGCGGTCATCTCCAACGGCACCGCCATCCTGGGCCTCGGCAATCTCGGTGCGCTCGCCGCCAAGCCGGTGATGGAAGGCAAGGCGGTGCTGTTCAAGCGCTTCGCCGACGTCGATTCGATCGACATCGAGCTCGACACCGAGGATCCCGACAAGTTCATCGAGGCGGTGGCCCTGATGGAGCCGAGCTTCGGCGGCATCAACCTCGAGGATATCGCTGCGCCCGAATGCTTCATCATCGAGCAGGCCCTGCGCGAGCGGATGAAGATTCCGATCATGCACGACGACCAGCACGGCACCGCGATCATCAGCGCCGCCGGCCTGGTCAACGCCTGCTTCCTCACCGACCGCAACCTCAAGGACGTCAAGGTGGTGGTCAACGGTGCCGGCGCCGCAGCGATCGCCTGCACCGAATTGATCAAGGCGATGGGCGTGCCCCACGACAACGTCATCATGTGCGACCGCAAGGGCGTGATCTACCAGGGCCGCGAAGGGCTCGACCAGTGGAAGTCCGCCCATGCCGCCAAGACCGACCGGCGCACGCTGGAAGAAGCGCTGAAGGGCGCCGACGTCTTTCTCGGCCTTTCCGCCGCCGGGGCGGTGAAGCCCGAAATGGTGATGGCGATGGCGCCGAAGCCGATCATCTTCGCCATGGCCAATCCCGATCCGGAGATCACCCCGCCCGAAGCCAAGGCGGCGCGGCCCGACGCGATCGTCGCCACCGGCCGCTCGGACTATCCGAACCAGGTCAACAACGTGCTCGGCTTTCCCTTCATCTTCCGCGGCGCGCTCGACGTCCGGGCGACGACGATCAACGAGGAAATGAAGATCGCCGCCGCCCATGCGCTCGCCGATTTGGCCCGCCAGCGCGTGCCCGAGGAGGTCGCCGCGGCCTATGGCGGCAAGGCCCACAGCTTCGGCCCGGACTATATCATTCCCGCGCCCTTCGATCCGCGGCTGATGGAGATCGTGCCCGCGGCCGTCGCCCAGGCGGCGATGGACAGCGGCGTCGCCCAGCGGCCGATCACCGACATGGACGCCTATCGCACCTCGCTGCGCTCGCGGCTCAACCCGACCACCTCGGTGCTGACCCTGGCCTATGAAGCGGCGCGGGCCAATCCGCGCCGGGTGCTGTTCGCCGAGGGCGAGGAGGATGTGGTGCTGCGCGCGGCCATCGCCTTTCGCGACGGCGGCTACGGCATTCCGCTGCTGGTCGGGCGCGACGACGTCTACGACCGGCTGCGCGCTTTGGGCGTCGAGGACCCCGAGAGCTTCCAGGTGTTCAACAGCCGCAATTATCCGCGGGTGCCGGAGCTGGCGGACTATCTCTATGCCCGGCTGCAGCGGCGCGGCTACCTCCACCGCGAGCTGGAGCGGATCGTCAACCAGGACCGCAACATCTTCGCCTCTTTGCTGCTCGCGGTGGGCGAGGCCGACGCCATGATCACCGGCGTCACCCGGCCCTATGCGCAAAGCTATCGCCAGGTCCGCCGCGTGCTCGACCCGCATGACGGCGTCACCCCGTTCGGAATCCACGTCCTGGTCGGCCAGTCGCACACCGTGTTCATCGCCGACACCACGGTGACCGAGCGGCCGACCGACGCGCAGCTGGCCGAGATCGCGATCCAGACCGCCGCGGTCGCCCGCCGCATGGGTCACGAGCCGCGCGTCGCCTTCCTGTCCTATTCGAATTTCGGCAATCCCGAGGGCAGCTTCCTCGACCGTATCCGCGGCGCCGTGCGGCTGCTCGACGCCCGCGACGACCTCGATTTCGAATATGAGGGCGAAATGGCGCCCGACGTCGCGCTCAATCCGGCAATGCAGAAAATCTACCCGTTCATGCGCCTGACCGGCCCGGCCAACGTCCTGGTCATGCCCGGCCTGCAGACCGCCAACATCTCGGCGAAACTGCTGAAGGAGCTGGGCGGCGACGCGGTGATCGGGCCGATGCTGGTCGGCATGCAGCACCAGGTCCAGATCGCCTCGATGAGCGCCAGCGCCTCGGACCTGGTCACCCTCGCCGTCCTCGCGGCGGGGCGGATCGTTCGCTAGGCGACGGAACCCGCTCTAGCGCGGGCCGCCGGTGCCGGGATTGGGGTTGTCGGCGGTCGGGGCGCTCTGGCCCTGGGTCTGGCCGACCGCGCCGATATTGCCGAACAATTCCTGGAACAGGTTGCGGCGGTTGCCCAGCGTCGGCGTCTTCTCATTGTCCGGATTGATGTTGACCGCGAGCTCGACGCCGGTGCGCTGCACCGATTCGACATTGCCGGCGGCGTCGAAGCGGACGTGGAGAACGACCTGGTCGGTCGGCCGCGGCATGTTGAAGGCCAGCTGGCGGGTGTTGCGCGAGACATAATACCAGTCGTTCGCGTCGAACTGGCCGATGAAGGTCGGCCGGCCGAGCGTGCCCGCGACGGAATCCTTGTTGTCGACGCCGGGCTGGACCGCGGTGACCAGTTGCTCGTCGACCAGATAACCCTGATGGTCGCGAATCTGGGTGCAGCCTCCGGTCAGCGCCGCGCCGCCGAGGGCGAGGACGATGAGGGCCCGTGGACGATGCCGGAAGGTCATTTTGCCTGAAACTCCTGAATGCCCGGCTCGCCCTCGGATGGGGCCGCCCGGCTTGACTAGCCTCTCCAATATGAACATCGGCTAACCGGCGCAACCCACGCCATTATCCGGAGTGCCGCTTGTCCTTGCTGCAGAGACTTTTCGGCGCGTCGAACCAGCGCGAAGCGGCGGCCCCGCTCTACCGCGCCGTGGTAGCGCGCGGCCGCGACCCGAGTTGGTATCGCGAGGGGCGGGTGCCCGACACGGTCGACGGCCGGTTCGACATGATCGCGGCGATCCTGGCCCTGGTGCTGATCCGGCTCGAGGCCGACGGCGAGGCCGGGCGCATCCCCTCGGTCCTGCTCACAGAGGCCTTCGTGGACGACATGGACGCGTCGCTGCGCCAGATTGGGATCGGCGACTATGTCGTCGGCAAGCATGTCGGCCGGATGATGGGTGCGCTCGGTGGACGGCTGGGCGCCTTTCGCGACGCGGGGGCCGGCGACGGGCTCGACGCGGCGGTACGCCGCAACATCTTTCACGATGCACCGCCGAGCGACGAAGCGCTGGCTTTCGTGACCCAGGGTCTGTCCGCCTTCGCCGCCGCGCTGCCGGCGGCCGACCTGGAGACCCTGCTGACCGGCAAGCTGCCATGACCGCGCCGGAGCTCAGCCGCCCGGTCCGCCTCGACACGCTGGGCGAGACGGCGCGGACGCTGTCGATCGAGGCGGAGGAGACGGAACGGACCGCGCTCGCCCGCCGCTTCGGGCTGATCGCGATCGACCGGCTCACCGCCGAGGTCGCGCTGGGCCGTGCGGGCGACGACGTCTTCATGCGCGGCACCCTCACGGCCGATGTGGTCCAGGCCTGCGTAGCGACGGCCGAACCCGTGCCCGCCACGGTCGAAACGCCCTTCGAAGTCATTTTCCGCCCCCACCCCGATCCGGGCGGCCCTGATTCCGAGGTCGAGCTCAGCGAGAGCGAACTCGACGTCGTCTTCCACGATGGCGCGGCGGTCGACGCCGGCGAAGCGGTCGCCGAGACTTTGGCGCTCAACCTCGATCCCTGGCCGCGCGCGCCCGGCGCCGAAGAGAAGCTCAAGGCCGCGGGCGTGATCGGCGAGGAGGTAGCGAACCCGTACAGCGCGCTCGCAGGGCTGCGGGACAAGCTCAAGAAGCAGCCTTGATCGGCATCCCGGCGGCGACAATCCGGGACACAATCGTCCCGATCGCGGTTAAGTCGTGCGACACTTCGCGGCCAGAAAGCGACGGGCAGGAGAGAGCATGTCAGGAAATCCGCGCGCCATTATCGATCGCCGCGAGCTTCTCGCCGGGGCCGGCGCACTTGGCCTCGCAGCGATCCCGATCGCCTCTTGTGCGAAGCAACCGGTTGCCGCCGCGACCAGCGCGCGCCTGATCGCCGGGACCGCCTGCCCGGTCACCCCGCGGCAGACGCAAGGCCCCTTCTATTTCGATCCGCGGCTGGTTCGGCAGGATCTCGCCGAGGGCAAGCCGGGCGTGCCGCTCGTCCTGCGGCTCCAGATCGTCGAGGCCGGCGCCTGCGCGCCGGTCCCGCGGGCGCGGGTCGACCTGTGGCATTGCGACGCGAGCGGCGTCTATTCGGGCTATGACAGCGAGCGTTCGAACGGGCAGCGCTGGCTGCGCGGCACCCAGTTCGCCGACGCGGACGGCGTGGTCGCCTTCCGGACTCTCTATCCGGGCTGGTACGAAGGCCGTGCGCCGCACATCCACGTCAAGGCGATGCTGCCCGACGGGCGCGAGCTGGTCTCACAACTTTACTTCCCCGACGCGTTGTCGGACCAGCTCTACGCCGAGGGCGTCTATGCGGGCCGCGCGGGACGGCGCCTGCGCAACCGGGAGGACGGGATTTTCCGGGAGCTCGACGGGCAGGCCCCCATCGCCGAAATTGCCCGCGTGGCACAGGGCCTGGCGGGCGCTATCGTCATCGCTTTGGCTTGACGTCATCCCGGCGGCGAGCCGCCGTCAAAACGGAACGTCGTCGTCCAGATCGCTGTCGAAGGTCGCCGGCGCGGGGCGGGCTTGCTGGCGGGTGCCGCCGCCGAAATCGCCGCCGCCGGTGTCGCCATATTCGTCACCCCCGCCGCCGCCATAGGAGCCGCCACCGCCGCCGCCGCGGCTGTCGAGCAGGACGAGCTCGCCGCGGAAGCGCTGGAGAACGACCTCGGTCGAATATTTGTCCTGCCCCGACTGGTCCTGCCATTTGCGGGTCTGGATCTGGCCTTCCAGGTAAACCTTCGAGCCCTTCTTGAGATAGGATTTGGCGACGCGGCCGAGATTTTCGTTGAAGATCACCACCCGGTGCCATTCGGTCCGTTCCTGGCGATTGCCTTCCTTGTCCTTCCACGTCTCGGACGTGGCGACGCGCATGTTCACGACCTCGCCGCCATTGTTGAGGCTGCGCACTTCGGGGTCATCGCCCAGATTGCCGACCAAAATGACCTTGTTGACGCCCGCCATCATTTCCTCCCGTACGTTCGCTCGACTCGGCCATAGAACAAGCCGAAGCGCGAAGCAATGTTCTTAGTCTGTTCCGGTTCAGGCCGCCGCGGTGGAGCGGCGCTGGGTGACCCAGAAGCCGGCCGCGAGCAGCGCGATCATCGCCACCTGCGCGCCCATCGTCTCCAGGGTCGGGTGGATTCCGAGCAGCAGGCTGCGCGGGAAGCCGGCGAGCGGAGTGACGCCGATCATCCCCGCCTCCTGGAGCGCGGCGACGCCCTTGCCGGCCAGCACCACCGCCAGCACCGCGATCAGGGCGGCCGAATAAGCGAAGAACTTGCCGATCGGCAGCTGCTTCGAGAGGCTCAGCATCGCCCATGCGGTCAGGCCGAGGAGCAGGAAGGCGACGGCGATGCCGCCCGCCAGATAGGCGCCGTTGCCCTGGCCGCCCAGGGCCGCGAAGAAGATGATCGTCTCGAAAACCTCGCGATAGACGGCGATGAAGGCGAGGAGGAACAGGAACCAGGCCGACCCCTTGCTGTTCAGCGCCTTGTCGAGCTTGTCGCGGACATAGCGCTGCCAGGCGCCGGCCTGGGCCTTGCCGTGCATCCACACGCCGACGAACAACAGGATCGCGGCGGCGAGCAGGGAGCCGAAGCCCTCGGTCAGCTCGCGGCTGGCGCCGCCGATGGCGATCAGGTGGCTCGCCACCCACCAGGTCCCGACCCCGGCGACGAGCGCGCCGACCCAGCCGACGTGGACATATTTGAGCAATTCGCGCCGCTCGGCCTTCCTGAGGAAGCCAATCATGGCGACGACGATGAGCAGGGCCTCGAGGCCCTCGCGCAGCAGGATGGTGAGCGCGCCGAGGAAGGTGGACGTGCCGCTGCCGGCTTCCGGCGCCAGCGCGGTCTCGGCGCGAGCGAACAGGGCCTGGAGCCGATCGGCCTTGACGGTGATTTCGGCGAGCGGAGCGCCGCGGGCGATGGCGGCGCGCAGCTCGCCCATGCCGGTCTCGACCTCGGCGACCAGGGCGCCGTCGCGGGCGCGAAGCAGGCTCTCGACCGGCTCGAAGCCGTCGAGATAGGCGGCGAGCGCCAGCTCGCCGGCATGGTCGCGCTCGCCACGGCCATAGGCGGCGACCGCCTGGCGGAGCAGCTCGTGCGAGACCGACAAGGATTGCGCGCCTTCGGGGTGTACCAGGATGTTGGGATCGGAGCGCAGGAACGCGATCACCGCATTCGCTTTCTCCTCGCCGAACTCCCGGGCGAGCGCGGCCGGGGTGATCTGGACCAGGGCCTGGAGATTGGGGATGCGGGCGCGCAGCGCCGGATCGGCGGCCCAATAGCGGCCGCCCTCTTTGGCCAAAGCCTCGGGATAGGCGAAGCGGCCGGCCTGGAAGGCCAGCGCCCAGCGGTCCTGCGCCGGCATCGCGACGAAGCTCGCCATTGCCGTCCCTTCCAGCCCCTGCTCGATCACCTGGTAGAGCGCGAAGGTGCTGCGTTCGCGGGCGCGGGCGCGCTCGGCGAAGGCGACGGGGGCGGGATCAAGCGCGCGCGCGGCGGCAGTGTCGGCGAGGCCGGTGGCGCCGTGGCACGAGGCGCAATTCTCGGCGTAGAGCCGGGCGCCGGCGGCGAGATCGGGGGCGACACTCGGCGCCAGCGGCACCGGATAGGCGGCGAGCAGCCGCGCGCCCAGATCATGGGCGAGCCGCTGGACCTCCTCGGGGGGAGCCTTGCGCGCCACGGCGGCCTCGACCTGGCGCGCCCCGGCGACCAGGGCCGCCTGCTCGGGCTTCGCCGGCAGCGCCGCGATGCGGCGGGTCACCGAGGCGGAGAATTCGCTCATTTCGGCATATTCGGCCGGGCTGATCACCCTTCCGCCGGGGCCGACCGCGCCACGATAGTCGACCGCCATATAGTCGAGCAGGCGCCAGGCGACCTCGGCCCCGCTTGCCTGCGCCGATGCCTGCGCCGGCAGGGCCAGAGCGGCAAGAGCGAGCAGGGGCAGCAGCAGAAAATGCAAAGCGAAACGGCGCACGTCCTAGGTCCTCGCGGGCGGGAACAGGCAGCGGGCCTAAACCCGCTGCGAGTGATTATCAATAGCGAGAAGGGACGTCAGATCGCGGGATAGCGCAGCCGGCCGAGGAAGCGACTCAGCGAGGGGCGGTGAATCGTGGACTTGCGCCAGCGCGCCTTGGCTTTTTCGAAGCGCATGACGTCGCCGATCCGCCGGTCTAGAAAGGCCCTGGTCTCGGCCATGTCCTCGCTGTCGTCGTCGAGGAAGATGAGACTGGTCGAGCCGTAGACGCCGACCAGGATGGCGCGCTTGGAATAGTGGTTGAAGTCGGTGGCGGTGTCGCCGGCCACCCGCCAGATCCGGTCAGCGCTGCGCCACGCCAGCTTGGCGCCGACAAAAGCGTGGCGGGGCATGGCGAGGATGGCGAGCGCGCGGCGCATCGCCTCGCGGTGCGGGGCGGCCGTTTCCAGCCGGAACAGGACCAGCGCGCCGATCCGGTCGCGCACCTTCATCGCCGCGATCCGCTCGGGCGGGAAGGCGTCGAGCATCGCCTTGTCGATCGCGTCGAACCAGGCGTCGATCATCTCGGCCGCGCCGCCGGGAAAG
The DNA here is from genome assembly GCA_036525215.1 of Allosphingosinicella sp. Taxonomy (GTDB): domain Bacteria; phylum Pseudomonadota; class Alphaproteobacteria; order Sphingomonadales; family Sphingomonadaceae; genus Allosphingosinicella. Next base: position 74,211 of record DATDAU010000062.1, read on the forward strand.
GCGAGGCGGGCGCGATCCGCCGGCACGCCGAGCGCGCCGGCCGCCATCGCCAGCGCGGCCTCCGTCCAGCCGTCGAACGCGGCATGGGCGGGCAGAAGCCGCGCCAGCGCGGCGCGAAGCTCGTCCAGGTTCATATCGGCGGGTTCGACCATCACGTCAGAATGATCCTCGGCGGGAAGGGATGCAAGCATAAGGGCATCAGGCGGGCGGTTCGACCTCTTCCCTGCGCTGCGGCATCCGGATCAGCACCAGAGCCGCGCAGATCAGGAGCGCGCCGATGCCGTCGGCGGTCGACAGCTTTTCGTCATAAGCGAAGCGGCCGATGGCGGCCGAGGCGATGGGCTGGGTGAGGAAGCACAGGCCGACGACCATCGGCGGCAAATGGCCCATGGCGTAGACCAGGAGGCCCTGGCCGATCAGCTGGCTGGATATGGAGAGGAGAATGACCGGGGTCCAGTCGCGCGGCACCACCTGCTCGCCCAGGAACAGGGCGAAGAGGAGCAGAGGAAGGGCGCCGGCGGCGGTGGCGATGGCGAGCACCGGGAAGGGCGCCATCGCCCGCCGGGCGCGGTCCACCGCGACCAGGTAGAAGGTGTAGAAGAGGCCGGCGAGGAGGGCGAGCAAATCGCCGGTGAGATTGGCCGGCGACAATTCGTAGCTATTGCCCATCAGCAGGATCGTGCCGACCACGGCCAGGATCAGGGCCAGCAACTGCACCGGCCGCGGCAGCCGCCGCAGCAGGAAGAAGCCGTAAACGGCGAACAGGAAACTGGCGAAATTGCCGAACAGGGTGGCGTTGGCGAGCTTGGTCCTGAGGATGCCTTCGTGCCAGGCGGCGAGGTCGGCGGCGAAGAACAGACCGCCGGCGGCGACCGCCGCGATCATCGTCCAGCCCGGCGCCGGCCGGCCGCCGGTGTGGCGAAGGGCGATGAAGGCGAGGACCGGGACGGCGAGGGAGAGGCGCCAGAAGCCCGCGGCGACCGGGCCGACATCGGCGAGGCGCACCATCCACGGCCCCGCCGCCAGGACGAGATTGGCGAGGACCAGGGCCGGAAAGGCGAAGCGCGGGGGCGCGGGCTGGTGCATTTCACTTTGCAACCCTATTTCCCCCGCGCGATGATGTTCTGATTGAAGGAGCGCCCATGCCGTCTCTGTTCGACCCGATCAAGCTCGGCGCGGTGGAAGCGCCCAACCGGATCCTCATGGCGCCGCTGACCCGCGCCCGCGCGACCCGTGACCATGTCCCCACCGAATTGATGAAGACCTATTACGTCCAGCGCGCCGCCGCCGGCCTGATCATCACCGAGGCGACCGGCATGAGCCGTCAGGGCCTGGGCTGGCCGTTCGCGCCCGGCATCTGGACCGAGGAGCAGAGCGAGGCTTGGAAGCCGATCAACGAAGCCGTCCACGAGGCCGGCGGGCGGATCTTCTGCCAGCTCTGGCATATGGGGCGGCTGGTCCACCCAAGCTTCCTGGGAGGCGACCAGCCGGTCTCCTCCTCGGCCACCACCGCGCCCTACAAGGCCCATACCTATGACGGGCGCCAGCCTTATGGCGAGGCCCGGGCGCTCGCCCTCGACGAGATCCCGGGCGTGATCGAGGACTATGCGAACGCCACGAGGCTGGCGCTGGCCGCCGGCTTCGACGGCGTCCAGATCCACGCCGCCAACGGCTATCTGATCGATCAATTCCTGCGCGACGGCGGCAATCTGCGGAGCGACGATTATGGCGGGCCGGTCGCCAACCGAATCCGCCTGCTCGGCGAGGTGGTCCGCGCCGTCGCCGCCGTCGCCGGCCCCGACCGCACGGCGGTGCGCCTGTCGCCCAACGGCGAATCGCAGGGCATCAACGACAGCGACCCGGAAGCCCTGTTCGGTGCCGCCGGCCGCCTCCTCGCCGAGATCGGCATCGCCTTCCTCGAGCTTCGCGAGCCGACCCCGGACGGCACGTTCGGCAAAGCGTCGGTGCCGCCGGTGGCTCCGGCGATCCGCCGCGGCTTCACCGGCCCGCTGGTGCTCAATTCGGATTACACTTTGGCGCGGTCCGAGGCGGCGGTGGCGGACGGCAGCGCCGACGCGATCAGCTTCGGCCGGCCCTTCATCTCCAACCCCGATCTCGTCGCGCGGCTGGCGGCGGCGCATCCGCTGGCGCCCGACGACCAGGCGACCTGGTACAGCCAGGGGCCGGAGGGGTATACCAATTACCCGCCGTTCGCCGCGTGCGCTTAAGGACTAGGGCAGCTTCCAGACGATCGGGGTATTGGGCCCCTTTTTCTGCTCGCCGACCATCCGCCGCGCCTTGGGATCGAATGAGATGTGGACGATCTTCCGGCTGGTCTCGAGGATCAGCTGGTCGAATTCGAGACCGCTGTCGCGAAGCTTGCGCGCGCATTCGAGCGGGGTCAGCTCGGGATGGCGGAAGTCGCCGGCATAGCCCATCGGATGGGCAGAGGTCGGCGTCCCGCCGACCGCCTTGTTGACCACGGGGTTGCGGTAGCCCGAGGTAATCTCGAGCGGCTGCCCGCCGAGCAGCGCACGGACTTTCTCGAAGCCAGCCGCGGTAATTTTCAGATGTTCGAGATGCTTCGGCGTCGGCTTGTTGTCGTTTTTCAGCTGTTTCGCCGTATCCGACCGGATGAATTCCTCCAGTGAAAAATGCTCGCTGAGCTGCATCCTGCGCCTCCTTCGAATCGGCGAAGACTAGGCCATCAAAATTGCGGCGAACAGGGGTCGCTCAATCGCGGGCGAACCGCTCCCGCAACGCCAGCATCAGCAGCGCCGCTTTCGCCGCTTCGCCGCCCTTGTCCTTGTCGTCGGGGCGGGCGCGGGCGAGGGCCTGGGCTTCGTTCTCGACGGTGAGGATGCCGTTGCCGATGGCGAGGCCGTCGAGCGCGAGCGCCATCAGGCCGCGTGCGCTTTCGCCGGCGACGATCTCGAAATGATACGTCTCGCCCCGGATCACGACGCCGAGCGCGACGAAGCCGTCGTAGCGGCCGCTGTCGGCGGCGAGCGCGACGGCGCCGGGAATTTCGAGCGCGCCGGGGACGGTGACCGTTTCGTGGCTGTGGCCGGCCGCCTCGATCGCGGCGCGGGCGCCTTCGAGCAGAAGGTCGTTCAGATGGGCGTAGAAGCGCGCTTCGACGATCAGGATCCGGGCCATCAGGCGGCGGCCGTCGGGATCGGCCGCTCGCCGACGATGGCGAGGCCGTAGCCGCCCAGGGCGACCGGCGTGTGGTGGCTGTTGGTCAGCAGGATCATGTCGTGGATTCCCAGTTCGGCGAGGATCTGCGCGCCGACGCCATAATCGCGCAGTTGTTCGCTGTCTGCCGGCGACGAGGCGCCGGCCCGGACCTTCAGCGCCTGCGACAATGCGTCGGGCATCGGCCGGTTGATGACCACGATCGCGCCGGCGCCCTCCTCGGCGATCGCCTTCATCGCCCCTTCGAGCAGGCCACCGCGCGCGCCGGCCTCGGCGAAGGTGTCGGAGATGATGCTGAGCGCGTGCATCCGCACCAAGGTCGGCTTGTCGGGGTCGATCCGCCCCTTGACCAGGGCGATCTGCTCGAGGCCCGAGGCCTTGTTGAGGAAGGTGCGCGCGGTCCAGGTGCCGCCCCAGCGGCTCTCGAACTGGGCCTCGGCGGTCTGCTCGACCAGCCGGTCCTTCCTCAGGCGATAGGCGATGAGGTCGCGGATCGTGCCGACCTTGAGGCCGTGGAGATGGGCGAAGGGGAAGAGATCGTCCATCCGCGCCATCGACCCGTCTTCCCTGAGGATCTCGCAGATCACGCCCGACGGGTTCAATCCGGCGAGGCGGGCGACGTCGACCGCCGCCTCGGTGTGCCCGGCGCGGACCAGCACCCCGCCCTCGCGCGCGACCAGGGGAAAGACGTGTCCCGGCGAGACGATATGGTCGGCGCCCTTGGAGGCGTCGATCGCCACCGCGACGGTGCGGGCCCGGTCGGCGGCGGAGATGCCGGTGGTGACGCCTTCCCGGGCCTCGATCGAGGCGGTGAAGGCGGTTTCGAGGCGGGTGCCGTTGGTCCGGCTCATCGGCTGGAGGCCGAGCTGGTCGACCCTCTCCTTGCCGAGCGCCAGGCAGATCAGGCCGCGGCCGTGGCGAGCCATGAAGTTGATCGCGTCGGGGGTGGCCATCTGGGCGGGAATGACCAGGTCGCCCTCATTCTCGCGATCCTCGTCGTCGACCAGGATGAACATACGGCCGTTGCGGGCCTCGTCGATGATCTGCTCGGCGCTCGCCATCGCCCCGATCGTGCCGCTGGCGAGGAACTTCTCGAGCTTGGAAAGGGTGTCTGCCGTGGGGTTCCAGTCCTCGTCGCCGAGCTTGCGCAAGCTGTTGGGGTGGAGGCCCGAAGCGCGGGCGAGGCCGGCGCGGCTCATCTCGCCGGCGGCGACCATGTCGCACAGGCGATCGATCAGTATCGTGCTCATTCGCGCTCGCTATCACATTATAATGTGATTCCGCAAGCCGGTATCACATTGGGTTGGCGCGAACCTCCATCATCCGGCCGAGATAGCGGGCGAGGATGTCGATTTCGAGGTTCACGACCTCGCCGCTGTCGAACAGCGCCGTGTTGTGGGCGGTGTGGGGGATGACGTTGACGCCAAAATAGACGCCGTCGGGCTTGTCCTCGACCTCGTTGACGGTGAGCGAGATGCCGTTGATCGCGATCGAGCCCTTCTCGGAGAAATAGCCGGCGAGCTTGCGCGGCGCCTTGATGACGTAGCGGTGCGATTCGTTTTCCGGGTTGCTCGCCACGACGTAGCCGAGCCCGTCGACATGGCCGGTGACGATATGGCCTCCAAGCTCGTCGCCGACCCTCAGGGCGCGCTCGAGGTTGAGCCGCCGCCCCGCGGCCCACATTTGCGGGCTGGTCCGGCTCTGGGTCTCGGCCGAAACGTCGACGGCGAACCAGCCCTCGCCCTTGTCGACCACCGTCAGGCAGACGCCCGAGCAGGCGATCGATGCGCCGAGATCGACGCCGGCCGTGTCGTAGTGCGTGGAGATCCGGACGCGCAGGTCGCCATGCGCCTCGACGCTGAGGATCTCGCCGACATCGGTGATGATTCCGGTAAACATCCTTGTCCCCGTCAGTGCCCTCTGTCGCGCTCGTAGACTTCGAGCATATCGATGCCAAGCGGGCGCGTCCCGGTCCGCCGCCAGCGGCCGTGGGCCTCGGCCAGCTGCGCCAGCCCAATGTCGCCGAGCGCCGCCTTGCCCGCGCCCATCAGGATCGGTGCGCGGTAGACCAGGAGGCGGTCGACCAGATCCGCGGCGAGGAAGGCGGAGGCCGCGCCGGCGCCGCCCTCGATCAGCAGGTCGTTGATGCCTTCGAGCGCCGAAATCGCCTCGGGCGATTCGATCCGCGTCCACCCTTCGGGCGCGTCGCCGGTGGTGAGCAGGGCGCGACGCGGCGAATATTGCTCGAGCCCTGGCAGGCGAACGTCGAGTCGGGGCGAATCGGCCTCGTAGGTGCCGCGGCCGACCAGGATCATGTCGGCGCGGGCCCGTTCGAGATGGGCATGGGCGCGCGCCTCCTCGCCGGTTATCCAGCGGCTTTCGCCCGAGGCCAAGGCGATCCTGCCGTCGATCGACAAAGCGAGCTTCAGGGTCACGAAGGGACGGCCGTGGCAAAGGCGGGTGAGGAAACCGGCCATGGTGGCTGCCGCCGCTTCGGCGCCGAGCCCGGTCTCGACCGCGATCCCGGCGGCCTCGAGCAAGGCGATGCCGCGGCCGTCGGTGCGCGGATCGGGGTCGCGGAGCGCGATCACCACGCGCGCCGGCCTCGCATTGACCAGCGTTGGCGCGCAGGCGGGCCCGCGCGCGCTCTGATGCGCGCAGGGTTCGAGGGTGACGTAGACGGTAGCGCCTTCGGCTCTCTCGCCGGCCGCCGCCAGCGCGACCGCTTCGGCATGGGGCCGGCCGCCGTCTCCGCCCACGCCCTCGCCGACGATCTCGCCGTCCCTGACGATGACGCAGCCGACATTGGGGTTGGGGGCGGTCCGGCCGCGGCCGCGCTCGCCGAGCGCCACCGCCGCCGCCATCCACCCCGCGTCGTTCAAATCCCCAGTCGATTCAGATTGTTGTCGAGACGCCGGAATTGCTCCTGGCGCGCGCGGCGGCGAGCCTCGAGGGCGGTCGCGTCGGCTTTCTGCTTGGCCTGGATCTCGGCGTCGGTGCGGCTCGCTGGCCAGCTTTCGATATATTGCATGGTCTGGCGCGGGACGAGGTTGGTGCGGCTGTCGATGAAGAAGACGGTGACGATCCCGATCGGGATCAGGATCGCCAGGAAGGCGGCGACATATTGATGGCGCGGCCGGTCGCGCCAGAAGTCGCGAAGGTCGTTCCACAAGACGCGGGGTGAGGCGGGCCGGGGAAGAGGCATGGCGTCAAGATAATGGCGCCACGCCCCGTCCGCCAGCCCGCATGTGATCTGAGCCCCAGGCGTCCTGAATCTGGAAGTGGAGATTCATCACCTTGGTGCTTTCCACTGGGCGGCCGTCCACCGTCGCCGGCCGGAACCGCCAGCGGGTCAGCGCCTGGCGCTCGGTTACCCGCCAGAAGGCGTCGCTGGTCGCCGACAGCATCTGCACCGCGATCACCCATCCGTTGGTTCCGATCGTCACCCGGACGCGGACGTCGCCGCCGCGCTCTGCGCGCTGCTCCGACGGAGGATATGGTGGCTGCAGGAAGCCCCGGTAGGCCGGATCGACCTCTGCGTCGCGCCGCACCGGCGGCGGCAGGTCGACGCGCGCGAGCTCGATCCGCGGCTGCGGCGGCGTCGGAGGCACGACCGGATGCGGCGTCGTGTCGACGATCGGACCGGTCTGACTGGTGTCGGTCACGGTCTCGACATGGTCGATCACGCTCTGCTGTTGCCGCAGGGGCTGCGGATCGGGCGGCGGGATCACGTCAGGCTCGGGCTCGACCTCGATCATGTGGACTACCAGCGGCGGATGCTCCGCGCGAATGAACGCTGGCCCCTTGATCAATATCAGTGCCGACAGAACCGCGGCGTGCAGCAGCACGACCATCATGAATCCGGTCGGGCTCCCGCTTTTCTGTGCGTAGAAACCTGCGTCACGCATGGCACCTCTCCTCCATTCGTCGGCCGCCGGCTCTGGCGAATCAGCGCCGGCCCGATGAGGATGATACATTATATCGTAATGTTATACTATACCATTAATGCGTGCGGAGTGGCCGCCTTGCCCTGCTCCGGTTGATCGCGCATATTTCGCTGAGGGGGAGATAGGATGTATCAGGTCGCGCTAACGCAATCCCTGTTTCCGGCGCTGGCGGATACGCCGTTCCGGCCGACGACGATCGCCGCCATGCTGCGCGAACAGGCCCGCGCCCAAGGCGACGTCCCGGCCCTTCGCGAGCTGCTTGGCGACGGCGCGATCGGGCGCGAATGGACCTATGCCGAGTTGCTCGGCGATTGTGAGCGGCTGGGCCGGGCGCTCGCCGCGCGTCACGGGCGCGGCGCGCGCATCGCCATCTTCGCCAACAATTTGCCCGAATGGATCTGGATGGAGCTGGCGGCGGGCTTCGCCGGTCTGACCTTGGTCACAGTCAACCCCGCCTTCAACGCGCGCGAGCTTCGCTACGTGCTCGAACAGTCGCGCGCCGAGGCGGTCTATTTCGTGCCCTCGGTGCGGGGCAACCCGCTCGGGCCGATCGTCGAGTCGGCCTGCGCCGACCTCCCGGCCGTCCGCCACCGCATCCTGTTGACCGACCATGACGCCCTGTTCGACGGAGAGGAAGAAGGCGTGCTGCGCGAGACCGTCCCCGACGACATCGTCCAGATCCAGTATACGTCGGGGACGACCGGCTTTCCCAAGGGCGCGCTGCTCCACCAGAAGGGGCTGATCCAGAATGGCTTCGACGCGATGCACCGCTTCGGCGTCCGCACCGGCGATCCGCTCCTCATCTTCATGCCGCTCTTCCACACCGCCGGATGCGCGCTGCTGGTCCTGGGCGGCCTGGCCACCGGCGGGACGCTGTTGCTGGCGCCGGGCTTCGATCCGGAAATGATCGCGCGGGTCATCGAGCGCGAGCGGCCGACCTATCTGCTCGGCGTTCCGACCATGATTGTCGGCCTGATCGACGAGGCGGCAAGATCGGGCCGCGACCTCAGCTCGATCAAGAGCGTCATGTCCGGCGGCGCCATGGTCGCGCCGGAGCTGGTCGCGGCCGCCCGCCGGGCCTTCGGCGCGCCGATCCAGATCGTCTATGGCCAGACCGAAACCTCGCCGGGCATCACCGTCGCCTGGTCGGTCGATAATGAAGCCGATTTGTCGGGCACGATCGGCCAGCCGCTGCCGCACATGGACGTCGCCATCCTCAGCACCGACGACCGCTCGATCTGCCCGATAGGCGTGCAGGGCGAGATCTGCTGCCGCGGCTACAACGTCATGGCCGGCTATAACGACAATGACGAAGCGACGGCGGCGGCGATCTGCCCGGAAGGCTGGCTGCACACCGGCGATCTCGGCACGATGGACGCGCGCGGCTATCTCAGGATCACCGGCCGGGTGAAGGATTTGATCATCCGCGGCGGCGAAAACGTCTACCCGGCCGAGATCGAAAATGCGATGCTCGAGCATGAGGCGATCCTGGAAGCCGCGGTGGTCGGGATTCCGGACGACACATGGGGCGAGCTGGTCGCCTGCTTCATGCGCGCCCGCGGCGCCGAGCGGCCGGCGCCGGACAGCCTCAAGGCCTTCATCCGCGAGCGCCTGTCGCCGCAGAAGACGCCGGCCTACTGGATCTGGGTCGACCAATGGCCGCTGACCGGCTCCGGCAAGATCCAGAAGTTCGCGCTGCGCGAGGCATTCGTGCGCGGCGATCACCAGCCGGCGGCCGGCTGAGCCGGTCCTAGGCCGAAGCGGCGCGGAGCCGCGCGACCGCCTCGTCGCGACCAATCAGCGGCAGCAGGGCTGCCATTTCGGGACCGCTGTCGCGGCCGGTGAGAGCGCGGCGGAGGGGGTGGAAGAGGGCGCGGCCCGCGCGGCCGGAATTCTCCTTGAGCCGCGCCGTCAACTGGAGCCAGGGCGATTCGCGCCAGTCGATCGCGTCGGCCGCCTCGACGGCGGCGGCGAGGAATTCGCGGTCTTCGGGCGCGGCCTCGGCCTCGACATGGCCGTGGAGGATGTCCCACCAGTCGCCGGCCTCGGCGACGGTCTTGAGGTTGGGCCGGATCGCGTTCCAGTCCGCCTCTTCCATGCCCGCCGGCAGCCGGTCCCGCACCCGCTCGAAATCAAGCTGGTGGACGATGCGGGCGTTGAGGCCGGCCAGCTCCTCCATGTCGAACCGCGCCGGCGCCCGGCCGAAGCTGGTGAAATCCATGCTCTCGATCAGTGGAGCGGCGTCGGTGACCGGCTCGACCGGAAGGCTGGTCCCGATCCGCGCCAGCTTGGCGACCAGGGCCTCGGGCTCGATCCCGGCCTCGCGCATCGCGTCGACGCCGACCGAGCCGAGCCGCTTCGACAATTTGCCCTCGGAGCCGGTCAGCAGCGCCTCATGGGCGAAGGCCGGCGGCGCCGCCCCGAGCGCGGTGAACATCTGCAGCTGCAGGCCGGTATTGGTGACATGATCCTCGCCGCGCACGACATGGGTGACGCCCATGTCCACGTCGTCGACCACGCTCGGCAGCATGTAGAGCCAGGAGCCGTCCTCGCGCCTTATCACCGGGTCGCTGAGCAAGGCCGGGTCGAGATGCTGGGGACCGCGGATCAGGTCGTCCCAGGCGATCGGCGATCCATGGTCGAGCTTGAAGCGCCAGTGCGGCCGCCGCCCTTCCGCCTCGAGCCGGGCGCGGTCGACATCGCTGAGGTCGAGCGCGGCGCGGTCGTAGACCGGCGGCCTGCCCCGGCCGAGCTGGACCTTGCGCTTGAGGTCAAGCTCCTGGGCCGTTTCGTAGGCCCGATAGGCGCGGCCGTCGGCGGCCAGCCGCTCGAGCGCGGCCTCATAAGCGGCGAAGCGGTTCGACTGACGATCGACTTCGTCGGGGACCATACCGAGCCAGGCGAGATCCGCCTGGATCGCCTCGGCGAACGCCTCGGTGCTGCGCTCGCGGTCGGTATCGTCGAGCCGCAGCAGGAAGCGGCCGCCATTCCTGCGCGCCCACAGCCAGTTGTGGAGCGCGGTGCGGATGTTGCCGACGTGGAGCCGGCCAGTGGGTGAAGGGGCAAAGCGGGTGACGACCATGCTAGCCGCCTAGGCGCGCATCCGCCGTGCATCAAGCGGGAGGGCGGAGCGGGACCTCGCCGGCGTTCACGGTGGCTTCAAGGTCTTGCGCCTGGGCATTGCTCAGGGCGGAACGAGGAATGAAGTAGAACATCAGCTCGTCGGCGAAGAACAGGAAGCTGTGTTCGCCTGCGTGCCACCGATAAAATTCGTTCCAGGGAATGAGGCTCGCGCCATGAGCGGTTTGAGAGCCAAGACCCTGTTCCGTCCAGGCAAAACTCATAGCCCTTTGAAAGCTTGCTCTCTGCCGAAATACGCGCCGCGCCACCCTGGGCACGCTAACATAGACAGAGAGGCGGCAGAGCCAGAAAAAGGCCAGCCCGAGGAGGATGGGCAAGGCGATTGCATACAAGTCGTTCTGGCCGGGGAGCATGCCGCGTCCGCTCGCGGAACCGAGCCAAACGAAGGGCAAAAAAAAGATCAGGATAAGCACTGAAATGTGCCGCGCATCGAGACCGGGGCGCTTGGGGGAGAAACGATCCCGCAGCCAGTCACGATGAGCGGCGACGAAGTCGTCCTCGGTCAATTGAAAGCTGATTTCACCCGCCACAAGCTCCCCCTCATCCCGCGTAATCGCATATGGGCAAAGCCGGACTCGGGCAACGCTCTTGCCTTCGCCGCGCCGCTCGGTCACAGGAGCGTCACCTCTGGCCAGGGAACAATCCGCCGATGAAGTTGATGACCGGCAATTCGAACGTGCCCCTCGTCCAGGCGATCGCGCAATATCTCGAAATGCCGATCACCGAGGCCAGCGTGCGGCGCTTCGCCGACGAGGAGGTGTTCGTCGAGATCAACGAGAATGTCCGCGGCGAGGACGTGTTCGTGGTCCAGTCGACCTCCTATCCGGCCAATGACAATCTGATGGAATTGCTGATCTGCATCGACGCGCTGCGCCGTGCCTCGGCGAAGCGGATCACCGCCGTCCTTCCCTATTTCGGCTATGCGCGGCAGGACCGCAAACCGGGGCCGCGCACCCCTATCTCGGCCAAGCTCGTCGCCAATCTGATCACCGTCGCAGGCGCCAACCGCGTGCTGTCGGTCGATCTCCACGCTGGCCAGATCCAGGGCTTCTTCGACATCCCGACCGACAATCTCTACGCCGCGCCGGTGGTCTCGGCCGACATCCAGGCCCGCTTCTCGGGCAAGGCGATCACCGTCGTCTCGCCCGACGTCGGCGGCGTCGTCCGCGCCCGCGCGCTCGCCAAACGGCTGGCCAACGCCCCGCTCGCCATCGTCGACAAAAGGCGCGAGAAGCCCGGCGAATCGGAGGTGATGAACATCATCGGCGACGTTTCCGGGCGCTTCTGCGTGCTGATCGACGACATCGTCGATTCCGCCGGGACCCTGTGCAACGCCGCCGCCGCGCTGAAGGAAGGCGGGGCCGAGGACGTCGTCGCTTATTGCACCCACGGCGTCCTTTCCGGCGGGGCGGTGGCGCGGATCGACAATTCGGTGCTGAGCGAGCTGGTCATCACCGATTCGATCGCCGCCTACGAGGCCGCCGAAGCCAGCGAAAAGATCCGCCTGTTGCCGATCGCGCCCCTGCTCGCCGAGGCGATCCGCCGGATCGCGGACGAAAGCTCGGTCTCGAGCCTGTTCGACTAGCCGTGCGCCGTGAGGCCGGGCAAAGCGCCTTGCCTTTTCGCGCCCTCCCCCATATAGGCGCGCCTTCTTTCCAGCTTTGGAAGATTCGAACCGCCCGGCCAAAAGGGCTGCCGTGGCTGTTCTCAAACGTCCGCCCATGTGGTGGCAAAGGAGACGAAAATGCCCAAACTGAAGACCAAGAGCGGCGTCAAGAAGCGCTTCAAGCTCACGGCGACGGGTAAGGTGAAGCACGGCGTCGCCGGCAAGCGCCACCGCCTGATCAGCCACAATGCCAAATATATTCGCCAGAACCGCGGCACCGAAGTTCTCGCCGACGCCGATACGGCGCGGGTGAAGCTTTGGGCGCCCTACGGCCTCAAATAGGAGCTAGGGCAGATGGCACGCGTCAAACGGGGTGTAACCACCCGCACCAAGCACAAGCGGCTGCTGGATCAGGCGAAGGGCTATTACGGCCGTCGCAAGAACACGATCCGCATCGCTCGCCAGGCCGTCGAGAAGGCCGGGCAATATGCCTATCGCGACCGCAAGGTCAAAAAGCGGTCGTTCCGCGCCCTGTGGATCCAGCGCATCAACGCCGCGGTCCGCATGGAGGGAATCACCTATGGCCAGTTCATGCACGGCCTGAAGCTCGCCGGCGTCGATCTCGACCGCAAGGTCCTGGCCGACATCGCGATGCACGAGGGCGACGCCTTCAAGGCGATCGTCGCGCAGGCGAAGGGCGCGTTGCCCCAGGCGTAAGCCGGCACGCACCCTGACGAACAGAAAAAGGCGCGGAGGGGAAACCTTCCGCGCCTTTTCCTTTGGGGAGCCTCGTTGGGGGTGGGGCTCCTCTCCTCTGACGGGTCAGTGCATCGATTCGGTGGCAATCGAATAGCGGGTGGTGGCGCCGCCCTGCGGGCAATAAGTGAGCCGGATCCATTCGTTGCGCGCCTTGCGCTCATTGTCGAACGGGCCGACCATCTTCTCGGTGCCGGGGATCAGGGAGCGGAATTCCGGATCCTGATAATCCCCCCCGACGATCCAGTAACGCGTGGTCATATCGGGTCTCCTCAAGCGGCTTGCCGGGTCTTGAACTGGTCGGTCTCGGTCGAATCGGCGAGCGCCGCGGTCGATGAATTGCCGCCGGCGAGCATCTGGGCGATCTGGTCGAAATAGCCGGTTCCGACCTCGCGCTGGTGGCGGGTGGCGGTGTAGCCGGCCGCCTCGCTGGCGAACTCCGCCTGCTGAAGCTCCGAATAGGCCGCCATGCCCTGGTCGCGATAGGCGTTGGCCAGTTCGAACATGCCGTGGTTGAGGCTGTGGAAGCCGGCCAGGGTGACGAACAGGAACTTGTAGCCCATCGCCCCGAGCTCGCGCTGGAATTTGGCGATGGTCTCCGGGTCGAGCTTGGCCGCCCAGTTGAAGCTCGGCGAGCAATTGTACGCCATCAGCTTGCCCGGATGTTCGCGCTGGATCGCCTCGGCGAACAGCCTCGCATCCTCGAGGTCGGGATGGCTGGTCTCCCACCACAAGAGATCGGCATGCTCGGCGAAGGCGAGGCCGCGCTTGATGCAATGCGCCAGGCCGGTGCCGTCCTTGAGGCGGAAGAAGCCTTCGGGCGTGCGCTCGCCAGTGAGGAATTCGTGGTCGCGCTCGTCGACGTCCGAGGTGATCAGCCTGGCGCTCTCGGCGTCGGTGCGGGCGACGACCAGGGTCGGCACGCCGCAGACGTCGGCGGCGAGGCGGGCAGCGTCGAGATTGCGGACATGGGCCTGGGTCGGGATCAGGACCTTGCCGCCGAGATGGCCGCACTTCTTCTCGCTGGCGAGCTGGTCCTCATAATGGACGCCCGCGGCGCCGGCCTCGATATAGGCCTTCATGATCTCGAAGCAGTTCAGCGGCCCGCCGAAGCCGGCCTCGGCGTCGGCGACGATCGGCGCGAACCAGTCGCGCTTGGCGCCGCCTTCCATATGCTCGATCTGGTCGGCGCGCTGCAGGGTGCGGTTGATCCGGCGGCACAGTTCGGGGCCGGCATTGGCCGGATAGAGCGACTGATCGGGGTACATGGCGCCGGCGGTGTTGGCGTCGGCCGCGACCTGCCAGCCGGAAAGGTAGATGGCCTTGAGGCCCGCGCGGACCATCTGCATCGCCTGGTTGCCGGTGACCGCGCCCAGCGCCTTCACATGGTCCTCGCTGTGCAGCAGCTCCCACAGACGGTTGGCGCCACGGCGGGCGAGGCTGTGCTCGATCGGGATCGAGCCGCGCAGCTTTTCGACATCCTCGACCGAATAGGGTCGGGTGATGCCGTCGAAGCGGTTGGCGGGGGCCGGAACAAGGGCGCTGAAATCGGTCATGTCTTCCTCGATGGTCAGGTGTCACGTCCTTCAACCACCGGAATCGGCCGAACACAGCAGGGAAAAGGGTCGTGTTGTAACGACGCGACTTGCGACTTTTGTGAATTAGTGACAATCTTACAACATGGCGACGGACCGGAAGCTCTATCTCGGGCGGCGATTGCGCCGGCTTCGCCGCGAGCTCGGGCTCAACCAGAGCGCGATGGCCGGCGAGATCGGCGTCTCGCCTTCCTATCTGAACCATCTCGAGCGCAACCAGCGGCCGGTGACCGCCCAGGTGCTGCTGCGCCTCGCCGAAGCTTTCGACGTCGATCTCAAGAGCTTCGCCGCCGAGGGAGGCGAAGGCACGGGCACCGACCAGCTCGCCGAAATCTTCGCCGATCCGATGTTCGCCGGCGCCGCGGTGCCGCGCTACGAACTGGTCGAGGTCGCCGACAACGCTCCGGCCGTCGCCGACGCGGTCTCGCATCTCTACGCGGCCCTGGTCGAATTGCGGCGGCAGCCGGCGACGGCGGGCGAGCCCGACGAGCGGGCGGCGCTCTCGCCGCAGGCTTGGGTGCGCGACCATATCCAGGCCGGGCGCAACCATTTCGCCTATCTGGAGGAAGCCGCCGAGATCCAGGCCGGCGCGCTCGGCGACCCGCTGACCATCGCCGAGCCGATGCGGCGGCGGCTGATGGAGGGATTCGGGATCGAGGCGCGGGTGGTGCCGCCCGAGCTGCTCGACGGCGCCAGCCAGCATTACGACCTTCACCGCAAGCGGCTGATGCTGTCGGCGCTGCTGAGACCGGAAAGCCGTACCTTCGGCCTCGCCTACCAGCTCGCCTTGGTCGAATTCCGGCCCCTGATCGAGAAGATGGTCGAGGCCGCGGCCCCGCCGGACGGGCCGACAAGGCGGCTGCTCCACATGAGCCTCGCCAATTACGCCGCCGGCGCGATCATGATGCCCTATGCACCCTTCCTGGAGGCTGCCGAGACCCACCGCTACGACATCGACCGGCTCTGCGCCCAGTTCGGGGCCAGCGTCGAGCAGGCTGCCCACCGGCTGACCACGCTGGGGCGGAGCGGCGCGCGCGGCATTCCCTTCTTCATGCTGAGGGTCGACGCCGCCGGCAACATCTCCAAGCGCTTCGCCGGCGAGGCCTTCCCCTTCTCGCGCTTCGGCGGCACCTGCCCGCGCTGGAATCTGCACAGCGCCTTCCAGACCCCGGGCCGGGTGGTCACCCAGATCGTCGAGACGCCCGACGGCCAGCGCTTCTTCACCATCGGCCGCACCGTCGAGCGCTCGGTCCGGCTCGATCCCAGAGAGGACAGCCAGCTCGCCATCGGCCTCGGCTGCGACCTCAAGCATGCGGGGCGGATCGCCTATGCCGACGGCCTCGACCTCGCCGATCCCTATGTCACCCCGATCGGCCCCGCCTGCGCCATCTGCCCGCGCGTCCGCTGCCCCCAGCGCGCCGCCGCGCCCGCGGGCATGACCCTCAGCGTCAACGAACTCAGGAAGACGATCTCGCCCTTCCCGTTCCTCGGCGGATAAAAAAGCGGCTCCGGCGCGGGGACGCCGGAGCCGCAAGCTCCATCCGGGGGGAAGAATGGAGGCTTCAGGTCAGGCCAGCCGCCCGCACATCTGGATCGGCTGGGCCAGGTTGAAGTAGTTGGGCGAGACCGCCATCACCGCCTCGTGCATCGCCTCATATTGCGCACGGGTTCCGTCGCCATCGAGCCAGACCGTGTAGTTGAGCCGCCGGTTGCCGACCGGGACCTTCTCGTCGATCTCGAGAAAGCCCCTGAGATCGAGCTCGCTCTCGGTCTGGATCCGGCATATTTCGAGGGAAATGCCGCGCACCGCCGCCTGGCAGACATAGCCGACGACCATGCAGCTGTTGACCGCCGCCATCAGCAATTCCTGGGGGCTGGGTGCGCTGTTGGTGCCCATCAGCTCCAGTGGCTCGTCGGCGACGATCGTAAAGCTGCGCGGCTGGACCTCGCCGGCGATCGTGCAGGATTCGACCCTGGTCTCCGATCGGGTCTGGCCCTTCCATTCGGTCGTCACCCGATAGTCCACCTTGCCGCAGCGCGGATCGGCCCGAATGCCGGCGATCGTGTCGGCGAGGCCGTCGAGGTCGATGCCGTTGACCGGTGGGCGCATCATCGTGTCGGGCATGGTCTTTGCTCCCCTGTTGGCGTTCAGCTGAAAGCGGGCGCGACTTCGGCGATCCGGTCGCGGCCGGCCGGCGTGATCGCGCCGAGAATCCCCAGAAATTTTGGGTGGGTCATGCCCGAGCCGAGATAGGTCCAGCGCAGCGCCTGGTGCTGCTGCGTGGTCAGCGTCTCGCGCTCGTCCGCGGTCAGCCGGCGGCCCGAGGCCAGTTCGAAGGCGTCGAGGTTGAGCGCGGTCTGCTGGGCGAGGCCGCCGTCGAGGAACATGCCGATCTCGAGCACCTCGTCGATGACGGCGGCCATCGCCGCCTCGTCGCGGCCGTCGGCGAGCGCCTCGACCATCAAGGTGTCGAGCTTGGCGTGCTGCGCCTCTTCGATCCAGTGATGCTTCAGCAGGCTCTTGAACAAGGGGTCGAGGTCGCCGTCATCCTTGATCGAATCGACATAATGGCTCTGCGTCATCCACTCGATCATGAGGATGACGATCGCGACGGCGAGCGGATCGTGGCGCAGGATCTCCGCGCCGATCGCCTCGGCGGGACCGATCATCGGGCATGCGGTGCCGAAGCTGCCGTCGAACAGGTCCTTGAACCGCCGGAACAGGTGGATGTGCTTGGCCTCCTCGCTGGCGAACTGGAGGAAGGCGCGGACCCGGTAATCGTCGCCGTTGAGCAGTGGCCGGGCGTGATCAACGACGAAGGGAAGGACGAATTCTTCGACCAGCCCGAACATCGCCAGATATTCATGGCCGCGGATCTGGTTGAGGATCCTGATCTCATCCTGGTTCAGGAAGGGGATGGCCGCGGTCCGCGCCAGATTCTCCGGCATGAAGCGCTTGGAGAAATCGAGGCTCGAGCCTTCCGGCAGCACGTCGTCGATATTCCAGCCGACCCGAACCGCGGTCGACAGCACGTTCTCGAAGTTGAAATTGTGGTACATCTTGTCTCTCCATTGAATGGGGACGGCTCAGGCGCGCTGCGTCTG
Organism: Allosphingosinicella sp.; assembly: GCA_036525215.1. Classification (GTDB taxonomy): domain Bacteria; phylum Pseudomonadota; class Alphaproteobacteria; order Sphingomonadales; family Sphingomonadaceae; genus Allosphingosinicella. The sequence continues at coordinate 91,559 of DATDAU010000062.1, forward strand.
GCCGTGGGGTGATTGCTGGATAGCGAGCGCGCTGAGCGCGCCGCTGAGGGTGGCCGAACTGCAGCCGAGAGATGCGGCGATGGCCAGCACCAGCCGAAGGCGAACCTTCTTCCCTTGCGTCGTTGTCGTCATTTCACTCTCACTCACAAAGCCGCGAACAGGCGGCGGGATGGCTCCGTCTGGCGGACGCGCGTTTCAGCGCGATGCCGCCGCGCCGACGAATGTGTTTCAATTGTTACAGCGCCGCCCCGTGGCGGCGGTTTTGGCAGGAAGCGGCCGGCCTGTTATGATCGCGCCGTTCCAATCCCCCGGGGGGACGGCTTTTGCCCCATCTGCTCGACAGCGACGGCGGTCGCCACGAAGATCATGAGGTCATCCGCCAGCGGCTCGAGCTGGCGATGGAAGGCGCACAGCTCGGCGTGTGGTCGTACAATCCCCGCACGGGCTCCTGCTGGTTCTCGGACCGGTCGAAGGAGCTGTTCACCCTCGACGACAATTTCATGCCGGACGCGCGGCGGCTGGAGGATCACATCCACCCCGACGACTGGCCGCGGTTCGTCGCGCCCTATTACGACCGCTTCCCCGACGAGCCGCTCGCCATCGAATATCGAATCATCCGGCCCGACGGCGAGATCCGCTGGATCTACGCTCTGGGCGCGGCGGCGCGGGACGCGGAGGGCGAGCCACAGGCGGTACACGGCATCCATGTCGACATCACTGAGCGCAAGCAGGCCGAGGAAGAGCTGGCCCGATCGCGCGACGCCTTGCATCGCTCGGAGCAGCTCGCCGCACTCGGCACGTTGCTCGCCGGGGTCAGCCACGAGCTCAACAATCCACTGGCTGCGATCGTCGGCCAGGCCGAGATGCTGGCCGAGGACAGTGTCGGCACGGTCTTCGAGGAGCGCGCCAAGCGGATCGGAGCCGCCGCCGAACGCTGTGCGCGCATCGTCCAGACCTTCCTTGCCATGGCCCGGCAGCGCGACTGCTCGTCCGGCCTGGTCGACGTCAACGACACCATCGCCTCGGCGCTGGAGATCACCGAATATACGCTGCGCACCGCCGGCGTTGCGGTGAAGGTCAATTTCGGCAGCGGCCTGCCGCCGGTCGAGGGCGACCGCGACCAGCTCCACCAGGTGCTGGTCAATCTGATCGTCAACGCCCAGCAGGCGATGGAGGAAGGCGAAGCGTTCGAGAAGGTGCTGACCGTCCGCACCTCGGTCAATCAGGCGGGCCGCCTGCTGATCGACGTCGCCGACACCGGACCGGGCGTTCCGTCGGCGGGCAACCGCATCTTCGAACCCTTCTTCACCACCAAGCGGCAGAGCCGGAGCGGCGGCACCGGCATCGGCCTTTCCTTCTCGCAAGGCGTGATCGCGGCGCATGGCGGATCGATCCAGATCGAACCGACCCGCCGCGGCGCCCATTTCCGGATCGAGCTGCCGGCGGCGGCGGCGGGCGCGGCCGCGATCGTCGTCCCGCGCGAGCGGGCGCCGATGCCGGAGGCGGTCGCCGCGCGGAGGCGCTGCCTGGTCGTCGAGGACGAGCCGGACGTCGCCGAGACTTTGCGCGAACTGATCGAACGCGAAGGCTTCGAGGTCACCGTGGCGGCGAACGGCACTGAGGCCTTCTTCGCGCTCGACAAGGGCGATTTCGACCTGCTCTTCTCCGACCTTCGCATGCCTCTGCTCAACGGCCCCGAGCTGTTCCACCGGCTTTGCGAGATCCGGCCCGAGCTGGTCGAGCATATGGCCTTCGTCACCGGCGACACGATGGGCGATTCGATGGGCGAATTCCTCAAGACCTGCGGCCGGCCGATCCTCGAAAAGCCCTTCACCAAGGCGGGCGTCCGCGCCGTGCTTGCCGCTTTGGTCGAGCCGGGGGCGTGAGCGCGGCCCATATTGTGGTCGTCGACGACGACGGACCGGTGCGCGAGACCATCGCCGAATATCTGCGCCGCAACGGTTTCGCGGTTAGTGAGGCCGACGGCGGGGAAGCGCTGCGGCGGGTGATGGCGTCGCGGCCGATCGACCTTGCCCTGCTCGACATCAACATGCCCGGCGACGACGGCCTCACCCTGGCCCGCGAAATCCGCGGCTCGGGCCAGGCAGGGATCATCATGCTCACCGCCAATAGCGACGATCTCGACAAGATCGTCGGCCTGGAAGTGGGCGCCGACGACTATGTCACCAAGCCCTTCAATCCGCGCGAACTGCTCGCCCGGGTGAAGGCGGTGCTGCGCCGGGCCCGCGCCGGCGCCGCCGACGGCGACGGGACGGTGGCGACGATGGGGCGCGAGATTCAGATGGGCAAATGCCGGCTGAACCTCGACAGCCGCAAATTGTTCGAGGCCGACGGCAGTGAGGTGGCGCTGACCGCGATGGAGTTCGACCTGCTCGCCACCTTCGCCGCCCATCCGGGCCGGGTGCTGAGCCGCGATCGCCTGCTCGATCTCGCCCACAGCAAGGACATGGAGCCGTTCGACCGCTCGATCGACACCCGGATCACCCGCATCCGCCGCAAGATCGAGGTCGATCCCTCGAAGCCCGCCTGCATCCGTACCGTGCGCAGCGCCGGCTATGTCTACGATCCGGATTGCCGTACCGGCTGAGTCTCAGCCTTCGATCGGTCCCACCGCCACGATCTCGATCGCGTCTTCCTTGCCGCCGAAATCTGCGAAATCGCCGGGACCGCCGCCGATCAGGGCGCGGGCCAGCGGCGCGGAGAAGGCGATCCTGCCATGGCCGGGGTCGGCCTCGTCGTCGCCGACGAGGTCGACCCTTCGCTCCTGGCCGTTCAGGCGGAAGCTGACGCGCGAGCCGAAGGCGGCCTCGTCGCCGGGCGGCGGCGGCGCAAGTTCGGCGGTGGCGAGGCGGGTGCTCCAATAGCGCAGGTCGCGTTGCAGCTCGGCCAGCCGGACCTCTTCCGTCTCGCCCGCCACCGCCTCCTTCAAGGCGGCGACCTTGTCCTCGGCCTGTTTCAGGCCGGCGGCGGTGACGAGATTGGGGCCGGGCGGAATCGGAATCTCGAACCGCGGCTCCTTGTGCTCCTCATCGCTTTCGCGGCGAAAGGCGACGCTCATCGCCGATGCTCCTCAGACGGCCCGGGGGATACCCGGCTGGCCCGGAGCGCATTCCAGCGCCGATCGATCCCATTTGGCAAGGTCCGCGGCGGCGCCATAGGTCGATTCGAGGAAGGACAAGAGGGCCGCGTCAGGCTCGGCCGCGCCACGCACCGCCTGATAGTCGAGGACGAACTCGCCGAGCGCGGCGTCGAATCGCGCCGCCTCGGGCGCCACCCTGGCCTCGCCGAATCCTTCGGGCGTCGGGTAGGCGTAGGAATAGAAGAAGGGGCCGCCCGGGCCGCCGGCGCCGCCCGGCCAGAAGCCGGTGCTCGACACTTCGTGGCTATAGGCTTCGCGGGTGACCTCGTCGGGCAGATTGGGAATGCCGCCGGGATGAAGCGGCGCCGCCCGGCCGGAGAAGCGGGTGACGGCGAGATCGAAGCTGCCCCAGAAGAAATGGACCGGACTGACCTTGCCGAGGAAGGCGGAGCGGAACAGGCGGAAGACGCGGTCCGCCGACAGGAGGGCATTGAGCAGGCGTCCGGCGCTGTCGGAATCGTAGCTCCGCGTCTCCCGGTCCTCGGCGAAGGGGATGGCGGGATCGACCTCGTTGGGCGCGGCGTGGATGTGCACCTCGTGGCCGGCGCGGGCCAGCATCGCCATCACGCCGGCGTGGAAATCGGCGACCGACATCGAGCCCAGCGGCAGCCGGTCGCGCCCCGCGCCCGATTCCAGCAGCAATTCATGATCGACCAGGTCAAAGGCGAGGGTGAACGTCCCCGCCGGCGCATGGATCGGCTCGGTGGCGAGGCCGCGCGGGCCGACATGGAGGGTGAGGTGCCACCCATGGTTGCGCCAGGGCAGGACGGCGGTCGGCACCTTGCCGACAACCTGCGAGAAGAGATGCAATGCGACGATGGTCGGACGGTCGCGATCCGCGCTGAGCTCGGGCCAAAGCGAATCGCGCGCGGTCACATCCTCCGTCCGTTCCTCAATGCTCGCTATGCCCGGCGGCTGGCTCGGTTGCATGGGCGGTGCTGGCGCAGACCTGGGCGCGGGGGATGAAGCGCAATTCGTGGAAGGTGCCATCGCGCCATTCGAGGAAGGTGACGCCGTCGCGCGATTCGTCCTCGCGCGGCGCGCCGACCAGGATCAGCAGCCGGCTGTCGGGACGGAAGCGGAGATTGTAGTAGAGCCCGGCGCCGTAATCGGGGGCGTAACCGCCGTGATCGCCGGCGATGGGCCTGAGGCCCGCGGTGAAGGTGACATGGCCGTTGCGATTGTCGACCACCGCGAAATCGGTGCACGAGCCGCCGCACCCCCACACCGCGACCGTATAGGCGCCGGCGAAATTGGGGCCCTGCGCCGCCGCCGCGCCGATCGTCGATCGGAAGGTCCGCGCCTCGCGGGTCGAGAGGATCGGGCCGCCCTGGCGGGTGATGCGCTGTCTCGCCGCCGGAAAATCCTCGAAGCGCGGCGCGTCGGCGACCTGGCCGAGGCGCATGAAGCAGCTCGCCTCGCCCGCCGCCTCGGGCGCGCCCTGCGCCGGCAATGCGATCATGAGCGCCGCCAGCGCGGCGGCGGCACGGAAAATCCTGGGCCCGTTTGCGGTCATATCGTCCCCCTCAGGCGAATCCCGCAGCCTTCTTAACCCAAGACCGAGGGGTTTTCATCCGCCGCCTTTCTCCTTTAGGGGCGGAGGATGGGAAGCGATCTTGAAAGCATGACACAGGACTGGCTGGGCCGGATCGCCGGCGCCGGCGATCTCGCCGCGCTCGAAGTCGAGCGCGTGGCGGCGCTCGGCAAGCAGGGCGCGGTCACCGGCCTCCTGAAATCCCTGGGCGGGATGACGCCCGAGGAACGGCAGAGCGAAGGGCCGCGCATCCACGGCCTGCGCGAAGCCGTCACCCAGGCGATCGCCGACCGCAAGGCCGCGCTGGAAGGCGCCGAGCTGGAGCGGCGGCTGGCGACCGAGACGCTCGACATGACCCTGCCCGTCGCATTGGGCGACCAGGGCAGCGTCCACCCGGTGAGCCAGGTCATGGACGAGCTCGCCGAAATCTTCGCCGATCTCGGTTTCTCGGTCGCGACCGGGCCCGAGATCGAGGACGATTGGCGCAACTTCACCGCCCTTAACATTCCCGAAAGCCATCCGGCGCGGGCGATGCACGACACCTTCTATTTCGACCGGACCGACGCCGAAGGGCGGCCGATGCTGCTCCGCACCCACACTTCGCCGGTGCAGATTCGGACCATGCAGAGCCAGGAGCCACCGATCTACATCATCGCGCCGGGGCGGACCTACCGTTCCGACAGCGACGCCACCCACACGCCGATGTTCCACCAGGTCGAGGGGCTGGTGATCGATCGCGGCATCACGCTGGGCCACCTCAAATGGACGCTGGAGACCTTCCTCAAGGCCTTTTTCGAGCGCGACGACATCGTCCTGCGACTGCGCCCCTCCTATTTCCCCTTCACCGAGCCGTCGGCCGAGGTCGACGTCGGCTATACGATCGAGAACGGCCGGCGCGTCCTCGGCGGCTCTGATCACTGGATGGAATTGCTCGGCTCAGGCATGGTCCACCCCAGGGTTATCGCCAATTGCGGGCTCGATCCCGAAATCTGGCAGGGCTTCGCCTTCGGCTGCGGCATCGACCGGCTGGCCATGCTCAAATACGGCATGGACGATCTGCGCGCCTTCTTCGACGGCGACCTTCGCTGGCTCAGGCATTACGGCTTCCGCGCTCTCGATGTGCCGACTCTTTCGGGAGGCGTGGGCGCATGAAGTTCACCCTGTCTTGGCTGAAGGAGCATCTCGAAACCGAGGCCGACCTCGCCGCCATCGTCGAGACGCTGACCCGGATCGGCCTCGAGGTCGAAGGCGTCGAAAATGCCGCCGAGAAGCTCGCGCCCTTCATCATCGCCGAAATATTGACCGCGGCGCCGCATCCGCAGGCGGACAAGCTCCAGGTGCTGAGCGTCGACGCCGGTACCGGCGAAGCGATCCAGGTCGTTTGCGGCGCGCCCAATGCCCGCGCCGGAATGAAGGGCGTCTTCGGCGCGCCCGGCGCCTATGTGCCGGGCAGCGATCTCACCCTCAAGGTCGCGGCGATTCGCGGCGTCGAGAGCAGGGGCATGATGTGCTCGGTGCGCGAGCTCGAGCTGGGCGAGGCGCATGAAGGGATTATCGAGCTGGCCGGGGACGCCCCGGTCGGCGCCGCCTTCGCCCCCTGGGCCGGCCTCGACGATCCGGTAATCGACGTTTCGGTCACGCCCAACCGCCAGGACGCGATGGGCGTCCACGGCATCGCCCGCGATCTCGCCGCCGCCGGCCTCGGCACGCTCAAGGCCGTCGACGCGCCAATCAACGCCGGCACTTTCCCTTGCCCGATCCCGATCCGCACCGACGATCCCGAAGGCTGTCCGGCTTTCTACGGCCGGGTCATCCGCGGCGTGCGCAACGGACCCTCGCCCGACTGGCTGCAGCAACGGCTGAAGGCGGTCGGCCAGCGGCCGATCAGCGCCCTGGTCGACATGACCAATTTCATCATGCTGGGCTATGGCCGCCCCTTGCACGTCTACGACCTGGCGAAGCTGGACGGCGCGATCTTCGCAAGGCGCGCGCGGGACGGCGAGGAAGTGCTGGCGCTGAACGGCAAGAGCTACCGGCTCGATCCCTCGATGACGGTGATCGCCGACAACAAGGAAGTCCACGATATCGGCGGCATCATGGGCGGCGAGCATTCGGGTGTGACCGAATCGACCACCGACATCCTGATCGAATGCGCCTATTTCGAGCCCGAGCATATCGCGCTGACCGGCCAGAAACTGGCCCTCACGTCCGACGCACGCAGCCGCTTCGAGCGCGGCGTCGATCCCGCCTTCCTCGGCGCCGGGCTGCAGCTCGCCACGAAAATGGCGCTCGAGCTGGCCGGGGGCGAACCCTCGCAGGTGGTTCACGCCGGGACGCCGCCGGTGGCGGACAAGATCGTCGACTATCGGCCGTCGCGTTGCGCCGAACTGGCCGGCGTCGACGTGCCCGAGGATCGCCAGGCCGACACCCTGCAACGGCTCGGCTTCACCGTGACCCGCGGCGGCGAAAGCTGGCGGATCGCGGTGCCGTCATGGCGTCGCGACGTGGACGGCGCCGCCGACATCGTCGAGGAAGTGATAAGGATCGAAGGCCTCGACCGGGTGCCGTCGACGCCGCTGCCGCGCGTGCCGGGCGTGGCCCATCCCACCGCCACGCCGGACCAGATGATCGAGCGCAGCGCCCGGCGGACCGCCGCGGCGCGTGGGCTCAACGAGGCGGTGACCTGGAGCTTCATCGCCGAAAGCGAGGCCGAGCCGTTCGGCGGCGCGGCCTGGTCGCTGGCCAATCCGATCAGCGAGGAGATGAAGGCGATGCGGCCCTCGCTCCTCCCCGGCCTGCTTGCCGCCGCGTCGCGCAACGCCGCGCGCGGCGCCGAGTCGATCCGCCTGTTCGAGATCGGCCGCCGCTACCTCGCCGAGGGCGAGCGCGCGACCCTGGGCCTGGTCCTGGCCGGCCCGCGCGGC
>DATDAU010000063.1:0-18995 GCA_036525215.1 Allosphingosinicella sp.
CTTCAGTCTCGTCCCGCGCAGTCCGAAACCGCATGCTGCGCGCTCCGCACTCCCCCCGCGCCCACCTCGATGACCCACTACAACCTCTCCCATCTCGAGCAGCTCGAGGCCGAGAGCATCCACATCCTGCGCGAGGTGGTCGCCGAGGCCGCGCGCCCGGTGATGCTCTATTCGATCGGCAAGGACAGCGCGGCCATGCTGCACCTGGCGAAAAAGGCCTTCTTCCCGGCGCCGCCGCCCTTTCCGCTGCTCCACGTCGACACCGGCTGGAAGTTTCGCGAGATGTACGCGCTCCGCGACCGGGTCGCCGCCTCGAGCGGCATGGCGCTGATCGTCCATCGCAATCCGGAGGCGGAGCGGCTCGGCATCAATCCCTTCGATCACGGCCCGCGCCACACCGACATGTGGAAGACCGAGGGGCTCAAGCAGGCGCTCGATCTCCACGGCTTCGACGCCGCGTTCGGCGGCGCCCGCCGCGATGAGGAGAAGAGCCGGGCCAAGGAGCGGATCTTCTCTTTCCGCTCGGCCAGCCATCGATGGGATCCGAAGAACCAGCGGCCGGAATTGTGGTCACTCTACAACGCCCGGAAAAACCACGGCGAATCGATCCGGATCTTCCCCATCTCCAACTGGACCGAGCTCGATGTCTGGCAATATATCCATGCCGAGGGGATCGAGGTGGTGCCGCTCTACCTCGCCGCGCCGCGGCCGACGGTGGAGCGCGACGGCCTGATCCTGATGGTCGACGACGACCGCTTCCCGCTGCGCGAAGGCGAGGCTGTGGTCGAACGCTCGGTCCGCTTCCGCACCCTCGGCTGCTATCCGCTGACCGGCGCCGTCGAGAGCGACGCCGAGACCCTTCCGCAGGTGATCCGCGAAATGATCGCGGCGACGACATCGGAGCGGGAAGGGCGGGTCATCGACCGCGACGGCGGCGCCGCCAGCATGGAGCGCAAGAAGCAGGAAGGCTATTTCTGATGGCGACCAATGCGCGGACCCGCGAGATCGCCGATCATGCCCGGGAGGAGGTCGACGCCTGGTTCGAGGCCTCGGGCGACAAGGGGCTGCTGCGCCTCCTCACCTGCGGCTCGGTCGACGACGGTAAGTCGACCCTGGTCGGGCGCCTGCTCTACGACAGCCGGCTGCTGCTCGACGACCAGCTCGCCACGCTGGAAAGCGAAAGCCGCAAGGCAGGCGGGGAAGGGGGGCTCGACTTCGCCCTCCTCGTCGACGGCCTGGCGGCGGAGCGCGAGCAGGGCATCACCATCGACGTCGCCTACCGCTTCTTCGCGACCGAGCGCCGTAAGTTCATCGTCGCCGACACGCCCGGCCACGAACAATATACCCGCAATATGGCCACCGGCGCTTCCACCGCTGACCTCGCCATCATCCTGATCGACGCGCGCAAGGGCGTGCTGACCCAGACCAGGCGGCACAGCTTCCTCGTCCACCTCCTCGGCATCCGGCACATCGTGCTGGCGGTGAACAAGATGGATCTGGTCGGCCATGAACAGGCGCGGTTCGACGAGATCGTCGCCGACTATGCGGAAGTGGCGCGGGAAATCGGCGTCGCCGGCTTCACCGCCATTCCGATGTCGGCCAAGCTGGGCGACAACGTCGTGATCCAAGGCCCGAACATGGCTTGGTATCAAGGCCCGGCCCTGCTCGAACATCTGGAGGGCGTCGCGGTCGGCGGTCCCTCCGCCGGAATCGCGCCGTTCTGCATGGCCGTCCAGTGGGTCAACCGGCCCGACCAGGATTTTCGCGGCTATGCCGGCACCATCGCCAGCGGCCGCGTCCGCCCCGGCGACTCCGTCACCATATTGCCGTCGGGGCGGACGACCCGGATCGCGCGGATCGTCACTGCCGACGGCGACCTCGACGAGGCCGGCACCGACCAGGCGGTGACCCTGACCTTCGCCGACCAGGTCGATTGCTCGCGCGGCGACCTGGTCGCTGCCGCGGGCGGAGCGAACGTCGCCGACGCCATCGACGCCAGCCTGGTGTGGATGGGCGAGGCGGCGATGGTGCCAACCCGTCCCTATTGGCTGAAGCTGGGCACCCAGTTGGTCTCGGCCCGGATCGCCCGGGTCGACGCGGTCGTCGACGTCAACGCACTCGAGGACCGGCGCGGTTTCACATTGCGACTCAACGATGTCGGACGGGTGCGGATCGATCTCGACCGCCCCATCGCCGCTCTCCCCTATGCCGAAAGCCGCGCGCTTGGCGGCTTCATCCTGATCGACAAGGCCACCAACGCGACCGTCGCCGCCGGCATGATCGGCAGCTTTCCGGAAACCGCGGCGGCGGCTCAGATCCATGCCGACCGCATCTACTGGGCGGCGGGAACGGACGAAGAGGATCGGGCCGCGCGCGCATCGCGCCTCCAGGCCCGGCTCGGCCTCGGTGGACGCTCCGCCTTCGTGCTCGGCGAGGCCGAAATGCGCGAGGGGATCGGCCGTGACCTGGGAGGCGACGCGACGGCGCTGGCCCGGCGCGCCGGCGATGTCGCGCGGCTGATGAGCCGCGCCGGCGTCACCATCATCCTCGCCGTGCCGGTGCCTGACGGCTTTTCCGTGCCCGGCAGCATCGTCGGCCCCGAGGCGGACAATGCGCGGCCCGTCGAAGACTGGATCATCTAGACATGCCCCGTTCCGACAGTACTCCGACCGCCGCCGCTCGGGTCGCCGCCGAAACGTTTCCGTTGAGCGCTGCCCTATTGTCAACTGAAACGGTAGAGTTTCTATTTTCCGTGGAGGCAGTGACGCGCGACTCGAACAGCCTCGGCCTGCCGGCCTGAGATCGGGGAGACGGTTATGCCCCACGTGGACGTGAACGTCCTGATCGAGCTTCTGCCGTTCATTGCCGTTGGCTTCGCCGCGCAATTGGTCGACGGCGCGCTCGGCATGGCGTTCGGCGTCATTTCGACGACCCTGTTGCTCAGCCTCGGCCTGCCGCCGGCGGCGGCCTCGGCGGGGGTGCACACGGTCGAAACCTTCACCACCGCCGTCTCCGGAATCAGCCATACGCTCCATCGCAACGTCGACTGGAAGTTGTTCGCGCGGATCGCCATTCCAGGCGTGATCGGAGGCGCGCTCGGCGCCTATGGGCTTACCCAGATCGATGCCCGCGCGGCCCGCCCGCTGGTGCTCGCCTATCTCGCCATCATCGGCCTCTATCTCATCTGGCGCGGGCTTTTTTATCCGCCCCAGCACAAGCCGCCGAAGGTCGTCGAGCCGCTGGGATTCGCCGGCGGCTTCCTCGACGCCGCGGGCGGTGGCGGCTGGGGTCCGATCGTCACTGGTAATCTGCTGGCGCAGGGCTCCGACCCCCGAAAGACGATCGGCACGGTAAACACCGCCGAATTTGCCGTCACCTTCACCATTTCGGCGACCTTCATTCTGGCGCTCGGCTGGTCGGCCTTCACCCACGCCACAATCGGCCTTCTGATCGGCGGGGTCGCGGCGGCGCCACTGGGCGCGTTCATCGCCCGCCACACCACCGCGAGCCGGCTGCTGGTGCTGGTCGGCGGCCTGCTCACCCTCACCAGCGTCTACGGAATCTATCAGGCCGTGTTCCGATGAGGACAGGTGCTTTCTTGCCGCCCACCCGCGATCGAACAGGAGGATCAATGACCACGCGCATCGCCCTTTTGAGTGGGACGGCATCGATCCTGATGGCCGCATCCGCGCCTGCCCTAGCCCAGGCGGCGGAAGAACCGCCCGCCGGGCCCGAGGCACAGGTCGCGACGCTGTCGCAGGGCGACGGCGACATCGTCGTCACCGCCCGCCGCCGCAGCGAGAATCTGCAGGACGTGCCGCTCGCGGTCGCGGTGATCGGCGGCGCGCAGCTCGAGGCCACCGGAAGCACCAACGTGTTGCGGCTGACGCAGATCCAGCCGAGCCTCCAATTCTACTCGACGAATCCGCGCAACTCGGCCGCCAACATCCGCGGCCTCGGCGCGCCCTTCGGGCTGACCAATGACGGCATCGAACAGGGCGTCGGCGTCTATATCGACCAGGTCTATAACAGCCGGATCGCGGCGGCGACCTTCGACTTCCTCGACGTCGAGCGGGTCGAGGTGCTGCGCGGGCCCCAGGGCACGCTCTACGGCAAGAACACCACCGCCGGCGCGATCAACGTCACGACGCGGGCGCCGAGCTTCAACTTCGAGGGGCGCGCCCAGGTCACGATCGGCAATCTCGACTATGTGCATGGCGGCCTGTCGCTGTCCGGGCCGATCGTCACCGACGCGCTTGCCTTCCGGGTCGCGGCCACGCGCTCGCACCGGCGCGGGACGATCTTCAACGTCACCACCGACCGGTGGGTCAACGAGCAGGACAATCTGGGCCTGCGCGGATCCCTCCTGTGGCGCGCGGCCGGCAATTTCGATGTCACGCTTTCGGCCGACTACAACCGGCAGAACCCGGAATGCTGCGCCCAGATCTACGTTGGGACCGGGGCGACGCAGCGGCCGCTCAGCCGCCAGTTCGCGGCGCTGGCGGCGGCGTTCGGCTATGCGCCGCCCAGCACCAACGCGTTCGACCGGCTGACCGACCTCGATACCCCGCTGGACGCGTTCCAGGAGATCGGCGGCGTATCTTTGCGCGCGGAATGGGACCTTGGCCCGGGCACCTTGACCTCGGTCTCGGCCTGGCGGTTCTGGAACTGGGGTCCGTCGAACGATCGCGATTTCACCGGACTTCCGACCACCACCATTTCCGCCAACCCCTCCGAGCAGGACCAATATTCCCAGGAGCTGCGCTACGCGGTCTCCGGCAACCGCCTCAACTATGTATTCGGCCTGTTCGCCTACCATCAGCGGCAGCATACGACAGGCGTCCAGGAACAGGGGCCGGCGGCAAGCCGCTGGTTGCTCAACCCCGGCAATGTGCCGTTCGGTTCGAGTGCTTGCGTCCCGGCCAACGCCAATGCCTGCAATCCGGCGGTGCTCGACGGACTGCGGTCCGAGAACGACATAAGGCTCGGGACCACCAGCCTGGCGGCGTTCGGCCAGCTCAGCTGGAACGTCACCGACCGGCTGACGCTCCAGACCGGTCTGCGGGTCAATTACGACCAGAAGTCCGGCGATTATGTCGCGACCGTGTTCGACGGCGCCGGCAATCTGCTGGTCTGCAACCCGCCGCCGGCGAGCAGCGTCACCCGCGACCGCTGCGCCACCCTGCCGCCGCAAACCTACAATCCCGAGTTCAGCGACTGGAACCTGTCCGGCGACGTCACCGTTTCCTACCACCTGTCCGAGCGCGTCCTCGCATTCGCGACCTATGCGCGGGCGTTCAAGTCGGGCGGCATCAACCTGTCGGGCCTGCCGCTCGACGCCGCCAACAATCCGATCCTGTCCGCTGCGACGGTCGCTCCGGAAACGGTCAATCACTTCGAGCTCGGTCTCAAGTCCCAGTTTTTCGGCCGTCGTTTGACGGTGAACCTGGCGGGATTCTGGACCGAGATCGACGACTATCAGGCGACCGTGACCAACGGCCAGCTCGGCGTGCTTCGCGGCTATCTTGCCAATGCCGACAAGGTGCGCACGCGCGGGATCGAGCTTGAGGTGGCGGCGCGCCCCGTCCGCGGGCTCAGCCTCTATTTCAACGGCGCCTTCACCGACGCGCGCTACATCCGCTTCGTCGATGCGCCTTGCCCGCCCGAACTGTCGGGCGGTACGACCGCCACCCCTGCCAATCCGGCCAGCCCGGCGGGCACCCCCGGCGGCTTTAGCCCGGCCAGTTGCGACATTTCGGGCCAATGGCTGCCCGGCGTGTCGCGCTGGGCGGGGTCGCTCGGCGGCGAATATGCGCTGCCCCAGCGCCTGTTCGGCCTCGACGGCCAAGTCTATTTCGGTTTCGACGGCACCTGGCGCTCGCGCTTCTCGTCCAACCCGTCGCGCTCGGCCTATACCGACATCCACGGCTATGCGCTGGCCAACCTTCGCGTCGGGTTCCGCACCGACAATGGCTGGGACGTTACTGCGTGGGTCCGTAACGCCTTCGACAAGGATTATTACGAGGTCCTGGCCACCCAGTCGGGCAGTACCGGCCTCGTCGTCGGCCAGCCCGGCGACCCCCGAACCTGGGGGCTGACCGTCCGGACCGAGTTCTAGAGGCTGGCCAGCGCCCGATTGTCGAAGGCGTCGGCGAAGTCACGGGCGATCTCCAGCTTGCGTTCGATAGATTCGACGATGGGGATCGCGAAATTCTCGCCGGCGAGGTCGCTGCACGTCTTCAGATTGCCCGGCGAGAAGACGTTCACCTCGAGGATCTTGTCGCCGACAATGTCGATCCCGACCAGGAACATGCCGTCGGCGATCAGCTTGGGGCGAATCAGTTCGGCGACCTTCAATTCGGTCTTGCCGATCTCGACCGCTTCGGCGGTGCCGCCGGCGTGGATGTTGCTTCGGATGTCGTCCTTCGACGCCACCCGACGCAGCGCTGCAATCTTGTCGCCGATCCTCAGCGGCACGCCGTTCATCAGGAACATCCTTATGTCGCCCTTCTTCGCCGCCGGGACATAGGCTTGGGCGATGATGTAGCCGTCGCGCTCGATCGCCTCGATCATCTGGTTGAGGTTCGACTTCGATTTCATGTCGACCTTGAACACCCCCGATCCGCCCGATCCCTGCAGCGGCTTGAGGATCACGCTGCCGCCATGCGCCTTGGCGAAGGCCTTCACGTCGTCGGCATTGCGGGTGATCAGGGTCTCGGCGCGGACTTCCTCCGGAAAAGACTGGAAATAGAGCTTGTTGATTGCCCGGCCGAGGCTGTCGGGATCGTTGAGGACGAGCACCCCGCGCTTGGCCGCCTCACGGCCGAACAATATGCCGATGTCGGCCGCCCAGGGCGTCGTCTGCGAATCGAGCGAGGGGTCGCTGCGCAGCATCAGGGCGTCGATCTCGGTGACGTCGATCGTCTCGGTTTTACCTGCGACCTTCTGCATCGCCTCGAAGAAGGCGGCGTGGTCTTTGAGCTTCTGGCGCGGCGCGAAGCGGGCGTGGACCGCCATGCTGTCGTCGGGGCGCATCGCGAAATCGGACGGCGTCAGATAGCAGACCCGATGCCCCCGCTGGGTCGCCGCAAAAGCCAGCACCGTCGTCGTGTAGTTCACATGCTCAAGGGCCATGTCGTTGACGAAGAACGCAATCAGCATCGGGGCTCCGATCAGAGGAGGGATGAATAGGAAGGATGGTGGCGGAAGGCGGCGATCCGCGCCGTCACCTCGGGCGACGCGAGGAATTCGGGGGCGAGCGCCGGCTTGTGCAGGATGCCGCGCTCGGCCAGCTCCCCGACCACGGCGAGATGCCTTATGTCGATCTTGCCGTACCAGAAGGGATCGAGCGACTGGCCTGCGGCGAGCATGTCGAGCACCGCCTTGAAGCCGCGCAGGTAGATGGCGTCCTTGGCGAAGCCGCCGCCGCGAAAGACGCGGGCGGCGATCAGGAAGGCGGTGTTGCTCGAGAAGCCGTGCTCGCGGCGCAGCAGGCGGAAGATCTCGATGAAATCGCCGCCGTCGATCATCGCGTCGACCGCGACGACGCGCGCGGCCAACAACCGCAGCCGTGTGCGGGTCAGGCCGCCCACCACCCATTCGGCGAACACCCCAAGCCCTTCCTGCACGCCCTCATAGCCAGCCAGGCCGCGCTTGAAGATGCCGAGCCCCTGCTTCGACCCGTTGACGTAGGTGAGCAAATGCACGCCCACTTCGTGGTGGAGCAGGGGCACGACCCGGTGCGCGGGCATGGCGGTCGCGGTCGAGACGTAGAGGCTGTTTCCCGACACCATCATGCCGGCGGCAGTGTCGTCGCGGAGTTCGACCTGGACGTCGAAGGCGGGATCCCGGGCCGCATAGCGCTCGATCATGTCCTGCGCCGCGTCTGCGACCGCGTGGCAGTCGGCGGTGCCGCCCGGTGCGGGCGGGTATCCGAGGTCGGCCGCCAGGATCTGCGCCGCGGTTTCGCGCAGAGCGGAGTCGACCGGCTCGTAGAGCATCAGCGAGGCGAAGCGGAAGCGCGGCGTGTTGCGCGCCTCCAGCATGGTCAGCTGATGGTCGACCTCCTGCCTCTTTTCGGAGAACAGGGTCTCCAGCACCGGGTCCTCGACCGTCTTCAAGTCCATTCGATAGAGCGTGCGCTTGGCCTCGCTCGGATCGACGGTGAGCGGCCGGTAGCGGAATTCGGGCGGCTTCGCCCATTTGTCGGCGCGGAACCGCTCGAGCGCCTGGCTGGTGTTGATCGGCGAGACGCTGAGCAGGAAATCGAAGCTGCGACAGATCCGGTCGAGCCCGGCGTCGATCTTCTTCGCCGCATCGACGAAGGCGCTGCGGCCGAGCGCGCGATAATGGCGCGGCGGGCCGAGCCCGGCCTGGGTCATGAAGGTGCAGGCCGCCTTGAGCAAGGCATCGAAGGTGGCGACGGCGAGATCGTGGATCAGCTGCGGGTAGCTGCCCTTGCCGCCCGGCGCCTCGTGGATGCGGGGCAGAGTGATCGAGACCAAAGCGCAATCGGGATGGCGGGCGATCAGGTCGGCGATCTGTGGCGGCGCGTCCGCGCCTGTCCGGATACCGACTTCGCACAGGCGAAGGTCGATCTCGATCTTCGCCATCGCCGCGCCCAGCGCCTCGGCCGTGCTTCGGGCGAGGTCGGTCGCCGAGGCGCCGATCGCGGCACGGAAGGCGGGCAATTCGGGCGCGTCCTCGGCCACCGCTTCGGGCCGCGGCAGATCGTCGACCATGATCGCGAGGAAGGCGCCGAACCGCCTTTTCTGTTCGGCCAGGACGACCTCCAGCGCGGCCAGCGCCGCTTCGTCCTCCTCAGGCCCCTGCCAGATTGCATAAGCGGGACTGGTCAGCGCGACCCGGCGGGCGACGCTGACGCCGCGTTCCGCATCTTCGCGGTGGAGAACGATGAAGGGCAGGGCCCGGTCGATATGGACCCGGCCGTGTTCGCCGAAATCCTGGCGCAGCGCCCCGGTCGGCCCGAACGCCGCGTCGAAGGCCGGAACCTTGCCGACGAGGCTGAGTCCGGCGCTCATGCCAGCGCCTCGGCCGCGGCGCGCGCGGTGGCCTCGACGAAGCCGCGCATCGCGGCGAGTTCGACCGGGTCCGGCACCCCGGTCCATTCGTCCATGAAGAATTTCTTGAACTCGAGCGCGATCGCGCAGCCCTGGCCCGGATAACGCTCGTGGACGAAGCGGGTCAGCGCGCCCTTGCCCTGGAAGGCGATATTCTCTCGGACGTCGAGCCGGCGGCCGTTGAAGTCGAAGCCGCGCATCTTTTCCATCAGCGGGTCGAGCAGGGGCGCCCACAGGTCGCGCGGCATCGAGAAGGTGCCGATATTGATGTCGGGCGCGTCGGCCTGCGCCATCGGCGCGCCGCCCGGCCCGTCGCGGCGGTGGTTGTAGCTATGCACGTCGAGCAGCACGAAGCGCCCGTGATCGGCCGCGACGCCGTCGAGATAGGCGCCCATCATCCGGTAAAAGGCGTCGTGGATGGCGAGCGAGCGGGCAACCAGCCCCGCGTACGGCGTCTCCCGCCAGACCTCGAGGCCCCAGCTTTGCTCGAGATTCGTGTACACCGCCTCGTCGGCGCCGCGGTTGAGGTCGAACTCGAAGCGCGACCGGCAGGCGACGACATGGTTGGGAACGCCCTCGACCGCCTGACCGGTGAAGGGATCCTCCTCGCGCAGCCGCTCGGCGTCGCCCAGCGCCATCGCCGCGCGCACCTCGGCGCGCAGCCCATGGCCGTCATGGATCGCCGTCGCGACGACTGGGCCATCACCCCGCGCCGCGCGCCACCACAAGAGATCGTCGAAGGCATGTTGTTCGGCCACGCGGCTCCTTTCCCGACGACGAACCGCTGGCCGGTGGGAAAGTTTCAGTCCGCCTGTGTAACGGCTGTTCCAACGGCGCCAGTTGCAGGATCGAAGTTCATCCGCTTCACGGCCGAAACGCGACGCTGTCCAGCCGCCAGCGCGCCTCCAGCCCCGGTATCTCGAGCGCCTCGACGTCGAACCCCTTGGGCGGCGTCGCGCCCACCACTTCGGCGCGGATGTAGCGCCCGGTCTCGCGCATCAGCACCCGCGACTTGGGAAAGTCCTTTTTCAGCGCCGCCGCCACCGCCTTGGCGTCGTCGGAGAGCCGCGCCTCGCCCAGCTCGCACGGTATGCCGTCGACCAGCTCGGAGGTCGCGACCCGCAGCGCGTTCCAGCCGTCGAGGATGATGCTCCCGGAAATCAGGATGGCCGCGGCGGAATCGGCCCACCACCAGCCCATGCCCAGTCCCGCCACGCCCAGGAAGCCGGCGACGCCGGTCTGCCAGTTCGCCTTGTTCATCAGAGCGTCGGTGTGCACCAGCTTGTCGCGGAGCCGGCACGCCAGCGGCAGCTCCTTGCGGCCGATGATCAGCGGCGGAATGGTCGCATAGGCCTGGGCCGCGAGCATGAACCAGCCCAGCCAGACGTCGTGGCCCCAGATCCGCGTCGAGCCGATCGTCACGTGCTGGGCCGTGATCAGGGCGGACGCGGCGTCCTTCAGCAGGAACAGGCCGACGGCCGCCAGGGCGACGGCGGCGACCAGGAAGCCGAGCCCGTTCACCCGGTCGAAACCGTAATGGTAGCGCCGGTTCGAGGCCCGCGCCTCATAGCGAAGCGCGACCAGGATCGCGATCGGCGGCACCAGGCCAAGCGTGTCCTCGATCCAGGCGGTCTTCATCGCCTGGCTGCCACCCATCGCCAGGCCCATCGCCGCGACGATGCTGATCGTCCAGCCGATGTTCCACCATTCCAGCCGCTGAACGGCGGCGACGTCGGCGCGGATCTCGGCCGGATGGCCCTTGCGCTCGCTCATGAGCCGGCGCGCATCTCGCGCGCCTCCCGTTCGAGCAGCATGATCCAGGCATTCTCGCCGTTGCGCGCCATCGGGCTGAGGCCCACCCACCGGCCCTGCAGCCGCCGCTCGGCCAAGGGTTCGATCACCGTCACTTCGCTGATCCAGGGGCTGTCCCTGGCGACCTCGCCCACCACCAGGTCCAATTGGTCCGCCTCCAGCTGGATCAGCAGCGGCTCGGCGGCCCCGGTCACGATCCGCGGCAGCGCGCCGGTGGCGCCCCGCAGGCGCTCCAGATAGGCGGCGATCAGGGCCTGGCGGGCAGGAGTCGTCGGCCCGTCGACAACGCCGACGCGAATTAGCCGCGACGAGACGATCCGCTCGCGCGTACCGCCGGCGTCGCGGGGGTAGGAACCGCAGGAAGCGAGCACCGCGACCAGGCAGGCCAGCAGCAGCGTCCAGGGGGTCTCGCCTGTCCCCCGGAAACGGCTCCGCCCCCCGGCCTTCATCGGGCCGCCATCCCTTGCCTGTCGCGGGAGGGACGGTCGTTGAGGATGGTCCGGTGCGCGTCGAACAATTCGCCAAGGACAAGAGCGGTGGCGCTGCCCCAGACCAGATGGGCGCCGATCATCAGCGCATTGCGCCGGCGCGGATGGCGAGAGGCCGGCTTCAATATCCCGGCGGCGGGGATCCAGCCGAAATAGCTGCCGGTCCAGATCGCGACCCCGGCCATCGCGCCTTCCCGCGTCGTCGCCGCCGGCCGGACGGCGGCGACCAGCGCGCCCGACGCCGCGCCGTACAGGAAATGCGCCAGCATCGCGCCGTCGCGGACCGCCTCATCGCCACTCCCGTCCAGGACTGCTTCGGTGATCTCGCGCGGCGGCAGCGGGTAGCGCTCCCCGGGCGGCAGCTGCCGATGGAGTCGGGTCATCGCCGACGTCATCGCCGCCGTTGCGGCGAAGCCGGCAATGGCGCCAAGCACCAGACGGGTCGTCAGGCGCGGAGGGAGAGGCTCGTTCATCGCCGCTGAACGGACGAGTGGCGCGATGTTTCCGAAATTCCGACCCCCTAACCTGCATCAATCAAACAATTTTCTTTGTGCTCGCGACCGCAACGAAAGGAACGGGCAACGGCGCCGCTCGTTCACAGGCCTGGCAAATTCGCCGGCATCCAAACAAAGGATCAATCATGACTCAGCGAGTAGTATCTGCCGTTTTCGACAGTCGTTCGGAAGCTGAGCGCGCGGTGGCGCAATTGCGTTCGGCCGGCGTGAGCGAATCCGCCATTTCGGTCATCGCCCAGAGCGAGACCGGGACCACGACCAATGACGGTAGCGGCACTATCGTCGACGACGGCGACGGCGTCGGCAGCGGTCTCGCCAAGGGCCTCGGCGTCGGCGCCGGCGTCGGCGCGCTCTTCGGCCTCGCCGCGCTCGCCATTCCCGGCATCGGTCCGTTCGTGGCGGCCGGCGCGCTTGCCAACACCCTTGGTGCGGCCGGCGGCGCGATCGCGTCCGGCGCGATCGTCGGCGGCACCGCCGGCGGCATCACCGGCGCCCTCACCAACTACGGCATCTCCGACGACGACGCCCGCTACTATGAAACCCGCTTGAACGACGGCGGCGTGTTCGTCTCGGTCGATACCGACGGGTCCGCCATCACCGCGGAATCGGCGAGCGACATCCTCTACGGCGCGGGCGGCCACAGCGCTTCGCGCGCGCACACCGAAACCGTCTGATCAGTCTGGCCGGGGGCTTGATCAAGCCCCCGGCCTAGCCCGGTTTCGCCTCGGGCTCGGCATCCGCCCGATCGAAGAAGATCGTCACGCACAGCCCCTGATTCGGACTGGAATCCACTTCGATTCGGGCATTGGCGTTCTGCTCAAGAGACTTGGCAATCAGTGCAGCCATCTTGCCCGGTGCCGGCCATTCCGCGCCCGGTTCCAAGCCGACCCCGTCGTCGGCGACAACGACTCTACAGCCTCCCGCTTCAACCTCGCACCGCAACGAAATGGTGCCGCTGTCGCTGCCCTTGAACGCATGTTTCAAGGCGTTCGTCAGCAACTCATTGACCACCAGCCTCGCGGGCATTGCCACGTTGAGGGAGACGGGCCAGCTGTCCACTTGCAGGTTGAGGTGAATGCCCTCGACCGCGTGCGCACGCATCACCGCGGACGCAATTTCACTGAGATAGGTCCCAAGATCGACGCTGTCTTCGTCTGAAGCTTCGGACAGAGAGCGATACAGCAGGGCAAGGGCTTCAACCCGCCCGGCAAGCCGGGTGGTCGTTCGACGCGGTTGCGCTCCCGATGAGCGAGCCCCAGAGCTTACCGGTCAGCTCGGCCTCCGATTGGCCCGAGAGACGCTCGAACTCCTTGTTGAGATAGACGATGCGCTCCGACGGCCGGAGTTCCGAAACTCCGATTGCAACGGGCACGTGGTCCAGGAACGACTTGAACTGATCGCTTTTCAGCGCGCCAGCCAGATGAGGAGTGTCGAGTAATTGCTCGCCGCGTAGCGGGTCCGGGGGGTCAACGCTCATAGAGTGGCCTTTCGGCGGTCAAGGTATTCGGTCGTCAACGCACGAGAGTCCAAATGTGCGCCTATGATGGGTTCAAGCCCGCGTCGATCGCGTCGCGATTCAATCCGATGACGGGGGTATGGGATTGACCAGATCCGCAGCGCGTCGCTCATATTCGTCGGCCATCTCGCGCAATGTCTCGCGAGTGTGTTGATGGTCGACCCCTGCGGCCAGCCTGCGGCATCGCTCCGCTTGCGCGAGGAGATAGGCAGCTTCGCTCATGAACGCCTGACGCATCATCACCGGCTCTGGTTCCAGAGTCGTCTAAGTCTCACATATGTTAAACAAAAATCGCCCGGGCTGTCTGGAACCTGATGGCCAAATTGTTGTTAACGGTACGCGAAAAATTACTGATCGCGAGTGTGAGTGATTCGAAGCTTTGTTTCGTCCTTGGGGAGGTTCGGAATGCACGCTTTGATAATCGAGGACCAATTCCTCGTTGCTGCGTTGATCGAGGATGTGCTGCGGGACCTGGGCTTCGCATCTTTCGATGTCGTCGACACCGAGGCGGAGGCGATCCGAGTGGCCGGGGTGCGCTGCCCCGATCTCGTCACCGTCGACGAGAGGCTCTCGGCAGGCAGCGGCGTATCCGCCGTTCGGGCTATCTGCGCCAACCGATCAATACCCGCCGTCTTCATCACGGAGCACGGAGCCCGGGTTCGCCGACTGCTGCCCGACGCGATCATCGTTGCGAAACCATTTGGCGTGCGTGGCCTTCGAGACGCGGTCGGGCAGGCCATTGTCTCCGCTCTGCGACCCGACGGGACGAACGCTCGATCGCGTCAGGCCGAACCGGCCGGTCCACCGGTCCCGGCAGGGGAAATGTCCCGCTCCGCGCCACCGCTTCCGGCGGGTGCATCCTGGTCATAGTCTTCGTCGGGATTGCCCTTGCCACCAGCGTTGGAACCGCTTCCGTGAACTGCGCCGGTACGCCGGTCGAATGAAGCCCGCTTGCCGCGTTCGCTGGGTGCGGGCTCGTGTCCCTGGTCCTTCACTCTATTCTCCATGTGAAAACCCTAGCCGCTGCGGGAAGCGCGCCGGCCCGACCCTCGCCGCGCGTAAAGCGTCGCCGCCAGCAGAGCCGCCGAGCCGATGCCGACGGCAGCGCCTATGCCGATGAGAAGCGACCTGGACTCGCCCTCGCTTTCGGTCGGGACTTCACTCTCAAGGCTTTGGGACGAGACAACTTCCTCGGGATCGCCGGCCACGATGGGCGCCGGATGCGGTGGGTAGGGCGGGGTCGCGGCGGGAGGAAGTGGGGGTTGGTGGGACATGCTGTTTCCTCACGCACGCGAGAGCCATGATTGGGCTCGGGACCAATGAACGACCTAACCGGGAAGCCGTTCCGGTTGGCCCGTCTCTTGCCCACCTGCTTCGGCTGCCGATGGGGAGGAAGGTGGAAGTTGCGCGCCAGCCCCTCCCTTTGTTTTGGTCGGCCGCGCCGCTAGACTCTCCCCGCCGCATCGGCGGCAGGGAAGGGACGCGCCCCGTGAAGATCATCGGCTCCTACGTCAGCCCCTATGTCCGCAAAGTCATGGCCTGCATCGTCCTCAAGGGCCTCGATTACGAGATCGACCCGATCACGCCTTTCTTCGGCGACGAGGAGTTCAGTCGGATGAGCCCGCTGAGGCGGATTCCGGTGCTGATCGACGGCGACGTCACCCTGTGCGATTCCTCGGTGATCTGCGCCTATCTCGACGAAGCCTATCCCCGGCGCCCGATGCTCCCCGCCGCCGTCGCCGACCGGGCCAAGGCGCGCTGGTATGAGGAATATGCCGACACCCGCCTCGGCGACGTCTTCATCTGGGGCCTGTTCTACCAGAAGCGCGTTCATCCCGCGGTGTGGGGCGAGCCCGGCGACCAGGCGCGGATCGAAAAGACCCTGGCCGAGGATGTCCCCGCGGTGCTCGATTATCTGGAGGGCGAACTTCCGGCCGAAGGCTGGCTGTTCGGCGACGACATCGGTCTCGCCGACATCGCCATCGCCTCCTTCTTCCGCAACGCGGCCTATGCCGAATTCACCGTCGACGCCGCCCGCTGGCCGCGCACTTCCGCCTTCGTCACCCGCGCCCTTGCCCACCGCGCCTTCGCGGAAACTTATCCGTACGAGCGCGCCCAATTGAGCACCAACCCCGCTGGCCGCCGCCAGGCTTTGCTCGACGCCGGCGCGCCTCTGGTTTCCGAAAGCGTCGGCACCCGCGAGGCGAAAAAGGGCGTGATGACACTCTAGAGCATCGTGCGGAAAAGTGGGAACCATGATCAGGTGCTGATTGCCCCCGGCAATCCGCAGCCATGCCCGGGGGGCATGGCGACCTGATCATTTCCGCGATAACGATGCGACAACAAGGACCTAGAGCGCGCTGCGGCTCGCTCTAGGGGCGCGTCTGGCGCATCATGTCGTTGAACGCGACCACCGCCTCGCTGTCGGTGCGTCCCAGATTGTCGCGGCGAGCCCTGGCGATGGGCACCAGTATGTCGGGATCGTCGCCTTCTAGCGCCGCCATCGTCTGCGCGACATAATCGTCGAGCTTCATCGCCCGCGGGTCGCTGGCGCCGTCGAGCAGGTCGGTCTGGACATAAGGCGGCGCGATTTCGAGCACTTGGATAGCGCTGTCCCGCAGCGCGTAGCGCTGCGACAAGGCGAAGCTGTGCAGCGCCGCCTTGGTCGACGAATAGACGGCGATGTCGGTCTTGGGCAGATAGGCGAGCATCGAGCTGACATGGGCGATGACCGCCGAGGGCCGGCCGCGTAGGTGGCCGATCAGCGCCGAGGTCAGCCGGATCGGGCCTAGCAGGTTGATCGCCACCGTCGATACCAGGTCGGAATCGTCGATCGGTCCGGATGGATCGTCGGGGTGCTGGATGCCGGCGCAGTTGACCAGCACGTCGAGCGCCGGGAAGTCGGCGACGACGCGCGCCGCCACCGCCGCGATGCTCGCCGGATCGGCGATGTCGAGCCGCATGTTCGCCATGCCGGGATTGGCTTCGGTCACAGCGTCGAGCGCCTGCTGGCGCCTTCCGGCGACGATCACCTGGTTTCCCCTGATGTGAAGCGCCTCGGCGAGGCCGCGGCCGATCCCCGAGCCGCCGCCGGTGATCAGGATGGTGTGGCCGGTCAATTCCATCGTCGTCTCCCTGCCGCTTCCCTAGCCGCCCGAGCCTGGCCAGGCAGATGGCGATCCGCCCTCAGCGATGCCCCGCGCCTATCGCTGCCGTGCTTTTGCCTTCTCGGGTCTCACGCCGCGCGACGCTAGGAAGCAAGGACCGAACGCTCCGGAGAATGACGATGATCCTGGTCACCGCCGCCAACGGCAATCAGGGCAAGCTGCTGGTGCCCCGGCTGCTGGCCGCCGGCTGCGCGGTCCGTGCCTGCGTGCAGTTCGAACCCTCTGCCGACCGCCTCCGCGCTTTGGGCGTCGACGACGTGCTGGTCGGCGACATCACCGCGCCGGGCGCGATCGAACGGGCCATGGCCGGCGTTCGCGCCGTCTACCATGTCGGGCCGACCGTCCATCCCCGCGAGCGCGACATGGGGTTCGCGATGGTCGACGCCGCTCGCGCCGCCGGGGTCGACCACGTCGTCCTGAGCTCAGTCCTTCACGCCATCACCACCGATCTGGTCCATCACGAGATCAAGCGCGACATCGAGGAGCATCTCCTCTCCTCCGGCCTCGAATATACGATCCTCCAGCCGGCCAATTACATGCTGCCGCTGAAGCTGCGCCCGGCCTTCGAGCAGGGGGTGTTCCGCTTGTCCTGGTCGCTCGACCGCCGCCAGTCGATGGTCGATCTCGGCGACGTCGCCGAGGTCGCCGCCAAGGTGCTGATCGAGGGCGCGCCGCACTGGGCGGCGACCTATGAGCTGGTCGGCCCGGGCCGCCATACCGGCCACGAGATCGGCGCGATCGTCGCGCGCGTCGTCGGCCGGCCGATCGCGGTCGAGGAAATCGATGGCGACACCTATCTCAAGGCCTGGTTCGGCGACGTCGACCCGGCGGATTTCCCGCACCAGGCCCGGGTCCTGCGCTCGATCAGCGCCCGCTACAGCGCCCACGATTTCCTGGGCAATCCCAACGTCCTCACCTGGCTGCTGGGACGGCCGCCGACGAGCTACGAGACGTTCGTGCGGTCCCAATATGCCGCCTTTCAGGCGGAGCGGTCACCCGCGACCTCATAGTCGATATGGCTGATCTCGCCGTCGAACAGGCCGGCGATCTCCTGCACCCTCAGCCGCAACTGCGCGCGGCCGGGCGAGGCGAGCATCCGGTCGACTTCCTCCAGCGAGGCATAGTCGACCAGGATCTGGCAATGCACGTTGGGCGGGCTTCCCTCCAGTCGGCGCGGCCACAGGGCCCGGGCATCATCTACCCCGGGCAGCAGCTTCAGCGCCGGCATCAGCTCGCCGTTGATCGCGTCGCGGAAGGCCTGTTCCGATCCCGCCTTCGGCGCGCCGGTCCAGAAGGCGGAGCGGACCCACATCGGCCGGTCAGCCCTTGAACGCCGGCGCCATGAACGGCGACATCCTTTTCGCCACCCTGGCGCGCCATTCTGGATAGGGCTCATAGCCCTCCTGCTCCTGGCACACGGCGTGCGTCTCGTCGTAAATCTCCGCGTCGGACTTGGAGAAATCGAGCGGCACCAGGAAGGGCTGGTGGAAATACCATTCGGTGTCGACGAAGAATTCCAGATTGTTGCCCTCGGGATCGTGGGCATAGATGCTCCAGGCGATGCCGTGATTGGCCGGGAACATCGTGTCCGCCTGGCCATAGGCCTCGAGCCGTTCCTTCATGTCGCGAAGGTCGGTGATTGTGCCCATCTTGAACGAGATCTGGTTGATGCTCGGCCCGAATTGCGGATTGGCGGTGTTGGCCGGCATTTCGTCGGGCCGGCCGGTCGCCAGCACGATCTGGTGGTGGTCGTTGGGGTCGCGCGACAGGAAGACCAGGTCCATGCCGCCGGCATTGCCGCGGTCGGTGACCGTGAAGCCGAGGACTTCTGTGTAGAAATCCTCCATCTTGGCGATGTCGCGGACGCTGAGGCCCATATGGCTGAACATCAGATTGGCTGCCGGCTTGGTCACGTCGCTCTCCTTCATTGCTGCCGCGCCGGGCTACGCCGGCGCGCATCTTCGATCCCCGGAATAAGGCCGGGCGGCTCGCGGCGACAGATGCCAGTCGATGCCAAGCGATACCCATGCGCGATAGGGGCGCGCAAAATACCATCGTGATTTGACCGGCGCTTTGGCCGAAGCTGGAGCGCGATGAACCTGTTCACCCTGCTTTCGGTCAGCGCCGCCCGTCATGGCGCCCGCGGCGCCGTCTATCATGGCGAAAACTTGTTCCTGACCTATGGCGCACTTGAGGATCGGGCGCTGCGCCTCGGCGCGGCGATCGCGCGGCGCTGCGCGCCGGCGGACCGGGTGGTAATCCTCGCGGCCAATTGCCCCGAATATGTCGAGATCCTTTTCGCGATCTGGGCCGCCGGCGCCACCGCCGTCCCGGTCAACGCCAAGCTCCATCCGCTCGAGGTCGCCGCCATCGTCGAAAACTGTGAGCCGAGCCTCCTGTTCGTCTCTTCCGGCCTC
>DATDAU010000064.1:0-12639 GCA_036525215.1 Allosphingosinicella sp.
GCCGACGACCGGATCATCTACGATGCGGCCACCGGCAACATCTACTATGACGCCGACGGCAACGGCGCCGGGGCCCAGGTGCTGTTCGCCAATATCGGCGTCGGCAACACCCTGCTCGCCTCGGACTTCCAGGTGATCTGAGAACCGGCCAAGCCGCCCGCGAAGCCTCCAACCGCGGGCGGCCTGGCCTTTTTCATCATGACAATTTCGTTCGATGCTGACCCTTTTCAGTGCCGAAATGAATATGGTACGCTGGCCATAGATGGCGAGAATCCTGTTGAGCGCGCTGGCGGCAAGAAAGGGCGGTGGCCTCTCTTATCTTCAGGACCTCGTTACCGCCTTCCGCCCTGGCCCCCATCGGCTGTCGATCCTTTCCCCCTGTGCGATCGAAGGCCTGGCCGACCGGCCGGATGTCGAATGGATCCGCACGCCCTTTTGGACGCTCAATCCGATCAGTCGCTTTCTCGTCGGCTGGGTTTACTTCCGCTTTCTCTGGTCGCGCCGCCGCGAATTTGACGTGGTCCTGTTTGCGGGAGGGAGCTTCGACGCGCCCCTGCCGATGGCGGTTCCGACGGTGGTCGTGTTCCGGAACATGCTTCCCTTTGATCGCGCGGCTCGGCGCCGTTACCGGCTGGGTTGGATGCGCGTGCGCCATGCCTTGCTGTGGCATGTCCAGGGATGGGCAATGAAGCGCGCCGATCTCGTAATCTTCATATCGGAACACGGGCGTCGCGTCATCGATCGCGCCGTGGGACGCCGTCGCGGTGATTCGGTCGTCATCCATCATGCCGCGATCTGCGCGGACAACGCTCTCGATTCAGCGATCGTGCGCCGCCTGCCGGAGCGTTTCGTGCTCTACCTGTCCTCGGTCGACGCCTACAAGGCCCAGGTGGAACTTGTGGAGGCTTGGGCTCGGCTGCGAAGCATCCGCCCCACAGACGAAAAGCTGTTGCTGGTTGGTCCGCAAAATCCCTCCTATGCACGGTGGGTCCGCGAGGCGATCAGGAAGCACGGACTGGATAGTGAAGTCGTCCTGTTCGGAGCCGTACCGTCCAAATACGTGTTCGAACTGGCGAAGCGATCGCACCTCAACCTGTTCCTGTCATCCTGCGAAAATTGCCCGATCAGCATGATCGAGCTGATGAGCGGCGGCCGGCCCATTCTCGTTTCCGAGATGGAACCGATGAAGGAACTGGGGGGTCCAGGGCTCGAATATGTCAATCCCTATGACATCGCCGCCGTCGCCCGAGGAATTGCGCGGATGCTGGATGATTGCGAATTGCGGCAGCAGGTCGCCCTGGCCGCCGAGGAACGGTCGTGGTTCTTCCGGTCAGACCGCTCGGGCGTTGAGACTTGGCGCGTGGTTCTGGCCGTCGCGGAACGACAAAGTGTCGAGCACTCTGTCTCGCCGCACCCTTTTCCACAGAGCGTGCGATAGGTTGCGATCTTACGTATTTCGCGGACGATGCTTGCCTCAAATCCCGGGGCTAATCGCCGATCCGCCTCCCGCCGTGCGATAAAGGTCCGCGTACAAATCCGCGGCTCGTTCGACGCTGAGATCCTTCACCGCTTCAAGCGCGATCGCGGCGATTGAACTGGCCAGCGGCGCATTGCTCGCCAAGGTCAGCAGAGCGTTTGCAATGGCATCGGGATCGTCTGCGTCGAAATAGACGGCGCCGCCTCCCATCGCGTCCCGGTGCGCCGCGATTTCCGACAGCGCCATCGGCAGTCCCGCAGCCGCAGCTTCGAGCACGGCATTAGGGTGCCCTTCCCACAAGCTCGCGGACACGTAGAGATGTGCCGACTTAACCCACGACCAGGCATCCGGCTGGTGCCCGGCGAAGAGGACATGGTCATCAACGTCCAGCTCAGCCGCAAGCGTTTTCAACCGTTCAAGCTCGGGGCCGTCGCCGACCAAGACGAGAAGCACATCCGGCAGATCCTGTATCAGCCGCGGCAGGGCCCGTAACAGCCTGTCGATTCCCTTTTGCTTGGCAAGTCGCGCCACCGATATAAGGATCGTCCTCTGAGGACCGCTCTGGCCGTCCTTCAGTGCGAAGGGCCGCGCATGGCGAATTCCGTCATGATCAATTCCATTCGGGACAAGTATGCGGCAGTGGTGGCTCGGCCAGACCTCCAGGCCGCCAGGGCTGTTGGCAATCACGGCATCCGCGAAACGACCCAGAAATTTCCTCAGCCTGTCCTTTGCCCGACCGCTATAGTCGCCTGCAGAGCTTCGCTCCGAAAGGAGCCAGCGCCGACGGGTCGCCAGCGCGATCGCGCCGCCTAAAATGTCCATCTGCGTCAGCCAGGTGTGGATCACCTGCGCCCGGCTGGCTCTGGCCGCCCGCACGAGTTCCAGCGCCAGGAGGGGATTGTGGTTGCCCGCCGCCCTCATCGGGAAGCACGTGACGCCGGCTGCGGTCATCGCCTCTTCGTCGGCCGGCGACATTCGGCTGAACAAGGACAGGTAAATGCCCCGTTGGACGAGACGCGGCGCCAGCAGCCTGACCTGCCGCTCCGCGCCGCCGGTGCGGAGATTGGGAATGCACAGCAGGATCCGGACGGCTGACATGTCTCAGCATGGGCCGCGACCCTAAAGGGCGCCGCGTCGTCCCAGCGGGCGGCAAGGTTTCGCTGAGCCGGGCTCACGCAAGGGCCGCGCCTTATTGGCTGATTTGAAGCTCCGCGACCAGGGCCGCCTTCTTGGCCTCGGTCTCGGCGCGCATGCGGCCGGTGCGCTCGACTCGGGCCGCCATCTGCTCCCACGCCTCGGCGGCGCGCAGGCAGCGGTCGCGAACGTTCTGAAGGGGGGTCTGGTCGGCGTCGCGGCGCGCCTCGGCGGCGCGCTCAAGGTAGAATTCATGATGGGTGGACATTCAGCATCCTGCTTCGAATCGGGGGCGGGGCCGGGAGCGGGCTTGTGTTACGACATAGTGACTCGGGCCGGGATTCGCAAATTACACAGACCGCTTTGTCTCATTCCGGCTCGTCCAGGAGCGCGGCAAGCTTCTTCGGCGCGACCGCGCGATAGCTTTCAGCCAGCCACCGCTTCAGCAGGTCGAGATCGGCCGATTCGCCGTCGCCGAATCGGCAGCTTATCCAGCCCGAGCGGCCGAGGCCGTAGCCCGCGGGCTCGGCGAAATCGAAGACCAGGGCGAAGTCGCGGCTCACCGGCAATTTCACCGTCAGGCTCAGCTTTCCCTCGCTCTGGTCGAGCCAGCCGAAGGTCTTGCCGCGCACCTTCAGCGCGGTGTGGCCCCAGGGGAAATCCTCGACCGCCTCGGGGAAAGCGAGGCCGTGGGCGCGAAGGGCGGCGAAATCCTGGTTGTCGGCGGCCGCCATCTCAGGAATCGAGATCGCGCATGAAAGGCGGATCGGGAATGGCCTCGGCGGCGTGCTGCAGCAGATCGCCCCAGCGCACCGAAAGGTCGGTAAAATAGGCGTCGTCCTCGTCGATGCGGTGGCGGAGAACGCGCGAGCGCTTTCCAGCCGGCATCACCATCAGGTCGAGCGGCCGGCCGACCGCGAGGTTGGAACGGATCGACGCGTCGAACGACAGGAAGCCGATCTTCATCGCCTCGGCGAGCGTCGTCCCGGGCGCTATCACCCGGTCGAGAATCGGCCGGCCATATTTGGTCTCGCCGATCTGGAAGAAGGGCATGTCCGGCTTGCACTCGATGAAATTGCCGGCCGAGTAGATCAAGTAAAGCGAGGGCGGGCCGTTGCCGATGCGCCCGCCGAGCAGGATCGAGGAGGCGCCGCTGATCTTGATCGAGGCGAGGGCCTTGCCCACCGTTTCGTTGGCGATCTGCACGGCCTCGCCGACCAGCTGGGCGGCGCGGAACATGCTGGTCGGCTGGGCGATGGTTCGCATCAGCCCCTCTTCCTCGCCGGTCGGCAGGCCTTCGCGCAGCATCGAGATCACGGTCTGGGTGGTCGAGAGATTACCGGCCGAGGCGGCGAAGATGCAGCGGTCCGGCGCGTCGGCAAGGCAGTGGAGCTTGCGGTAGGAGGAGATGTCGTCGACGCCCGCATTGGTGCGGGTGTCGGCGATCATGATCAGTCCCGCTTCCAGAAGCATGCCAAGGCAATAGGTCATCGGGTTCCCTTGATCCTCTCGGCTTCAATTCTGGAATTGAGCCTGTGCCTGCGCCTGAACGGCGGTTTCGCCGACCCGCACCTGTACCGTCAGTTGCTCCGGCCCGCCACCCGATCGTGCGCCGGAAATCGGGGCGGCGTCGCGATAGTCGAGGCCGCAGGCGACGCGGACGTAGGCATCGTCGGTGCTGATGCCATTCAACGGATCGAAGGCGACCCAGCCGAGATCGGGCACCCAGGCCTCGGCCCAGGCATGGCCCGCTTCCTGGGCGATCTGGCCGTCGCGCCGGAACAGATGGCCGGAAACGTAGCGGGCTGGAATGCCGGCGGTGCGGGCGGCGGCGATGAAGATATGGCTGAAATCCTGGCAGACGCCGTGGCCGGCGCTCGCCGCCTGCTCGGCGGTGGTTTCGACCGCGGTCGCCGCCGTGTCGAAGCGGATGCTCTCGTGGAGCCGGCAGGCGAGGCGGTGCAGCCGCTCGATCCGGTCCTTGCGGCCGGCGGCGACGCTCCTGGCAAGTGCGGCGACGGCCGGGCCGGTGGTGGTGAGCGGGGTCTGCCGCAGGAAGATCTCGGGCGGCAGATCGTGGGACAGGCCCTGGACGATGCCGTGCCTGTCGGTGGTCAGGGTCCGCCCGGTCACCGAAATTGCGAGGCTGGTCACTGGATGGTCGACGTAGAGCATGTGGGTGACGTTGCCATAGCCGTCGCGGCCCTCGCGGAGGCGCGCGTCCTGATCGACGTCGATCCGCCAGTCGAGCACGGCCTGGCCGGCGAAAGGCGACGGCGTCACCTTAAGCAACTGGGTCACCCGCTTCACCGGCGAGGCATAGGAATAGGTGCTGCTATGGTGGATCGACAGCCGCATCAGCCGAACCGGAACTGGCTGGCGATCGCCTGGTCGAGCGCCGCATTCTCGCGGATGTAGGCGTGCAGCCATTCGTGGAGGCCGTGCTTGACGACGTCGCCGATCTTCAGCCGCTCCATCCGATCGAGGCGCTGGCGCGCGAGCCGGTCGGCGGGCCCCTGCCGCCCGGTGCGGCCGGCGAAGTCCGACAGGAGAGTCACCACCTCGTCGGCGGAGGCGGCCAGCGAGCGCGGCATCTCGGCGCGGAAGATCAGGAAGTCGGCGACCAGCCAGGGCTGGAGCGAGGGGCCGTAAATGTGGCGGTAGGCGGTCCGCGCCGAGACGATCTGCAGCAGGGTGCTCCACTGGTCGCGGTCGAGCGCGCCGCCCACCTCCTGGCCGGGCGGCAGCAGCAGATAATATTTGACGTCGAGCAGCCGGGCCGTGCTGTCGCCGCGCTCGACCAGCTGGCCGAGATGGACGAACCAGCAGCCCTCGCTGCGCAGCATCCGGCCGAGCGCGCCTTCGAAGCCGCGTATCTCGGCCTTGAGGCTGTCGACCAGGTTGAGCGCGGCCTGGACGCTGCCGAGCCTGGTGCGGTCGCGGATCACCAGCCAAGCGCGGTTGATCGCCTCCCAGACCTCGACGGTGAGCGCGGTGCGGGCGGCGCGGGCATTGTCGCGGGCGCCGGCCAGGCAGGAGCGGATCGAGCTGCGATTGCCCTCGCTCAGGGTCATGTAGCGCTGGGCGCCGAGGGTGGAGAAAGTCTCGCCGGTCGCCTCGAAGGCCTGGGCCGCGCCGGCGACGCTGAGCGCGCTCCGCCAGGCCTGGTTGCCTTCCTTGTGGTCGCTGAGCGCGCTGAGCCGGATCGTCGCCTCGACCAGCCGGCAGGTGAATTCGGCCCGCTCCATGTAGCGGCCGATCCAGTAGAGATTGGCGGCGGTGCGCGACAGCATGTCAGGCGCTCCCGACCGGCCCGGCGGCCTCGCCGGCCAGCACCAAGGAATCCTTGGTGCCGCCGCCCTGGCTCGAATTGACCACCAGCGACCCCTCGCGGAGCGCCACCCGGGTGAGGCCGCCGGGTACGATGCGGATGCCGTCGGCGCCGGTCAGCACGAAGGGGCGGAAATCGACGTGGCGCGGGGCCAGGCCCTGGTCGGTCAGGGTCGGGACGGTCGACAAAGCGAGGGTCGGCTGGGCGATATAGCGTTCGGGCTCGGCCTTCAGCATCATGCGGAAGGCCAGGATCTCCTTCTTCGACGCGGTCGGGCCGACCAGCATGCCGTAGCCGCCCGAGCCGTCGACCAGCTTCACCACCAGCTTCTCGAGGTTGTCGAGGACGTATTTGAGCGCCTTCGGCTCGCGGCACCGCCACGTCTTGACATTGGGCAGCTTCGGCTCCTCGCCGGTATAATAGCGAACGATCTCCGGCATGTAGGAATAGATCGCCTTGTCGTCGGCGATGCCGGTGCCGGGCGCGTTCACCAGGGCGACGTTGCCGGCGAGATAGGCGGCCATCAGTCCCGGCACGCCCAGCGCCGAATCGGGGCGGAAGACGAGCGGGTCGAGAAACGCGTCGTCGATCCGCCGGTAGATGACGTCGACCCTGACCCGGCCGTTGATCGTGCGCATCCAGACCACATCGTCGTCGACTTCGAGGTCGCTGCCCTCGACCAGCTCGATCCCCATATTGTCAGCCAGAAAGCTGTGTTCGTAGAAGGCCGAATTGTAGTGGCCCGGGGTCATCAGCACGCAGCAGCCGTCGCGGCCGCCGCGCGGCGCGACGGATTGCAGCGTCTCGCGCAGCAGCTCGGGATAGGAATCGACCGGCTGGACGGGGAGGGCGTCGAATAATTCGGGGCAGAGCCGAAGCATCGCCTCGCGATTCTCGATCATGTAGGAAACGCCCGACGGCGTGCGGGCATTGTCCTCCAGCACCCAGAATTCGTCCGGGCCGGTCCGCACCAGGTCGATCCCGCAAATATGGGCGTAGACGCCGTGCGGGGGTCGGGCGCCGGCCACCGGGATGCAATATTGGGGATTGCCGAGGATGATGTCGGCCGGAACCACGCCGTCGGCGAGGATGCGGCGAGCGCCGTAGACGTCGTCGATGAACAGGTTGATCGCGCGCACCCGCTGCTCGAGCCCGGCCGAAAGCCGCGCCCATTCGCCGGCGGAGAAGACGCGGGGCAAGATGTCGAACGGGATAATGCGTTCGGCGGCCTGGTCGTCGCCATAGACGGCGAAAGTAATGCCGAGGCTGCGAAACGCTGCTTCGGCGGCCTGCTGGCGGCGGGTGAGCTCGGCCTCGGGCGTCTGGGTCAGCCAGGCGGCGAGCGGCTCGAAGCCCGGCCGCGCCTTCTGGCCCCGGCCTTCGCCCCACAGCTCGTCGAACGGCTTGCCAGCGGCCATCGCTCCTCCTGGACTCCTCCCCCGACAATGCACCAAAGCGGCCAAAGCACCAAATCCCTTATTGCAGCGCAGCAATCATGGGCGCCGGGCCGGGGTTGGCGGTTCGCGCGGCCAGGGGATATGATGAAGCGGTCGAAAGGGAGGGGCCGCGCCAACGGCCGGGATTCGACCATCAGGGGGAACGTCCAATGACCATCGAACTCGCCATCCTTGCGTGGGGCTGCGTCCTCGCCATCGTCTACATCTGGGCCGCGGTGCGGGTGAAGACTCGCCAGTACGGCGTGCAATGGAATATCGGCCCGCGCGACGAGGACGTGCCACCGCCTTTGCCGATTGTCGGCCGCCTCGCCCGGGCCCAGGCCAATTTCTTCGAGACCTTCCCCTTGTTCGTCGCGGCGGTGCTGATCGTCTCGGTCGCGCATCTGAGCGACCGCTGGACCGTGATCGGCGCCTGGCTCTGGCTGGGCGGAAGGATCGCCTATCTGCCGCTTTACGCCATGGGCGTGAAAGGCATCCGCACCCTCGCCTGGGCGGTCAGCCTGGCCGGTATCGCACTGCTGCTGAAGCCCGCGCTTATGTGGGCGTTCGGTTAGGCACAAAAGAAACCGGCGCCTGCATCGCTGCCGGCGCCGGTTGCCCCACTCGCAGTGAAAACTCCCCGGTCTAGGCGACCTGAGCCGCCTCGATCTCGTCGGGCTCGCGCAGCACGTAGCCGCGGCCCCAGACGGTCTCGATATAATTGTCGCCACCGCAGGCCAGGCTCAGTTTCTTCCTGAGCTTGCAGATGAAGACGTCGATGATCTTGAGCTCGGGCTCGTCCATGCCGCCGTAAAGGTGGTTCAGGAACATTTCCTTGGTGAGCGTCGTGCCCTTGCGGAGCGAAAGCAGCTCCAGCATCGCATATTCCTTGCCGGTCAGGTGGACCCGGGCGCCGTCGACCTCGACCGTCTTGGCGTCGAGATTGACCGCCAGCTTGCCGGTCTTGATCACCGACTGGCTGTGACCCTTCGAACGGCGGACGATGGCGTGGATGCGGGCGACCAGCTCGTCGCGGTGGAACGGCTTGGTGACGTAATCGTCGGCGCCGAAGCCAAGCGCGCGGACCTTCGAATCCATTTCGGCGACGCCGGATAGGATCAGGACCGGGGTCCCGACCTTGGCGGTGCGCAATTTCTTGAGCACGTCATAGCCGTGCATGTCGGGCAGGTTCAGGTCCAGGCAGATGATGTCGTAATCGTAGAGCTTGCCGAGGTCCAAGCCCTCTTCGCCCAGGTCCGTCGTGTAGACGTTGAACCCTTCGGTGGTGAGCATCAGTTCGATGGCCTTGGCCGTCGTCGGCTCGTCTTCGATCAGCAGCACGCGCATGAATTCTGCCCTCCTGTCGCGAACGGCTGCCCATCGGCGCCGGCCCCCGCGACTTCATTAACCATTCGAGATGTGAAGGCAAAAGGTTAATTTGGTATTAATGTCATGGAATCCGATAGCTAGCGGCATTCGTTGCGTCTGGCCCTCGGAAGTGGCAGGGCGCCCGGAGATGACCTTCTGGGAAAACAAGGTGCTCTTCATAGACGGCGAGGCGATCGTGATCGACAAGCCGGCGGGGCTCGCCGTCCATCCGGGATCGCGGACACCCGAGAGCCTGGAAGATTTTCTTCACCAACTTCGTTTCGGATTTCAGCGGCTGCCGCTTCCCGTCCACCGCCTCGACCGCGACACCAGCGGCTGCCTTCTGCTCGCCCGCAACCCCAAGGCGCACAAGCGCTTCCAGCGGGCGTTCGAGAACAAGAAGGTCGGCAAGGCCTATGTCGCCATCCTCGACGGCGTGCCCGAGGCCGAGGCGGGGACGGTCGATCTCGCGCTCGGCAAGGTGTCGACCGCGGAGGCGGGCTGGCGAATGGTAGCCGATCCGGCGGGCCAGTCCGCAGTCACCTACTGGCGGGTG
This sequence comes from Allosphingosinicella sp., assembly GCA_036525215.1. Lineage (GTDB taxonomy): Bacteria > Pseudomonadota > Alphaproteobacteria > Sphingomonadales > Sphingomonadaceae > Allosphingosinicella. The sequence continues at coordinate 9,303 of DATDAU010000064.1, forward strand.
GCGGCAGTGCGCGACGGCCGCGCGGCGGTGGTGTTCACCCCCGAAACCGGCCGCACCCACCAGATCCGAGTCCACGCATCGGAAGGAATCGGCATCCCGATCGCGGGCGACCCGGTCTACGGCGCGGGCAAGGGGCCGATGCTGCTTCACGCTCTGTCGCTCCGTGTCGAGCGCGAGGGCAAGCCGCCGGTCGAGGCGACGGCGCCTTTGCCGCCGACCTTCGTCAATGCCGGGCTCGGCGACCTCGATCTCGGGATCGGCGATGGCCTTTGAGATTCCCGAGGCGGCGCTGGAGGAATCGTTTCTCGCCGCCTCGGGACCGGGCGGCCAGAACGTCAACAAGGTCGCGACCGCCTGCCAGCTGCGTTGCGACGTCTTCAAACTCGGCCTTGAGCCGGACGTTTATGCGCGGCTGAAAGTGCTGGCAGGGAGCCGGATGACCGCCGCCGGCGAGATCGTGATCACCGCCCGAAAATATAGAACCCAGGAATCCAATCGCGAGGACGCGCGGGCGCGGCTGGCGGAACTGATCGACAAGGCCCATGTCAGGCAGGCCAAGCGGCGGCCGACCAAACCGAGCCGCGCCGCCAGGGCAAAGCGTGTGGATAGCAAGAAGGCGCGCGGCTCGGTCAAGCAAGGCCGCGGAAAGGTGCAGCTGGACTGATGTACGACTTCAGGATCGAAGCGGCGGACAAGGAAGCGCTCTACCGCGAGCTGATCGAGGCGGCCGACGCGCTGACCGCGGGCGAGCCCGATCCGATCGCCAACATGGCCAATCTCGCCGCCCTGATCTGGGAAAGCCTGCCCGATCTCAACTGGGCGGGCTTCTACCGCAAGGTCGGCGGCGAGCTGGTGCTGGGGCCGTTCCAGGGGCGGCCGGCCTGCATCCGCATCCCATTCGGCCAGGGCGTCTGCGGCGCGGCCGCCTCGACTCTCGCGCCGCAGCTGGTCGCCGACGTCCATGAATTCCCCGGCCATATCGCCTGCGACGCCGCCTCGCGCGCCGAGTTGGTGGTGCCGATCCTCGCGGACGGGCAACTGGTCGGCGTGCTCGATCTCGACAGCCCCACGCCCGGGCGCTTCGACAGGGAAGACGAGGCAGGTTGTGTCAATTTGGTACAGCGCCTTTCCGGGCGGCTTGGCGGCATGGAAAAGGGGGACGGCGAAGGGTAAACACGCTGTTCATGCCGCCCTGCGCGCCGCGCTCAGGGCGCGGAACCGCGAACAGGGGAATCCCGTCATGCGCACGTTGAGCCTTACACTTCTGGCGTCGGCCATGGCCTTGTCGGCGAGCGCCGCCTCGGCGCAGCCCGCCGGCGGCCCGCCTCCCGGCGCCCGCATGGGTCCCCATCCCGGCGCCCGCATGGGACCGCCTCCCGGCGCCCGTACGGGTCCGCCCGCGGGCCACACCTGGCAAGGCGGCGGCCGCACCGGCGGCGGCAGTTGGCAGGGCGGCGGAGGAGGCCACAGCTGGCAGGGCGGCGGCGTGATCGGCCCGCCCGCCATGGGGCCCAATGCCGGCGGCGGCCATCGCACCTATGTCCGCACCGGCGGCGGCTTGCGCCATGGCGGCGGTGGAATGCACGGCGGCGGCAATTTCTCGCGCCGCATCCACCGCGGCTTCTTCATTCCGCCGATGTGGTTCGGCCCGCAATTCCACGTCAACAACTGGCAGACCTATGGCTTCTACGAGCCGGGCGCCGACCAGCGCTGGGTCCGCTATTATGACGACGCCTATCTGATCGATCGCGGCGGCCGGGTGGTCGATAGCCGCGAAGACATGGACTGGGATCGCTACGGCGAGGAATGGGACATGGACGACGGCATCCCCGCCTATCGCGGCAGGGGCCACCATGGGGACGACGAGGATTATTCCTGGAGCGAGGAGCGTAGCGGCCATGGCGGCGGCTACGGACCGCCGATGCCCGGCCCCGGCTACGGCTATGGCGGGGGCTACGGCTATTCCCATGGCGGCGGCTATGGCTACGGCGCCTATGCCTATCCGATCGTGATCGAGACGGTCACCACCAGCGGCGGCACGACCGTCTACGAGGAAGTGACCGAGGAAGTGGTCGAGGTGCGCCACCGCGCCCGTCCGCACCGCAGGGCACGCTGCGTCTGCGCCGCGCCCCGTCCGGCCCCCGTCCGCCGCGCGCCGGTCCGGCGTCCGCCTCCGGGCGAACGCGGCTGATTTCTCGCCCCTCCCTGCGCGCAGGGAGGGGCAAACCTAACTCAGTTTTCCCAGCGCCTCTTCGTCGAGGCCTCCCGGCACGATGATCAGCGGGCAGGGCAGGCTTCCTGCCGCCGCGCCGGCGAAATGGCTGACCAATGGGCCGGGGCCCGCTTCGGCGGCCGCGCCGAGCACCAAAGCGGCGATGTCGTCGCGCTCGGCGAGCAGCTCGCCCACCGCCTTGATCGGATCGCCCTGCTTGACGGTGATCGTCGGCTTGATCCCGGCCTCCTCGACGATCGCGCCGGTGGCCTGGACCAGCATCGCCTCGGCGCGCAGCCGCGCTTCTTCCTCCATCGCTTCCTGGACGGCGCCCCACTGGACGAATTCCTGCTGCGGGATCAAAGCCAGGATCTCGACGCCGCCGCCGGTCCGCGCCGCCCGCCGCGCGGCGAAACGAAGCGCCGCCTGCGCTTCCTCGGTCTCGTCCATCACGACCAGATAGGATCGCATCGCGCGGCTCCCTTGGGGGTCAAATCGGCGGGAACGGTGCGGCAATATGTCCGTTCAGGCAAGCCTTCCCCTTGACCGTGGCCATGGCTTTGCTGTTTGGACGCTAGCGGCTGTTCGCGAAAGGAAAGTCCCCTTCCATGCCGATCGAACTCAAAATGCCCGCTCTGTCCCCGACCATGGAGGAAGGGACCCTGGCGAAATGGCTGGTCAAGGAGGGCGACGCCGTCAAATCGGGCGACATCCTCGCCGAGATCGAGACCGACAAGGCGACGATGGAGTTCGAGGCGGTCGACGAGGGGACGATCACCCGGATCGTCGTGCCCGACGGCACCGACGAAGTGAAGGTCGGCGCGGTAATCGCGATCATGGCCGAGGAAGGCGAGGACGCCTCCGCCGCCGCCAGGCCGAAGGCGGCCGCCGAACCGGCGAAAGCGGCCGAGGCCCCGCCTGCGCCGCCCGCGCCTGCCCCCGCCGCCGCGCCGGCGCCCGCACCCGTCATGGCCGAAGCCCCCGCGCCCCAGCCCAAGGCGGCCGAGGGCGATAGGGTCAAGGCGAGCCCGCTCGCCCGCCGCCTTGCCGAGCAGCAGGGGATCGACCTTTCCGGCCTGCAGGGCAGCGGCCCGGGCGGCCGCATCGTCAAGGCCGACGTCGACG
>DATDAU010000065.1:0-5435 GCA_036525215.1 Allosphingosinicella sp.
GCTTCTTAATTCCTCCCCGGCACGGGGAGGGTGCCCGCACGAAGTGCGGTGGAGGGGCTGGCACTGACTCGGAGAAGCGCCTCCACCATGCCGCACATGGTCCCCCTCCCCGTGCCGGGGAGGAATTAGTCAGGCCTTTTCTTCAGCCGCTTCTCTGAGTTGCCGCTCATAAGCCTTGCGAAATTCCTTCGAAAACACCTCCATGAAGGCCTCGTCGCTCTCCTTCTTCACCGCGACGAACTCCTTCTCATAGGCGCGCCACAAAGCGGCGTCCTGGAAGGCCGGGAGGATCTTGGCGAGGAAGCCCTGGGACTCGACCCGGCGGCGGATCGAGCCGGGGGAGAAGCGGTCCAGGGTCGCCCTCAGCGCGCCGGGAATGCCGGCCAGGGTCGCGACCTGGTGCGACTGAAGGTCGATATAGGCGTCCTCGACCGCGCGGTCGGCGGGCATGAAGCCCGATTCCGGCGGATTGAGCAATTGCGCCAGCGCCTGTTCCGGCGAGCGCGCGAACTTGATCGGATTGTTGCCCTCGAGTTGCAACCCGGTGAGCTCGGCGCCCATCTTGGCCTTGGCCCGGGCGCGCGCCTCGACCAGGACGAGCAGGCCCGACACCAGCCGCTTCAGCAGCGCGCCGGCCTGCTGCATCACCTCGGGCGAGCGGCTGACCTTGGTCTCGGTCAGCGCCGCCGCCTCGATGAAGGCGGCGATCATCGCGTCGACATTGTCGCTGGCGCCGGCGGCGAGCGGCGCCGTCTCGTCGCGGACCCCAAATCCGCCGCGCGCCCAATCGACCTTCTCGCCCTCGGCGAGCAACGCGATCACCGTCTGCTCGCGCTCCGGCGCGGCTGGTTCCGCGGGTGCGGTCTCGGCCGCCGGAGCCTCCGGCGAAGGCGGCTCCGGAGCAGCGCGCGCAGTTGCAGCGGGCTCAGGAGCCGGTTCCGGCGCAGCCGCTGCTTCGGGCGCGACCTCCGGCAAGGGCTCGGGATCGGGAGCGGTTTCTGGCTCGGGTGCGGTGGCGACGTGTTCGGCCGCGATTGTCTCGGGCTCGGGCGCAGGCGTCGCCCCTGGCGCGGGCTCCGGTTCAGGTGTCGGCGCTGGTTCGGGTGCGGATGCCGGTTCCGGCGGGACTTCCGCGACGGGTTCCGGCTCCGGCTCCGGCGCGGAGGGCGCAGGTTCCGCCGCCGCCACTTCGGGTTCCGGCGCAGCGGCCTCGGCGGCAGGTTCCACAAGCGCGGTCTGTTCGGCGGATTCCGCCCCCAAGGACGCCACGATCTCGAAATGACCGATGGTGAGCACGTCGCCTTCTTCCAGCTCGTGCTCCAACTTCATCCGCTCGACGGCGCCGTTGAGGAAGGTGCCGTTGGTGCTGATGTCGGTGAGGATGAAGAGGTCGGCTTCGCGATTGATCTCGCAATGGCGCGAGGAGATGGCGTTGGTCGGGTCGGGCAGGTGCCAGTCGCAATTGCGCGAGCGGCCGATCACCGCGCTCGGCCCCTCCATGACGAAGCTTTCCGCCATGCCTTGCTGCAGCGCGTCCTTGTTGCGGACCGTCAAAACCAGGGTCATGCGCCGATCAATCCCAATCCGTTCAGCCGCCGTGCAGCGTTACGGTAGCAATGAAGCCCGACTCCGACAACCGCTCGGGGTGCACGCCTTGCCGCTCGGCGGCGCTTGGAGTAAATGCGAGCCGTCTTCCCGGATGGGCGTTTTCAGTCAGCATTAGAGGAATCGATATGCGCAAGCTTGGTCTTACCCTGTTGATCTGCGGTGCCGCTTCCATTCCCGCCGTGGCCTGGTCGCAGGACGCGCCGCAATCCGCGCAGGATTATGTCTGCCAGCTCACCGGCGAGTGCGCCGATCAGCCCGCCGAAGCCACGCCCGAGGCCACCGAGCCCGGCAACGCCCGGATCACCGCCACCCGCGGCTTCGCTCTGTCGCGTCCGGCGCCCCGCTCCAATACGCCGGCGGCCACGCCGCGCGCCGCGCCGCGGGCCAACTCGCGCAACTCAGTCCGCCCGGTCGCGAATGCGCGGCCGCGCGCCGCCACGCCCGCCGGCCCTGGCCAGCGGATCAACCTGCGCCTCGCCTTCGAGAGCGGCTCGGCCCGCCTGACCCCGGCCGCGGAAGCGCAGGCGCGGGTCTTCGCCCAGTCGCTGCAGCTGCCCCAGTTGGTCAGCATGCGCTTCCGGATCGAGGGCCACACCGACAGCGTCGGCAACCGCGCCCGCAACCTCGAACTCTCCCAGCGCCGCGCCCAGACCGTCGCCGACATCCTGTTCAACGCCGGCGTCGCCCGCAACCGCATCGAAGTCCGCGGCTACGGCCAGGACCGCCCGATCCCCGGCACCCGCGCCTCGGCGAGCGAGAACCGGCGGGTGGAGGCAGTTCGCACCTCCTGATCCGGTCGCGCGGCTAATTTCCTTTCCTCCCTGTGAGGCATAGCCTCATGGGGAGGGGGACCATGCGAAGCATGGTGGAGGGGCCGAGCGACGCGAGTTTTTCTTGAGTTCACCCCAGCACTGACGTTGCGACGTCGGTCTCGACGTCCCAATAGATCAGCGCAAGCGCGGTGAGGTCGAAGGCCGCATGGGCGCAGATCAGCATCCACAGCCGGCCGCTGACCGCGAAAATCCCGCCGAACACCAGCCCGAAGATCACTGCCTGCTGAACGCCGGGGAGACCCTGCTCCGGATAATGGGCGAGGCCGAACAGGACAGCGGAAATGACGACGATCGCCGCCTTGGCGCCCGCGCTTGTGCCCAGAATCCGGCCCAGGCGCTCGAACATCCAGCCGCGCCAGACCACTTCCTCGCCAAAGCCGGCCCCGACGATGATGAGATAGAGCATGGCCGGAAGCGCCGCCGTGTTTCCGACCAGATGATGATAGGCCTGGTTGATCGGGTCGGCACCGAGCAGCGGCATCACCACCGCCTTCATCCCCAGCTTGAAGACGGTGCCGAACAGAAGGCCGGCGAGAAGTCCAAGGATCCAGCTCCGCGGCCTGACCAGGCCGATTTCGCGCCAGGGCGTGCCCGACCGCCACGCCCACAACAGCACCAGACCGGCGCTCAGCGGCACAACCAGCAAATTGCCGGCGAAAATGGCGAGGATCGCCAGCAGGCCGATCGGCCCGAACCCGCGCAGCGCCGCGCCGAAAGAATCGTCCGGCGGCAGGCCGTCTATGGGCGCGCTGGAGGCGCTGGGCACGGCGCCTTATCGCAAGGGCAGGAAATACCGGCAATGGCCACCGCGACCAATCGTCGCTGTGAGGCTGAGCCTCGTCGGTAGGGATGATGTTGCGGCTTAGGCTGCGGGAACTCCAAGGGCGGTCGCGGCCTCCCTGAGTCGCCCCTGCGTCGCCGCATCGCCCTGGAACGCCGCCACCCCCGAATTCAGCGCCCGTCGCGCCGCCGCCGGGTCCTGCAGCACCATCTTCGAGCGCATCAGCCTGATCCACCCTTCCGCGTCGCGCGGGTTGGTGCGCAGCCGTGCCTCGAGGCGCGCGACCATCGACTGGACCATCGCGTCCTGCTGGCTGGGCGGGATGGCGGTGGCCGACTGCATCTGCTGGGGCGTCGGGCCGGGAATGGCGGCGGTCGCGCTCGAGGCTGCCGAGGGCGGCGGCGCGGCGGGGAGGCGGCCGGCGAGGTCGATATTGTGCTGGCGCGCGATGTTGGTCGCCGCCTCGCGCACCTGCGGCTCCCACGACGCGCCCGGCGGGGCGGTGCGCAGCAGGGCAACGAGATCGTCGACCGCGCCGCGATGGTCGCCGCGCATGTCCTTCAAGGTCGCCAGATAATAACGGGCTTGGGGATTGCCGGCCTGGAGTTCGAGGGCGCGGCGGAACAGGCGCTCGGCCTCGGGCGGCGGCGTGTCGCCGGCGGCGAGCAGCAGCGCCTCGCCCAGATAGGCGACATAATCGGCATTGTTGGGCGCCAGCTCCATCGCCCGGCGGAAGGCCGCCACCGCGTCCTCGAACCGGCCGGCGCTGCGATAGGTAAGGCCGAGCAGATACCAGCCCTGGTGGTTGTCGGGATCGGTGCGCAGCTGCTCGCGAAGCCCGGCGATCATCGTCTCGGGATTGTCGGCCTGCGCGGACGTGGCATTGGCATTGGCGCCGGCCGCAGCGGGTTGGATCGCCGAGGCTTCGCCGCCCGAGCGGAAGATGGCGATCCCTATCGCGAGGACGGCGAGCAGGGCGGCGGCGATGAGGGCGATCGAGGCCGGCGAGACGCGGCCGGCCGCTGGTGCTGGTTTTGCCATAGGCGCTCGATCATCACGGCAAAAAAGCCGGCGTCAAGCCTGCTGGGGCCCCCGGTTCGAAATCCACCGGGATCGACTTTCCCTCGCAATCAGCCTCCGCCTCCCATATGCTCCGCGCCGGGCGTGGAGGCGATATGTCCTACTACCTCCTGATCGTGGAGCAGGCCGGTCCCCGGGCGTACAAGGAGACGGCGAGCGACAAGCACCATGTCGAGGCGGCCTCGCTCGACGAGGCCAAGTGGCACGCCGACGACATCATCGACAACCATTACCGCAAGATCGACCAGGCGGTGATGCGGCTGTTCGACGAAACCGGTCTGGTCGCGACCCGCAGGGGCGTGGCGGATTGGGACGCCTGACCGGAAGCGCCCCCTTTCCAGAAATTCATAATGAAACGCTGCCCAAGTCTGGCGTCTCTACCAGAGTCTGTTAGATTGGCCGACGCTGAGGCGCGCGTGCGTTTCGGGCCTTGGCGTGGTGGCCGGACGAGCGGCCTTGTTGGGGGATGGGAAGACGGGTGTCGGCCGTGTTCAAGATTGCCATCGTCGGATCCGGGCCGGCCGGCCTCAGTGCCGCGGGACGCGCCGCGCAGCAGGGGATCAGCCACATCCTGCTGGAAAAGACCGACCACCTTTCCGACACCATCTATAAATACCAGAAGGGCAAGCACGTCATGGCGACGCCGGCCCAGCTGGTGCTGCGCTCGGACTTCGATTTCGAGGCCGGCAAGCGCGAGAAAGTGCTCGGCACCTGGGACAATCAGGCGGCGGACCAGAAGATCAACGTCAAGATGAAGGCCGACGTGAAGTCGATCGCCGGCCAGCAGGGCGCCTTCACCCTCACTTTGACCAACGGCGAGACGATCCAGGCCGAGAATGTCGTGCTCAGCATCGGCACCCAGGGCAATCCCAACACGATGCGTTGCGAGGGCGGCAATCTTCCCCACGTCCAGTATCAACTGAACGACCCCGGCGAATATGTCGACGAGCATATCACCATCGTCGGATCGGGCGATGCCGGCATCGAGAACGCGCTCGGCCTCGCCGCCGATCCCGCCCAGGGCAACACCGTCTCGATCGTCAACCGCAGCCCCGAATTCGCCCGCGCCAAGCAGGCCAATGTCGATTTGCTGATGGAGGCCAAGGCCGCCGGGCGGATGAACATCTTCTGCG
>DATDAU010000066.1:0-55054 GCA_036525215.1 Allosphingosinicella sp.
CGAGCCGATTTCCCAGGACCATTATCTCTGGTTCGACATGCTGCCCCATGTCCGGGCGCGAAACCTGGCCGAACCCCTGACTCGCTACCGCCTGAACAGCCAGGGCCTGACGGCGAGCAATGGGCACAATCCGCGCCAGCGGACGCATGCGATCCGCGAGGCGCTCTGGAGCGAAGTCGGGCTTGCCTATGAAGCCGGCGCAGATGGCCCGGCGAAGGACATCAGCGCCCTGCTGAAGCACCAGGAATTGCACGATCAGGCGCGGCGGGACGCGGCGGGCCGGACGATCGACATGGTCCTTTCGCGGCTGATCGCGCGGCGCGACACATTCATGCGCGACACTGAACGCGCCGAAATCGACAACATGGTCGCCTCCCTTCGCGCGCGCCTGGCGAAGCGCGCGCCGCGAACGCCGGCGGGCTTCGCGCGCCTCTGGCGCCTGGCGCGCACGATGGGCCCGCGCGCGACGCTTCATCTGGCGTTCGACAGATTGACTCGGCGGTTGCGCGCGCATCCGCGAACCGTGCCGGCGCGACTCGGCCGTGTCCGGCCCGTCGACTCGCTGATGGCGCTATTTCACGATGTCTCGCCCTATGAAGGGCTCGACCTCGTCGCCCATCCGGATGACCTGCAGGGCTGGGGGTCCAACGACCCGTTGCTCGGCGCGGTCATTCGCGCCTTGCGCCCCGCGATCATCGTCGAGGTCGGGAGCTGGAAGGGCGCCTCGGCGATTCACATGGCCCGGGCGGCGCGGGCGCTCGGGCTCGATACCAGGATCGTCTGCGTCGACACCTGGCTCGGCTCGGCCGAGCACGTGCTTGGCGAACGTCCCGAATGGCGCGAGGCGCTGCGTCCACTTCACGGCTATCCGCAACTCTATTTCACCTTCCTGGCCAACGTCGCGCGCGCCGGGCTGGCCGACCGCATCATCCCGCTCCCCAATAGTTCGGACAATGCCGCCCTGGTCCTTCGCGCCAAGGGCGTCCGGCCCGAACTCGTCTATGTCGACGGCGCGCATGAGGAAGAGGCGGTCTATCGCGACCTTCGCGCCTATTGGGATTTACTCGCCCCCGGCGGCGCGTTGGTCGGCGACGACTATCTTGCATGGGACGGCGTGACCCGCGCCGCCCGGCGTTTCGCGGCGGAGGTGGGAAGCCCGATCCTCGGCCGGAAGGGCAAGTTCCTGCTGTGGAAGGGCGATCCACCGCGGTCGTTCGCCGGCATTCCAGATTAGCCCGAAGGGATTAGACGGCAAGCGGCGGCGCGTATAACCTCCGATTTTTAACCACCGATTTTCGACTTTGCTTCGAGGGACCATGGGCGCGCCAGACCACACTTTACGCATCTTGGTCACCGGCGGCGCGGGATTCATCGGATCCCATCTAGTCGAGCGGCTGCTCGCGCAGGGCCACCGGGTTGTGTGCCTCGACAATCTGCTGACCGGGGCGATGGAGAATATCGCCCATCTCGCCGACGAGCCCCGCTTCGAGTTTCTTCGCCGGGACGTGTGCGAACCGCTCCACATCGAAGTCGACCGCGTCTACAATCTGGCCTGCCCGGCCTCTCCGATCCATTACCAGCGCGACCCCGTGCAAACCACGCGGACAGCCGTGCTCGGCGCCCTCAATATGCTCGAGCTGGCGCGGGAACTGGGCTGCCCGATCCTCCAGGCATCGACCAGCGAGGTATATGGCGACCCGCAAGTCCATCCCCAGCGCGAGGATTATCGCGGCAATGTGAACGTGATCGGCCCGCGTTCCTGCTATGACGAAGGCAAGCGCTGCGCGGAGACCTTGTTCTTCGACTATCGCCGCCAGCATGGTGTCGCGATCAAGGTCGCGCGCATCTTCAATACCTACGGACCCCGCATGCAGCGCGGCGACGGGAGGGTCGTTTCCAACTTCGTCATCCAGGCGCTCGCCGGCGCGCCAATCACGCTCAACGGCGACGGCCGCCAGACACGGTCATTCTGCTTCGTCGACGACATGGTCGAAGGGCTGATCCGCCTGATGGCGACAGGCGACGACTTCACCGGACCGGTCAATCTCGGGACCGACGAGGAAATCACCATGCGCGACCTGGCCGGCAGGATCGTCGCCATAACCGGATCAGGCTCGACGCTGACGGCACACCCTCTCCCGGAAGACGACCCGGCCCAGCGCATGCCGGATCTCTCGCTCGCCCGGGAGCAACTGGGCTGGCGCCCGGCGATTTCGCTCGAGGAAGGCCTCCATCGTACGATTCGCCATTTCCGGATGCAGGCCCCGGAGCAGACCCCTGCGCTGCCGGCCGCCGTGTACGGCCAGGCACTTTGAGCGCCAGAAGGTGGCCGGCCCGAGATTGAGCCGGAGCGGGGAGAGTGGGCCACTGCAACGCGACATTCATCGCGGAAAGCGGTAAGGACGTTGCTGAGGGGCTGGCGGCGGACCTCGGGACCACCCCCGCGCCCCAGAACGGATACGCTCTCCAGCTTATGCTCTACTCGACCGACAGAATCGAAGACGCGCAGATCCTGGCGCAGGCGATCGTGAACACGATTCCCGAGCCGTTCCTCGTGCTCGACGAATCGTTTCACGTGCTGGCGGCCAGCCGCTCCTTCTACGAGACGTTCAAGGTCGATCCCGACCAGACGCATGGCTGCCTGCTCTACGCGCTCGGCGACGGGCAATGGGACATTCCCGCGCTTCGCGTCCTCCTGGAGACGATCATTCCCGAGAAGGCCGCGATGGACGGCTTCGAGGTCGAGCATGATTTTCCGGGGATCGGCCGCAAGACGATGCTGCTGAACGCCCGCAAGGTGCTCTACGACGACAGCCCCAACATCACGATCCTGCTGGCCTTCAGCGATGTCACCGCCCGGCGGGCGATCGAGAACGAGAAGCAGGACCTTCTGGAACGCACCGAGGAGCTGCTGCGGCAAAAGCATGTCCTGCTCCAGGAAATGGAACACCGGGTCGCCAACAGCTTGTCGATCATCGCCAGCATCCTGATGCTGAAGGCGCGGGCGGTCACCTCGGAGGAGACGCGTCAGCATCTCAAGGATGCCCATCAGCGGGTGATGTCGGTGGCCGAAGTGCAGCTGCAGCTCCATGCCTCCGAGGGCATCGACCGGATCGACGTCGGCACCTACCTCACGAAGCTGTGCGGCGCGTTGGCCGCGTCGATGATCACGGACCAGCAGCCGATCGCGGTCAGGGTCGAAGCGGACGCGGGAAGCGTGGACTCCTCCAAGGCGGTCAGTCTCGGTCTCATCGTCACCGAACTGGTGATCAATGCGATCAAATATGCCTTCCCCGCCGACAAGGCCGGCGCCGAGGTCGTCATCACCTATAAGGTCGGCAAATCCGGCTGGAAGCTGATCATCTCGGACAACGGGGACGGGAAGACGGCGGACGCGGTCCCGAAGACGGAGGGCGGCCTGGGCACGACCATCGTCAAGGCGCTTGCCCAGCAATTGGGCGCCAGCGTGGAAACCGAGAGCACCAGCAAGGGTCTGAAAGTGTCGATTACGGATACAGCCTCCGCGACAGGGCTGCCGCGGGCGGCCTGAGGTTATTCGCCCGCTCCGGAAGGGTCCAATCACTTCGTCATTGCGAGCGTGGCGTGGCAATCCAGTGCGGCGCATCCTTCCGCTGGATTGCTTCGTCGCGATGCTCCTCGCAATGACGGTTCTGTTGGAGTCAGTCGTGCGCCAGCTATGAAAAAAGGGCCGGGAAGTCTCCTCCCCGGCCCTCTTTCTGTTCGGTGAAAGCCTAAGGCTGGGCCCTAGAAGTCCATGCCGCCCATGCCGCCCATGCCGCCGCCCATGGCCATGGCCGGCTTGTCTTCCGGCATCTCGGCGACCGCCGCTTCGGTGGTGATCAGCAGGCCCGCCACCGAGGCGGCGTCCTGGATCGCCGAGCGGACGACCTTGGTGGGATCGATGACGCCGGCCTTGACCAGATCCTCGTAGACCTCGGTCTGGGCGTTGAAGCCGAGATTCTGGTCGTTGCCGTCGATCAGCTTGCCGGCGACCACGGCGCCGTCATGCCCGGCATTCTGGGCGATCTGGCGCAGCGGCGCCTGCAGCGCCTTGCGGATGATGTCGATACCGCGGGTCTGGTCGTCATTGGCGCCCTTCATGTCCTTCAGCGCGCGCGACGCGTAGAGCAAAGCGGTGCCGCCGCCCGGAACGATGCCTTCCTCGACCGCGGCGCGGGTGGCGTTGAGCGCGTCGTCGACGCGATCCTTGCGCTCCTTCACCTCGATCTCGGACGAGCCGCCGACCTTGATGATGGCGACGCCGCCGGCGAGCTTGGCGAGGCGCTCTTGCAGCTTCTCCTTGTCATAGTCGGAATTGGTGTCCTCGATCTGCTGGCGGATCGCCTCGACCCGGGCCTTGATCGCCTCATGGGCGCCGGCGCCATCGACGATCAATGTGTTGTCCTTGTCGATGGTCACGCGCTTGGCGGTGCCGAGCATGTCGACCGTGACATTCTCCAGCTTGATGCCGAGGTCCTCGCTGATCATCTGGCCGCCGGTGAGGATGGCGATGTCCTCGAGCATCGCCTTGCGGCGATCGCCGAAGCCTGGCGCCTTGACGGCCGCGACCTTGAGGCCGCCGCGAAGCTTGTTGACCACCAAAGTGGCGAGCCCTTCACCCTCGACATCCTCGGCGATGATCAGCAGCGAACGGCCCGCCTCGATCACGGCCTCGAGGATCGGAAGCATCGACTGCAGGGTCGAAAGCTTCTTCTCGTGGATCAGGATGTAGGGGTCGATGAGCTCGACCTCCATCTTCTCGGCATTGGTGATGAAGTAGGGCGAGAGATAGCCGCGGTCGAACTGCATGCCCTCGACGACGTCGAGCTCGAATTCGAGGCCCTTGGCTTCCTCGACCGTGATCACGCCTTCCTTGCCGACTTTCTCCATCGCCTCGGCGATTTTGCGGCCGACATCCTCGTCGCCATTGGCCGAGATGATGCCGACCTGGGCGATCTCATTGTTGCCGGTGACGGGCTTGGAGCGCGCCTTCAGATCCTCGACCACTCGGGCGACGGCGAGATCGATGCCGCGCTTGAGGTCCATCGGGCCGACGCCGGCCGAAACCGACTTCATGCCCTCGCGGACGATCGCCTGGGCGAGAACGGTGGCGGTGGTGGTGCCATCGCCGGCATGGTCGTGGGTGCGCGAGGCGACCGCGCGCAGCATCTGCGCGCCCATATTCTCGAACTTATCCTTGAGATCGATTTCCTTGGCGACGGTGACGCCGTCCTTGGTGATCCGCGGCGCGCCGTAGGACTTGTCGAGGAGGACGTTGCGTCCCTTGGGGCCGAGGGTGACCCGGACCGCGTTGGCGAGAATATCGACGCCGCGGGTAATGCCCTCACGGGCTTCGCGTGCGAATTTTACGTCTTTGGCTGACATGGTCAGTTCCTTGTTTTGTATCCCGGCGAAGGCCGGGACCCAGTGAATTTCAAATTACGGGTCGGGCTGCGTTCAGCCCACGATGCCCAGAACGTCGCTTTCCTTCATGATCAGGAGATCCTCGCCGTCGATCTTGACCTCGGATCCGGACCATTTGCCGAACAGGATCTTGTCGCCGGCCTTCAGATCGAGCGGGGTGACCGTGCCGTCCTCGGCGCGGGTGCCGGTGCCGATGGCGACGACTTCGCCTTCCTGCGGCTTTTCCTGGGCGGAATCGGGGATGATGATGCCGCCGGCACTCTTCTCGGCGGCTTCGATGCGGCGGACGAGCACGCGATCGTGCAACGGGCGAAATTTCATGGATGTGAACCTTCAAGGCTGGGGGCGACGAAAACGTCGACCGGGAGCAGGGCCAGCGCCTCCGCCTCCAGTTGGCACTCTTACAGTGAGAGTGCTAACAAGCGCTTCGGCTTATTGTGGGTGGGCGTCAAGGGCGGGGAGGGGGATTGACTGGTCAGAGGCTCCGATGGGCCCGTTCGAATGCGCGACGCGCGGCTTTCGCCCTGGTCGCGCACGATGGGCATTCTGTTTGCCATGCCCCAAGCTGAGCGACTTGCCCGCTGTGCGGCAAGGGACGCGTTCAGTGACCGAATTCGACCAGGCTGACGACAACTTCAAACGCAATCAACGCGATGACGGCAATTTCCAGCCGGACGGTTCGTTTGTCCAGCACCAGGTTGAGAAGCACGTCGGCAGCGTCGCCGATCACTTCGAGCTTGCGCTCGATCGCGTGTGCCCGGTCGCCCAGCTCGAACTCGACTTCGAGACGGCCATAGAGGCGATCGAGCTCCGGATGGTCCCAAAGCAGGTCAGGCTTTTCGCCGATCTGCGCGCGCCCGACGACGCGGTGCTGCGTGGCGAGGACGCCGCCGATTTGCTGCATGACCCGCTTGATCGGCAGGCCGGCACGACCATGGGTCCGAAGTTCGTTCACCAGCGGTTCCATGCGATCGAACTCTTCGGCGATCCGACTTTCGTCGCGCGCCAGCACCACGCTGCGCGCCAGCACCGTCGCCGTCAGCAACAGCCGCTCGGGCGTAGCTTCGCGCAGGCGAATGTGACCATCGGCGCTGACACTCTCGTCGCTGTCGGCGCGAATTTCGATCCAGGCGGTCTCCAGCTCGGGCGACGACGCCGGCTCGATCACATGCTCCATCAGCTCCGCGACCAGTTCCTTTTCCAGTTCCGCCGAAGCGCCGAACAGCACGAGCACGCCGTAGCGGAAGACATAGGCCGCTCCGGTCCCCGACAGTTGAAGGGTCTCAGGCTCGACAAAGCGCGGCAGGTTGCGGGTATCGATGCGGGTTCCCAGAAGAAGCGCACGGACGTTGGCAGTGGGCGAGTCCCCGGCAATCGGGAAACCAAGAACTTCGCGAACGCCCACGCTGCCCGGCCGCGGGAGTCCGGACCCGGCGAGCGCGCTCGTTCCCGGTTGGTCGGTCAAGGGTCGACTTGTCCAGCTTCATGCCGCATCGAATCCGGACATTTCCACGCGGCAATTCCGGAGCACAATAAGGATTTGTCCGTGGATGACCGTGTCACTGCCCCCGGAGGTGTCTGGGGGGATGGACCTGTGCTGCAATACCCCCGCCGGGGCTGAAACAGTCTGGGGGACTGTTTCAGGGAGTCAGGGAACGATTTTCCGAATATCGATGGCCCTTACCCCCTCGCCAGATCAAACCGATCAGCCTCCATCACCTTCGTCCACGCCGCCACGAAGTCCGCCACGAACTTCCCGCCGGCGTCGCTCGCCGCATAGACTTCCGAGAGCGCCCTCAGCTGCGAGTTGGCGCCGAAGGCGAGGTCGGTGCGGGTGGCGGTCCATTTCTCCTGGTCGGTCGCGCGGTCGGTGCCGACGAAGACTTCGTCGCCGCGGTCGTCGACCTCTTTCCACGCCGTGCCCATGTCGAGCAGGTTGACGAAATAATCGTTGGTGAGCTGGCCAGGCCGGTCCGTGAGCACGCCGTGGCTCGAGCCACCATGGTTGGCGCCGAGGACGCGAAGGCCGCCGACCAGCACCGTCATCTCCGGGGCGCTGAGGCCGAGCAGCTGGGCGCGGTCTACCAGCAATTCCTCGGTCGGCACGCTGAACCGGACCGAGAGATAATTGCGAAAGCCGTCCGCCTTGGGCTCGAGCGGCTCGAAGCTGGCGGCGTCGGTCTGGTTCTGCGAGGCGTCGGTCCGGCCTGGGGTGAAGGAGACGGTCACGTCGTTGCCGGCATCCCTGGCGGCCTTTTCGACCGCTGCGGTGCCACCAAGGACGATGAGGTCGGCGAGGCTGACCTTCTTGCCGCCGGGCGCCGCGCCGTCGAAATCGGCCTTGATGCCCTCGAGCACGCCGAGGACGCGGGCAAGCTTGGCGGGCTGGTTCACTTCCCAGTCCTTCTGCGGGGCGAGGCGGAGGCGGGCGCCGTTGGCGCCGCCGCGCTTGTCGGAGCCGCGGAAGGTCGAGGCCGAAGCCCAGGCCGTCGCCACCAGTTCGGCGACGCTAAGGCCCGAGGCGAGGATCTGCCGCTTGAGGCCGGCGATCTCGGCGTCGTCGATCGGCGAGCCGTCGGCCGCCGGGATCGGGTCCTGCCAGATCAAATCTTCCGCCGGCACCTCCGGGCCGCGATAACGGGCCTTGGGGCCCATGTCGCGGTGGGTGAGCTTGAACCAGGCCCGCGCGAAGGCGTCGGCGAACTGGTCGGGATTGTCGCGGAACCGCTCGGTGATCTTGCGATAGTCCGGGTCGAGCTTGAAGGCCATGTCGGCGGTGGTCATCATCGTCGGCAGCCGGCGGTCGGGGCTGTGGGCGCCCGGCGCCATGTCCTCGGGCTTCTGGTTCACCGGTTGCCACTGCTTCGCGCCGGCCGGGCTGGTCACCAGCTCGTACTCGTAATCGAGCAGCATGTGGAAATAGTTCATCGACCATTGGATCGGCGTCGGGGTCCACGCGCCTTCGAGGCCGCTGGTGATGGTGTGGTCGCCGAGGCCGCTCTCATGGCCGCTCTGCCAGCCGAGGCCCTGCTGGGCGATGTCGGCGCCTTCCGGCTCGGCGCCGACCAGCGAGGCGTCGCCCGCGCCGTGGCACTTGCCGAAGGTGTGGCCGCCGGCGGTCAGCGCTACCGTCTCCTCGTCGTTCATCGCCATGCGGGCGAAGGTCTCGCGGATGTCGCGGGCCGATTGCAGGGGATCTGAATTGCCGCCCGGGCCCTGGGGATTGACGTAGATCAGGCCCATCTGGATCGCGGCAAGCGGGTTCTCCAGCGCCCGGCCCGATTCCTCCTCGATCCGGGTGACGCCGACCCATTCCTCCTCGGTGCCCCAGTAAATGTCCTTCTCGGGCTCGAAGACGTCCTCGCGGCCGCCGCCAAAGCCGAAAGTCGGACCGCCCATAGATTCGATGGCGACGTTGCCGGCCAGGATCATCAGATCGGCCCAGCTCAATTTGCGGCCGTATTTCGCCTTGACCGGCCAGAGCAGGCGGCGCGCCTTGTCGAGATTGGCGTTGTCCGGCCAGCTGTTCAGCGGCGCGAAGCGCTGCGTGCCCGACGAGGCGCCGCCGCGGCCGTCGCCGGTGCGATAGGTGCCCGCGCTGTGCCAGGCCATGCGGATGAAGAAGGGGCCGTAATGGCCGTAATCGGCCGGCCACCAGGGCTGGCTGTCGGTCATCAAAGCGGTGAGATCGCGCTTCAGGGCCGCATAGTCGATCGAGTCGAACGCCTTCGCATAGTCGAAGTCGTCGCCCATCGGATTGCCGTGCTGGCCGTGCTGATGGAGGATGTCGAGCGAGAGCTGATTAGGCCACCAGTCGCGGTTGGTGCGTCCCAACAGGGTTCTCAGCGCCGCGGGCTCCTTCGAAGGATCGTTCAGGGGATTGCCGGTCGTCTTCGCGTCCATCGTCGAGCTCCTCTTGTGCTGATGCCGTGCCGCCTTAGGCCCGAAGCGCACCCTTGGGGAAACAAACTCCTTCCATCAGACTGAGTTGGGAAATCGATCAGAACTCTCGTCTAGGAGTCCTTTCGGACGCGTTCCCTCTCGACATCCTTCGCGTTTTGCGTCAGCTTTTGCTTATTGGGGAAGAGGATCGCTCAGGAGAAGAATGATGAAGCCGACCCGCAGGGTGAATCGACGCTCGTTCCTTGGCCGAGTCGCGGGCACCGCGATCGCCGGTGGCGCGCTGGTCATGGTCAGCAGCGATGCGCTCGCGCTTCAGAGCGGCTGCAGCGACTCGGACAGCGGCCCTAATAGCGATCCGGGCGGCAACGGCCGCTCCTGCCGCACGTCGAGCGGCTGCTCCGATTCCGACAGCGGCCCGAACAGCGATCCCGCCGGCCGCGGCCGCAGCTGCGGACGGTCCGGCACCGGTATCACCGATTCCGATCGCGGGCCCAATAGGGATCCGGCGGGCAATGGCCAGGGCACGCGGCGCTGCAGCGACTCCGACAGCGGACCCAATGCTGATCCGGCCGGTCGCGGACGCAGCTGCACGGGCAGGGTAAGCACCGGCGTCACCGACAGCGACACCGGCCGCTATTCCGACGCGCCCAATTATGGCCGCGGCAGTCCCCGCTGCAGCGATTCCGACACCGGCGCCTATGCCGACCCGATCGGCCGCGGGAGACGCTGCCGCTAGAGGGAGCGGTTAGGGCCTACTCGAACATCCGTCCGAAGGCGCGGACCGCGCGGCTCTTCCAGTGGCCGCGGTGGTAGGCATCGCTGGCGAGCAGCGGCAGGACGCTGGTCGCTTCGGCGAAGACCATCTGCTCGAGCGCGGTCGAGACCTTGCCCCAGCTCGCCGCCTCCTGGAGGGTCGAGGAGGAGCAGGCGCCGTCGCGGACGTCGGCGACGGTGATCTGCACCGCATATTTGTGGACCTCGACATCGTCGTGGCCGAGAATCTCGGCGCACACGACCGTGTCCTGGGTGAAATTCTTGGGCACGCCGCCGCCGATCATCAGCAGGCCGGTGGTGCCGGCCTTGATTTTGAGGTCGGTGAGCTCGCGAAAATCGGCGATGGCGTCGAGCACCAGATAGGGCCGGCCTTCCTTCATCGCGTCAACCTGATGCTTGACCAGACCGAAGCCGGCCGAGCTGTCGACGAAGGCCGGGCAGAAGATCGGCACGTCATGCTCGAAAGCGAGCTTGACCAGGCTGTTCTCCTTCTTGCCGTTGTCGATCAGCCAGCGGCCCATTTCCTTGATGAACGCGCGCGAGGAATAGGGTTTGGGCTCGAGGCTGTCGGCGATGGCGCCGATCGTGTGATCGGTCTCCTGCAGCTTCTCCTCGTCGATATAGGTGTCGTAGATCCGGTCGATGTAGAGCGAGCGCAGGGTATCGTCGTCGGGGATGTCGAGCGCCTGGTAATGTTTGTGGCCGAGCGCCTCGAAGAAATCCATGTCGACGATCGAGGCGCCGGTGGCGACGATCGCGTCGACCATATTGTGCTTCACGAGGTCGGCGTAGAGATCCATGCAGCCGCCCGCAGAGGTCGAGCCGGCGATGACCAGGATGATCGAGCAGTCCTTGTCCTCGAGCATCTGGTTGTAGATGTCCGTCGCCCGGCCGAGATCGCGGCTGGTGAAGCTCATCTTCTTCATCGCGTCGACGATCGGCCGCGCGTCGAAGCTCTTGATGTCGATATGCTCGACCTCGGTCGACAAAAGCTCCGCCTTGCGGGTGTCGTTCACGGGGGCGTCGGTCATCTTCAATCCTTCATCGTCATCCCGGCGAAGGCCGGGATCTCGTGGAAATTAGGTTACGGCAGGCGAGCCGAGACCCCGGCCTGCGCCGGGGCACGGATCAGCACTTTACGGTGCTGATCCTACAGCTTCACGACGTTCGACGGAACCGCGCGTTCCCTTACGGCTTCGCCGTAGAGGGTCGCCATCGGCCCGTCCTCGGCCACCACCTTGAGGTCCGAACCGAAGCCGTTGAAGGCGGTGCGCATCGCGCAGCCATAGGCGCCGAGCATGCCGATCTCGACATAATCACCGGCGCCTACGTCGGCGGGCAGCATGAACGGCCCGGCCATATGGTCGAGATCGTCGCAGGTCGGTCCGTAGAAGCTGAACGCCATGTCGCGGGCGTCGGATTCCTCAGGCCGGAGCAGCCGCACCGGGAAGCGCCAGCCGACATGGGCGGCGTCGAACAAGGCGCCGTAGGCGCCGTCGTTGATGTAGAGCGTGTCGCCCCGGCGCTTTTCGACGCGGACCAGCAGGCTTGCATATTCCGCGCAGAGCGCCCGGCCCGGCTCGCACCACAATTCGGCGGAGTAGGAGATGGGCAGGTCCTCGAACGCGGCGTGGATGACCTTGAAATAGGCCTCGAGCGGGGGCGGCTCCATGCCCGGATACCAGGAGGGGAATCCGCCGCCGACGTCGACGATGTCGACCGTGACGGCCGCCTCGACGATCGCGGCGCGGACCCGCTCCATGGCTTCGGAATAGGCGGCGGGCGTCATCGCCTGGCTGCCGACGTGGAAGCAGATGCCGAGCGCGTCGGAGGCCTGGCGAGCGGCCATCAGCAGCGCCTTCATCTCATTGGGCTCGGCGCCGAACTTGGCGGCGAGGCTGAGCTTCGAATGATCGGAGGAGACGCGGATGCGGACCAGGAGGTTGAGATCGGTGGCGGCGACCCCTTCCGGGTTCGCAGTGGCGCGGACGATCTTCTCCAGCTCTTCCATCGTGTCGAGCGAGAAGGTGCGCACATTGTGGATGAAATAGGCCTCGGCGATCGCTTCCTCGGCCTTCACCGGGTGCATGAAGCAGAGCACGGCCTCGGGAAGGGTCTCGGCGACCAGCCGGACCTCGGCGATCGAGGCGACATCGTAATAGGTGACGCCTTCCTCCCACAGGACCTGGAGCAGGTCGGGCGAGGGATTGGCCTTCACCGCATAGAGAGGCCTGCCCGGAAACTTCTCGACGAAGAAGCGGGCCGCGCGCCTTGCGGCGTGCGGGCGAATCAGCGTGACCGGCTGAACCGGACGCTGCATGGCCAAAGCTTCGCCGTTGGTAACGGCGGTCGGGGCGGTAGCTAGCCCCAGCGCGCGAGGATTGATGTGCAACTCAAGGGACCTCCAGCAAGATAGTTGACGACAAGGCAGCCTTGCGGTTTGGAAGTCCCCCATGGGGCTGCGGCTGGCGATATATGTTCGTTGGACCCCCATGTAAAGACTCTCGTCACCTCTCTGATTTTCCGAGGTTTGTGTGCAAGATAGACGACCCACGCCGGATGGAGTTCTCGATGCGGCGAAGCGTATCGCCGATCATGTCACCCTGACGCCGTTGCTTCCGCTCGATTGGAAGGGGCGCCGGGTGTGGATCAAGGCGGAGTGCCTGCAGCGCGGCGGCAGCTTCAAATTGCGCGGCGCGACCAGCCGGCTGCTCCGGCTCGATCCGGCCGAACGGGCGCGCGGCGTGGTCGCTTTCTCGTCCGGAAACCATGCCCAGGGGGTGGCGCTGGCGGCCCAGAAACTCGGCATGGCCGCAACCATCGTCATGCCCGCCGACGCGCCCGCGGTGAAGGTGGAAGGGACGCGCGCCGCCGGCGCCGAGATCGTCTTCTTCGATCGCGCCACCGAGAGCCGCGAGGCGATCGGCGCCAGGCTGGCGGCCGAGCGCGGTGCGACCCTGGTGCCGTCGTTCGACGATGTCGACGTGATCGAAGGGCAGGGGAGCGTCGGCGTCGAGATCCGGGCGCAACTCGGCCGCGCGCCTGATGTGGTGGCGGTGCCCTGCGGCGGCGGCGGCCTTTCCGGCGGCATCGCCCTCGCGCTGGGGGAAAGCCGGATTGTGCCGGTCGAGCCGGAGGGCTGGGACGACATGACCCGATCGCTAGAAGGCGGCGCGATCGTGCCGGTGATCGAGCCGGCGCCGCCGACCCGCTGCGACGCGCTCCAGACCAAATTGGTTTCGCCTTTGACCTTCGGCGCATTGAGCGCGGCCGGCGCGCGCGGCGTGGCAGTGAGCGAGGAGGAAGTCGCCGCGGCCATGCGCTTCGCCTTCCGCAATCTCCGGATCGTCGCCGAGCCGGGCGGATCGGTAGCGCTGGCGGCGCTGATTTCGGGGAAACTGGGCGAAGTGCCCGACGGCGCGGTGGTCGTCGTCTCCGGCGGCAATGTCGATCCGGCGCTCTACGCCGAGATTTTGGCGGGGCGGGATTAGGCCCGCCGAGTCACCATTGCGACCAGGTCGGTGAGCTGGGCCACTTTCCGCGCGGTTCCGCGCAGGCCCGCGGCATGTTCCTCGGCGTCGACCCCGGCCCGCGCCTGCGCGGCGCTTTCCAGCACCTGGTGGAGCAGACGCGACAGGTTGGGCAGGATCGCCTGCTCAATCCGGTCGAGCGTGGAGTCGAACCGTTTATGGTCGTGATGGCTCATGAGGGCAGGTTAGACCCGGTCGCTTAAGGCTTTGTGAAAGGCGAAGCCCGTGGCATCCTCGGACGATGAGCGGCCCGAGCAACATCATCCTGTCGATCGTGATGATCGTCGCCATCCTGCTCGCGATCGGTGGCTTTCACCTGATCCTGAAGCGCCGCGATCCGCGCAAGGGCACGCTGATGGTCGTCGCCGCCATCGTGTTTCTGGGCAATGTGCTGATCTGGTCGCTCTAGGGTTCTCTCCTCCCTGACGAGAGAGGGGAGGATCAGCGGATCGGGCAGCTGGGATCCAGCCGGAAGTCGAGATAGTCGTCGACGGCCTTCATCAGCTCCGGCATTTCCTGGGCGAAGAAGTGGTTGGCGTGCGGGATCGTCTTGTGCTCGATCGTGATGTGCCGCTGGGTCCTGAGCTTGTCGACCAGCTTCTGGGTGGCCAGCGGGGTCACCACTTCGTCGCCCTCACCCTGGATGATGATGCCCGACGAGGGGCAGGGGGCGAGGAACGAGAAATCGTACATGTTGGCCGGTGGCGCGATCGAGATGAAGCCGCGCGCTTCCGGCCGGCGCATCAGCAACTGCATGCCGATCCAGGCGCCGAAGCTGAAGCCCGCGATCCAGGTCGTCTCCGCCTCGGGGTGGATCGACTGGACCCAGTCGAGCGCCGAGGCGGCGTCGGAAAGCTCGCCGATGCCGTTGTCGAACACGCTCTGGCTCTTGCCGACGCCGCGGAAATTGAATCGCAACGTGGCGAAGCCGCGCCGCACGAAGGTCTTGTAGAGAGCGAGCACGATGGCGTTGTTCATCGTCCCCCCGCCCTGCGGGTGGGGGTGGAGGATCAGGGCGACCGGCGCGCGCGGGCGGGGCCCGGGGCTGAAACGGCCTTCGAGACGGCCCTCAGGACCTGGAAAGATGACTTCGGGCATTGCACCTGTGCTTGGAATATTCAAAGGAACGCGCGGGTGAACCGCGAGCAGGCGCCCTATATAGGGAAGCGGCGCGTTTCCGCAATTTGAAAGGGACATCGGCCGGATGAGGCCCCGAATCTATCTCGATCACGCCTCGACGACCCCCATCTTGCCCGCGGCCGCCGACGCCATCCGCGCCGCCTGCGACCTTTGGGCCAACCCGTCCTCCGCCCATGCCGAGGGCCGCGCGATCCGGGCGGCGATGGAAGACGCGCGCAAGCGGATCGCGGCCGCTCTCGGCTTTTCCGGCACCCTGATCTTCACCTCGGGCGCGACCGAGGCGATCGACATCGTGCTCAAGCGGGCCAGGGCAGGGACGCGGATTGTCTCTTCGATCGAGCATCCGGCGGCGCTGCGCAGCGCCCCCGACGCGCGCCTGATCGCTGTCCGGGCCGACGGCAGGCTCGACCTCGCCGATCTCGACGCGGCTGTGGCGGAAGCGGAACGGCCCCTGGTCGCGGTCCAGTCGGTCAACAACGAGACCGGGGTGATCCATCCGATCGCCGACATCGCCGCGCGGGTGAAGGCGGCGGGCGGCCTGCTCATGGTCGATTGCGCCCAAAGCGCGGGCAAATTGCCGATTCCCGTCGCGGATTTCGTCATCGTCGCCGCCCACAAGCTCGGCGGACCGCCCGGCGTCGGCGCGCTGCTGGCGAAGGACAGCGCCGCGCTGGAGGCTGTAGGCGGGCAGGAGGGCGGCTTCCGCCCCGGCACCGCGCCGGTGCCGATGATCATGGGCTTTGCCGCCGCGCTCGAAGCCGATCATGGCTGGTATGCCGGAGCCGAGCGGCTGCGCGGGAAGCTCGACACCGAAATAACGGATGCCGGCGGTGAGGTGATCGCCGCCGCCGCGCAGCGCATCGCGACCATCGCCGCCTACCGCATGCCCGGCGTTCCGGCCGCCGCGCAGATGATGCAGTTCGATCTCGCCGGCATCGCGGTGTCGGCGGGCAGCGCATGCTCGTCGGGCAGCCTCAAGACCAGCCACGTCCTCACGGCCATGTCCATGGACGAGGAAGCGGCGCGCGAGGTGATCCGCGTCAGCTTCGGCCCCACGACCGCCGAAGCGGACGTCGACGCGCTGGTTTCGGAATGGCGCAAGCTCTACGAGCGGCGCCGCGCGGCGTGAGCGCGCCGATCTACCTCGACTACCAGGCGACGACGCCGCTCGCCCCCGAAGCCGAAGCGGCGATGCTGCCCTGGCTCGGCGAAAAGTTCGGCAATCCCCACAGCCCCCACAAGATGGGCCGCGAAGCCGCCGCTGCGGTGGAGGTGGCGCGCGGGCTGGTGACAACGGCGCTCGGCAGCCGGGGCGGCAAGCTCTTCTTCACCTCGGGGGCGACCGAGGCGGCGAACTGGGCGCTGAAGGGCGCCGCCGCGCGGCTGCCCGAGGAGCGGCGGCGGATCGTCACTTTGGCGACCGAACATGCCTGCGTCCTCGACACGGTGGAGTGGCTGGCCGGGCAGGGCTTCGACGTTGACGTGCTTCCGGTCGGGCCCGACGGCCTGGTCGATATGGATCTCGCCGCCGCGCGGATCGACGATCGCACCGGCCTGGTCGCGGCCATGCTGGTCAATAACGAGATCGGCGCGATTCAGCCGGTCGCGGAACTCTCCAATCTTGCCCATGAGCGCGGCGCCCTGTTCTTCTGCGACGCGGTCCAGGGCTTCGGCCGCGTGCCGGTGCCGGTCGACGGCTGCGACATGATCGCTTTGTCGGCGCACAAGGTCCACGGCCCCAAGGGCATCGGCGCCCTGTGGGTCCGCGACGGCGTCACACTCGATCCCCTGCTCCATGGCGGCGGTCAGGAGGGCGGGGTGCGTTCGGGCACCTTGTCGCCGGCTCACTGCGCCGGTTTCGGCGCGGCGGCGCGGCTGCTCAACGAACGCGGTGCCGACGATCATGATCATGTCGAGGCACTGTGGCGGGCGGCGACGGTCCGTTTGGCGAATTGGACTTTGAACGGGACTACCGAGGCACGCTATCACGGCAATCTCAACCTGCGCCGCGACGGGGTGGATGCTTCGCGGCTGATCTCCGAGGTCCGCGAAGTCGCCTTTTCGGCCGGCTCTGCCTGCGCCAGCGGATCGGGGCGGCCGAGCCACGTCCTCGCCGCGCTCGGCCTCGACGACAAAGCGGCGCGGTCCGGCATCCGCCTCGGCTTCGGGCGGTACACGTCCGAGGCCGAACTGCGCACTGCGCTCGACCTGATCGAGGCGGCCGCCGCCCGGCAATCGAGCTTCGCCGCATGACCAAAGTGCGCTTCATCTCGGCCGACGGCGAGAGCGTGAAGGAGGTCGACGCGCCGGCCGGGTCGCGGCTGCTCGACGTCGCCCAGAATGCCGACCAGCCGCTGGAAGGGACGTGCGAGGGGCAGATGGCCTGCTCGACCTGCCATGTGATCGTCGATGCCGGGGATTTCGCGAAATTGCCGCGGGCCAGCGAGGACGAGGAGGACATGCTCGATCTTGCCGCCCACGTCACCCGCCACTCGCGCCTGTCCTGCCAGATCTGGCTGACCGAGGCGATGGAGAGCCTCACCGTCCGTATCCCGGGCGGCTTCCACAACATGCAGGGGCGCTGAAATGCTCGACCGCCGCTTGGTCCTCGCCGGCCTTGCCGTCGCGCCTTTCGCGGCCCCCGCCTTCGCGCGGCCGAACAGCCATCTACTCGCCTTCGAGGCGCTGCGGGCGCGGCTGGGACCCGGCGGCCGCCTCGGCGTCGCGGCCTTGCCCGGGCGCGCCGCGCCGATCCTGGTCGATGCCGACAGCCGCTATGCCATGGCCTCGACCTTCAAGCTGGCGCTGGCCGCCTGCATGCTCGCCGGCGCCGAACGTCGGCTCTGGGCGATGTCCGACGAACTCGCATTCGGTGAGGCCGATCTGCTCGCCTACGCGCCCGTCGTCCGCGCGAATCTGGCGCGCGGGCGTCTTTCGATCGAAACCTTGTGCGCCGCCATTGTCGAGGTCAGCGACAACAGCGCCGCCAACCTGCTGCTGAGCCGGATCGGCGGCCCCGCCGCATTGACCGCCTTCCTCCGCCGCTGCGGCGACGCGGTGACGCGCCTCGACCGCTACGAGGTCGCGCTCAACACCAATTTGCCGAACGACCCGCGCGACACCACCTCGCCGCGGGCGATGGTGCGGCTGATGCGGACCCTGCTTCTCGGCCAAGCTTTGGCCCCCGCATCGCGCGAGCGATTGCTCGGCTGGATGACGGGCGCCACCACTGGCCTCAGGCGGCTGCGCGCCGGCTTTCCCGCCGGCTGGCGGGTCGGCGACAAGACCGGCAACGGCGCCAACGGCGCCGCCAACGACCTTGCCTTCGCCATCCCTCCGGGCGGGGCGCCTATCCTGATCGCCTGCTACACGAGCGGCGGCAATGCGCCGACCGCGGTGCGCGATGAGGTGCATGCGGCCGTGGCTCGGCTGGTGGCGGCTGCGGCCTAGCTTGCAAATCCGGCAATCCGCGCACATATGGCGCGCGGGAGTCGGGCGGACGGTGCTCTCGCCAACCCGGTCAGATCCGGAAGGAAGCAGCCGCAACGAGTTTACGCGCCGGGTCGTTCCGGCTCCCACCTTTCCTCCAAATTGTCGCGCCCGCACCCATGCTTGGGCTGCGCTGTCCACCGGACAGCGCAGCCCAAGCATTTCGCTGGAATGACAAGTGAGGCCAAACTAGGTTGGCGCCATGTCGTCCGAATCCCCCCAGCCGTACCGCGTCCTCGCCCGCAAATATCGTCCGCAGAGCTTCGGCGAACTGATCGGCCAGGAGGCGATGGTGAAGACCCTCGCCAACGCCATCGCCCGCGACCGGCTGGCCCACTCCTTCCTGCTCACCGGGGTGCGCGGGGTCGGCAAGACCTCGACTGCGCGGCTGATCGCCAAGGCGCTGAACTGCGTCGGCCCGGACGGGCTCGGCGGGCCGACGATCGAACCCTGCGGCGTGTGCGAGCCGTGTCGGGCGATCGCCGAGGGGCGTCATATCGACGTGATCGAGATGGACGCCGCCTCGCATACCGGGGTCGACGACGTCCGCGAGATCATCGAAGCGGTGCGCTATTCGGCGGTGTCGGCGCGCTACAAGGTCTACATCGTCGACGAAGTCCACATGCTGTCGAAGAATGCGTTCAACGCGCTGCTGAAGACGCTCGAGGAGCCGCCGGCGCACGTCAAATTCCTGTTCGCGACGACCGAGGTCAACAAGGTCCCGGTCACCGTCCTGTCGCGCTGCCAGCGCTTCGACCTGAGGCGGATCCCCGCCGACCTGCTCTCCGCCCATTTCGCTTTTGTCGCGGAAGCCGAAGGAGTCGAGGTCGAGCCCGAGGCGCTGGCACTGATCGCCCGCGCCGCCGAAGGCTCCGCCCGCGACGGCCTCTCCATTCTCGACCAGGCGATCGCCCACGGCGCCGGCGCGGTGAGCGCCGACCAGGTGCGTTCGATGCTCGGCCTTTCCGACCGCGGCGCGATCCGCCGGCTGCTTGCCCTGATCCTCGGCGGCGACGCGCTCGGCGCGCTGGCCGCCGTCCGCGACCAGTATGATCTCGGCGTCGAGCCCGCGGCCCTGATCCGCGGTCTGCTCGAGGCGGTCCACGGCATCACCCGCGCCAAGGTCGGCGGGTCGCAGGATCCGGCCCAGTCGGCCGAGGAGCGCGAGGCCTACGCCGACTGGGCGAGCCGCCTCGGCCATGGCGCGATCCACCGACTGTGGCAGCTGCTCCTGAAGGGCCTGGCGGAGGTCCAGAACGCGCCGATGCCGCTCGAGGCGGCCGAAATGGCGCTGCTGCGCGTCATCCACGCCGCCGAGCTGCCCGATCCCGGCGCTTTGCTCAGCCGGCTGGCCGAAGGCGGGACGGTGGCCGCGCCCGCCGCCGACGCGCCGAAGGGCGAAAGCCAGGCGGAATTGCTCAGGATCCCGGCGAGCTTCCCGGCGATGATCGAGGCGATCGCCAAGGCGGGCAGGGCCCATATCGCCCAGCAGCTCCACGATTTCGTCGGCCTGGTCCGCTTCGCCCCGCCTGAGCTGGTGGTGCGGCCGTCCAAGCCGCTGCCGGGCGAATTCCTGCGCGACCTCGGCGCCGCCTTGAAGGCCGTGACCGGGGCGACCTGGCAGGTCAGCGCTTCCGACGCCGAGGCCGAGCCGAGCCTGCTCGACCAGGAGAAGGAAGGCGCCGAGAAGCTGCGCCAGCAGGTCCTCGACACGCCGATCGTCCAGGCGGCGCTCGAGGCCTTTCCCGAAGCGGAACTAGCCGGCTACAGGATCGATTCCCACCAACGGAGTGCGTAACTTGCCCGATCTCAATGAAATCATGCGGATGGCCCAGGAGGCCCAGTCCAAGCTCATGAAGGCGCAGGAGGATCTCGACAAGGTCGAGGTCGAGGGCGCATCGGGCGGCGGGCTGGTCAAGATCCGCGCATCGGCCAAGGGCCGGATCATCGCCGTCGACATCGACGAGAGTCTGCTCGCCCCGTCGGAGAAAGGCATGGTCGAGGACCTTGTCGCCGCCGCGATCAACGACGCCCGCGCCAAGGCCGACGTCGCCGCCGCCGACGCGATGCGCGACGCCACCGGCGGCCTGCAATTGCCCCCGGGCTTCCAATTGCCCTTCTGAGGATGCGCGCGGGGGGCAGGGCGCTGGTTCTTGCCGCCGCGATCGGCTGGTCCTCGCCCGCATTCGCCGCCGAAGACCTGCGCGACCTCTGCCCCGACCGGCCCGGCCTCGACACGCCGGCCTGCACGCTCGATCCCGGCCATTTCCAGATCGAGATCGGGGTGGCGGACTGGACGCGCAACCGCCAGCCCGACGCACGCACTGACACCGTCCTGCTCGGCGAGTTGCTGGTGCGGGTCGGCGTCGCCGACCACAGTGAAGTGCAGTTCGGATGGACCGCTTATGGTCACGTCCGCGCCCGTGATCGGCTCTCGGGCCTGGTCGACCGGCAAAGCGGAACGGGCGACGTCACCGTCGCGCTTCGCCGCAATATCCTCAGCCCGGACGGGTCGGGCACGGCCCTGGCGGTCATGCCTTACGCCGCGATTCCCACCGGCGGCCGCGCCATCGGCGCCGGCGGGTGGAGCGCCGGCCTGCGCGTGCCGTTCGGCTTTTCCCTCTCGCGCGGCCTGTCGATCGCCTTCACCCCGGATGTCGAGGCGGCCGCCAATGCCGACGGCCATGGCCGCCATCTGGCATAGGGAAGCGTCGCGGGATTGACCGTCGACCTGAGCGAGGCGCTCAGCGCCAGCGCCGAGCTATCCATGATGCGTGACGAGGATCCCCTGGGCCACGCAACCGAGGCCGTCGCGGGCCTCTCGGCGGGTTGGCAGCCGAGTCCGAACCTGCAATTCGACGCCGGCGCCAATGTCGGCCTCAACCATCGATCGCCGGACGTCGAGCTCTATGCGGGGATAAGCCGGCGTTTCTAGTAATTTGGAGGACTAATTGACGATCCAGATTCCGGACCTGGGACCGGCCTTCGCCCATCTGCCGGCGGCCTGGCGCTACGCCTTCTGGCTGAGCTACGCCGCCTGGGCGGCGATCGAGCTCGGCATCTGGTCGCGCGACCGGGCGCGGGTGAAGGGCGAGCGCCGGGACCGCGGCAGCATGATCGGCATCGCGATCGGCATCACCCTCGGCCTGGTGGTGGCGTTCAACGCCGCCTGGCGCGGGATCGGCCACATTACGGCGCCGCCGGAATTGCTGGTCGGGGCGGGCATCATCCTGATCTGGACAGGGATCGCCATCCGCCTGTGGGCGGTGAGGACGCTGGGTCGCTACTTTCGGGTCACTGTGACGCTGCAGGACGATCACCGGCTGATCGACACCGGGCCCTACCGCCACCTCAGCAACCCCTCCTACAGCGGCGCCATGGTCACCCTGTTCGGGGTCGGCCTCGCCATGGGCAATTCGGTCTCGCTCGTCGCCATGGTCGTCTTCCCGACCATGGGCTTTGCCTGGCGAATCCGGGTCGAGGAGGAAAGCCTCAAGGCCCGCTTCGGCCAGGAATTCAGGGACTATCGCGAGAAACGCTGGGCGCTTATCCCGTTTATCTGGTGATCTAGAACTGCCCCAATTCCAATGACGTGGAGGGGTGAGTCCCTAAATACACCGGTCCAGCCGCTCCCGCGCCACCACTGGAATCCGCGCCGCGATCAAATTGCCGTAGCGGCGGGTGAAGCCGGCGGGGGCGATCGCCGCGCGCCTCTTGGGAAGCGGGAAGACGGCGGCCATCCGCGCCGCCTGGAGCGGGGTGAGGTCGGACGCGTCGTGGCCGTAATAGCGCATCGCGCCGGCGTTGACGCCGTAGGTGCCGATGCCGGTCTCGGCGACGTTGAGATAGACCTCCATGATCCTCTGCTTCGACCATAGATTCTCGATCAGCAGGGTGAACCAGGCTTCCAGACCTTTGCGGAAATAGCCGCCGCCCTGCCACAGGAAGGCGTTCTTGGCGGTCTGCTGGCTGATCGTCGACCCGCCGCGCAGGGTGCGGCCGCCGGCGGCGTTGCGGCGCATCGCCGCCTCGATCGCCTGTTGGTCGAAGCCGCTGTGGCTGCAGAACTTGCTGTCCTCGCCGGCGACAGCGGCGCGGATCATGTTGCGCGAGATCCGCTCGATCGGCATCCAGGCGCGGCGCGCGCCGCGGCCCTCGATCACATCGCCCATCTGGGTGAAGGTGATCGGCGGGTCGATGTAGCGATAGGCGAACACCCAGGCCGTGCTGCCGATCAGGAAGATCAGGAGGGCGAAGAACAGCCAGCGGAACAGGCGGGCGGTCAGCGAACGGCGGCGGGGGCGACTGGCCATGACCGTGGATTAGCGTTCGCACCTTTGCTTGTGAATGCTAAGCCGCCGCGATGAATCCGATCTTCTCCAGCCTGCCGACCTCGATCTTCGAGCACATGTCGATGGCGGCGCGCTCGCTCGGCGCGGTCAATCTCGGCCAGGGGTTTCCCGATTTCGGCTGGCCCGATGACGTCGTCGCCAAAGCGGCCGAGGCGCTGACCGGCGCGGCCAGCCAATATCCGCCGATGCGCGGACTTCCCGAACTGCGCGCGGCGGTGGCGGCGCATTACAATCGCCACCAGGGCCTGGCGCTCGAGCCTGAACAGGTGATCGTCACCTCGGGCGCGACCGAGGCGATCGCCGCCAGCCTGCTGGCCCTGATCTCGCCGGGCGACGAGGTCGTGCTCTTCCAGCCGCTCTACGACGCCTATCTGCCTCTGGTGCTGCGCGCCGGCGGGGTGCCGCGGCTGGTGCGGCTGACCCCGCCCGACTGGCGGATCAGCGAGGAGAAGC
This sequence comes from Allosphingosinicella sp., assembly GCA_036525215.1. Taxonomy (GTDB): domain Bacteria; phylum Pseudomonadota; class Alphaproteobacteria; order Sphingomonadales; family Sphingomonadaceae; genus Allosphingosinicella. Next base: position 23,087 of record DATDAU010000066.1, read on the forward strand.
TGGCCGAGGCGTTCACCCCCAAAACCCGCTTCGTCCTGTTCAACAATCCCCACAATCCCACCGCCCGCTCCTTCGGCCGCGACGAGATGGAAATCCTCGCTTCCTTCTGCGTCCGCCACGACGCCATCGCCATTTCCGACGAGGTCTGGGAGCATGTCCAGTTCGACGGCCGGATCCACATCCCGCTCTCGACCCTGCCGGGTATGGCGGGGCGGACGGTGAAGATCGGCTCGGCCGGCAAGATCTTCTCACTGACAGGCTGGAAGGTCGGCTGGGTGGCGGCGGCGCCCGATCTCGCCGCCGCGGTCGCCAAAGCGCACCAGTTCGTCACCTTCGCCACCGCGCCCAATCTCCAGCATGCGGTCGCTTACGGCCTCGGCAAGGGCGACGACTATTTTGCGGCGATGCGCGCCGGCTTCGCCGCCTCGCGCGACGCGATGCGGGTGGCGCTCGAGGATGTGGGCTATGCCGTGCTCGACGCCGAGGGCACCTATTTCCTGTCGGTTGACCTCGCCGCCTCGGGCATCGCCCTCGACGACGCCAGTTTCTGCGATCGCGCGGTGCGCGAATTCGGCGTCGCCGCCATCCCGGTCTCGGCCTTCTACGCCGAAAATCCGGTGACCAATGTCATCCGCCTCTGCTTCGCCAAGCGCGCCGAGACGCTCGATGCCGGCGTGGCGGCGCTCGCCCAAGCCCGGTTGCTGCTGCGGAATTAATTCGGAGAGGGTGCAACCAGATTGCAGCACAGGCCGTTTCGGACCCAACCTGAAACGGAGATTCCGTCATGCTTTACACGATCCTGATCATTCTCCTGATCCTCTTCCTGGTCGGCTCGCTGCCGACATGGGGGCACAGCCGCAACTGGGGCTATGGCCCGTCGGGCCTGCTCGGCCTGGTGGCGGTCGTGTTGATCGTCCTGCTGCTGATGGGCAGGCTCTGACCGTCCTTCCGGCTCAGCCCCAGCGGCTGAGCCGGCCGACGATGCGCTGGAAGCCGGCGGCGAAGGAGCGGGCGCGGGCGCGAAGCAGAAGCCTCCGCCCCTCGGCGGTTCGGAGGTAGACGAGCCGGCCCCAGCCGACCCGGCGATTCCATCTTTTCGCGAAATGGGCCGCCAGCTGCTTCGAGCGGCCGAAAATCGCCGGCACGGCGTGGAAATCGGTGCGCATGCGCAGGCCCAGCCTCGAACGGCGCACGATCAGATAGCGCGGGTTGCGGACCGGCCCGAGCACCTCGTCGATCGCATCGAGGAATTTGTTCTCGTCGCCGCGCGACCCGCCCTCGAGCTGGATCAGCGCCTCGCCAAGCCCGCCGCGGCCGGTCACCGGCCGCACATCGTCGCGGTGGATGCTCAGCAGGTCGGCCTCGGCCATCGTGTCGAGGATGGCGTCGGCGACCTGCCGCAAGCTGCCTTCGAGCGTGCCGTTGCGGACCAGCAGGTAGAGCGCGCGGAGCAGTTTGGGCAAAGCGTAGAGCAAAGCGAGGCCGAAAAGGAGCATGAGCAGGCTGCCCAGGCCCGTCGGCAGCCAGCGGCCGCGCAGCGCGCCCGCCGCCGAGAACAGGCCGCCCAGGATTCCGGTGACGACCAGGAACATCAAAGTGTCGGTGAACGCGATCTGGCGCGGAGCGTAATTGAGCCGGGCGACCCTGCGCATCGCCCGGCGCGGCCCGCCGCCGCCGAGCGCGCTCATCCAGCGCGGCGCCAGTGCCGCCCGGTCGGCGGCACGCGCCAGCATATCCGCGTTCAGCGCCTCGACCCCGGCCGCGTCCCAGTCGCGGCCGGCGAGGCCGAGCCGCGCCAGCCCGTTCTCGATCGGCGCCTGGTCCGCATTGCCGATCCCCTCGAAGGCCTGGAAGCGACGCTTGAGCAAGGCCATGTCCGGACCGAGGTCGCGGCCGACCGGGTCGAAGGGATCGGCCGGCGCGGCGCCGAAGCCCAGTTGCTCGCTGAGCGTCCGGTCGAGCCGGTCGGGCAGGATCGTCGCCAGATGCCAGATATTGGCGGTCTTGTCGGGGTGGCGCGGGTCGGTGCGGATGGCCCGGCCGCGCATCTGGTTGGAAAGCATGTAGGAGCCGACATAGGAGGCGAGCACTAGCGCGTTGATGCCGGGCGCGTCCCAGCCCTCGCCGAGCAGTGCCTGCGTCCCGACCAGCAGGTTGACCTCGCCAGCCTCGAACAAGGCGGTGACCATGGCGACGATCCGGTCGGCGGCGAGGCCGCGGCTGGCGACGCGGACGAAGGCCTTGTCATGCGCGAGCGGCGCGGACTCGATGTCATCGGCCGAGATGCCCGTGCGTTCCGCCGCCGCGAGCAAAGCGGGGAGGGCGTCGGCCGGCAGGATGACCAGCGTGCCGGTGAGCACCCCCAACCGCGCGCCCGTCGGCCCCTCGCGCCGCAGCTTTTCGAAGATCGAGGCCGCGCCGAGCTTGGCCGGCATGGGGTCGCCGTCGCCGGCGTCGCCGAGCTCGTCGGCGCGGACAAAATCGGCGAGGACCACCAGGCGCAGCCTCGGGCCGAGCGCCGCGGCCTCGGCGCGGGCGATGGCGGCGATGCTGTCGAGCTTGGCGAGGCTGCCGGCCAGCGTCGGATAGAATTTCCGGTCCTCGAACAACTTCACCCTCTTGCCCTCGATCGCGCCAAGCGCGCGCAGCTCGGCCCGGATCGCTTTCAGCCGCGCGGTGGATTCCGGGACCGCACTGGCCGGCGCGGTGAGCGGGCCGAAGAGGAGGCCGCTGAGAAGGATCTCGAGCCAGCCGACGTCGAGATCGGGAAACTCGCTCGCGCCGAGGCCGAGCAGGTCGAGCGCGGCTACAGGCGGCGGCCGGCCGGCGGCGCCGGCGAAGGCAATCATCGCCGAGAGAAGCTCGGGATCTTCCAAAATCGCCGTTTCGTGCGCGGCCGGCTCGGTCATCCAGCCATGACCGGCGACGATGTCGAGGAATAGCGTGTCGGCGCGCAACGCCCGGATGAAGGCGAGCAGCCCGTCGCGATGAGCGGCGACCAGTTGCTCTTCCGGGAGCGTCGGCAGCGAGACGTGGAGGTAATCCTGGTGCGGACAGAGGTCGCCGTTGCGGACCAGCTCGGGAATGCTGATTTCGGCGTCCGCCGGCCCGCACAACGACTCGTAATTGCGCCATTCGGCGAGGTCGACGTCGTAGGGCGGAGTCGCGGTCAGGGCGACGATATGCGGTTCTGCGAGGTTTTCCGAGAGCGTCGCCAGCGCCCGCCACCAGCTGTTGCGAAGGTGATGCGCCTCGTCGAGGATCAGCGTCGCTTCGCCGAGGCCGTTGTAATAGGCGGCTAGCGTCTCGATCGCCTTCGCCGACGCCTCGCCGTCCGCTTCCTCGCCGTCCACTTCCCCCTCGTCCGGATCGGCGTCGGCAACCGCGCTCGCGTGCAGCGCCTGGTAGGTGCTGATGGTGAGCTTGCGCGGGGAAGCGAGCGAGGTCGATATCCAGTCGGCCGGTCCGGCGTCGGGCGGCCGGAACATCTGACTCAGCCGGTCGACCCACTGGTTGCGGATGGCGATGCTGGGGGCGAGGATCAGGGCGGGCCGCCCGATCCGGCACATCACCTCCAGCCCGAGCACGGTCTTGCCCGAGCCCGGTGCGGCGACGACGTTCAGCCTCTGGTCGCCGAGATGGCCGGCCAGCTCGTCCAGCACCCGCTGCTGATAGTCGCGCCAGGCGCCGCGGAATTCGAGTTCAAAGGCCATCGCTACGGCCTAGCCGGATTCAGGCGGGACGCAATTGCGCGGGGGCGCTGTCAGGCCGGCGGCTCGCTGCCGCCAACGCCGCCGTCTTCCTTGTAGCGGTTCTCGATGAAGCGGCCCTGGGTCTCGAAGGCCTGCAGATCCTCATGGGCGAGCTTGCGGCCGAGGTCGCCGAGCGCGGACCGGGCCGCGTCGAGGCCCTGGACCAGCCTTTCGTCCACCGTCAGCCCCTCGCCGTCGCGCTCGCCGCGATAGGCGGCGGGGACGCGCTCGTAGCGCTCGATCAGCTCGGGCAGGTGCCGGCCCATCAGCCGGCGCGCGTCCTGGGCGAGGGGATCGAGGATTTCGGTCTCGGCGAGGCGGCTTTCCAGCAGGGGAAGCTGCTGGCTGATTGCGTCGATTTGTCGCGCCGCCGGAGCGGGGAGGGCGGCGCGCTTCCTGACCAGCAGGCTGTCGAGCCGTTCGACCACCGCCTTGTTGGGCATGTCGTCCTTATAGTCGACGATCGGCTTCTCGCGCCGTGGCACGAGAAAGAAGAGGCCGGCGGCGGCCATCGCGATGAGCGACAGCATGAAGCCGCCGATGCCAATGCCGTCGAGGACGATTCCGATCACGGTCGTCGCCACCAGCACCAGACCGATCGCGATCGCGGCGGTGGCGATGCGCTTCGCCCAGGCCGAGGTAGTGCGCGAGAAAGCGCGGGCGTCGGCGCTGCGCTGGGCGGCGGTGCGGTCGATCCGCCCCATCACTTCGTCGAAGCGGGCGATCGCCTGGTTGACCTGGTTGTTGGTACTCATCGCGCGAAATGCATCCTCAGCCCGGCAGCGAGGTCAGCAGTGAATCCGCCGGGGTTCCACCCGCCAGCCGGTTCTGCTCGACGCCCTCGGCGCGGGCGATATAGCCCTTGCTCTTGTCGATCTCCTTGCCGAGCGTTTCGACGGTCTGCTTCATGTTGCCGAGCGCCTCGATCTTGAAGCGGTCGATCGTGTCCATCGTGTCATAGATGTTCTGGAAGGCGCGCTGCAGCGTCTCCAGCGGGATGGTCGACGAGGCCGCCTGCTTGTGGATCTCGCCGGTCTGGCTCTTCAGCAGCTCGCCGGTGCGGTCGATCATGCCCGCGGTGGTGGTGTTGAGCGCAGTGATCTGCTCGAGCACCAGCCGCTGGTTGGTCAGCGCCTGGGCGACGGTGACGGCGGTGCGCAAGGCGGCGACGGTGGTGGTCGAAGCGCGGTCGACGCCCTTCACCAGCTCGACATTGTTCTTCTTGACCAGATCGAGGGCGAGATAGCCCTGTACGGTCACAGCCATCTGGGTGAGCAGATCGGTGGTGCGCTGGCGGGTATAGAACAAGGCGGTCTCGCGGATCGCCTTGGCCTTGGCGGGCTCGGTGGCGTCGAGCTCGTTGGCCTTGTCCTCGAGCTTCGCGTCGAGCGCCTTGGAGATGTGGATCATCTGCTCCAACTTGCCCATCGTCTTCCACAGATTGGCGCGCTCGGTGTCGATGGCGGCATTGTCCATCAACAGTTCGTCCTTGCCCGACGCCAAAGCGGCGAGGATCGCGGCGATGTGGCTCTGCGACGACTGGTACTTCATGAAATAGCCGCGCATCCGGTTGCCGAACGGGATGATGCCGAACAATTTGCGCGGCTTGGTCAGCGCGCCGCCGCGGCCGGGATCGAGCGCCTCGACCGTCTTCCTGAGCTCCGTGAGATTGGCACCGATGCCGGTATTGCCGTCGATCGCCTTGACTGGCCGGTCGAGGAAGCGGTTCGACGCGCCGGCGGCTTCCGCGATCTCGCGGCGGCCCATCGTGGTCAGCTGGTCGACCTTCTTGCCGAATTCGGGCGAGTTGGAATCGAGCGCGACCAGCTCGCTGACGAAGCTGTCCACCTTCTCCTCGAGCTGGCTCTTCTGGTCTTCCTTGAGCGGCACCAGACCCGCCGCCTGCTCGGGCTGAACATTCTGGAGAGGCGCCGGCGGATCGAGCGTGAGCGTGCTCGGGGTTTCGGTCGCGGTGTCACTCTGGCTGGCCATGGATCGTTCCTGCTTGGTCGTTTTCCGGAGATTGGGACCTTGAGGCCCCGAGCGCAAGGGATAACGTGTATTATAATTATAACACACAGCGGCGCCCGCTTACCAGGTTCATTCACTCGTCGCTCATCCGACTCGGACCATGGAGGGCGCGAGAGCCGGGCTATCCGGCGCAAAAAAGGGGCAAATCATGCGCTTGGTCCCGATCGGCATCGCCGCGATCACGCTGGCGGCTTCAGGCTTCGCCGTGCCCGCCTTCGCACAATATGGCGGATCGCCCTACCAGCAGGTCGACGGGGCGCCGCCGCCTTCCGGAAAGCCCGGCCTGTCCGATCTTCGGGATCAATTGGACGCGGAACCGTCCGCCGACCCCTATAATCAATATCAGGCGGACCCGCGGGACGGCCCTGACGATCGGTACGATCCCTCGGCCGAGGCTGAACCCGACGATCGATACGACCAGGACTTCGATCGCGACCGGGATCCCGATCCCGACCAGGACTTCGATCCCGAAGAGGATGCCCGGATCGGACCGAACAGCCCCTATCAGCCCGGCGCCCCCGGCATGTACGGGCCGCCGGGCGCGGGCTATCCGGGCGAGGCATATGGCCGACCCGGTGAGTTTTATGACCCGGGCAAGCCCGAAGGCCCGCAAGGCTATGCCCGGATGGTCCCGGGCGCGCCCGAAGAGCCCTACGATCAATATTATCGCGGCGCGCCGGTGGATCCACGATATCCAGAGGGGCCTCCCGTGATGGCGGGCCCCGGTTATCGAAGTGACGGCTATGTGCGGCTGCGGCCAGGTGATCATTATGATCCAAATGCGCCCCGTGCCGGCCCCGGCCCGGTCCCCTACGGTGCTTACGCTCCGCGCGCCGGCCCCGGCTCCTACGATTCCTACGCGCGCCCCGCCCCCAAGGATCAAAATGGCGCGGAAATGCAGGGCTATCCCGGCGAAGCTTATGACCGAAGCGGTCCTGGCAGCCAGGGCGGCTATCTCCAGGGTGGCCCAGGCCCGCACGACGATGCCGACCCCAGCGATCCCTCTTTTTACGAGGCCCCTCCCGTTCCCGATGACCAGCGCGGCCCCGCCGGCCAGTTCTATGGCGAGGGGCCGCCTCCACCGCCCCCGCAGGACCGTTAGGGGGAATTACAAGGAAGGAACCATTGGCCCGGAAGGGCCGTTTCGGCTAAAGAACAAAGATCAAGGGGAGACGAACATGCGCATTTTCATCCTCGGCCTCGCCGCAGTGACGATGCTGGCTCCGACCATGGCCATCCCGGCCTTCGCCGCCAAGAACGATCAGCGCAACAGCGCCTATTACGACCGTGACGGCTATTATACCGGCCCGACCTGGCGCGGGAATGACGGCCGCACCTATTGCCGCCGTTCCGACGGCACCACTGGCCTGATCGTCGGCGCCGCCGCCGGCGCCCTGGTCGGCCGCGCCATCGACAGCCGCGGCGACCGCGCCGCCGGCACGATCATCGGCGGCGTCGCCGGCGCCCTCGTCGGCCGCGAGGTCGAGCGCAGCGCCAGCCGGAACCGCTGCAACTAAGGCCTCGCTTCAAGCGTCTGGACCCGCACGGCGCGGGCGCTATCAGAGCCCCGCGTCGTTAGGAGTCGTGCGTGAGAAATATTGTCCTTGCCGTGCTGGCCGTGGCCGGCCTGACCGCCGTCGCCGCCGCCCAGAACCGGCCGCCGTCGCCTGCCGCTACCATCAAGATGCGCCAGGCCAATTACAAGCAGATGGGCGCGGCGATGAGGGCGTTGAACGAGCAGGTGCGCGGATCGAGCCCGGCGCTGCCCGTGATCCGCACCAACAGCGCCGTCATCCTTCGCCATGCCCCGCAATTGCTGCGCTGGTTCCCGGCCGGGACGGGCGCCGAGGCCGGAGTCAGGACACGGGCGCGCCCCGAAATCTGGTCGGATCGGGACGGGTTCACCCGCGCCGGGGCGGGGCTCGTAGTTGCCGCGCGCGGGCTCGACGCCGCCGCGCGGGGCGGCGACATGGGGGCGATCCGTGCCGCCGTGCCCCAGCTCGCCCACGCCTGCAGCAATTGCCACGACGATTACCGAGCGCCCGAGCATTGAGGATCCGGATCGCCTGAAATTGTAAGCTGAGGTTCATTTTCGACGTGCTTTACTGCCCTAGTGCGGTAAGACAGGGGCGGAAATGGGCTGCGATTTCACCGTCATGGACCGGCAACTCGATGCGCCTCGGGGTCTCGTACCCGGCGGCAAGCTGGTTCTGTGCAACCTGAAAGGCGGCAGTTCGATGATCGGCGCGCCGGCGCCCTCGGTAAAGCTCGTCCTCGAGGGCGACGAGCGCTATGAGGTGGACGGGCGCACCATCGCCGTCCGCCCCGGCGAGTTCCTCTATCTCGACGCCGGCAGCCACTGCGTCGGCACCAACCGCGGCGACATGACCGGCATCTGCCTTCTCTTTCCTCAGGCCGAGGGCATCGCCGACGCCGCCAGCGGTTACGATCCCTTGTTCGGCCGCGCCCTGGTTCTTTCGACCCGCACCAGCCTGATGGGCCGGACCCTCTACGATTATGGCAGCCGGATCGCGCGCAACCCGTCGCTGGGCGCCCTGCTCGCCGACGAGCTGACCGCGAAAATTTCCTTCACCGTCGCCGAGCCGCTCGAGGCGAGCCGCGCCGCGATCGACGGGCTCAAGGCCGCCAAGCCCTCCACCCGCCGCGAGCTTCATCGCCGGCTCGAGCGGGCGCGGGGTTTCCTGCACGAGCATGACAGCCGCACCGTCACCCTGGGCGAGATGGCGTCGGTCGCCGGCCTCTCGCAATTCCACCTCGCCCGCTATTTCAAGTCCGCCTTCGGCCGCTCGCCGATCTCCTATCACCGCGCGCTCCGCCTCGCCCGCGCCGCCGACATGTTGCGGGCCGGCGGTCGTTCGGTCGCCGAGGTCGCCGAGGCGACGGGCTATTCCGACCAGGTGGCACTCAGCCATGCTTTCCGCCGCCAATATGGCGCCCCGCCGCAATCGTGGTGCAGCCTCAGGAAGGCGAACTAAGCCTCAGACTTTCGGAAGCAATTGCGCGGCTTCGCCCCAGCCCTGCAAGGGGCGGGAGGCGGCGCGGTCGAGCAGCAGGTCGGCGTCGCGGACGGTGAAGCGGCCGCCCGATTCCATCTCGTCCAGCTCTTCCCAGTTGATCGGCGCGGCGACCGGCGCGCCTTCGCGGGCGCGGGCGGAATAGGGCATGATCGCGGTCGATCCGCGCTGGTTGCGCAGATAATCGATGAAGATCCGCCCGGTTCGCTTCGCCTTTGACAATGCCGCGGTGAAACGCTCGGGCTCGTTCTCGGCCAGCGCCAGGGCGAAGCGCTGGGCGAAATCCTTGACCTCGGGCCATTTCGCCTTCGGCGTCAGCGGCACGATCACGTGGACGCCCTTGCCGCCGGTCAGCATCGGGAAAGTGGTGAGTCCCATGTCGGCGAGATGGCGGCGGATGTCGCGCGCCGCCTTTTTGACCGCGTCGAAGCCAAGACCTTCGTCGGGGTCGAGGTCGAACACGATCCGGTCGGGCTTCTCGACGTCGGCAACTTTCGAGCCCCAGCCGTGGAACTCGATCGTCCCCATCTGCACGCAGGCGACGATGCCCGCCGCGTCCTCGACGTAGAGATAATCCTCCTTGCCGCCGTCCTTTTCGCGGATCGGGACGTGGTGGACATGCGGCCCGAAGCTGCCGGTGTCGTGCTTCTGGAAGAAGCATTTCTTCGCCCGCCCCTGCGGGCAGCGGACCAGACTGATCGGCCGATTGGCGGTCCAGGCGAGCATCGGCGCGCCGAGCGCGCGGTAATAGGCGGCGAGGTCGCCTTTGGTGACCTTGGCGTCGGGGAAGATCACCCGGTCGGGATTGCTGATCCTGACGTCGTCCTCGGCTTCTTCGGGCCGCTTCTGGCGCATTTCGGCGACCACCTCCTTCGCCTTCTTGTCGCCGCGCAGGCCAAGGAAGCTGGCGTGGCGGACGACCTTGTCTGCGGTATATTCGGCGAAGGCGACTTCCGCGACCAGTTTGGGCTTCAGCCATAAAGCGCCCCGCGCCTCGGCTGGCGGCACTTCGGCCGGCGCCTTCGCCGCCGCGAGCTTCTCGAACCGCGCGCGAAGATCGTGCTGGACCTGGGTCGAGAAGCCGGTGCCAACCTTGCCGGCGTAGGCGAGCTTTCCCTTGTCGTTCACCGCCAGCAGCAGCGAGCGAAAACCGCGGCCCGTCTTGTCGCTCGGCGTCCAGCCGATCAGGACGAATTCCTGGCGGCGGGTGCATTTGACCTTGAGCCAGTTCTTCGTCCGCGCGGATCGATAGGGCGCGTCGGCCTTTTTCGAGATGATCCCTTCCTGGCCCGCTTTGCACATCGCTTCGAACAGCTGCTCGCCCTTGCCGACGAGATGGTCGGCGTAGAGGATCGGCGTCGGCACCCCGGCGAGCAGGGCGGCGAGCTTCTGCTTGCGCTCGATATTGGGCAGCTTGCCGAGATCGGCGCCGTCGATCGCCAGCGCGTCGAACAGGAACAGGGTCAGCCCGCGCCCGCCCTCGCTGATCGCCTCCTGGAGCGCCGAGAAACTGGTGCTGCCCTTGTCGTCAAGCGCGACGATCTCGCCGTCGAGCAGCGCGCTCTCGCAGTCGATCCCGCGCCCCGCCTCGGCGATTTCGGGGAATTTCTCGGTCCAGTCGAGCCCGGTCCGCGTATGGATCCGCGCCTCCCCGCCGGCGAGCGCCAGCAGGCAGCGATAGCCGTCATATTTCATCTCATGCAGCCAGGCGGCGCCTGACGGAACAGCGTCGACCAGCGTGGCCTTTTGAGGTTCGCGAAATTTTGGAAAGGCCAAGTTCTTGCGGCCAGTGCCAGTTGCACGCTTTCGCGAAGGCGCGGCCGGCGGCTTGAGGGCCACGGCCTTCGTGCCCACCGCGATCTCGTCCATGGTCCGGCCACTTTTGACCGAGGTCAGAAAGCTGTCGGTCAACCCGGTCGGGCTTCCCGCGAATTCGTCGTCGACCTTCTTCAAAATCCAATTCTCGCCGCGCTCCTTCTCGCGCGGCTTCAGGCGGAACATCACCCATTCGCCCTTCATCCGCTCGCCTTCGAGGGTGAAGTGCATATGGCCTTCGGCCAGGGTCTTCGACGGGTCCTTGCCCGGCGCCGGCGTCCAGCTGCCGCGGTCCCACAGCATCACCGTGCCGCCGCCATATTCGCCCTTGGGGATGGTGCCTTCGAAGGTCGCATAGGTGAGCGGATGGTCTTCGGTCCGCACCGCGAGCCTTTTGTCGGCGGGGTCGAGGCTCGGCCCCCGCGTCACCGCCCAGCTCTTCAAGGTGCCGTCCAGCTCCAGCCGCAGATCGTAATGAAGCCGCGTCGCGTCGTGCTTCTGGACCATGAAGCGATGGCCCTTGTCCTTGGCGACCTTGCCGGCGGGTTCCGCCGTCTTCGTGAAGTCGCGCTTCTTGTTGTAGGCCGCAAGCGGATCGGGCTTGCGCGCCACCTAACAATCCTCCCTGTCGCGTAGCGATGGGGAGGGGGACCGCACGAAGTGCGGTGGAGGGGCTAACAGCGGCCACAGCCCCTCCACCGTCCTGCGGACGGTTCCCCTCCCCACGACTTCGTCGCACGGAGGATTGGGAGGTGCGCTCCTCACGCTCTCTTTCGCACCGGCGCCGCCTTCTTCGCCGGGGCCTTGCGGGCCGGCGCCTTCTTCGCCGCCGCGGCAGTCTTCGCCCCCGGCCGCTCGATCGATTTCTTCAGCGCCGCCATCAGGTCGATGACGTTTGAGCCGCCGCGCTTGGGCAATTCCTCTTCCTCGGCGTGGATCTTGCGGCCCTTCAGCTTGCGCTTCTTCTCGATCAGGTCGCGGAGCGCATCGACATAGCGGTCGTGGAATTTGGTCGGATCGAATTTGGACGATTTCTTCTCGATCAGCGCCTCGGCGAGTTCGAGCATGTCCTCGGCCGGCTTGGAATCGGGAATGTCGCGGAAATAGCCCTGCGCTTTCACCACCTCGTCGGCATAGCGAAGCGTCTCCATTAATATGCCGCGCCCGCAGGGCTTCAGGCTCACCACATATTCGCGGCCGCGCATCGCCAGTTGGCCGAGGCCGACCTTCTTCGTATCCTTCAGCGCCTCGCGCAGCACCACGAACGCCTCCTCGGCGAGGTCGTCGGCCGGCACGACATAATAAGGCCGCTCGTAATAAAGCGGGTCGATCTCGCTGGGGTCGACGAACTGGGTGAGCTCCAACGTTTTCCGGCTCTCGAGCTTCACCGCCTCCAGCTCGTCGTCGTCTAGCAGCACATAGCTGCCCTTGCTGATCTCATAGCCCTTGACGATCTCGTCCGGGTCGACCGCGCCGATCCCGGGCACGACCTTCTCATACTTGATGCGCTTGCCCGACGGCTCGTGGATCTGATTGAACGCGACCGTCGCGCCGCTCCGAGTCGCCGAAAAAATCTCCACGGGGATCGAGACCAGGGCGAGCCTGATCTGTCCCTTCCAGTAGGGCCGCGCGGCCATGATGCGTCTCCCGATCGTGTCGCCACCGGTTCAATTAACGGGAGCGGGGAGGGTTCCCGCCGATGCTAAACAGGAATCTCCGTGGTATATTTCACCTGCCTCAGCGCGAAGTTGCTGGCGGCATTGGCGACGCTGGGGTGGGCGAGGACGCCTTGGCGGATGAAGCGGTCGTAGTCGGCGACGTCGCGGACCGCGATGCGCAGCAGATAATCCCATTCGCCCGACATGGCGTAGCATTCGACGATCTCTTCGCGCGACTGGATGAACTGCTCGAATTCGGCGCGCGCATCCATCGTCTGGCGGGTCATCCGCACCTGGCAAAGCACGTTGACGCTCCGGCCCAGCCGACCGGGGTCGGCGAGCCGCACCGAGGCGCCGAGCACGCCTTCGCGCTCGAGGTTGCGGACCCGCCGCCAGACCGACGCGGCCGACGCGCCGACCGTCTCGGCGAGGGCGGCGTGGCTAAGGCTGGCGTCGCGCTGGAGCGAGCGAACGATTCGCCGGTCTATTTCGTCAATGTGAAATTCTTCACTCATGTTTTGGCCATATCATGAAACATTCATTTCACCAATGACCCGAAACGCGTCAGTTTTGACAAGCCTTTGCGCGCAGCCTGCGCTAGGAATAGAGGCTGAATCTGGAGGCGCGGATCTATGGAACAGTCAATCCTCTTGAGCGACGGACCGATGCTGTTCGACCGGCTGGAGGACCAGCCGCAGGACCCGCTGATCGCGCTCATCGCGCTGGCCAATAACGATCCGCGGCCGAACAAGGTCGACGTCGGCGTCGGCGTGTTCCGCGATTCAGCCGGCAACACCCCGATCCTGAAATGCGTCAAGGCGGCCGAACAGCGCCTGGTCGAGAGCCAGGCTACCAAGGCCTATATCGGATCGCAGGGCGACGCGGAGTTCGTCGAGCTGATCCGGCCGATCGTGTTCGGAGCTGGCGCCGCAGACGACGGACGGATCGTCGGCCTGCAGACGCCCGGCGGCTGCGGCGCGCTGCGGCTCGGCGCCGAACTGGTCGCTCGGGCCAACCCCAAGGCCCGCATCCTCGCCGGCGAACCGACCTGGCCCAACCACGCGCCCCTGATCGCCTCGTCGGGCGTCGAAATGGTCCCCTATCCCTATTACGACAAGGCGAGCACGGTCCTCCATTTCGACCGGATGATTGAAGCGTTCGGCGCCGCCGAGGCGGGCGACCTGGTCCTCCTCCACGGCTGTTGCCACAACCCCACCGGCGCCGACCTCAGCCCCGATCAATGGCGCGAGGTCGCCGAAATGATTTCCGCGCGCGGACTCATTCCCTTCGTCGACCTCGCCTATCAGGGCTTCGGCGACGGGCTGGAAGCCGATGCCGCCGGCACCCGCCTGGTGGTCGAAGCCGCCGACCAAGCGCTGATCGCGCAAAGCTGCGACAAAAATTTCAGCTGCTATCGCGACCGGCTCGGCACCCTGTTCGTCAAGGGCGCGACCACCCGGGCCGCCGGCATCGCCTTCAACAATCTGTTGGGCCTCGCCCGGACCATGTGGTCGATGCCGCCCGACCATCCCGCCGCCGTCGCCCACATCATTCTCGCCGACCGGGAGCTTCGGGCGCTCTGGGAATCCGAGGTCGACGCGATGGGCGCGCGCATCCGCCAGATCCGCTCGCGGCTCGCCGGCTACGATCCGCGCCTTTCCTATATCGGCGGCCAGAAGGGCATGTTCTCGATGCTGCCGCTGAGCCCCGACCAGGTGATGGAGCTGCGCGAGGAGGAAGGCATCTACATGGCCGGTTCCGGGCGCTTCAACGTCGTCGGCCTGTCGGACGAGAAGGTCGACCGCTTCGCCGACGCGGTGATGGGCAAGCTGAATGGCTGAAGCACCGCTCGCCGAGGGCAAGAGCCGCGCCGACGCTCCGGATCCCGACTTTGACTGGCGCGAAATCGCCTATCTGGTCCACGTCAGCCGCGCGCTCGATCGGCTCGAGGAAGAGGTGCTCGTTCCCGGCCGCAAGATCCTCTACCAGTTCAGCGCCCGCGGCCACGACATGGCGCAGGTCATCCTCGGCAGCCGCCTCGACCATCCCCGGGACGGCGCCTGCGGCTATTACCGGTCGCGGCCGCTCCTCCTCTCGCTCGGCGTCCCGCTCGCCGACGCGCTCGGCTCGAACATGGGCCGGGCAGGGGGCTATTCCGACGGCCGCGATATCGGCGTCGTGTTCAACTATCCCAACCCGGTCGGCTGCCCCGCGCTGCCGATGTGCGGCGGCGTCGGCGCCCAATATACGCCGACGGCGGGGTGGGCGCAGGCGATCGAATATTACCGGAATGTCCTGGGCGACGACAGCTATGACGAGGCGATCGCGATCGTGCTCGGCGGCGACGCGTCCTGCGCGACCAATGGCTTCTGGTCGGCGCTGACCATCGCTACCACCCAGAAATTGCCGATGCTCTTCTATGTCGAGGACAATCAATATGGCATCTCGGTGCCCTCGACCTACCAGACGCCGGGCGGCGACATCGCCCGCAATCTGGCGAGCTTCTCGGGCCTCCACGTCCTTTCCGGGGACGGCACCGATCCGGCCGAGGCGGCGCGGCTGATTGCCGAGGCGACCGACCATGTCCGCGGCCGAAACGGCCCGGCCCTGCTGCGGCTGACAGTGCCCCGGCTCGAAGGCCACAGCTTCCAGGACACCCAGACCTACAAGAGCGAGGAATTCGTCGCTTCGGAATGGGCGCGCGACCCGCTGCCCAAGCTCAAGGCATATCTGGTCAGCTCTTTGCTCACCGAGGCGGAATGGGACGAGATCGGCGCCGAGGCCGAGGCCGCGGTCGAGGCGGCGCGGGTGGAAGCCGAAGCCCGCGGCGTCGCCGATCCCGAAAGCGTCACCGGCCATGTCTATTATGACGGCGAGATGCAGTCGTTCGGCGGCCAGTGGACCAAGGATTATCGCGCCCCCGATTCCACCGAGGAGCCGCGCCCCGAGGGCCAGCGGATCAACATGGTCACCGCCATCCGCCGCACGCTCGACCGCGAGCTCGAAATCAACCCCCGCATGATGCTGTTCGGCGAGGATATCGGCCCCAAGGGGGGCGTTCATGCCGTCACCCTCGGCCTTCAGGACAAATACGGCATCGAGCGGGTGTTCGACACCAGCCTGTCGGAGGAAGGGATTATCGGCCGCGCGGTCGGGCTGGCGCTGGCCGGGCTGATGCCGGTCCCCGAAATCCAGTTCCGCAAATATGCCGAGCCGGCGCTCGAGCAGATCAACGATTGCGGGACGATGCGCTGGCGGACCAACAACCGCTTCGCCGCGCCGATGGTGCTGCGCATGCCGGTCGGCTTCTTCAAATGCGGCGACCCCTGGCACAGCCAGACCAACGAAGTGCAGTTCGTCCACAATCCCGGCTGGATGGTGGCGGCGCCGAGCAATGCCGAGGATGCCGTCGGCCTGCTCCGCTCGGCGCTTCGCGGCAACGATCCCACCGTTTTCTTCGAGCATCGCGCCATGCTCGACGATGTCTGGGCGCGGCGCCCTTACCCGGGCGACGATTATGTCCTGCCCTTCGGCCGGGCCAGAAAGACCCGCGAGGGCCGCGACATCAGTATCGTCACCTGGGGCGCGATGGTGCCGCGCTGCGAGGAGGCGGCGAAGAACGTGTCGGCCGACGTCATCGACCTTCGCACCCTGATGCCGTGGGACCGCGAAATGGTTCTCGAATCGGTGCGCCGCACCCGCCGTTGCCTGATCGTCCACGAAGATCTGCGTACCGGCGGCTTCGGCGCCGAGATCGCCGCCGTGGTCGCCGACGAGGCCTTCCTCGATCTCGACGCCCCGGTCGCCCGCGTTACCATGCCCGACATCCCCAGCCCGCATAATCCGGTGCTGATGGACTGGGCGGTGCCCTCCGCCGCGAAGATCCGCGCCATGATCGACGAGCTGGTGGCCTTCTAGATGATCGACGTCCTCGTCCCCGAAGAGCAGGAGGGCACCAAGGCGGTAGTCCGCGCCTGGCTGCGCCAGGTCGGCGACCGGGTCGAATTGAACGACCCCCTGGTCGAACTCGAGACCGACAAGGTGGCGATGGAGGTGCCGGCGCCCGCCGCCGGCGTGCTCCGCGAAATCCTGCTCCAGTCCAACGAGGATGCGATTCCCGGCGCGATCCTCGGCCGCATTGCCGTCGAGGCCGACGATGAGGAGCATGCGCCCGAACCGGCGCCGCCGGCCCGCGAGCGTGTGGCTTCGGCGCCGATACCCCACGCGCGGCCTTCCACCGCGGCTGACGCCGCACGCGAGACCCGCCTGTCGCCTTCGGTAAAACGCGCCGTCCTCCAGCACGACATCGATCCCACACGCATCGAGGGATCGGGCAAAGGGGGCCGGATCACCCGGGACGACGTCGACCGCGTCGTCGCCGAGGCGACGCGGGTTCAGCAGCCGGTCGAGGGGATCCTTCCCGCGGGGACCGGCGACATCCGCTCGCATTCCGTGCCGCACGACCGGATGCGGCTCGCCATCGCCGACAACATGCTTGCCTCGGTCATCCAGGCGCCGCACGTCACCGCCGTGTTCGAGGCCGATTTCAGCGCGATCATCGCCCATCGCGAGGCCCACAAGACGGCCTTCGCCAAAAAGGGCGTGAAGCTCACCTACACCGCCTATCTTGTCGCCGCGGCGGCCGAGGCGATGAAGGTCGCGCCGGCGATCAACAGCCGCTGGCACGCCGACCGGCTGGAGCTGTACGACGACATCAATATCGGCGTCGGCACCGCGCTCGGCACCAAGGGGCTGATCGTACCGGTGCTTCGCGGCGTCCAGCTGCTGTCGCTGAAGGGGATCGCCGGCGGTCTCGAGGCGCTGATCGAGAAAGCGCGCGCCGAAAAGCTCACTTCGGCCGACATCCGGGGCGGGACCTTCACCATCTCCAACCACGGCGTGTCGGGGTCGCTGTTCGCCGCTCCGATCATCATCAACCAGCCGCAATCTGCGATCCTCGGCGTCGGCAAGCTCGAGAAGCGGGTGGTCGTGCGCGAAGTGGGCGGCAGTGATGCAATGCTGATCCGGCCGATGGCCTTTGTCTCGCTGACCATCGATCACCGGGTCGTCGACGGCCACCAGACCAACGCCTGGCTGACCCGCTTCGTTGAGCTGATCGAAAACTGGCCAAATGGTGCGAATTGAGGTAAGTTCTTCGTCATCGCGCGTCTATTTCCTTTGAATGAGGGCGGTATCCCAACGGCCGCCTGGAAAGGGATTGAAATGAAAGCGCTGTTGGCAATCTCCATCCTCCTGACGGGCATACCCTTGTTCGCCGCCGCCGCCGAGCAAGGCGCGTCCAGCGAGCAACCCCGACCCCAGCGTCAGATCTGCCGTCGTATTCCGGCGATCGCCGGCCCAGGCATCCAGCGGGTGCGGGTCTGCAGGACGGCCGCCGAATGGCGCGCCAGGTCCGATATTTCGGTCGACGATGCGCACGACACTCTCGGGCCGCTTTTCGCTCCCCAGGACCAGCCGGTGAACGGCTATACCAGCACCGCCAACGGGCCGCGCTAGCCGCCGCCGCTTCAGGGCGAGTCTGGCCAAGAGGTACGAATTGGGTTAGGTTTTTCGTCGTTGCGCATCGATCATTCTGGAAAGGAACGCTTTTCCAATGATCGCGGGGGAAAGGGGATTCGCATGAAAGCGTTGCTGGCAATCTTGATAGTATCGACCGGTTCACCGTTGTTCGCCGCGGCGGGGCAGCAGGACGCGGCGACCACGCCCAATCCCGTCGTCGTGACCGGCGAGCAGCCGCGTCCGCCGCGCCAGATCTGCCGCCGGGTCGGTGCGATGTCGGGATCCCACGTCTCGCGAGTTCGCGTTTGCAGGACTGCCGCCGAATGGCGCGCCGCGTCCGATACGTCGACCGACGATGTGATGGACACGCTGGCGACACTGGGCAACACCGACCCAAGGCCCGTCGACGGCTATACCAGCGAACGCGGCGGCCCTGGCGCCAGGCCGTCGCCTCATTAGGTTCGATCCTTTGACGGGAAGAGGATTTGTATGAAGAAGGTGACGGCAATCGCGCTGGCGATGGGTTTTGCGCCGATGTTCGCGGCCCAGGCCCAGGAGGATGCGCCGACCACGCCCAATCCCGTCGTCGTGACCGGCGAGCAACCGCGTCCGCCGCGCCAAATCTGCCGGCGGGTCGCGGCGATGTCGGGTTCCCATGTCTCGCGCGTCCGAGTCTGCAAGACTGCAGCCGAGTGGCGCGCATCGTCGGATGCATCGACCGACGACGTGATGGATACGCTTTCGGTGCGCGGCAGCGACGAAGTGCGGCCGGCCGACGGCTATACCAGCAGCCGAGGCGGGGGATTGCCTCCGCGCTAGATTTTGCCTTTTCATGGAAAGGGGATTCGCATGAAAATGAAGTTGGCGATCGCCATGGTCGCGACCGGTCTGCCGCTGACTGCCGCCGCGGCCCAGGAGGACGCGCCGACCACGCCCAATCCCGTCGTCGTGACTGGTTCGACGCTCACGCCGCCACGGCAGATCTGCCGGCGGGTTCCGGCCATGTCGGGCTCGCACGTGTCCCGCGTCCGGATCTGCAAGACCGCCGCCGAATGGCGCGCCATGTCTGACATGTCGGCCGACGATGCCCAGGATCGGCTCGAGGTCCTCACCGTTGCGCAGCGCGGGCCGAGGGACGGCTATTCCGGCGGCCGGGCCCATGGCCCGCGCTAGCACCTTCGTCCACTGAGCTTCATTCGGGCCTCCTCAGAGAGGCCCGTTTTCGTCGGAGCGCCTCCGCTCAGGCTGCTTCCACCGCCGCCTGGTAATTGGCGAGAAGCTGGCCCCAGCCGCCGTCCATGCCGGTGTCGTAGTCGCCGCGAACCGCCTCGGCCTTGTCGCCGAACCGCTCGAGGTCGCGATGCTCGAAGGTGACGATCGTGTGATCGCCCTCCTCGCTGAAGCGCACCTCGACGGTGGTTTCGAAATTCTCGTCGTAGGTCCATTCGGCGTTGAGCTGCCAGGCCAGGGTGACGCCCCCGGGCGCGTCCCAGGCGATGACCTTGCCCCAGGTCTTTTCCGAGCCGTCCTCGCCGATCTCGTACCAACGGCCGCCGGTGCGCGGCTCGATCACCACGTCCGTCTGCGGCGATCCGAGCAGCGAATGGCTCTTCAGCCACCAGCCGCCCATGCCGCCGACAAAGGTGTCGAAGGCCTTCTGCCGGCTGGCGTTGACCCGTAGGGTCCTGCGGATCGGAGTGGGGCTGATTCGCTGGGTCTCGACGTTCATTTCCTGTCCTCCCGTTCTGCCGCCTCGACGAAGGATGCGAGGGCCTTGTCCCAGAACCCGTCGAGCCAGGCGCGGATCGCGCCCAGCCCTGCAGGATCGATGCTGTAGATGCGCCGCGTGCCCTCGGCATGGTCGCGCACGAGCCGGGCCTCCTTCAGGATCTTGAGGTGCTGCGACACCGCGGGCCGGGTCACCGGCAGATGGCCGGCCAGCTCGCCCACCGCCATCGGTCGCTCCGCCAGCCGCTCGACGATCGCCCGGCGCATCGGCTCGGCAAGCGCGGCGAAGGCATGAGCGTTAGTCATGACTAACGGTTAGTCATGAATTACCGATGAGTCAAGCCGACACGAACAGCGCCTTCAGTTCCTTCTTCATCACCTTGCCGTTGGCGTTGCGGGGAAGGGGCGTGTCGAGGAAGTGGATGCGGACGGGGGTCTTGAAGATGGCCAGCCGCTCGCGGACCCAGGCCTTCAATTCCTCCTCGCTCGCCTGCGCGCCCGGCGCGAGGTGGACCACCGCCGCCGGCTCCTCGCCCAAAGTGCGGTGGGGGATGCCGACCAGGGCCGCGTCAATCACCGCCGGATGGGCGAAGAGGACGTTCTCGACCTCGATCGAATAGATGTTCTCGCCGCCGCGGATGATCATGTCCTTGGCCCGATCGACGATGTAGAGAAAACCCTCTTCGTCGACCCGGGCGAGGTCGCCAGTGCGGACCCAACCGTCGACGAAGGTCTCCGCGCTCGCCTTCGGGTTGTTCCAATAGCCTTTCACGATCTGCGGGCCGCTCGCCCACAATTCGCCGATCTCGCCGACGGGAAGCTCGGTCGCGCCGTCGGGCGACATGATCCTGAGATCGGAGACGGGAACCGGCGGGCCGGCACTGTCGGGGCGGTTGAGATAATCCTCGCCGATATGTGAAGTGACCGTCGCCATCGTCTCGGTCATCCCCCAGCCGTTGCCGGGAAGCGCGCCGAATTCCTCCCAGATGCGGCGGACCAGTTCGGGCGCCGAGGGGGCGCCGCCATAGCTGATCGTCTCGAGGCTGGAGAGATCGAAGCGGTGCCGCTCTGGATGCTCCAGGATCGCCCAGGCGATGGCCGGTACGCCGCCGGTGATGTGCACCTTCTCACGCTCGATGATCGCCATCGCCTCCAGCGTGTCCCACTTGCGCATGAACACGGCGGTGTTCCCCACCAGCATCGTCCCCATCAGGCTGGCGCTGCAGGCGGTGACGTGGAAGAGCGGGATGACCAGCAGTCCGACCTTGGGCACCGGCGCCGGCGGCGTCTCGCCGCGGCGGAGCGCCGCGCGGGCGCTGGCGAAGCCGGTCGACAATATGTTGGTCATCAGATTGCGGTGGGTGCCGAGCGCACCCTTGGGACTTCCGGTGGTGCCGCTGGTGTAGAAGATGGTGGCGTCGTCGTCGGTGTGAATCGCGACGTCGGGCAAATCGGCGGCCGGCAGGTGTCGCCAGCTCTTCGGTTCGCCGATCAGATCCTCGAGCCGGCGGGTGTCCGCCGGCGCCTCGGCGGCGCGGCTGACGAAGACATGCTCCAGCGCGGGCAGAGCGGCGCGATGGGGCGCGATCCGCTGCCAGCGCTCCACGTCGCAGATCAGCGCCTTCGATCCCGAATCGGCCAGGCCGTATTCGAGCTCGGCGCCGGTCCACCAGGCGTTGAGCGGCACCGCGATCGCGCCCAGCGCTGTGATCGCGAAGAAGGCGACCGGCCATTCCGGCAGATTGACCATGGCCAGCGCCACCCGTTCGCCGCTGACGATGCCGCGCCGTTTCAGCTCGCCCGCCAGAGCGGCGATCGCGCGGAAATTGGCTTCGAAGCTGATTCGTTCGTCTTCGTAGATGGTCAGCAGCCGCTCCCCGTGCATGCGCGAGAAGCGGGCGAGCATTGGCAGGCTCGGCGGCGCGTTTTTCCACACCCGGGTCGGCACGCCCCGGATCACAGCTTCCTCCATCTCGAAGCGGGCGCCGGGTGCGGTCAGGAGGGCGTTGACCTCGGCGATCGTCGCCTTCGGCCAGTTGGGGTCGAGGGTGATCCCGTCGATCATTGGGCAGCTCCCGGCGCGTTCGGAACGAGGGCGATTTCGTAGAGGCGCGGCCAGTTCTTGCCGGTGACGAACAGGCGCCGGCCGGCGGCGTCCCAGGCGATGCCGTTCAGCACATTGTCCTCGCCGCCGCCATTTTCGGCGGCAAGGCGCCTCAGGTCGATGACGCCGGTGACGCGGCCGCTGGCCGGGTCGATCCGGACGATCATCGCCGTCATCCAGACATTGGCGTAGATCTCGCCGTCGATCCATTCGAGCTCGTTGAGCTGGTTGAGCGGCCGGCCGCGGACCGTCACGCTGATCCGCCGGCTCTCGTCGAGCGTGCGCGGATCGAGGACGCGGATCTGGTCGGTGCCGTCGCTCATGAAGATTTCGCGGTCGTTGCGGGTCAGCGCCCAGCCTTCGCCGGAATAATGGAATTCGCCGAGCCGTCTCAATCGCGCCCGGTCCCAGCGATAGCCGATGCCGGCCCGCCAGGTGAGGCTGATGATCTGCGATCCCCAATTCACGATGCCCTCGCCGAACTTGCCCGGCGGGAAGCGCACCGACTGGAGGACGACGCCGTCCCTCAGGCGGACGCGGCGGATGGTCGAATGGCCGACCAGGCCGGTGCTCTCCCAGAGCTCTCCGTTGAGATAGAACAGGCCCTCGGTGAAGGCGCCTGGATCGTGCGGGAAGCTGTTGACGACCCGGTATGTGTAGGTCCGCGGCGCATCCGCAGCGGCCGGGGCGGGAGCCGCCGCCGGCGCCTGGGCCGGGCCGAGCAGGGACGCGAGGAAAACGAGGAGATTCGGGATCACGGCGTGTTCATGGTCATCAGCTCGTAGGTCGCTACGATTTCGTCCTTCTGGTTGTAGACATAAACCGCCCAGCGCACCTCGCCTTTTTCCTCGTCGCGCACGCTCTTCGATTTGACCGTCAATTCGACCCGCATCGAATCGCCGGGATAGAGCGGGGTCTGGAAGCGCAGATTCTCGAGACCGGTATTGGCAAGGACCGGGCCTGGATCGGGATCGACGAACAGGCCCGCGGCGAAGCTGAGGATCAGATAGCCGTGGGCGACACGGCCGTCGAAGATCGGATTCGCCTTCGCCGCCTCCTCGTCCATATGGGCGTAGAAATTGTCGCCGGTGAAGGCGGCGAAATGCTCGATATCGTCGAGGGTCACCGTCCGGCTCGCCGTCCTCAGCGTATAGCCGATGTGGAGCTCACAGATGCGTTTGCGGAACGGGTGGACGTCGCCGGTCGGCTTGTCCGCGCCGGGCAGCCACTGGCCGACGATGGCCGAGAGGACGTTGGGCGAGCCCTGGAGCGCGCTGCGCTGCATATAATGCTTCACGCCGCGCACCCCGCCCATCTCCTCGCCGCCGCCGGCGCGGCCCGGCCCGCCATGGACGAGAACGGGAAGGGGCGAGCCGTGACCGGTCGATTCCTTCGCGCTGGTCCGCTCGAGGATCACCATCCGGCCGTGATAGGCGCCGGCGCCGAGCACGAAATCCTCGGCCACGCCGGGATCGAAAGTGAACAACGATAGAGCAAGACTGCCCATGCCGCGATTGGCGAGCGCGATGGCGTCGTCGAGGTCGCGATAGGGCATCAGGGTAGAGACCGGCCCGAACGCCTCGACGTCGTGGACCGCGGCCGATCCCCAAGGATCGTCGGAGCGGAGCAGGATCGGCGAAATGAAGGCGCCGTTGCCGGGGACCGGCGAGGCGTCGGGATCGCCCGACACGATCCGCGCGGACTTGCTCAGCTCCGCCACCGCCTCGCGCACCGAGCGTAGTTGCGACTGGCTGGCGAGCGCGCCCATCTGGACGCCTTCCTCGCGCGGGTCGCCGATCTTCACCCTGGCGAGCCGTTCGGAAAGCGCCGACTGGACCGCGTCGAGATGCTGGGCGGGAGCCATCGCACGGCGGATGGCGGTGCATTTCTGGCCCGCCTTCACCGTCATTTCACGCGCCACCTCCTTGACGAACAGGTCGAATTCGGGCGTGCCCGGGCCGGCATCGGGGCCGAGGATCGAGGCGTTGAGGCTGTCGCGCTCGGCGACGAAGCGGACGCTCTCTCTCGCGATCACCGGGTGCGACTGCAGCTTCATCGCGGTCGCCGCCGAGCCGGTGAAGCTGACCACGTCCTGGCAGGTCAGATGGTCCATCAGATCGCCGGTCGAGCCCATGATCAACTGCAGCGCGCCGCTCGGCAGTACCCCGGCCTCGATCATGATCCGGACGCAGGCCTCGGTCAGATAGCCTGTTGAGCTCCCCGGCTTGACGATGGCGGGCAGGCCGGCGAGCAGGGTCGGCCCGAGCTTCTCGAGCATACCCCAGATTGGAAAGTTGAAGGCGTTGATGTGGACGGCGACGCCCTGGAGCGGTGTGAAGACGTGCTGGCCGACGAAGGTGCCGGTCTTCGACAACGGTTCCATCGCGCCGTCGATCAGCACCCGGCTATTGGGCAGCTCGCGCCGACCCTTGGACGAGAAGGAGAAGAGCGTGCCGGCGCCGCCCTCGATGTCGATCCAGCCGTCGGTGCGGGTGGCCCCGCTGTTGTAGCTGAGCTCGTACAATTCCTCCTTGCGCGCCATCACCGCATTGGCGAGGTCCTTCAGCATCCAGGCGCGCTCGTGGAAGGTCATCCGCCTGAGGGCCGGGCCGCCGATGGAGCGAGCGTGATCGAGCATCGCCTTGAAATCGAGGCCGGCGCTGCCGGTCGTGGCGATCACGTCGCCGGTGACGGCGCTGTGGACGTCGGCGAGGCCGCCGTCGCCGGCCACCCATTGATCGTTCGCGTAATTGAGCAGCTTCAGCGTCTTCATTGTTTCGCGTCCTCAAGCGTCGCCGCCTCTCAACACGAAAAGGCACGGAGATTCCAGCATGTGCTGGCGTGACAGGTCGTCGACGGGCTTCAAAGCCCGGGCAAAAGGACTAGAACGGGGCGCCATGGACCAACCCGCGCCCGCCCCAAGCCCCGTCCTCTCACTCGCCGAAATCGAGCAAACCCGCGCGATGATCGCGCCTTATGTCGTGCGCACGCCGGTCCATGACTGGCGCGGGCGCGAGATCGAGGCGCTGCTGGCGCCCGGCACGCGGGTCAATCTGAAGCTGGAGCTGTTCCAGCAGAGCGGGACGTTCAAGGCACGCGGCGCGATCTCGAAGATGCTGCGGCTGACGCCCGAGGAGCGGGCGCGCGGCATCTGCGCGGTCAGCGCCGGCAACCACGCCATCGCCGCGGCCTACGCCGCCGACGCGCTCGGCACGACCGCCAAGGTGGTGATGATGGGCAGCGCCAATCCGGCACGTGTCGCGGCCTGTAAGGCGCTCGGCGCCGAAGTGGTGATCGCGCCCGATGGGAAGACTGCATTCGAGATGGTCGAAGCGATCGCGCGCGACGAAGGTCGCTCCTTCGTCCACCCGTTCGAGGGACCCTATACAGCGCTCGGGACGGCGACGCTCGGCATGGAATGGCTGGAGCAGGTTCCGGATCTCGAAGCGGTGATCATCGCCATCGGCGGCGGTGGCCTGTGCGGCGGCGCCTCGGCGGCGATCAAATTGCTGAAGCCGGACTGCCAGGTGTTCGGGGTAGAACCGACCGGTTCCGACACGATGTACCGCAGCTTCGCGCAAGGTTCGCCGATCGACCATGCCGAGGTACTGACCATCGCCGACAGTCTCGCCCCGCCTTTCGCGCTGCCTTATTCCTTCAGTCTTTGTCGGGCCAATGTCGACGACATCGTCCTGGTCGACGACGACCAACTCCGTTCCGCCATGGGCCTCCTTTTCCGCGAGATGAAGCTGGCGGTCGAACCCGCCGCGGCGGCGGCGACGGCGGCTTTGGTCGGCCCGCTGCGGGACCGGCTGGCAGGCAAGAAAGTGGGCGTGCTCGTTTGCGGCTCGAACATGGATTTCGACACGTTCGAGCGGCACATCCGGGCCGTCTCGTGATCGAACCGGTCAGGCCGATCGCGCTCGCGGATATCGAGGCGGCGCGGGCGCGGATCGCGGGGACGGTGCTGCGCACGCCGCTGGTAAGGCTCGATCTCGGCCCCGGCGGCCCCGACATCCGCCTGAAGCTCGAGAACCTCCAGCCGACCAACAGCTACAAGATCCGCGGCGCGACCAATGCCGTCGCCAGGTTGAGTGGCGCGGAGCGGGCGCAGGGCGTCTGGACGGTGAGCGCCGGCAATGCCGGCCAGGCCATCGCCCTGGCGGCGCGCGCGGCGGGCATCGCCTGCACCGTCGTCGCGATCGACAGCGCGCCCCGGACCAAGCTCGACCGGATGGCGGCGCTGGGCGCGCGCGTCGTTCCCGTCCCCTACGACGTCGCCTGGGAAGCGGTCACCGACCATGCGTTCGAAGGCATGGAAGGGCGTTTCATCCATCCCTTCGACAATCACGACTTCATCTCCGGCCACGCCACGATGGGCCTCGAAATCCTCGAGGATGCGCCCGACACGAAAGCCGTGATCGCCGCGATCGGTGGCGGCGGGCTGATCACCGGCGTGGGCAGCGCGATCAAGGCGCTTCGGCCCGAAATCAGGATCTTCGGCGCGGAACCTGAAACGGCTGCGCCCTATGCCCTGTCGCGGCGCGAAGGCGGGCCCCGGCGTTTCCCGGACTGGGAGGCGAGCTTCGTCGACGGCGCCGGCGGGCACAGTGTGATCGAGCGGATGTGGGAGCGGATGCTGCCGATCGTCGACGGCGCCATCACCGTTTCGCTCGACCAGACCCGCCAGGCGATGCGTCTTCTCGCCGACAAGGCCCGGGTGATCGCCGAAGGCGCCGGCGCGCTGTCGCCGGCGGCGGCGCTCACGGGGGAGGCCGGGGAAGGGCCCATCGTCTGCGTCATTTCGGGCGGCAATGTGGATCTGGCGAAGTTCTGCGAACTGATCGGGGGCTAGGCGCTCACTTCCCGGTGAATTTCGGCGGCCTTTTCTCCATGAACGCCGCCACGCCCTCGCGATAATCGTCGCTATACCCCAGTTCGCGCATCGCGTCGCGCTGGCGGTCGAGTTCGGCTTCGAGATTCTGGCTCCAGCTTTCGCGGAGCATCTTCTTGATCCGGGCAAGGCCGCGAGTCGGACCGGCGGCGAAGCGGGCGGCGAGCGCATCGACCTCGGCGTCGAGCGCTTTGTCGTCCACCGCCTTCCAGATCATCCCCCACTCGGCGGCTTTCTCGGCCGTCAGCGGCTCGCCGGTGAGGGCGAGGCCGAGGGCGCGGGCCTGGCCGACCAGCCGGGGCAGCACCCAGGTGCCGCCGCTGTCGGGGATCAGGCCGATGGCG
Organism: Allosphingosinicella sp.; assembly: GCA_036525215.1. Lineage (GTDB taxonomy): Bacteria > Pseudomonadota > Alphaproteobacteria > Sphingomonadales > Sphingomonadaceae > Allosphingosinicella. The sequence goes on from DATDAU010000066.1 coordinate 49,968, forward strand.
GCGAAGGACTGGATGAACTTCGCCGACTTGGCGGCAATCACGATGTCGCAGGCCAGGGCGATATTGGCGCCGGCGCCGGCGGCGACGCCGTTCACCCGCGCGATCACCGGCATGGGCAGCGACACCAGGTTGCGGATCAACGGATTGTAGCGAAGCTCTACCGACTCGCCGAGATCGACCGCCTGGCCGGGCGCGACCGCGCGGTCGCTCAGATCCTGCCCGGCGCAGAAGCCGCGGCCGGCGCCGGTCAGCACCAGGCAGCGCGCGTCGCCGAGGCTGGCAAGCGCGTCGGCCACCTCCTCGTGCATCTGTACGGTGAAGCTGTTCAGCCGGTCGGGGCGGTTGAGCGTGAGCCGGGCGACGCCGTCCTCCAGCTTGAAGTCGATCGTTTCGTAAGCCATGGCCGCCGTCATGAACGCAGACGAGACGGCGGACAAGGTCGCGCGCGCGATGCTCGCTTCGGAGGGCACCGGCCCAGCCTGGGGGGTGGAGATCGAGGAGGCGCGCGAAGGCTATGCGCGAATCCGCATGCGTCTGCGCCCCGACATGCTGAACGGCCACGGCATCGCCCATGGCGGCATGATTTTCGCGCTTGCCGACACCGCCTTCGCCTACGCCTGCAACAGCCGCAATTTGCGCACCGTCGCCGCCCAGGCCTCGATCGTCTTCCTCGACTCCGCGCGCGAGGGCGAGATGCTGGTAGCGATATGCGAGGAGCAGGCGCTTGTCGGGCGATCCGGCGTTTACAATGCTAAGGTGCGCGGCGAAGGCGGCCGCGCCATTGCCGAATTCCAGGGTTTTTCGCGGAGCCTCGGCGGCAATCTGATCGGAGAGACTGAATGACAGACGCTTTCATCTGCGACGCCGTGCGCACCCCGATCGGCCGCTATGGCGGGAGCCTCTCCTCGGTCCGCGCCGACGATCTCGCCGCGCACCCGATCCGGGCGCTGATCGCGCACAACCCCGGCGTCGATTGGGGCGAGGTCGAGGACGTGATCTACGGCTGCGCCAACCAGGCGGGCGAGGACAATCGCGACGTCGCCCGCATGGCGGGGCTTCTCGCCGGCCTGCCCGAGACAGCCGGCGGCGTCACCCTAAACCGCCTGTGCGGTTCCGGCCTCGACGCGGTGGCGATGGCGGCGCGGACGTTGCGGAGCGGGGAGGGGAGCCTGATTCTCGCCGGCGGCGTCGAAAGCATGAGCCGCGCGCCTTTCGTCGTCGCCAAGGCGGGTTCCGCCTTCGACCGCAAGGCCGAAATGTACGACACCACGATCGGCTGGCGCTTCGTCAACAAGCTGATGAAGGCGCAGTTCGGCGTCGATTCGATGCCCGAGACCGCCGAGAACGTCGCCGGGGACTATGGCGTCAACCGCGAGGACCAGGACCGGTTCGCGGTCGAAAGCCAGCGCCGCGCCGCCGCGGCCCAGGCCAATGGCCGCCTCGCCGCCGAGATCGCGCCGGTCGAGATTCCGCAGCGCAAGGGCGACCCGATCGTCGTCGACCGGGACGAGCATCCCCGCGAAACCAGCGTCGAGGCGCTCGCCAAGCTGAAGCCGATCGTGCGCGAAGGCGGCACCGTCACCGCCGGCAACGCTTCGGGCGTCAATGACGGCGCCGCGGCGCTGATCATCGCCACCGAGGAAGCGGCCAGGCGCAACGGCCTGACCCCGCGCGCCCGCATCCTCGGTGCCGCCGTCGCCGGCGTGCCGCCGCGGATCATGGGCATCGGCCCGGCGCCCGCCTCGCAAAAGCTGCTCCAACGCCTCGGCCTGACGGTCGAGCAGATGGACGTGATCGAATTGAACGAAGCCTTTGCCGCCCAGGGCCTGGCCGTGCTTCGCCAGCTCGGCGTCGCCGACGATGCGCCGCACGTCAATCCGAACGGCGGCGCGATCGCGCTCGGCCACCCGCTCGGCATGTCCGGCGCCCGCCTCGCCCTCACCGCCACCGAGGAATTGCACCGCAAGGGCGGCCGCTACGCGCTCTGCACCATGTGCATCGGCGTCGGGCAGGGCATCGCCATGGTGATCGAGAAGGTCTGAGGGAGCGTGAAATGAAGGGTTACATCGTCGCCAATATCAGCGTCACGGACACGGACGCCTATGAGGCCTATCGATCGCAAACCGGAGCGATCATCGCTCAATATGGCGGACGCGCCCTGGTCAAGGGCGGCGCTATCCAGGTCCGAGAGGGCGAACCCGGCCTGTCGCGGCTGGTGATCCTTGAATTCCCCAGCGTCGAGGCGGCGGCTACCTTCTACGACAGCCCCGAATATCAGGCGATAGTCCCCATCCGGCATGCCTTTGCGGAGTCGACCTTGTGCATTGTCGATGGAGTGGAGTGAAGTGAAGGAGGGAACATGCCCGCTTTGTCCCTCTCCGCTCACCCTGGGTAGCGACTGAGCGAAGCCGACGGCCGTATCGAAGGGCTTCATTCCCCCGCTTTGGCGAACGCCCTCTGCGCGTCCTTGCCGACCCATCTTGAGCTCCTGTCGGTCGATGCCGAGAGGCGGTCGGCCAGCTCGCGCGCCGCGGCCCGCAGGGTCGGGCTCTTCCGGCCGCCGATCGCCCGAAGCGCCCAGCTGACGCCCTTCTTGACGAAGTTGCGGTTGTCCGTCGCCGCGGCTTCGATCAGCACAAGGCGCGTCAGGAAGGGTTCGTCGCCGCTCTTCTTGTCGTGCAAGGCGAGGCTGGCGAGCAAAGCGTAGGCGGTGCGCTTCACGAATTCGGCGGGATCGTCCGCCCAGCGGTCGATCATATCGAAGGCGTGCGGCGACCGGTCGAACAGCTTGAAGCAGAGCGTGTCGCAGACCGCCCAATTGTCCAGGTCGCGGGTCCAGCGGTTCATTTCCCCCGACGTCAGCAAGGCAGGATCGCCGACATAGGCGGTCAGCATGCGCGCTTCGTAGACGCCGGTTTTCCACAACGCCGCGGCGAGCGCGTGGTCCGGACCGCATTCCTTGCCGACCAGTTGGATGCCGCCCATCGGCACACCGATCACGCGGTCGGCGGTGCTGACGCCATATCGGCCCAGGCCGTCGCGGATGCGGGCCTCGCCGCGCCCCTCGAGCGCGGCAAGTGCCTCCTCAAGTGTCATTGACCCCGTTCTTCCGCGCTCTTCAGCTTGTGCAGAATGATCGCGTTGCCATCGGGGTCCTTGATGATCGCCATCCGGCAGACCGGGCTTTCGATCCCCTCGGCGGCGAAGGCGACGCCTTTGGCCTTCAGGTCGGCGACCATGGCGGGCAAATTGTCGACCTCGAACGCGATCGTGCCGCCGGCGCTGGCGCTCGGCTCGTTCGGGGTCACGGTGGTGATCGCCAGGCAGCCGCCGCCGGCCAGGTCGAACTCGACCCAGGGGCTGGTTGCGCCGCTGCGGCTGGGGCCGAGGCCGAGCACCTCCTCGTAGAAGGCGCGGGCCCGCGGCATGTCCGTGACCGGGTACATGGTGAAGGCAACTTTGTTGAGCATGGCTTTACCCTCCCGTCATCCCAGTCTGTCATTGCGGGGGGAATGAAGCAATCCGGCGGCTAAGGCGTTGAAGTCTGAATTGATTTGGAACGTCGCAATGACAGGACCAGAATTCGTTGACCGATCGGTCGATTAATGGTAAGGATCAGGCTGCAGGAGATTGTGCGGATGTACACGACTGAATTGCAGAAGACCGGGAAGGTGGTTTCGACCGAGGATCCCGAGAAGCTCGCGGCCTTCGAGGCGCGGGTCGCGGCCGACGAGTTCATCGAGCCCAAGGACTGGATGCCCGAGGCTTATCGCCGCACGCTGACCCGCCAGATCTCGCAGCACGCCCATAGCGAGATCGTCGGCATGCTTCCGGAAGGGAACTGGATCAGCCGCGCGCCGTCTCTGCGCCGCAAGGCGATCCTGCTCGCCAAGGTCCAGGACGAAGCCGGCCACGGCCTCTATCTCTATTCCGCCGCCGAGACCCTGGGCACCAGCCGCGAGGAGATGATCGAGGCGCTCCACTCGGGCAAGGCCAAGTACAGCACCATCTTCAACTATCCGACCATCACCTGGGCGGACATGGGCGCGATCGGCTGGCTGGTCGACGGCGCCGCGATCATGAACCAGGTGCCGCTGCAGCGCACCTCCTACGGGCCCTATGCCCGCGCCATGGTCCGGGTCTGCAAGGAAGAGAGCTTCCACCAGCGCCAGGGCTACGAGATCATGATGACTCTTGCTGCCGGCACGGCCGAGCAGGTGCGGATGGCGCAGGACGCGTTGAACCGCTGGTGGTGGCCGTCGCTGATGATGTTCGGCCCGCCCGACGCCGACAGCCCCAATACCGCCCAGTCGATGCGCTGGCGGATCAAGCGCGACACCAATGACGAACTCCGCCAGAAATTCGTCGACATCACCAAGCCCCAGGCCGACGCCATCGGACTCGCCGTCCCCGATCCCGACCTGGTCTGGAACGAGGAGAAAGGCGGCCACGATTTCGGCGCGCTCGACTGGGAGGAATTCTACGCGGTCGTCCGCGGCGAGGGCCCGGTCGCCAAGGAACGGATGAAGGCCCGCCGCGAGGCCTGGGAGAACAATGCCTGGGTCCGCGAAGCGGCCACGGCCCATGCCGAGAAGCAGGTAGCGAAGAGGGAAGCGGCATGAGCAAGGATTGGCCGCTCTGGGAAGTGTTCGTCCGCGCCAAGGGCGGGATGTCGCATCGCCATGTCGGATCGGTGCACGCGCCCGACGCTGAGATCGCGATGCGCCACGCCCGCGACACCTATACGCGGCGCCAGGAGGGCGTGAGCCTGTGGGTGGTACCGTCGGCCTCGATCACCGCCTCCGACCCGGGCGAGGACGCGGCGATGTTCGAGCCGGCCGAGGACAAGATCTACCGCCACCCGACCTTCTACGACATCCCCGACGACGTGAAACACATCTGATGGCGTCGCTTCCCCCGATCGATCTACCGGCCGGCGCGATCGGCGCGGGCGAGTTCGACGCGCCGGTCGTCGAAGCCGAGCGCGACGTCTTGTTCGACATGCTGCTGCGGCTCGGCGACGATAGTCTGATTCTCGGCCAGCGGCTCGGCGAATGGTGCGGCCACGCCCCGTCGGTCGAGGTGGA
>DATDAU010000067.1:0-26288 GCA_036525215.1 Allosphingosinicella sp.
CGCCTGCCTGACGTCTTGATCGCCCAGTCCTGCATCGATCACGACGTCGCACTCATCACGCGCGACGCCGATTTCCGTCACTTCGCCAAATATTGTGGGCTAAAGCTAACCTGAACCTGACGCTTCCGGATCAGGTATTCATCTGGTCGAAGAAGTCGGAGTTGTTCTTGGTCTGGCGGAGCTTGTCGAGCAGGAACTCGATCGCGTCGACCGTGCCCATCGGCATGAGGATGCGGCGGAGCACGTACATCTTCTTCAGGATGTCCGGCGGCACCAGCAGCTCTTCCTTGCGCGTGCCCGAGCGCGTGATGTCCATGGCCGGGAAGACGCGCTTGTCGGAGACCTTGCGGTCCAGGATAATTTCCGAGTTGCCCGTGCCCTTGAACTCTTCGAAGATGACCTCGTCCATGCGCGAGCCGGTGTCGATCAGGGCCGTCGCGATGATGGTGAGCGAGCCGCCTTCCTCGATGTTGCGGGCGGCGCCGAAGAAGCGCTTGGGCCGCTGCAGGGCGTTGGCGTCGACACCGCCGGTCAGGACCTTGCCCGACGACGGCACCACCGTGTTGTAGGCGCGGCCGAGGCGGGTGATCGAATCGAGCAGGATGACGACATCCTTCTTGTGCTCGACCAGGCGCTTGGCCTTCTCGATCACCATTTCGGCGACCTGGACGTGGCGACTGGCGGGCTCGTCGAAGGTCGAGGAAATGACCTCGCCCTTCACCGAACGCTGCATGTCGGTGACTTCCTCGGGCCGCTCGTCGATCAGCAGCACGATCAGGAAGACCTCGGGATGGTTGTCGGTGATCGCCCGGGCGATGTTCTGGAGGAGCACGGTCTTGCCGGTCCGGGGCGGCGCCACGATCAGGGCGCGCTGGCCCTTGCCCTGCGGCGAGATGATATCGATCACCCGCGCCGACTTGTCCTTGATCGTCGGATCGGCGCTGTCGAGGGTCAGCTTCTCGTCCGGATAAAGCGGGGTGAGGTTGTCGAAATTGACCCGGTGGCGGACCGCGTCGGGATCGTCGAAATTGATCTGGGTGACGCGGACCAGGCTGAAATAGCGCTCGCCTTCCTTGGGACCGCGGATCTCGCCCTCGACCGTGTCGCCGGTCCTGAGGCCGAATTTGCGGACCTGGTTGGGCGAGACGTAGATGTCGTCGGGGCCCGCGAGGTAGTTGGAATCGGCCGAGCGCAGGAAGCCGAACCCGTCCTGGAGAACTTCGATCGTGCCCTGGCCCATGATCTCGTTGCCGGTCTCGGCGCGGACCTTGAGGATCGAGAACATCAGCTCCTGCTTGCGCAGGGTCGAAGCACCTTCGACACCGAGCCCTTCGGCCATCTCCACCAAATCGGCGGGAGTCTTTTGTTTGAGGTCGTTCAAATGCATTGGGAGTCTCTTCGGGAAACGGATTCCGGGCGGCGGCCACGGGAATCGATGTGGATTGGTGCTAGAACACCCGCGCGGACGGCAGGCTAACGACTGAATGCGCCGTTATGCTCCGCCCCGGAGCAAGTCAAGCAATGGCGGCTGGAAAGAAGGTCAGAACGGCCGAACGATGACCAGCACGACGATCAGGGCGACGGCGATGCCGGGCACTTCATTCATGATCCTGAGCGCTCGCCCGCTCACCGGCCGGATGCCCTTTTCGAGCTTCTTTCCGTAGTCGATCATCCAGCCGTGATAGCCGGACAAAGCGACGACGATGGCGAACTTGGCCTGGAACCAATGCTCCAGCCAGGCGCCGGTGATATAGGCGAGCAGCAGCCCGAACACCCAGACCAGGATCATCGCCGGCGTGATGATGATAGACCTGAGCTTCTTCTCCCGCTCGATCCACCTCTTCTCCTCGTCCGATCCGGGCGCGGATTCCTGGTGGTAGACATAGAAGCGCGGCAGCATGAACAGGCCCGCGACCCAGAAGATCACGAAAATGAGATGGCCGGCCTTCAGCCACGCGTAGAGCATGATCAGTAACGCCCCAATGTCATAAATCACCGGCGCACCAGTTCGAGCAGGCGCTCGACATGGGGGATCGGCGTCTCCTTGATGATGCCGTGACCGAGGTTGAAGATGTGCGGCCTCCCGTGGAAACTAGATAGGATGCGCCCCACCGCTGTTTCAAGCGCCTCGCCGCCGGCGAGCAGGGCCAGCGGGTCGAGATTCCCCTGAAGCGGCAGATCCGCCGGCAGCGCGCGCGCCGCCCAGTCCGGATCGATCGTCTCGTCGAGGCCGAGCGCGTCGACCCCGGTCTCCCGCGCATAATCGACCAGCTTGGCGCCGGCGCCCTTGGGAAAGCCGATGACCGGCACGTCAGGGTGCCGCGCCTTCAGGCCGGCGACGATCCGCGCGGTCGGCGCGATCACCCAGGATTCGAACTGGGCGGGCGACAGGCTCCCAGCCCAGCTGTCGAACAGCTGGACGGCGTCGACCCCGGCCTCGATCTGCCCGGAAAGATAGTCGATCGTCATCGCCTCGATCGCAGCGATGATCTCGGTGAAGGCACCCGGATCGGCATAAGCGTAGCCTCTCGCCTCGGCCTGGTCGCGGCTGCCCTGGCCGGCGACCATGTAGGTCGCGACGGTCCACGGACTGCCGGCGAAACCGAGAAAGGTCGTTTCGGGCGGCAACGACGCCTTCACGTTCTCCACAGTCCGATAAATCGGCTCGAGGCGCCCCGGCACGGCCTCCAGAGCGGCAAAGGCGGCCTCGGCCAGCGCCGGCGCCAGGCGGGGCCCGTCGCCCGCCTCGAAGCGCAGATCCTGGCCGAGCGCGTGGGGTACGATCAATATGTCGGAAAAAAGGATCGCCCCGTCGAAGCCGAAACGTCGGATCGGCTGGAGGGTGATCTCGGCCGCGGCTTCGGGATCCAGGGCAAGGGCGAGGAACCCGCCCTTCTCGGCCCGGAGCGCGCGGTATTCGGGAAGGTAGCGTCCCGCCTGACGCATCAGCCAGATCGGGATTTGTCCGGGATTTCCGCCGCTTAGGACGGACAAGAGCGGCTTGGATGGACCGGACATCAGGGCGGGGAGGCTCCGCTCTCTATCTATAATATATAGAATCTAAGAGAGTCTGTTGAAGTTAGTAGAGGAAGGATGAGCGGGGTTTATTGCTTCGCACAAATTTTGCCAACAGCTTGACTCGAAGCGACTCGCGGCTTCCCTACGATTCGCCCGCGCCATCCCCGTGATCCACAGGCTGGGGGTAGAATTTTTCCCTTGTTCGCGGCGTTGTGGATGGTTCGGGCGGTTTCGTGGACGAATCCCGACCTTGAGTTTGCCCCAAGGGTTCCGCTAGCCCTTTCCCCATGTTTGTCCACAGGCCGCGGCCTTGAAGCAGCTCCACCTTCACCTCTTGTCGGATTCGACCGGCGAGACGCTGGACATGGTCGCCAAGGCCTGCCTCGCCCAGTTCGACACGGTCGAGGCGCTGACCCATTATTGGCCGATGGTCCGTTCCGAAGGCCATCTCGATCGGGTGCTCGACGACGTCGAGCGCCGGCCCGGCCTCGTCCTCTACACCGTGGTCAATCCCGCGATCCGCCGCGACCTGGAGCGCAAATGCCGTTCGCGCGGCCTCCATGCGGTGCCCGTCCTCGATCCGGTGATCGACGCCTTGTCGGCGCTGAGCGGCGAGGAAGCCAAGGGCCGCGCCGGCCGCCAGCACGTGCTCGATGCCGCCTATTTCGCCCGGGTCGACGCCATCCAGGTCACCATCGCCCATGACGACGGCGTCGGCTCGCAGAACTGGGAGGAGGCCGACATCGTCCTGGTCGGCGTTTCGCGGACTTCGAAGACCCCGACCAGCATCTATCTCGCCAATCGCGGCTACAAGGTCGCCAACGTGCCGTTGGTGCCCGAATCGCCGCCACCCGCCTCGCTCTTCGGGCTCATCCACCCGCTGATCGTCGGCCTCACCACCAATATCGAGCGGCTGATCCAGATCCGCCGCAACCGCCTGCTCTCGCTCAACCAGGCGCCCGAGACCGACTATGTCGACATCGAGGCGGTCAATGCCGAGCTCGCCTTCGCCCGCCGGATGTTCGCCGACAATGGCTGGCCGGTGATCGACGTCACCCGCCGCTCGATCGAGGAATCGGCGCTCGCCATCGTCAAGCTCTGCACCGAGCGGATGGAGGGGAACGGGGCGTGAGGTTGCTTCTCGCCTCGCAGAGCGCGACCCGCCGACGCATGCTCGAGGCGGCGGGAATCGCCTTCGAGACGGTGGCGGCGAGCCTCGACGAGGAGGACGCCAAGGCCGGTCTCGAAGCCGCCGGTTTCGAGCCGCGCGACATGGCCGAGATGCTGGCGGCGATGAAGGCGACCAGCATCAAGGCGGCGGACGCCCTGGTGATCGGCGCCGACCAGACTCTCGAGCTCGAAGACGGCAGCATGTTGAGCAAGCCCGGCTCGCGCGACGAAGCCGCCGATCAGCTACGCCGGCTCAGCGGCAACAGCCATTTCCTCCATAGCGCCGCGGTCGTCGCCGAACGCGGCGAGCGGGTCTGGGGCGAGACGGAGAGCGTGCGGCTCGACGTCCGGCCGCTCGGCGAGGCCTTCATCCAGGACTATCTCGACCGCGAATTTGAGGCGGTCCGGTTCAACGTCGGCGGCTACCGGATCGAGGGCCTCGGCGCGCAATTGTTCGAAGAAGTGGACGGCAGCCACTTCGCCGTGCTCGGCCTGCCGCTCCTGCCCCTGCTCGCTTTCCTGCGCGAGCGCGGCATGATTGCGGACTGATGGGCGTTCCCTATGCCGAGGTGATCGGCGATCCGATCGCCCAGTCGAAATCGCCGCTCATCCATAATTTCTGGCTGGAGAAACTGGAGGTCGAAGGCGACTATCGCGCGACCCGCGTCACCGAGGCGGAGCTGCCCGCCTATCTCGCCGAACGTCGCGCCGATCCGGACTGGCGCGGCTGCAATGTCACCATGCCGCTGAAGCAGGCTGCGGTCGGCCAGGTCGACATGATCGAGGGCCAGATGGGGCGGATCGGCGCCCTCAACCTGATCGTGCCGCGGGGCGAAACCCTGTTCGGGACCAACACCGACACGACCGGCATGGCCGAAGCCCTGATCGCGGCCAAGGCGGCGGGACCGCTGGTCGCGGTGGTCGGGGCCGGGGGCGCGGCCCGCGCGGTCTGCCTGGCGCTTTCGGCCTATGTGCCGGAACTGGTGATCCTCAATCGCGACGTCGCCAAAGCGGAGCGGATGATCGCCGATCTCGGCATTGTCGCCACCGCGCGCGGGCTCGATGCGCCGCTGCCGCCGGCGGGCCTCCTGGTCAACGCCAGCGCGCTCGGCATGCGCGGCCGTCCGTCCTTTCCGCTCGCGCTCGATCCGCTGCCCGGCCACGCAGTGGTGATCGACATCGTCACCGACCCGATCGACACCGATCTGCTGGCGGCGGCGCGGGCGCGCGGGCTGCGCACAATCGACGGCCTGGTCATGCTGATCGGCCAGGCGTCGATGGCATTCGCGATCCTGTTCGAGCATAAGGCGCCGCGCGCGCACGACGCGGAGCTGAGAGAGATTCTGACTCGATGATCGTCCTCGGCCTCACCGGATCGATCGGCATGGGCAAGTCGACCGTCGCGAAAATGTTCGTCGACGAGGGCGTGCCGCTGTTCGACGCCGACGCGGCGGTGCACCGGCTGCAGGGGCGGGACGGCGAGCTGGTCGACGAGATCGAAGCCGCATTTCCCGGCACCACCGGTCCCGACGGCGTCAACCGCACCACCCTGGCGGAGCGGGTGCTGGCAGAGCCGGAGAATCTGCGCAGGCTCGAAGCCCTGATCCACCCGGCCGTGGCGCGCGAGCGCGAGGCCTTCATCGGCGCCAATCTCGATGCGCCGGTGGTGGTGCTCGACATTCCCCTGCTGTTCGAGAAGGGCGGCGAATCCTGGGTCGACAGGATCGCGGTCGTCTCCGCCGATCCCGAAGTCCAGCGCATGCGAACGCTGCAGCGGCCGGGCATGACCCCGGAGAAATTCCTGAACATCCTCTCCCACCAGATGCCCGATTCGGAAAAGCGCGCGCGCGCCGACTTCGTCATCCCGACCGATTGTTCGCTCGAGGAAACAAGGGCTTCGGTCCGCCATATCCTCGCTTGCCTTGGCGCGGGCGGCGATTCATAGAAAGTCGATGCGCGAAATCATCTTCGATACCGAGACCACCGGGCTGAGCCCGCTCGCCGGCGACCGGGTGGTCGAGATCGGCTGCGTCGAACTGTTCAACCGGATTGAGACCGGCCGGACCTTCCACTCCTATTTCAATCCGGGCCGGGCGATGCCGAGCGAGGCCGAAGCTGTCCACGGCCTTTCCGACCGCTTTCTGTCCGACAAGCCGGCCTTCGCCGACGTCTGCGAGGCCCTGATCGAATTCATCGGCGAATCGCCGATGATCGCGCACAATGCGAGCTTCGATTTCGGCTTCATAAACGCCGAACTCGGCGCCTGCGGCCGGCCGGTCGTGTGCATGTCGCGGATGGTCGACACTCTGGCCATCGCCCGCCAGAAATTCCCGGGCGCCAAGCACAGCCTCGACGCGCTCTGCACCCGCTTCGGCGTCGATCGCTCGCAGCGCACCAAGCACGGCGCCCTGCTCGACGCGCAATTGCTCGCCCAGGTCTATGTCGAGCTGACCGGCGGCCGCCAGATCGGCCTCACTCTCGTCGCCGAAACCGGCGTGGACGCGGCCGGGGCGGCCGACTCCACGGACGAAGCGCCGCCGCCGCTAACCGTGGTCGTTCGTCCCGCCCGGCCCCACGCAGCCAGCGCCGAGGAGCTGGCCCGCCACGTCGCCTTTCTGGCCGGGATCAAGGACCCGATCTGGAATATACTCTAGGAACTTGTCCCAGTTGACCTTGGGCTCCGACGCGCCCACATCCGGCCGAACAGGCACTTGGAGACGATGATGGACATCCGAGTCTCGGGTCATCAGATCGATACCGGCGAGGCGCTCAGGGACCAGGTGGACGACAGGCTCCACGCCATCGCCGAAAAATATTTTTCCCGCGCCATTTCCGCACAGGTCACCTTCGGCAAGGGCCCCTACGACCACAGTTTCACCTGCGACATCATCGCCCATGTTCCCCAGGGCGTGGTGCTGAAAGGGTCCGGCGGCGGGTCGCTGGCGCCGCTCGCCTTCGACCAGGCGGCCGAGCGGATCGAGACCCAGCTCAAGCGCTACAACCGCCGCCTCAAGGATCGCCACACCCAGACCGTCCATGCCGAGGCGCTCGACGCCGCCTACACCATCTTCGCCGAAGGTCCGGAGGAAGAGGAGGCGGCGGACAATCCGCCGATCATCGCCGAGACCCGGGTCGACATCCCCGTCGCCAGCGTGTCCGACGCGGTGATGCTGCTCGACCTTCGCAACACCAACGCCCTCATGTTCCGCAACAGCGCGACCCAGGCCTTCAACATGGTCTACCGACGAGGCGACGGCACGATCGGCTGGGTCGAACCGCAAGGCGATTGAACTTCCGTCGCCGCTGTCCGCTTAGATATTCCCTCTGTCAAAGGAAGCGTCCGCTTCCGCCCGGTGCCCCAGATGAGCGATCTTTCCGATATATTATCCGACAAGGCGATCGACGCCGATCTGGTCGCGGCCAACAAGAAGGCGCTGTTCCAGCAGCTCGCTGCCGCCGCCGCGCGCCTGACCGGAGTCTCGACCAAGTCCATCGCCGCCGGGCTCACAGCCCGCGAGAAGATCGGCTCGACCGGCTTCGGCGGTGGCGCCGCCATTCCCCATGCCCGGATCGAGGGGCTGGACGGCCTGTTCGGCTATTTCGCCCGGCTCGAGCAGCCGGTCGATTTCCAGTCGGTCGACGGCCTACCGGTGGACATGGTCTTCCTGCTGCTGTCGCCGCCCGACGCCGGCGCCGACCATCTGAAGGCGCTGGCCCGGATCAGCCGCATCTTCCGCGACCCGCAATGTGTCGCCAAGCTGCGCGGCGCACGTTCGAAGGACGCCCTTTACGCGCTCCTCGCCGGCGCCGAGGCCCGCGATGCCGCCTGAACGCGGGGAGGGCGGCGAGACCGCCCATTTCCGGGCGCTCGAATCGCTCTACCGCTCCGCGCCGGTCAACCGCTTCTTCCAGTCCGAAATTGAGATCGCCGAGCCCGGCGTCGCCCGCATTTCCTTCGACATCGACCCGTCCAGTTTCCACGCTGCTGGCGCCGCCCACGGCACGCTCTATTTCAAGATGATGGACGATGCCGCTTTCTACGCCTGCAACAGCCTGGTCTCCGACCGCTTCCTGCTCACCACCGCCTTCAACCTGGTCTTCACCAGTCCGCTGAGGGCCGGCCGCGCGGTCGCCGAAGGGCGCTGGGTCAGCGGCCGGCGCCGCGTGTTCGTCGGCGAGGCGCGGCTGCTCATGGCCGACGGCGAGGAGGCGGCGCGGGGCACTGGCACCTTCATGCGCTCGCACATCGCCTTGTCCGGCCTCGACGGCTATCGCCCGTGACGGCGCGGGCCTGATGGAGCAAAGGCTGGCGAGCTCGGTCCTGGTCTCGGCGCTGCTCCGCCGCGCGCAGGACGAGGGGGGATTCGGCGCGGTGCTAGCAAAAGGCGATCCGACCGCCGGCGCGATCGCGGTGATTCTCGCCGAAAAGGGCAGAAAAGCGTGCTTTCTGGAGCGCCTGCTCCAGCCGGACGGCCGCTATTCCTGGCAAGAATCACGGCAAGCGGCTGCAAACGAAGAAGAATTCGAAAAGTTCCTGGCGCGCCGCCGCAACGTCGATCGGGACATGTGGATTTTGGAACTGGATATCGCGTCCGCCGAACGGTTCGCCGCTGAAATGAACGCGCTCGGTTGACGCCCCGCCGCCGCTGTCCCACCAGCCGGGAAGCACTTCAGGCGCAGGAGCTGAAGCCGCCAGGACGCTTTCAGTAGAAAAGCGGGCGGCCGACGCAAGTCGGGGGGCGATCGGGGTGATACTTCCCACCCGGCATTTGATCGACCAACCGCACAGAACGAAGATCAAATGCGAACCACTCTCCGTGCAGCGGCGTTGACCGCGGCTGCCCTCTCCTTTTTCGCGGCTGGCGCCCTGCCCGGGCCTCTGGTCGCCGCCCAGTCCGAGGCCGCTCCCAAGGCCACCTTCGCCGAACATGGCGCGACGACCCTGACCGCCGCCAATCTCGGCATCAACGATCTCCAGGACACGACGGCGCCCGGCGTCGAGACCGACGTCTCCACCCCCGTCGCCACCCACGCCATCGCTCCAGCCGCACCGGAAACGACCCTTGGCCAGGAGCCCGACGAGACCGTCCGCCGCTCGCTCAGCGAGCTGGTCGGCGACTATTCGTCGTCCGACACGCCCGACGCCGAGACCGACTGCCTCGCCCGCGCCGTCTATTGGGAAGCGAAGGGCGAGCCGCTTGCCGGCCAGCTCACCGTCGCCGAAGTGATCATCAACCGCTCGAATTCCGGCCGCTTCGCCTCGACCGTCTGCGGCGTCGTCCGCCAGGCGGGCCAGTTCTCCTTCGTCCGCCGCGGATCGATCCCGGCCGCGCCGCGGGCGTCGCGCGACTGGCGCATCGCCGTCGCCATCGCCCAGATCGCGATGCAGGACCTCGCCGACGGCTCCGCCCCGCGCGCTCTCTTCTTCCACGCCCGGCGTGTCCACCCCGGCTGGCGCCTGACCCGGGTCGCCACCGTCGGCAACCACGTCTTCTATCGGTAGAATCAAGGCCTCCTCGAGCGAGGCGGAGAAGGCCCGCGTCCCCACCCCCGGACGCGGGCCTTTTCTCTGTTCCCGTTTCATTCTATTCCCGGGCGATGGCGTCCGTTTCCGATTCGCTGCCCGGCGACTGCTTCGCCGACGCGCCGCTGGCGGCGCGCGAGGTCGCCCGCGGAGTCGCCCGCCTGTTCTTTCGCTGCGACCTGTTCGCCTTGTGCGAGGTTCCTTTGCCCAACGGCCGCCGCGCCGACATGGTGGCAATCGACGCCAAGGGGCGGCTGATCATCGTCGAGATCAAGGTGTCGCGCGCCGATCTGCTCGGCGACGGCAAATGGTGCGACTATCTCGATTATTGCGACCTCTTCTACTGGGCGGTGCCGGCCGGATTCGGGCTGGAGCCGTTCGACGGCGACGGGCTCGGGCCCGATTGCGCCGGCCTGATCGTCGCCGACCGCTACGATGCCGAGATCATCCGCGAGGCGCCCTGTCGTCCGCTCGCCGCCGCCCGCCGCAAGGCGGAAACGCTGCGATTCGCCCGCCGCGCCGCCCGCCGCCTCGCCGGCGACCTCGATCCGGGATTGGCGGGCCTCGACTAGGCCTCCGGCCATGAGTGCAGGCCCCGATTACTGGCGCGGCGGTCCCGCCACCGTGCGGGGACGCGCCGGCCGGGCGGTCTCCAGCTCGCGCAGGATCGTAGCGGCGCGCGCATCCTGACGGGCATAGTCGATCGCCGAACTGCCGCTGCTATTGTCGGTCTGGTTGGGATCGGCGCGATTGGCGAGCAGGATCCGCACCATCGGCAGGTCGCGCCGCTGGACCGACAGGATCAGCGGCGTCTCGCCGCGGCGATTGCCGAGATTGGGGTTAGCGCCCCGGGTAAGCAGGGCCTCGGCGCCTTCGCGCCAGCCGATCTGGGCGGCGATGATCAAAGCGGTGGACCCGTCGTTGGTCTGGGTGTCCGGCCGCGCGCCGCGCCCGAGCATATAGTTGAGCCAGGTCAGATCGCGGCCGCGCGCCAGGATGTGCAGCGCGCCCTCGCCGGTCGATGGATCGCGGCTGTTGATCACGGTCGAGCTCGGATTGGACAGCAGGGTTTCGACCGCGGCGCCGTCGCGCGAGCGCACGCCCTTGAGGAAGTTGAAGCCGTCCGAGAAATTCTGGGCGACGACCGGCGCAGCGCACGAAACGATCAGCGCCACCGCCAGCAACAGTCTCTTCATTCCAGCCATCGGCCCTTGCGCTCCTGAAAAAATCTATTCGGCTTGATTGGAGGGCCTTAGCAAAGCAAGGCTGCGGCTGTCATGAACGAAAGCACGCTTTCCCGCCCGCTCGGCGCCCTGGCCCTCGCGCTGCTCCTGCTGCTCGGCGGCTGCGGCATGCGGGCGACGGAAACGCCGCCGCTGGCGGGCGCGACCATGGGCGGCCCTTTCACCCTCACCGACCAGAACGGCCGGCGGGTCAGCGACAGCGCCTTCGCCGGCAAATACCGCCTGGTCTATTTCGGCTATACCTTCTGCCCCGACGTCTGCCCGCTCGACATGCAGATGGTCGGCGCCGGCCTGCGTCGGTTCGAAGCCGCCGATCCGGCGCGCGCCGCCCGCCTCCAGCCGATCTTCATCACCGTCGACCCGGTGCGCGACACGCCCGAAATCCTGCGCCGCTTCGTCGCCGCCTTTCACCCGCGCCTGATCGGCCTCACCGGCAGCGAAGCCGAGATCGCGCGCGTCGCCCGCGAATATCGAATTTTCTACGAACATGCGGCGCCAGGGCCGGACGGTTCCTATATGGTGAACCACAGCCGCATGATCGTCCTCTACGGGCCGGACGGGAAGCCGATGGCGATCATCCCCGACGACCGCGGGCCGGAGGGTGTGGCGGCGGAGCTGGAGCGCTGGGTGCGATGAGAGACCGCTTCTGGGAAGCGCCGATCGACAGCCTCAACCGCGAGGAATGGGAAGCCTTGTGCGACGGCTGCGGCAAATGCTGCCTGCACAAGCTCGAGGACGAAGAAACCGGGCTGCTCCACGCCACCAACGTCGCCTGCCGCCTGCTCGATCGCCACGCCTGCCGGTGCAGCAACTACAAATTGCGGCGGGTATTCGTGCCCGATTGCGTGCGCCTCGACGCAGTCAAATTGCGGGAGATCGACTGGCTGCCCTCGACCTGCGCCTATCGGCTGCGCAAGGAGGGCAAGCCCCTCGAGCCCTGGCATTATCTGATCAGCGGTAGCCGCGAGACCGTGCACGAAGCGGGCATTTCGGTGCGCGGCTGGACGATTTCGGAGAATGAAGCTGGCGATCTGGAACATCATCTCGTTGACCGCCTGCTCTGAGCTCGACATCGGCGGCACCAGGGTGAGGCTCAAGGTGTCGCCGCGGGCGCGGCGCATGCGGCTCAGCGTCGATCCCCGCACCCGCACCGTCCTCCTCACCGTGCCGCGGCGGACGTCGCAGCGCCGCGCCATGGCCTGGGCGGCGGAGCATCAAGTGTGGATCGAGCGGGCGCTGGCCGACATTCCCGCGCCGGTCGCGCTCGGCCCCGGCGCGATCGTTCCGCTCTACGGCCTGCCCCACCGGATCGACTGGGACCCGAAGCTGCCGCGGCGGATCGAAAAGGGCGAGGGACGGCTGGTCGCTGGCGGCCCCGCCGAGGGGCTGGAGGGCCGGCTGCTGCGCTGGCTGAAAGCCCATGCCCTCGATCTGCTCGATCGCGAGACCCGTGAATATGCCGTCGCCGCCGGCGTCATGGCGTCACGCGTCGGGATCGGCGACCCGGTCTCGCGCTGGGGCAGCTGCTCGGCCAAGGGCGGGATCCGCTACAGCTGGCGGCTGATCCTCGCTCCGGAGCATGTCCGCCGCGCCACCGTCGCCCACGAGGTCGCCCATCTCGTCCACCTCAACCACGGCAAGGAATTCCATGCTTTGGTCCAGCGCCTCTACGGCGCCGACCCCCGGCCCGCGAGGATCTGGCTCAGGCGCGAAGGCGCCAGTCTCCACCGTATCGGAACGCGTCAGGGAACATAGCCGTCCCGGTCGACGCGGACGTCGGGGCGGGGCGGCGGCGGCTGGCGGTCGCGGCCGCGCGGCCGGTTGATCGCGCGGTCGAGCCACTCCTGGTCGAGCCTCGGGGGCCGGTCGCCGTCGTCGCTGGGACGCGAGGTCTCGTCTGGGGCCAGCGGCTTGTCCTCGTCGCCGGGCGCGGCGGAGGTCCCCTGGTCGATCGGATTGCCGTCGGCGTCGACCAGCGGATCGTCCTCCGGCGGCGCGTACCAGATGCCGTTATCCGCCTCGTCCTGCCAGTCGGGCGCGGCGGCGTCGGACGGGAAGGGCTCGGGCGCGCGGTTGGCGACGGCGCGGACCATGAAATCGTGGAAGGCACGGGCCGGCGCCCGGCCGCCGGCGAGGCCGGGCAAGGATCGGTTGTCGTCGCGGCCCATCCACACGCCGGTGGTGAGGCCGCTGGAGAAGCCGATGAACCAGCCGTCCTTGTTCGACGTGGTGGTGCCGGTCTTGCCGGCGGTCGGCCGGCCAAGCCGGGCGGCCTGGCCGGTGCCGTGCTCGACCACGCCGGCCAGCAATTCGGTCATCTGCTGCGCCACCCAGGGCTGGATCAGCACCCGCGTCTCGTCATTGGCGTGCTGGTAAAGGAGGGTGCCGTCGGCGGTGGTCACCCGCCTGATGCCATAGGGCGTCACCGCGATGCCGCCGCGCCCGACCGCGGCATAGGCGCGGGTCATGTCGATCAGCCGCACCACCGAGGAGCCGAGCGCCATCGACGGATTGGTGTTGATCCTGGTGGTGATGCCGAAGCGCTGGGCCATGTCGGCGACCGAGCGGGTGCCGACGTCCTGGGCCAGGCGGACGGCGACGGTGTTGATCGAGTAAGCGAAGGCGACCCGCATCGGCACCGGCCCGACATGGCGGCCATTGTCGTTGCGCGGCGTCCAGCCGTTGATCGTGATCGGCTCGTCCTGGACGATGCTGCCCGGATTGTAGCCCGATTCGAGCGCGGCGAGATAGACGAACAGCTTGAACGAGGATCCGGGCTGGCGGTTGGCCTGGGTGGCGCGGTTGTAGCTCGAATTCACATAGTCGCGGCCGCCGACCATGGCGCGGACCGCGCCGTCGCGGTCGAGCGTGATCATCGCTCCCTGTGCGCTTTGCGGGGCGTTGGCGTTGATCGCGGCGACCGCGGCGCGCTGCATGCCGATATCGATCGTGGTCCAGACGTCGAGCGGCTGGTTGGTCTCGTCGATCAGCATGTCGAGCTGGGGCAGGGTCCAGTCAGTGAAATAGCGGGTGAAGTTCTGGCGTTCGGTGGCCGCCGCCAGCCGCACCTCCTGCGGATTGGCCGCAGCCGCCTCGGCGGGGCTGATCGCGCCGCTCTGCACCATCAGGTTCAGCGCCACGCCGGCGCGGCCGCGCGCCGCCTCGATGTCGGCGGTCGGCGAATAATTGGACGGCGCCTTGACCAGGCCAGCGACGATCGCCGCCTCGGCCGTGCTTAGCTGGGTCGCGCTGTGCCCGAAGAAACGGCGCGAGGCGGCGTCGATGCCGTAGGCGCCGCCGCCGAAATAGACCCGATTCAGATACATTTCGAGGATCTGGTCCTTGGAGAAGCGCCATTCCAGCGCCAGCGCCAAAATCCCCTCGCGGACCTTGCGCACGAAGGTGCGGTCGTTGGTGAGGAAGATGTTGCGGGCGAGCTGCTGGGTGATGGTCGATCCGCCCTGGCGCCAGTGGCCCTGCGAGATCCGCACCGTCAGCGCTCGCGCCATGCCGATCGGGTCGACGCCGGGGTGCGAGCGAAAGCGCCGGTCCTCGACCGCGACCATCGCGTCGCGCATCACCGGCGGAATCTGCTCGTAGCGCAGCCACTGGCCGAAGCTCGGGCCCATGGTGTGGATGATGGTGCCGTCGGCGGCGCGGACCCGGATCATCTGGCCGAGGTCGTTGCGTCGGGTGAGATCGGCGTAGCTGGGCAACTGGCTGACCGCGACCGACACGGCGACGGCGAGCGCGATCAGCCCGACCACGGTCAGATAGAGGAAGATCTTCAGGCTGGTGCCGAGGACACGGCGGACCCGTGAGGGAGGTGCGGCTGTGGCCATCTGGCGTCAGGGATAAGGGGCGCGAGTCATGGCCGCAAGCAGAAGCGCGAACCGCCTTAACGGCGGCTTACTCTTCGCCGTCCTTTTTCTCGAAATCGAGCGAGGCGCTGTTGATGCAGTAGCGTAGCCCCTCCGGCCCCGGCCCGTCCGGGAAGACGTGGCCGAGATGGCCGCCGCAATCGGCGCAGCGCACTTCGGTCCGGACCATGCCCAGGCTGCTGTCGTCGTGGAGGGTGACATGGTCCTTCGCCGCCGGGCTGGTGAAGCTCGGCCAGCCGCTGCCGCTCTCGAACTTGGTGCCGCTGTCGAACAGCATCGCGCCGCAGGCAGCGCAGCGATAATTGCCCTCGTCGTGATTGTCCCACAGCGCGCCGGTGAAGGCGCGCTCGGTGCCGCCCTCGCGCAGCACATGATATTGCTCGGGCGAAAGGCGCTTGCGCCACTCGCTGTCGGGAAGGTCTTTTGGCTTCATGACGTCAAATGTGGGCGCGAGGGACTTCCCGGTCAATGCCGTGGGCGAAGTCGTCTGGCGCGACTTTCCGCGTTCGCGCTGCTAAGGAGGCGTGATGTCCGAAATCGCCCGCCTGCCGCGCCGTGACGCCGATGATCTCGACGACCTCAGCCTTCCCGGCTGGGTCTATCACGACCCCGATTATTTCAAGGTCGAGATGACGCGGCTGATCCGCCCGTCCTGGCAGATCGTCTGCCACGAAAGCGACATCGCCGGCGCCGGCGACTGGCGCACGCTCGAGATGCTGGGCGAGAGCATCCTGGTCATTCGCGGCGGCGACGGCGTGGTCCGCGCCTTCGCCAATGTCTGCCGCCACCGCGGCTCGCGGCTGGTCGATGGCGAGAGCGGCTGCGCCAAAAGGCTGACCTGCCCCTATCACGCCTGGACCTATGCCGCCGACGGCCGCCTGGTCGGGGTGCCCAGCCGCGAGGATTATGTCGGTCTCGATCCCGCCACGCTGGGCCTCATCCCGGTCGAGCTCGAAAGCTGGCACGGCTTCCTCTTCGTCCGCCTCCAGGCGGGCGGCCCGAGCGTTGCGGCGATGATGGCGTCGCACGAGGCCGAGGTGGCGCCCTATCGCTTCGAGGAACTGGCGGCGATCGGCCGGATCACGATGCGGCCGCGCGACGTCAACTGGAAGAACGTCGCCGACAATTATTCGGACGGGCTCCACATCAACGTCGCCCATCCCGGCCTCACCCGCCTGTTCGGCGGCGACTATCGGATCGAGGCCGGCGCCGAGGTCGACCGCATGTCCGGCGACCTGGTCGAAAAGCCCTCTGCCAATCTTTCCGAACGCGCCTACCAGCATTTCCTGCCGGGCGAGGACCGCCGCTGGCTCTATTTCAAGCTGTGGCCCAACGTCGCCATCGACATCTATCCCGACCAGGTCGATTTCATGCATTTCGTGCCGGTCGGGCCGACCGAGACGATGATCCGCGAGATCAGCTATGCCCGCCCCGACGCGCGGCGCGAGATGAAGGCGGCGCGCTACCTCAACTGGCGGATCAACCGCCGGGTCAACGAGGAGGATACGGCGCTGATCCGCCGCGTCCAGCAGGGCATGGCGTCGGCCGCCTACCGGCCGGGGCCGCTGGGCCGGAGCGAGGTCTGCCTGCGGAGCTTCGCGCGGAAGCTGAGGCGGATCATTCCGCAGACGCGGCTGGAATCGCCGCCGGCACGCTGGGACGGATGAGGCGCATCGCGCCGTAGATCGCACCGCCGATGGCGAGCAGGACCAGGCCCCATTTGAGCGCCGTCGCGCCGGCGCCGTAGAGCGTCCAGACCGAAAAGACCGTGCCCAAGGTCGCGACAATTCCCAGTACCGGCGAGAAGGCGAGAAGGCCGGTCTGCTGCAGCCTGAGCGCGGTCAGCGAGCAGGCGAGATAGAGGATCAGGGTCGACGAGGTGGCGAGCAGGATCATGAACTGGAAGAGCTCGGCGAGCGTGCTGCTGTAATTGGCGGCGAGCAGCAGGCTGGTGCACAGGCTCGACAATATGTGGGCGCGGACCGGGATGCCGGCATGATTGGTCTTTGAAAACCACGCCGGAAAGCCGCCGCTCCGCGCCATCACCAGCGGCATCTCACCCTGGAGCATGATGAAGCCGTTCAAGGCCCCCATCGCGCTCACCGCCGCGAACAGGCCGACGAAAAGGGCCAGGCCGCCGCTCCAGTAATGGCTGACGAACAGGGCGATCGGCGCGTTCGACTGGGCGACCTCGCCTTGCGGCAGCAGCATCGCCACCGCCGACGAGACGCAGATGTAGATCACGCCGACAAGCAGGGTGCCGATCATCGTCGCGCGCGGAATGTTGCGTCCCGGATCGCGGACGTTGCGGGCGGCGATCGAGGCGCATTCGACGCCGAGCAGCGCCCACAGGGTGAGGGTCGCCGCGGCATTGATCGAGGCGAGATCGAGGTCCTGGGCGCGAAGCACCGGTACGGCCTCCTGCCGCCCTTCGCCGAGGATCAGGATGGTGAGGCCGATCACGGCCACCAGCGGCACCAGCTTGGCGATCACGGTCACCGCCTGGATGCCGCCGCCGGCGCGGACGCTGACGCAATTGGCCGCGGTCAGGGCCCAGACGATGGCGATCGATGCCAGGGCGCCGAGCCCCGACACGCTGGCCAAAGCAGGCACGAACAGCGAAAGATAGGAGACCGCGGCGGTGGCGAGCGCGGCGTTGCCGACCAGGATCGAGATCCAGTAGCTCCACGACACGACGAAGGCGGCGGGTGCGCCGAAGGCGTGCTCGACATAGGTGAACGGCCCCGGCGCGAGCGGCATCGCCCGGGCGAGCCGGGAGAAGACATAGGCCAGGCATAACGCGCCGGCGATGGTGATCACCCAGCCGAAGAAGGCGTTCCAGCCATAGGGGGCGAGCTGCGCCGGCAGCAGGAAGATGCCCGAGCCGATGAAATTGCCGACGACCAGCGCGAGCGCCAGCCAGAATCCGAGGGCGCGGCCCTCCTGCGGCGTCCGGTCCGTCGTCATTGGATCCCCCCGGCGCGGAACATGGACCGGATTTGGGCGGGAGCAAAGGGGAATGAGGGGGAGGCTTGGAGGTCCTGGGAACGGAGCGGGTCGCCCCTTCGCTTCGCTCGGGAGCCATTCAGCGCAAATCGTCCCCCGGACGATTTGAGTCTGAATGGCTGGTGCGGTCGAGAAGACTCGAACTTCCACGGCCTTTCGGCCACAGCGACCTCAACGCTGCGCGTCTACCAGTTCCGCCACGACCGCACGTGTGCATGCCGCCGAGAGTGCCGGCGGCCGGTAGGAGCGGGGCCTCTAGCAGTGCTTTTCGGCTTCCGCAACACGCTCAGTACAGGAACATCGGCATGCCCTCGACCCGCATCAGCCGGGCCCGGTAGGCCGCCTTGTCGTAGAGCGCGCTGACGTCGACCGACTTGCGGCCCTTGAGCAAGGTGTCGATCGGGACGTGGCTGTATTTGCCGTCTGACAGGGTCACCATCCGTCCGGTCTCGCCGCGCTCGATCAGCTGGACGGCGAGGCCGCCGAAGGCGAAGCCGACCATCCGGTCCATCGCGTCGGGCTCGCCCGAGCGCATCAGATAGGCCAGCTCCTGGATGACCACGCCGTCCCCGAGTCTTTCGGTGATCGCCCGGCCCAGCCGGTGGCCGATGCCGATCTCCGCGCGCTCGCTGGCGGGCTTGTGAATGTCGCCGCTGCCGTCTTCGTCGGCGATCCTGGAGCCCTCGGAGATCACGCACATTGCATAATGGTGGGGGTTCGACGCCTTGTCCTCGGCGAGCAGCGGCAGGAGCACGTCGAGATCGGCCGGCACCTCGGCGATCACGGTGCGGTCGACCTGGGCGAGGAAGCCGGCGAGCAAGGCGGTCTCGCCGCTGCGCCGGCCGAACAATTCGATCACCCCGATCCGCTCGTGGCTTTCGACGGTGGTCCTGAGCGCGTTGATCGCCTCGACCGAGCGGCTGACCGCAGTCGAGAAGCCGATGCAGTAATCGGTGCCGAACACGTCATTGTCCATCGTCTTGGGAATCGAGACCACCGGCATGCCCTGCGCGCAGAGATGGGCGGAGAAGCGAAGGGTGCCGTCGCCGCCCAGCGTCATCATGGCGTCAATGCCGAGGCTTTCGAGGACATGGAGGACATGGCCGGTGCGGTCGCCCTCCGGCTCGGTGCGGGGATCGACGCGCGAGGTGTGGAGGATGGTGCCGCCGGTGCGGTCGATGCCGCGCACGCCCTCGCGGTCGAGCCTCAGGCTGTGGGCGGCGATGGTGGCGGGATCGGCGGGATCGATCGCCATCACGCCCTCCCAGCCGCGCCGGAAGCCTGTCACCTCCCAGCCCAGCATGTCCGCCGACAGGACTGCCGAGCGGATGCAGGCGTTGAGGCCCGGCACGTCGCCGCCACCGGTCAGGATTCCGATCCGCATAGGCTCTCCCTCATGCCCGGGCTTCCCCGAGGCCGTCCCGACCGTCTATCGGCGGCGGCGATGCGCTACAACCGGGCAGAAACGATCGACGAGGCTCGGCGCATCCTGCGCCTGGCCTGGCCGATCATGCTGACCAGCCTCAACTGGACCCTGATGCACTTCATCGACGTCGCGGTCGTCGGCCATTTCAGCACCGATCAGCTCGCCGCGCTCGCCGCCAGCCGCGCCCTGACCTTCATTTCGATCGTCGCCGGCCTGGCGGTCCTTTCCGGCGTGCTGGTCTTCGCCTCGCGCGCCGACGGCGCCGGCCGGCTCGAGGAGACCGGTGACATCATGCGCTCCGGCCTCGCCTTCGGCTTCGGCTTCGGCACGGCGACGATGATCGCGCTCCTCCTCTGGGCCGAGCCGATGCTGCGGACGATCGGCGTCGATCGGAGCCTGGTCGCACCGGGCGCGGCGATCGTCCGGGCGATGGCTCTGGCCTTTCCGTTCCAGTTCGTCATCGCCGCTTCCTCCTATTTCCTGGAGGGGATCAGCCGGCCGCGCCGGGTGATGGCGGTGAATCTGATCATGCTGCCGTTCAACGGCCTTCTCGCCTGGGCATGGGTCGGCGGCCATCTCGGCCTGCCGGCGCGGGGGGCGGTCGGCGCGGCCAGCGCCACCGCGACCGTTTCGGCGGCCGGCGCGGTTCTGATCCTCGTCCTTTGCTGGACGCTGCCGGGCGCGGCCCGCTGGGGCGTGCGCGACTGGTCGGCCGCGGCGATGCGCCGCGCCCTGGCCTGGGTGCCGCGCCTCGCCTGGTTCGGTCTGGTCCCCGGCGTGGCGGCGACGCTCGAGCTGGCCGGCTTTTCCTGGCTGATGGCGCTGTCGACCCAATTGGGGGTGATCGCCGCCGCCGCTTTCCAGGCGATGCTGACGATCCACAACCTCGCCTTCGCCATGTCGATGGGCCTCGGTTCGGCGGCCGGCGTTCGGGTCGGCAACGCGGTCGGCGCGGGGGAGCGCGATCAGGCTTGGCCGCGCGCCCTGATCGCCGGCGGTCTCACCATCGCCCTGCTCGGCGCGCTTTCGATCCTGTTCGTGGCCGGCGCCCGCATCGCGGTCATGCCCTTTTCCTACGATCCGCGGGTCATCGCCCTCGCCGCGTCGATGCTCGCCATCGTCGCCAGCGTCGTCGTCTTCGACGGGCTCCAATATGTCTTTTTCGCCGCCCTGCGCTCGCTCGGCGACCAGGTCTGGGCCGGAATCATCGACATTCTCTGCTTCTTCCTGGTGATGGGCGGCTTGGGCTGGCTGCTGGTCCGCGACGGCTGGGGCCCGATCGGTCTCGCCTATGCCGCCGCCGCCGGCATGGTAAGCGCCGGCCTGCTTCAGTTCGCGCGGCTGGCCTGGGTGCTCCGAGCGCGATCCGGAAAAGTGGTCACCGGTTTTCCGGACCAATTGCGCGGCGAACAGGAAAGCTGAGCCGACGGCTCAGCTAATAGGGCCGAAGCTCAGGATCAGATTGCGGCCGCTGCGCGGCACATCCATCTCGGCGCTGTCGAACGACACCCGCGCCCGCGGCTGGAGCTCGCGCACCGGCGGCGCGATCGACCAATTGTGGACGGTGCGGTTCTGATCGTCCTTCAGCTCGGCGCGGATCTGGGGCAGGCGGATCACCCGGTCGGTCCGGTTGGTGATCTCGCCATGAACGGCGAGCATCTCGTTGCCGCTCTCCAGCGGCTGGCGCTCGACCCGGCCGCTAATGCCGAGCGCGTTCACCGTCGGCACCGGAATGCCGATCGTGTCGCCGATATCGCGCAGCCCGAAGACCTGGATGGCGACGATGGCGGAAAGCATCAGGAAGGCCGCGACCAGGGCGACGATCGTCCACATCCGGGCCGGGTTGCGCCGTGGCCGATAGCCGCCCTCCTCATAATCGCCGCTGTCATAGCTGGCCGGCTCGGGCGCCGGCGCCGGCTCGGCTGGAGGCGCCGGCGTCGCGACGGGTTCGCGCCACGACGGCGGCGTCGGCGGATCCTCGCGGTGAAGCGGCGCGGCCGAGGGCGGCGCGGGGGTCGGCCGTTCGGCGGGCGGACGGTCCGGCGGGGCGGTGTTGTGGAGATCGAGCGGCGCGGGATCCTGGACCCAGGAGAAGCGGCAGCTCGCGCAGCGCACTTTTCGCCCAGTCGGTCCGATCGCGCTGTCCGGCACGACATAGCGGGTCTTGCAGGACGGGCAGGACAGGATCATCGCCGACGCGCACTCCGAAGCTGTGCCTAACAGTCTCTAAGCACGGCAAATGTGCGCGATGCAAGCAGATGCGCTCCGAAATTGCAGGCGGGGCGCTTGAAGCGGACGGGGCGGCCATGCCATTGCTGACGCGCAGGGTTACTGCGGGGAGACGGGCACTGAACGCGAGCGGGTCGATCGTCCAGTTCGAAAATGTCGGCCTGCGCTATGGGACCGGCGCCGAAACCCTGTCAGATCTCGCCTTTTCGCTGCGCGAAGGCGGCTTTTACTTTCTCACCGGCCCGTCCGGCGCCGGCAAGACGTCATTGCTCAAATTGCTCTACCTCGCCCTGCGCCCGAGCCGGGGCCTGATCCGCCTGTTCGGCGAGGACATCGTCACCATGCCCCGCGCCCGCCTTCCCGGCTTCCGGCGGCGGATCGGCGTCGTCTTCCAGGATTTCCGGCTGGTCCCGCACCTATCGACCTTCGACAATGTCGCGCTGCCGCTGCGGGTGGCGGGGGTCGAGGACAAGGACCTGGAGACCCCGGTCAACGAAATGTTGGCCTGGGTCGGGCTAGCCGACCGCGCCAGCGCCCGCCCCGCGACCCTGTCCGGCGGCGAGCAGCAGCGCGTCGCCATCGCCCGGGCGGTGATCGGCCGGCCCGAATTGCTGGTCGCCGACGAGCCGACCGGCAACGTCGACCCGGAAATGGCGCGGCGCCTGCTCTTCCTGTTCGACAGCCTCAACAAGCTCGGCACCACAGTGGTGGTCGCCACCCACGATCTTCATCTCCTCACCGAGGTCGGCCGGGCGGAGATGCTTCGGCTCGACCGCGGCCAGATCTCGGATCCCACCGGCGCGCTGCGCAATCCGCCGCGGCGGGCGGACGCATGAGGGGCGGGGTCCGCAAGTTCGGCGCCGCCGAGCGCGGCCTGCTGCCCGAGGGGCGGCTGGCCGGGCCGATGCCCTGGGTGATCGCGATCATGATGTTCCTGACCGTGCTCGCCGCCGCCGCCGGCCTCGGCCTGGCCGGCGCCGCCTCGCGGCTCGACGACCAGATCGGCGGCCGGGTCACCATCCAGGTGGTCGAGGCCAATCCTGCCCGCCGCCACGCCCAGGCGCAGGCGGCGGCGGCGGCGATCGAGCATATGCCGGGCGTGGTCTCGGTCCGCGCCGTGCCCGATAGCGAAATCCAGGCGCTGCTCGAGCCCTGGCTCGGCGCCGGCGGGCTCGAGGCCGATTTGCCGGTGCCGGCCCTGGTCGACGTCGATCTGACGCCCGAGGGCCATGGCGCGCTCGAGGAGATGCGCCGGGCGGTCAGCGCGGCGGCGCCGGGGGCGCGGATCGACGACAACGGCCAGTGGCTGGCGCCGCTCGCCTCGCTGATCGGGGCGCTGAAATGGCTCGCCGCCGGCCTCGTCCTGCTCATGGTGGGGGCGACCGCCGCCACTGTCGTCCTCGCTGCCCGCGCCGCGCTCGACACCCACCGCAGCACCATCGAGGTCCTGCACCTGATGGGCGCGACCGACGTCCAGGTGGCGCGCCTGTTCCAGCGGCGGATCGCGCTCGACGCCTTGTTCGGCGGCCTGATCGGCTTCATCCTCGCCGCCTTCGTGTTGATGGGCCTCGGCCAGCGGGTCTCGGCTCTGGGATCGGAGCTGCTCGGCTCGGCGTCGGTGCCGGCGCCGGCGTGGGGCATATTGGTCGCGCTGCCGCTGTTCGGCGTGCTCCTCGCCATGCTGGTCGCCCGCCTCACCATATTGCGCGCGCTGGGGCGGATGCTGTGATCCGCATGCTTCTGCGCCTCGCGGCCTTCGTCCTCCTCGTCTACGCGCTCGGCTATGCCGCCTTCGCGGTGCTGCTGCCAAAGCCCGCCGGCAACGAACGCACCGACGCCATCGTAGTGTTGACCGGCGGCAGCGGAAGGCTCGACCGCGGCTTCGACCTGATGCGCCGCGGCCTCGCCCCGCGCATGCTGATCTCGGGCGTCGAGCGCACCGTCCGACCCCAGGAGCTGGTCGCCGCCTACCATGTCGATCCGGCGCTCTTCGCCTGCTGCATCACGCTGGGGCGCGACGCCTTCGACACCCGCTCGAACGCCGACGAGGTCCAGCACTGGCTGTCGCGCCGCCACTATCGGTCGATCCGGCTGGTGACCAACGACCTCCACATGCACCGCGCCCGCTACGAGATCCGCAAGCGCGTCGGCGATGACGTCATGATCGTCTCCGACGCGGTGGCGACCGAGCCGGATTTTCGGCAGACCTTCGTCGAATATAACAAATATCTGCTCGGCCGGGCCGCCGACCTGATCGGCATCTGATGGCCTTCATCCGGTCGCTGGCCTTCGCCCTGGTCTTCTATTCGGCCACGTTCCTATGTGTTTTGGTAGCCTTGCCGGCGAGCCTGTTCGGCCGGCAGCCGCTGCGGAGCGTCACCCATTTCTGGGTCGCCATCCATGGCTGGTGCACGCGCAACCTGCTCGGCATCCGGACCAGGGTCGAAGGCGATGTGCCGCAAGGCGCGGTGCTGGTCGCCGCCAAGCACCAGTCGATGTACGAGACTATGGAGGTGGTCGCTTTGCTGCACGAGCCGGCGATCATAATGAAGCGGGAGCTTTCCGACATTCCGCTCTGGGGGTGGGTGGCGCGGCGCTACGGCATCATCCCGGTCGACCGCGAGGGCGGCGCCGCCGCGCTGCGCCGGATGATGCGCGCCGCCGAAAGCGCGATCGCAGAAGGCAGGCCGCTGATCATCTTTCCGGAAGGCACCCGCGTCGCGCCCGGCGAACAGCCGCCGCTCCAGCCCGGCTTCGCCGGCCTCTACCGCGCGCTGAAGCTGCCGGTGGTGCCGCTCGCGCTCGACAGCGGCCGGCTGTGGCCGCGCGGCGAGCTGGTCAAGCGGCCGGGAATCGTCACCTTCCGCTTCGGAGCGCCGATTCCGCCGGGCCTGAAGCGCGAGGAGATCGAAGCCAGGGTCCATGAGGAGATCAACGCGCTCGATCGGCCCGCCGATGGTTGAGCTGGGGATCATCGAAGGCTTTTTCGGCCGCCCATGGAGCTGGGCCGAGCGCGCCGCCCAGGTCCGCTTCCTTCGTCCCCACGGCTACCGCTTCTATCTCTACGCGCCCAAGGGCGATGCGTACCTTCGCCGGCGCTGGCAGGAGCCGCACCCGGAGGCCGAGATGGAAAGGCTCGCCGCCTTCCGCGCCATCTGCCGCGCCGAAGGGGTGCGCTTCGGCATCGGCCTCAGCCCGTTCGAGCTCCATCTCCATCCGCCCAAGGGCTGGCACGCCATGCTCGCCGCCAAGATCGCGGCGCTGGCGGCGCTCCAGCCCGACGATCTCGCCATCCTGTTCGACGACATGCGCGGCGACGTCCCCGATCTCGCCGAGCGCCAGGCGGCGATCGTCCATTTCGCCGCCGAGCGCGCCGGCGCCGGCCGCATCCTGTGCTGCCCATCCTATTATTCGGACGACCCGATCCTCGACAGCGCCTTCGGCGAGCGGCCGCCTTTCTATCTGGAGCAGCTCGGGCGGTTGCTCGATCCGGCCGTCCACTTGATGTGGACCGGCGAGGAGGTCTGCGCGCGCGAATATGGCCCCGGCCACCTCGCCCGCGTCGCCGAGCAGATGCGGCGCAAGCCCTTCCTGTGGGACAATTATCCGGTCAACGACGGCGCCCGCATGTCGCAGCACCTCCATTTGCGCGGCTTCACCGGCCGGCCCGCCGCGATCGCCGGCCTGATCGCCGGCCACGGCATCAACCCCGCCTCGCAGCCCTTGCTCAGCCGCATCCCGGCTTTGACCCTGGCCGAAAGCTACGCGCGCGGCGAAGGCTATGAATATGGCGCCGCCTTCCGCCGCGCCGCGGTGGAGGTGCTGGGGGAAGAACTGGCCGATCGCGTCGGCCGCGACCTCATCTCGCTCCAGGACCGCGGCCTCGACCGGCTGGCAGAACGGCGCGCGGTGCTGCGCGCCCGCTACGCCGCTTTCGCCCACCCGGCGGCGACGGAAATCACCGCCTGGCTCGACGGTTATTGGAGCCTGGGCGACGAAGCGGTGCAAACGCAATAATTGCGATCGCCAGAAAATCAGCAAAGCTTTCATTCGAGATAGTTGACCGACCGACCGCGAGCGCTTCGCAGAGCCGGGCGGTGAAGGGCGAATCGAGCCGCGCGCACCACATCGCCTGTTCGGTGAAGGCGGCGCGAATTTCGGCCTCGCGGTCCACGTCAGGCCCTCAGGGTCGCTCCCAGCTTGGCGGCGGCGGCGACGATCCGGTCCGAGATCGCCTTCAGTTCCTCATCGGTGAAGCTTTTGTCGCTGGGCTGGAGTGTGACCTCGATCGCCAGCGACTTCGACCCCTCGGGCACGCCCGGGCCGGTGAAGACGTCGAACAGGCGCACCGCGACGATCGCCGCCTTGTCGGCGCCGCGCACCGCGCGCAACAGCGGGTCGGCGGCCAAGGTCGCCGGCACCAGGAAGGCGAAGTCGCGGGTCACCGCCTGAAGCGGCGGCGGCGCATAGGCTGTGCGCATGTGGCCGGTGCCGCCGCGCTTCTGCGGCAGGGCGTCGAGAAAGATCTCGGCGGCGACCACCGGGCCGTCGAGGTCGAAGGCCTTGAGCACGCGCGGATGGACGGCGCCGAACTCGGCCAGGGCGTTCTTCGGCCCGAGGCAGATGCGGCCGGACTGGCCGGGATGGTAGACCGGGGCGGCGTCGCCGAGCGCCTGGAGATTGTCGACCGGCGCGCCGATTGCGGCGAGGATGGCCAAAGCCTCGGCCTTGGCGTCGAAGGCGTCGAAGCCGCCCGATTTGCCGCCCGTCCAGTGCCGGGGGCCGCGCGG
>DATDAU010000068.1:0-24379 GCA_036525215.1 Allosphingosinicella sp.
CCACCGCACTTCGTGCGGTCACCCTCCCCGTGCCGGGGAGGAATTAAGAAGCTCAGTCCTTGTCTCCGCCGTCCGGCGGGGTGATCGTCGCATCCGGTTCGCGGTTTACCGACTCGAACCAGGCCATTTCGGCGCGCCAGCCCTGGCTGGCGGCGGCGCCGAGGAAGCGTTGTTGCCAATCGGGGCCGCGGGCGCCGATCGGGGGCTGGACCAGGTCCTGCGAGAACGGGGTCTGGCCGGTGATCAGCAGCAGACCCGACCAGCCCTGATGGTTGAGATCGATGTGGAGCCGGTAGCGGCCATTGCCCTCGTCGCTGATCGGGCGGCCGTTCTGCGAGGCGTTGAGCTGTTGCTGGAAGGCGTCGCGGCTGTCGAGGATCAGCGAGATCGCGCCCGACGGCTCGATGCCGAGCAATGCGAAGTTCAAATTCGGATCGCCGAGATCGAGATCGAGGGTGGCGTTGGCCGCGGCCTGGCCGACATAGGGCCCGTCCGCCTGGGTGACCATTTCGAAGCGCGGCGCGGTTACCGTCAAATGCGGCGCGCCGGTGGCGCGGACCTGCCGATAAGTATCGAGCGCCGAGCAGCCCGCCTGGGTGATCGGGGCGACGTCGCCGAAGTCGAGCCGGGCATTCTCGATGCCGGCGCGGGTCAGCGCCTGGCTGATTTCCTGCTGCGCCGCCGTGGCTTCGCCAGCGACGCCGCGCATGGCGATGGCGAGGCCGCCGGCCCCGCTTTCCTGGATCGTGCCGATGTCTAGCCAGGTGCAGGGCACCGAGGGCAGCGCCGAGGCGATCGCCGAGCGGGCGCGATCCGCCGGTGGCCGATTGTCCTCGATCGGGCCGACGATGTTCGGGGTGACATTGTTGTCGGGATTGACCGGTCCGACGATGCCGCGGGTGAAATACCAGGCGCCGGCGACGACCAGGAGGAGGACGAGCAGGCCGACGGCGATGATCACGCTCTTGTTGGCGCCGCCGCCGCCGGGGGCTGGGGTCGACAGATCGTCGCCTGGAAGCGTCTCGGAGAGCACGGTCTGGGCCGAGGGCACCCGGGTGCCGTCGAGCATCGCCACCACGTCGTCCATCGAGCGCAGCCGCTCGGCGGGATTGGGCCGGAGCATCGCCTCGAGCAGCGGACGAAGGCTCTCGGGAACCGCGGCGAGATCGGGGCCGCGGCGGCGCTTGTCGATGGCGTCGACCAAAGAGCCCGACATGTCGACATTCTTGCCCTGGGCGACGGCTAGAATGACGAGAGCGAGACTGTAGACATCGGTCCACGGCCCGACCTCGCGGCCGAAATCGCCGAGCTGCTCGGGCGCGACATAGTTCAACTTGCCGGCGAAGCCGTCGCCGACAATCGTCGCCGAGCTGGCGTCGAGATCCTTGGCGATGCCGAAATCGATGATCTTGGCATTGTGAATGTCGCCGCCGGCGAGGATGACGTTGTCCGGCGACATGTCGCGATGGACGGCGCCGAGCGCGTGGGCGGCGCCGAGGCCGGCGGCGAGCCGCCTCAAGAGGCCGGCCAGCTCGTCGGGCGTGCGCGGTTCCTTCAGCGCGTCGCTGAGGTTGGTGCCCTCGATGAAATCGGTGACGATGTAGAGGACGTGGAGGGTCGGCTCCTGCGCCAGCACGCGATACTGGACCAGCGCCTGGTGGTGGAGCTTGGTGAGGGTGCGCGCTTCCTTGCGGAACATCGCGATCACCTTCTCGTCGCTGGCGAGCTGAGGCAGCATCACCTTGATCGCGACCTTCTCGTCGGTGTTGACGTTGCAGCCTTCGAACACCTCGCCCATGCCGCCGCGGGCGAGGAAGCGCTTCACCTCGAAGATGTGGTTGAGGACGTCGCCGACCTTGATTCCGACCGCGTCCTTGCGCGGCTCGAAGGCGGCGGTGGTGCCGGCGCTGGTCGCCTGTGGCGCCGACGGCGCGGCTGCGGCGGGCGCTTCAACCGGCTTTTCAGGAGCGGCCGGCTCGGCAGCAGCTTCCGAGGGCGTTTCAGCGGCGGGCGTAGCTTCCGCCGGAGCCTCAGCGGCGGGTTCGGCCGGCAAATCCGGAATGGGGGGCAGCGGCGCCGCTTCCGGCCCGCTCGGCGGCTCGGCCGGCGTCGCGCTCATATCGCTGGGCGGGGGCACGGTGCCGCCGCCGGGCACGAAGACCGTGCGTTCCTCTTCGCCGGGCGGGCTCTTGTCCTTGTCGTCGCTCATGCTTTTGAATCCGCGAATGAGAGAAGGGTCGGCTCGCTGGCCCAGATCGTGATTCCGGTGACATTGTCCGGCGCGCCGTTTTCGAGGGTCATGTCGACCAATTGCTTCAGGGCCCGATCGGGAGCCTCGCGGGACAGCAAGCCGTCAATGTCGCTTTCGTCCACGTAGCCGTACAGGCCGTCGCTGCACAAGAGGAACACGTCGCCGGGCCGGACCTCGCCGACTACCTTGTCGACCACGACCTCCTCGCGGACGCCGACCGCGCGCGACAGGATGTGGCCCATCGGATGGCCGACCGCCTGCTCGGCGGTCATCAGCCCGCGGTCGACCATTTCCTGGACCTGGCTGTGGTCGCGGCTCAGCTGGGTGAGCGCGCTGTCGCGGAGCAGATAGGCGCGGCTGTCTCCGACCCAGAGGATGGCGTAGCGCGTGCCGTCGACGATCAGGAGGACGACGGTCGATCCCATCTGCTTGCCGCGCTCGCGCGCCTCGGCGAGGATCGCCTCGTTGGCGGCGCCGACCGCCGCCGCGGCGGCGTCGCAGGCCGCCTCGAACCCCTGGTCCATGGCGATCAGGCCGAGCTCGTCGACGATCCGGCCCGACGCCCATTCGCCGCCTTCGTGGCCGCCCATGCCGTCGGCGACGGCCCACAAGCCGTCCTTGTCGCGGACGCAGAAGCTGTCCTCGTTGCGGGTGCGGACCTTACCTTCGTGGGTGAGCGAGGCGCTCTGGATCAGGAAGGGCCGGGCGACCGGCGGAAGCGGGCCGAAGGTCAGGCGGGTGACCTCTTCGGCCTGGTCTTCTTGCTCGGGCTCGATGCGGGGCGGCTCCGGTTCGGCTTCGCTCATCACAGGCGGTTGGACTTCGCTTGCCTCGGGTGGTTCAACTTCGCCCACCACAGGTTGCGGCGGCTTGTCGCCCCTGGCGATCTTGCGCTGCCTGGCGCCCTTGCCGTCCCTGCCCTCGGTCGGGTCCCTGGAGCCGGCCAGCCGGGAAGCGCCCGACTTGCCTTCGCTCTCCTCGCCGCCGGGCTTGGCGGGCGGGTCGCGCCGGAAGAAGGGCATCCATCTTACCATGAAATCGCCGCCTCCCCGCCTCTGGGCCTCACTATCTAAGCACAGCTTACCCAAGTGATAAAGCGCGATTGCGGCGCGGCGGACCGCACGCCGGGCGCCACGAAGCGCTTCCTTCCGCCGCCCGGCTCGGCTAAACCGGCGCGTCTTTTCAAACCGGGGAGCCCCCATGAAGAAGCTTTTGACCCTCACCGCCGCCGCCGTCGCTTCGATCGCGCTCGCGGGCTGCAATGGCGGCGCCGCCAACAATGCCGCCGACGCGACCAACGCCGCCGCCAACACGACCGCCAATGCCGCGGAGACGACCGAGGCCGCGGCCAACGCCACCGACGCCGCCAAGCCGGCCGACAACGCCGCCGCTCCCGCGGGCGATGCCGCCGCCCCTGCCGGCGACAAGCCCGCCGACGGCGCCACCGACGCCTCGTCGAGCGACACCCCGCCCGCGCCCGAAGGCGAAGGCGGCAAGTAAGAACAGGAAGAATCCGGGGAGCGGGACGGCCCGATCGCGGCCGGCTCGCCCTCCCACAAGGCCTTCCCGCGCTGCCTTTTCTTGACAGCGGCCCACGCGCGCCCATATGCGCCGTCTCCGCACGCAATGCGGCCCCTTCGTCTAGCGGTCAGGACGTCGCCCTCTCACGGCGAAAACACGGGTTCGATTCCCGTAGGGGTCACCAGCAAAATCAATATTTTAGCTGGCACCTCTTAGCTTTTTTCGCAAGCTTCCCAAATATTTCCCAAATAAGCGCTCCTGCACGTTCACGGACTAGCGTGGACGAATCGAGCCTGTTTCGAGCAGTTCGCTGTCTCGGGTTTCGCGATCGAGGACCCGAACTTTAGCCGGAATTCCAGTTGTGCCGTGGCGCATCCACACCACAGCAGTCCCAATCCCTCACGATATTGAACCCACACAGATCTGCGAAGGGACTCGATCACGAAGTCAGTCGAGAAGCGTGCCTTGGTGTCCGTATCCCCCAGTCATTTTCCATGAGCTTTAATATCGATCGCTGAAATTGGCCAAACCATCGACAACTGAGGCGTTTGCCAGTTGATAGCGAATGGACGTAATGACACCGTACGCACGCGGCAAGAACCCGCAAGCAGGCATTGTATAATTCCGGTTGAGTTTGGCGCGAACCAGTATAAATTAGCACAGCTTTGCTCTTACTCGCCTTGCGTTCTACGTGAGAGCAGCGTGTTTTCGTAAGATTAAGCCAGCGGCGTACTCAGCTCCGTTCGGTCCTCTTTCATCAGCCGCCGACGCGCATGCTTCGCGGGGCTCCGGGAATTTGCGTCGATGGCCTGGACAACACTGAGTACCCGGCTGAACGGGCTGCCCAAGGTGCTCGCCGGCCCGA
This sequence comes from Allosphingosinicella sp., assembly GCA_036525215.1. GTDB lineage: Bacteria > Pseudomonadota > Alphaproteobacteria > Sphingomonadales > Sphingomonadaceae > Allosphingosinicella. Next base: position 4,638 of record DATDAU010000068.1, read on the forward strand.
TCCTGCGCCGGGTGGAGAAGAATTCGGTATCGGTATGGATCGCGTGCAAGGAATCGTTCGCGGCCGAGCTTTTCATCGCGCGAGCTTTCAACAATGCTCAGAAGCTCGACATCAAGAATGCTGCGAACCAGCTCGTTTCGTCTCCGCCCATCGTTCAATCGATCCAGCTTGGCGCCAACCTTCACGTCGCGCTGGTTACCGTGGCCCCGTCGACTCCGCTCTCGCCGGGAGTCATCTATCAGTATTCGCTCCGGCTAAAATTCGGTGCCACCAGGCTATGGCTCGATGAGCAGGGCGTACTGACCACGAGCACAGGTCTCTCCAAAATCACTTTGGGTAGCGGCGCCGGATCGATGCCGGGACCAACCTTCCTTCTGCCGGCGGCCTCGCTGGACAACCTCAAATTCGCGCATGCTTCCTGCCGAAAGCCGCACGGCGGAGACATAGATGCGCTCGCAGCGCTCGCGGCCGTCCTCGAAACAACAGCCGCCAATCCCTCGCAACGGCCGCAGCAATTGTTCCTGACGGGCGACCAGATCTACGCCGACGATGTCGACGACGCGCTTTTGCACATGCTGATGGAGGCCTCGGAGACGCTGCTCGCCTGGACCAAGCCGGAAGCTGCGCCAGGCATCCCTGCACCCCCCCGTCCCGGGAAGCGCCAACCGATCGTCGAAGCCACGAATTTCACCACCACCGACGGCCAAAGCCACCTCATCTACCTCGGCGAATTTTACGCAATGTACCTATTCGCGTGGTCCGACACGCTCTGGCCCCCGCCCGAGACGACCCCTCCGTTCAACGATTCCTTCCCGTCCTTCAGCCAAGTCTACGGTGCGGCCAGTCAGAGCGAAAATCGGACATATTATTCCGGAGCGTCGCTGATGGCCGCGGGCACACCCAGGGTCGTGGCGGTGCCGACCAAGGAGTTCAGCGTCGAGGATGCCAAAAGGCTGAAATTGTACCAGCGGGATCTGCCGGCCGTGCGCAAAGCGATGGCCAACATCCCGAGCTACATGATGTTCGATGATCATGAAGTGACCGACGACTGGTTCATCTCGCGAGACTGGTGCCGGAAGACATTGACTGCGGGCGCGCTGAGCCGGCGCATCATGCAGAATGCCTTGGCCGCCTTCGCCGTATTCCAGGCGTGGGGCAATACACCCGCACAATTCGGCGCCGGAACGCGCGGCGGAAACCTGTTGGCCCTGCTTGCAGCCCGGGCGCAAAGCCCCACCAATTTCAGCGACGATTCCATCGGCAATGCCCTGCTGCCGGCGCTGGATGCAACCGGGAAGACCTTGGTGCAGTCCGCCGACACCCCGGACTGGCATTTTCAGATCGACTTCGGCGCGTTTACCTTGATCGCGCTCGATACCCGGACGCACCGCGGATTCGACAGCGAATGGCAGGCGGCCCGGCTGATCAGCAGCGCTCACCTCGCGTCGCAGATTCCAAATTTGTCGGGCAAGAATTGCGTGCTGGTCGTGTCGCCGGCGCCGGTCATCGGATATCTGCCGGTGGAAGAGATGCTCCAGCTTGGCGCCGACGTGAGCGAAAGCGTTGTCAGCACCGCGACCTCGACCAAGCCGGTCACGGCGGGCGTCGTGAAAATACCCGACAACCTCCTGGTCAAGTTGCTTCCTGTGGGCCCTACCCTCAGGACCGGCACCCTGATCGCGATCAGGACCTACAAATATATTCACACCGAAGACGAAAGGGAACGAGATGCGGGGCGGTGCCGGCAATTCACGCTGGGGGCGCTGGATTTCGAGGCCTGGGGGTATCATCAAGAGGCGTTGCAGGAGGTATTGGAGCGACTCTCAAGCTGTCCGAAGGTCATCATCCTGTCGGGAGACGTGCATTACGGATTCTCGATTGGTATCCAGTATTGGAATAATCGCGGACAGCTCGACACGTTCTCGGGCATGGTGCAGCTCTGCTCCAGCTCCACGCGCAACACCGGCGCCTTGGCCGTAGGCGTCGAGAAATTCGCGACCTACAGCGCCGGTCTGCTGGGTCTCCAATCCCTTGTGCGCTACGGCTGGATCGCAAGCGACGGCAAGCCGCGTGTGCTCGATCATCGACCGCCGCAGGAAGGCCCGCCCGCCTTCCGCTATCGGCTGACCTACGCGGCGGACGTCCGCGATCCGGTCGTCCGCGACCTGCCCGCAACCGGTCCGATGCCCAGCGATTCAAAGAGCCTCGCCGGCTTCTACAAGAAGCTGCTCTGGCTCGGACAGGAGAGGATCGTGGTCAGCCGCGACCATATCTGCCTCGTCGAACTTTCCCCAACTCTGACCAACCTGTGGGTCCGCCAGGATTTCTACTGGAGCCCGGTCGAAGACGATCCATTAGCCGCGCCCCCCTGCCAGCCTCACACCCACCACGATGTGGAGCTGGACTGGGTCGCCAGGCCAGCGAAACCCTAGCGTCGGCCGATGGCTCAGAACTTCCAGAAGCAGCTGCGCGAAGAGGTCAGAGAATTTCTGATGCCGATCCTCGCCACGCGCGGCGACCCCGACGCGATCTTCGCCCTCCTCGAATTGCTTGGCTGGTATGTCCGGCCACGTCTGGCAGCGCTGGACGAACAATCCTTCACCACCGCATTCGCCGCGCTGAAGACTCTCGCCGAAAATTTCTCCAATCTCTCCGCGCAGGAGGCGACGACTTTCGCTCAGTTGCGCGACATGTTCGACGAAGTCCTCGAAGTCGTCGACCGCCTCGACGCCCTCGAACAGGCGTTGAAGAACATCCCGGACGTTGACGAGACCGCGCTTGCCGCCGACCTCCTGAACGGCCTCTCGGTGCTCTACCTCCAAGGCCGATTTCCGCTGCTGTTCGCGATCTTCGAGCTTCTCACCCTGATCCATATGGACGAGCCGGCGATCGAGACGAGCCAGGGCCATGTCGTTCGAATCCGCAACCAGTTCGCCAGGCTGCGCCTCGACCGGATCGGCAAGCTGCTGTCCGATGCCGAGGGAACCCTGCGCGAAGCCTATTGGCCCGTGGGCATTACCAGCCGGGCCGAAGCCATCGCCATCGCCAACCGGCTCTTCCCGAGGATCGTCAAGATACTCAATTTCCTCAGCGCCGAGACGCCTCTGATTGCCTCCTTCGGATTGGATCCGGGCGCGACCGGGATCACGACCGGCGTCGCGGAGCGGCTCAGGTCGATGCTGGGCCTGCGCTGGGTTCTCCCGCAATGGCAGACCGGCATCGATATGTCGGTCGGTTGCAGCATCGGCATTCTCGCGCCGCCCGCGACCCCCGGCGTGTTCATCGTCCCTTTCGGGAGCCTGAACTTCGAGCGTGTGGTCGGCCGCTGGCTGGTCGGCCTCTCCGGAAATTACGATTCCGCCGGCTTCGAGATCACAAAAGCGGGCGTCGCCATCAATTCGGCCGGCGCCAGCGCCCCGCACTTCTCGCTGATGCTGGCGCCCGAGGTGGGCCCTGATCCCGGCCTCTTGATCGGCTCCAAGACCGGGACCCGGCTCGAGATCAAGCATTACTGGATCGAGGCCGACGCGATCCTGACCAATCCCGACATGGAGACCTCGGTCTTCCTGCGGCTTCGCGAGGGCGCCCTGGTTGTCGGCGGCGGCGACGGCGACGGGTTCCTGAAGAAGATCCTGCCCGACAACGGGCTGCGCGTCGACTTCGACCTCGGCCTCGGCTGGTCGAACCTGCGCGGCTTCCATATCGAAGGCAGCGGCAGTCTCGAATTCAGGGTGCCGCTCCACCTCAGCCTCGGCCCGGTCGAAATACCCGGTCTCACGATCCGGGCCGGCTTCAAGGACAACAAGCTGCCGATTTCGATCGGCTGCGACGTCAGCGCGAAGCTCGGGCCGCTGACCGCGATCGTCCAGAACATGGGGGTGCGGCTCGACTTCAGCTTCCCACCCGGCGGCGGCAATCTCGGGCCGATCAACTGGGATCCCAAGTTCAAACCGCCGAGCGGCATCGGCCTGTCGATCGACGGCGGCGGCTTCAAGGGCGGCGGCTTCATCTCGTTCGAGCCCGAGCTCGACCGCTATTCCGGGCTGCTAGAGCTGGAATTTTCGAGCGGCTTCGCGCTCAAGGCGATCGGTCTGCTCAACACCAAATTGCCCGGCGACGTGCCCGGTTATTCGCTGCTGATCATCATCAGCGCCGAATTCTCGCCGATCCAGCTCAGCTTCGGCTTCACCCTCAATGGCGTCGGCGGACTGCTCGGGCTGAACCGGACCACCAACATCGACGCATTGCGCGCCGGCGTGAAGACGGGCGCGCTCAACCACATCCTTTTCCCCACGGACATCGTCAAGAACGCCGCGCAGATCATCAGCGACCTGCGCGAGATTTTCCCACCGGCCGCCGACCGCTTCATCTTCGGGCCGATGGCCAAGATTGGCTGGGGAACGCCGACCCTGGTCGAGATCGAGGTCGGCCTGATGGTCGAAGGGATGAGCCCGTGGCGGATCATGCTGCCCGGAGTCATGCGGCTGGTCCTGCCCAGCCGCGACAATGCCATTCTGAAGCTGCAGGTGAACTTCCTGGGCACCTGGGAGCAGGACAAGAAGACGATCACCTTCTACGCCTCCCTGTTCGATTCCAGCCTGCTTTCGATGCCGCTGACCGGCGACATGGCCTTCCTGATGAAATATGGGGACAATCCCAATTTCATGATCTCCGCGGGCGGCTGGAATCCGAGCTACAAGCCGCCGCCTTTGCCCTTCCCGCCTTTCGCGCGCATGTCGCTCATCATCCGCAACGAATCCAACCTGCGGATCGTGCTGAGCTCCTATTTCGCGGTCACCTCGAACACGGCGCAGATCGGCTGCGCTGTCCAGCTTCGCGCCAGCGAGGGCAAGTACAGCATCGAGGGCTATCTCGGCTTCGACGCCCTGTTCCACTTCTCGCCGTTCTCGATGACAATCGACATCGCCGCGACCCTGACCCTGCGGCGCAACTCCAAGGTCATGTTCGGAGTACAGGTCTACGCCAATCTGTCCGGGCCGACTCCCTGGTCGGTACGCGGCACCGCGACCTTCACCATCCTCAAGCAGAGCATCTCGTTCGAATTCTCGCGCGTGTGGGGCGAGCATCGCAATACCGTCGTCGCGGCGACCGACGTCTTCGAGGAGCTGAAGAAGGCGATCGAGAATCCCGGCAACTGGGAGGCCATCCCTCCGGAGGGCGCCCAGAATCTGGTCACGCTGAAGGAGCCCGGTCCGGCCGATGCGAGCCTGCTGCTGCTGCGGCCCGACGGCGCGCTGGCGGTCAGGCAGAAGGTGGTTCCGCTCGACGTCGGCATCTCCATGTTCGGCAATTGCGCGCCGGCCAAGGACACCCGCTTTTCGATCAAGGGGTTCCTGGTGGGAGGCCAGCCGGTTGCGCTCGAAAGCCTGCGCGACGAATTCGCGCCGGCCCAGTTCCAGAGCCTCTCCGACGCCGACAAACTGTCGCGCAACTCGTTCGAGACGATGCCGGCCGGCGCCCGGATGAGCGGCGGCGCCCTCAAGCCGCGGAGCGGCGGCGCCTGGCTCCGCGAGGTCGGGTACGAGGTCAAGATCGTCGATAGCCGCACCAATTTCCTCTATCTGGCCACCAAGACCGCGCAGTCGGCCCATGATTTCGGCGTGCTCCTCAACGGCAACAGCACCGGCCGCTTCACCGACTCCGCATTCAGCGCGCGCCAGAGACAGGGCGCCGGGGCCATCGCCGCGGCCGCGCAGGAAGGCTTCGCGATCGTCAGCACCGACAATCTGAAGAAGATCGCGACCAACGCGAACTTCGCCAGCCAGACCGAGGCGCTCGACCATCTATCGAATCTGCTCGCGGGCGATCCGTCGCTTCGCGGCGCGATCCAGATCGTTCCGAGTTTCCAGGCGCGCGCGGCCTGACGGCGGCGGCGACCAACGAGGGGGAGAGGCCAAAGTGAATGGCGGCGGCGCCAATGCGACCTATTCGTTCCTGCCCTGGACGCGGCGCGGGCTGGCCAATGCGCTGAGCGGCCCGCCTGCCGGGACGGGACTGCGGCCGACTCTGTCCGTCGCGGTCGAGATCGAAGGCGACCAGGGATCGGCGCAGACCATCTCCCAGACGGTCCACCTGACCGGGCCCGGCGACGTCGTCGGCGTCTCGCCGCGGGCGATCATCCGCCAGGAGCCCGCCCAGTGGGCCAAGGATTTCCTGCCCAACTACCTGCCCTTCATCGAATTCTACGACGAGGACTTCCCTTGGCGCCACTCGCCGGAGCCGCCCAATGCGTCCGACCAGTTGCGGCCGTGGCTTGCCCTGGTCGTGCTCGCCCAGAGCGAGTTCGAAGGCGTGCCGACCCCGGGGCCGCTGCCGGCGATCAAGGTCGATGCGGCCGACACCTTGTTCCCTTTCTGGAAACAGCTCTGGGCCTGGGCCCATGTGCAGGTGAACGCGGCGATCGGCGGGACGACGCCGCTGCCGCCGGCCGATGTCGCGGCGCAGCTCGAGGCGATGGTCGCCGCCAATCCCGACATCGCGTGCTCGCGGCTGGTCTGCCCGCGCCGGCTCGAGCCCCAGAAAACCTATCACGCTTTCCTCGTCCCGGCTTATGAATCGGGCCGGCGCGCCGGTCTCGGCGAGAATCTCGTGGGCGTCAAAGCTCTGGATCCGGCCTGGGGTGTCGGCCAGACCAGGTTTCCGGTCTATTATCGCTGGGAGTTCGGCACCGCCGAGCGGGGCGATTTCGAGTATCTGGTCGGCCTTTTGAAGCCGCGACTGGTCGACCCGCGCGTCGGGACCCGCCTGATGGACGTCAGCGACCCGGGGGGCGTCGTCGTCAAGCCGTCGATCGCCGCGCTCGCGCTCGAGGGCGCTCTGCGCAGCCCGCAGACGGTGTCGACGCCCTGGCCGGCGTCCTACCCCGACCCTTTCCAGAAGGAGCTGGCGGGCTTCATCAACCTCGCCGACGGAATTCAGCAGGCGAGCGCGACCAAGGACCCTGTGATCACGCCGCCTTTCTACGGGCGATGGCACGCTCTGCAGCGGCAGCTGAACCCTGCCTCGTGGGGCGGCGCCTATCCCTACAATGCGGACGCCCAGTGGATCACCGAGCTCAACCTCGATCCGCGCCACCGCGCCGCCGCCGGGCTCGGCGCGACCGTGGTCTGCGAGCGTCAGGAGGAGCTGATGAACCAGGCCTGGTGGCAGGTCGGCGACATCCTCGAGGCCAACCGGCGCATCCGCCTCGCCCAGCTTGCCGCCGCGGCGAGCCGGTCGCTCCACACCCGGATCGCCTCCGTCCAAACCGACAGGCTGCTCGCCATCACCCAGCCGGTCCATTCCCAGCTTTTCGGCAGCGAGGAGACGATCCACTTCAAGGTGAAGGCGAGCCCGCTGCCCGACGCGGCGCTGGCGCCGACTTTCCGCCGCATGGTCCGCCCGCGCGGCAAGATCGCCAAAGCCGCCCTGGCGGGCGTCCAGGCGCTTCCCCGCGCGAGCCTGGTCGCGCGCCTCAACAGCGGCGAGATCTCCGCGGCGCCTTCGCGGGCGGCGCCGGCGGGCGCCGCCACCCTCGCCAATCTCGCTCGCGAAGTCGACGCCGGCGGCCCGTCCCGCGATCGGGGCGGGCTGATCGTCACGATACAGAACGCGGTGATAAGGGTGGGCCTGGCGGGTCTGAACGGCCTGAACGCCGTCTTGCCCTCCACTCCCGCGCCGGTGGCAAGAGGCATTGCGGCCCTGACCGCACGGCTGGCGCCGAGCGCCCGGCAGGTGCTCTCCGAGGCGAGCTTCTCGGCGAAAGCGGTTCGCGCCCTTCCGACCAGCGCCGACTTCCGGATCACGGCGCCCGACGAAGTCGTCAGCTTCCGGACGGGCGGCCGCGACAGCATCGAGGCAACGCTCTTCAAGAGCGCCCTGCTCGGGCTCGCCGAGCAGTTCGAGGTTCAAGTACAGCCGACCAGACCCCAGTTGCCGCTCGATCTCGGTCGCATCCGGGTCTCCATCACCGCCGGCCTCGACCCGGCGGTCACCATTCCCGGCCGTACGATGGCGACGATCGGGCTGCCGACCCGCATTCGCGAGCAGTTGGCCGAAACCTTCGTTCCGGTCATGGCCTATCCCCGGTTCGATCTGCCGATGTACGAGGCGCTGCGCGATTTGTCGGTCGACAACCTGGTCCCGAACCTCAACCTGGTGCCGCACAACACGATCGCCCTGCTCAAGGAAAACCGGCGCTTCATCGAGGCCTATATGGTGGGGCTCAACCATGAAATGGGCCGCGAGCTGCTTTGGCGGGAATATCCGACCGACCAGCGCGGCAGCTATTTTCGCCGGTTCTGGGACGTGCGCGACAGCCTGCCTCCGACCGGAACGGCCGCCGCGGCATGGGCCGAGCAGACGAGGGACATTCCCGAAATCCACAATTGGTCGCTTCGCGCCCCGCTGGGCGCCCATCCGAACCAGGCGGCAAGCACCCTGCAGGATCGCCTGGTCTTCCTGATGCGCGGCGCGCTCCTCGCGCGTTTCCCGAACGTCGTCATCTCCGCCCAGCGGGCGCAATGGCAGGCCGACCGGAAGAAGCCGCGCCTGCTGGCGCCGGTCGCGACCGACGCCGAGCGCACGGCCAACCAGAAATTCCCTCTCTATTCCGCCACCGTCGCGCCCGACGTCACCTTCCTCGGCTTCGATCTCGGCGTCGCCCAGGCCAAGGGCGGGGCCTCGACCGATCCCGTTGCCGATGCGGGCTGGTTCATCGTCATCCGCCAGCGCCCCGGCGAGACCTTGTTCGGGCTCGACATCGAAGACGGCGCCGCGAGCACGCCACTGAAGGAATGGGACGATCTCACCTGGGAGGATCTCGCCTCGCGCGGCCTCGTCGTCGACGGCCATTTGCGGCTGCCGACCGACACCGCGGCGACACCCAAGGTCAACCCCACCAACAGCCTCAAGATCTACGGACGGGACGTCCTCTGGAACGACGCTTCGAACGCCGCCGCGATCGCGGCCATTCTCTACCAGGACCCGGTCATGGTCGCCGTCCATGCCAAGGAAATGCTGCCATGAAGGTCAAGGACCCCGGCCTGCTGCAGAGGCGGATCAGCGCGGGGCGTGCCGAGCTCGTCGGCCTGCGCGCCGGCCATCGTGCCGCCCTCGAAGCGCACCGCACCCTCGAGGCGCGCCACGCCGCGCTGGCGGCGCAGACCGGAACCGTCTCCCGGTCGGACCTCGCCGCTTCGCTTGGCGCGGTGCGGTCCGCCGCCGCCGCGGTCGGAATTGCGCAGGTATCGCTCGACGAAGCGGCGAAGAAGTTTGGCGACGTCCGCGGCGAGATTCACTCGATCCCGCCGCAGGAGACGGTCAAGTGGTGCGACGACCAGTTTCCCTTCCTGCTGCTCCCGGTGAGGCTGGAATGCCGCTTCGACGGCGATCCGGCGAAACCCGCGCTCAAGGTCAGGATGTTCCCCGACCGACCCGGCATCGACAGCCTCGACGAGCTCCTGACCGTCGAGGAGCTCAAATCCGCCGAGATCTTCTGGACCGAAGTGTGGCGGGCCGGCGGCAACCGGGCCGGCGAGATCGCAGCCTGGCGCGCTTTGGCTCAGGCGCACGGCTCCAATCGGGCGGCATGGATCGCGCACCGTCACGCTCCGACCAACGAGCGGCGCGGCGACGGCGCGTCCAATCGCCCGGGCCAGACGCTCGCCGCGGGCCAGCCGCTGGTTCCCGCGCCGGTCTTTCCGGCGGCGACGGGCCGGCTGCTCAGCTGGTCGCGGGCGCCGCAGGCGATCGGCCTGCCCGAGCGGTTCGTCGCGATCGGCTATGTACAGGGTCAGCGTGTCTTCGAGATTGCCGGGGCGGCGATACCCGAGATGCTGATGACTGGTCCCGATCCCCTCTCGGCCGACGACGGTTCGGCGGCGGCGAGCGCCGCCGACCTTCCCGCGGTCGACCAAGGCATGAAGTGGATGGTCGATTTCGACGAGGCGGTGCGGGTCGGCATGGCGATGCGGATCGATTTGCCGCCGGCCGCCCATGACGGCCTGGACGAGCTGGTCGTGCTCGGCGTCAGGACGTCGGCCGAGGCGGCAGAAGGCGCGGCGCTCGCCGAGACCATGATCCGCACCCATCTTTACGGTCCGCACGGATTCGGTTTCGTCCCGCAAGGGACGCCGACCAACGACACCGGCCCGGCGGAGCCGCCCGGCGACGCCATGGCCGCCATGGAAGCCGTCTATGAGCGCGAGTTCCGGCCAGGATCGCCTTCCGCATCTGAGGACTGGCAAGACAAGAGCGACGGCCGGCATTTCGCTTCTGCGCTCGGCATCGATCCCCAGATTGTGCGGCCGGCCGCGAACAGCGAGGCGATGGACCAGGCGGACGCGCGGGCGATGAACATCGCCTTGTGGCCGGCGACCCTCAGGCCGTTCCTCGAGGAGATGTTGGACTCGTTGCTTGGCCGGACCACGATCAGGAAGGTACAGCAGCTTTTCCAGGCCCATGTTTCCGGCCGCGGCCCGGTGCCGGCGATCCGGATCGGCGATCAGCCCTACGGCGTCGTCGTGACCTCGGCCCTGTCGCGGTGGACGCCCGAGCCGGTACGTACCGGTCGCGCCGTCGCGGCCGACCCGTTCCGCGTCGGACTGAGCGATCTGCTCGGGCGCCTCGATACGATCTGGGAGCAACTGGCCGCCGGCGTTCCGGCGCTCGGGGAGGGCCAGGACAGCCAGTCCGTCCTGCTCGACGTGCTCGGGCTGCAGCCGCGATCCGCCGAAATTTATCAAAGGTTCGCGACCAGCCTCGACCAGCTCGCTTGGGCGCAGCAGCTGAACGGCCTCGGCTCGGTCTGGCAGGCCCTGCCCAAGATCATGAAGGCAAAGTCGCAGGCGGTGCTTGCGGCGCTCGGCGTCGATCCCGCCAAGCTTCCGGAAGTTTACCGGCGCGTCTTCTACGACAGCTCGAACCGGCTGGCGGGTCCTCTCGTCGACGCGCCTCCCCTGTCGGAAACCGCCGCCTTGAAGGCGATCAGCGCCGGCAACGAGAATTATGTCGCCTGGCTCTCCACGCAGGGGATCGACACCCTTCGAAGCGAGGATTTCGGCGCCATCGGCGGCAAGGCCGTCCCACCTCCGCGCACCCTTCTCTATCTGCTTCTGCGCAATGCCATGCTCAGCGCCTTTTGGGATTCCGGCTGGAGGTTTTACGAGTCTGCCGGCCTCGCCGCCCAGATGACGAGGGCGGACCCAATCATTTCGAACGTCCAGCAGGGGGTGAGGACGCAGTCCAAATACCGGCTCCTCTACGGCGATTCCGGCCCGCTCGCCGCCATCGACCCCGATATGTTTCGCGCCGGGCGGACGATCGCCGAGTCCTTCGACGTGACGAAATTGACGTTGCGGCCCGAGACCGAGGATTTGTGGTCGGTGCGCCGTGCCTGCGGCTGGCTGGCGGGCCGTCCGACGGCGAAGCTCGATCGCGCCTTTCGCGAGCATATCGATCTTTGCTCCAATCGCTTCGACGCCTGGCGCCTCGCGCTCGTCAACGAGCGGCTGTACGAACTCAGAAGCCGCCCTGCGAGCAAGAAGGGTCTTTACGTCGGCGCCTTCGGCTATCTCCACAAGCTGAAGCCGCGCCCGCCCGCCCGGCCCTATACGGGCTCGCTGCCGGCGGGGCTCACGCCCACCGCACCGGGCCGGGCCGTCTCGGAGCAGGACGGCGCCGAACATATATTGGCCCCGTCGCTCAACCACGCCGTCACTGCGGCGGTGCTTCGCAGCGCCTATTTGACCCATGCCGGTCCGGACCGTCCCGCGGCGATGAGCATCGACATCAGTTCGGCGCGCGTGCGATCGGCGCTCGACCTTCTCGACGGTGTGCGCAGCGGCCAGGGGCTGGCCGAGCTTCTCGGCTACCAATTCGAACGCGGCCTGCACGACAGCCATGCCCAGGCGGAGGTCGACAAATATATCTATCCGCTGCGGAAGAGATTCCCGCTCGCGTCGGGACGCCAGGTGGCGACGCCGGCCGGAGTGGCGATCCAGGCGGTGGAAGCCCGAAACGTGATCGACGGCCTCGCTCTGGTCCAGCAAATCCAGTCGAGCGGCAAGCGCAACTACCCGTTCGGCTTCACCGACCTTCCGACCATCAACCCCTCCAAACCCGCCGAGGTGAAGGAGGCCGCCGCGATCGACGCACAGGCAGCTCGCCTCATCGACATGCTCGACGGTGTCGCCGACCTGATGCTTTCCGAAGGCGCCTACAGCGCCGCGATGGGCAACCTCGAGCGGGCCGGCGCCGCGCTCGACGCCTTGTCCGGCGCCAACACCCCGCCCGAGCCGGAGATCGCGCGCACAAGGCGCGGCGGCCACGGCCTCACCCACCGGCTCTGCCTCCTGCTTCCCGCCGCCCCGTCCCAGCCCAGCGAGTCGATCGGAACAGGGCCCGGGCCCAGAACGGGCGGCGGGCCGGTGCTCTCGCCGCGCGCGCGCATGGAGCCCGAGCTCAACGCCTGGCTGAAAGGGTTGTTCGGCGATTTGCGCGCCGTGATGTGCCGCACCCGCTGGACCGTGCGGCGCCGCCCGCGGACGCAGTACGATCTGCCGTTGTCCGAACTCGGCATCGAGCCGATCGACCTGCTCTATATGGCGGAGCCCGGGTCCGCGGCCGCCGCGGGCGAGCTGGACCGGCGGATCGCGCTGGCGGTGCGCCGGCTTCACCATCTCGGCGAGGAGGTGAAGGTCGCCATCGACTATGCCGAGCCGGTCAAGGGATCGATCACCCTGTTCGAGATTCTGCCGATGATCCGGGCCGCGAAGGGGCTCCTGCTCAGCCGCGCCCCACTCGGCGCACGCCATTTCGCGCCGCCGACCCGGCCGCCCGCCCCGACCAATCCGAACGGCTGGCGGGCGGGTGATTTCGAGTCGCGCCTCGAGACGGCCTTGCAGGCGCTCAGCGTCCTCATGCGCACGCTGAAACAGGCCGGACCGCCGCTCGAATCGGCGGGCCGGACCGCGGCGCATTTCGACAGGATGCGCAGCCTCCTGGTCGCGGCCGCCGGCTACGGCATCATCGGTGCGCTGCCGGCGACATCCGACGGCGCCGACCCGGCGATGGTGCCTCCGCTGCTCGACCAGGGTAGACGAGCCGAGGCCGCGATCGCCGAGCGCATTGCCGCCGCCGCCGCGGCCCGGGCGGGCAGTGGCGGCTTCGACGAGGACGGCCGCGTCGGCGTCTGCATCGCCGCGGTCAAGGCGATTTTCGGAGCGGACTTCATTACCTTGCCCGACTTCCAGCTGGAGGCGCCCGACGAAATCGAGGGAAGCGCCGCCGACAGAAGCGCGCTGCTGCGCCACGCCGGGACCGCGGACGCCTTCCCGCTCGACACCTGGCTCGCCGGCCTCGCACGGGTGCGGGCGGCGCCAGCGCATCTCGAGCGGATCGTCACCCTGGCGCCGGCGCTCGGCCATGCGGAGCCCGACCTCGTCCCGCTGCAGCTTCCCCGCCGCGCCGGCGATCACTGGCTCGGCGCCGTCCTGCCGCCCGATTACGCCTTCGGCACGGACTCGCTGCTGGCGACGACGATCCTGGCCGGCGGCGGCAAGCTCGGGACGCCCAGGGCCGGTCTCCTGCTCGACGAATGGACCGAAATCATTCCATCGAAGGAGCAGACCGCCGCCGTCACCTTCCGCTATGACGGACCCGATTCGGAGCCGCCCCAGGTCTTGCTTCTCGCGGTCTCGCCTGAACTGAACGGCGCGTGGGCCTGGGACGATCTCGTCGACTCGGTGCGCGAGACCGTCCGGCTGGCCAGGCATCGGGCCGTCGAGCCGCGCCATATCGACCAGTCCGAACTGGGCCAGCTGCTGCCCGCGATCATGATCCCGTTCACGGCTACCTCGGACTCGATCAGCGCGAATATCGCCGGGGTGCTCACATTGAAGACGGGGGGGTGACCATGGCCGGCCGGTATCAACAATTCGCCAACCTCCTCAACCTGGCCGGGCCGACCATCACCGGCTGGAACCGGATCGAAGGGCGGCCGCGCGAACAGGATCTGGAGCGCAGCCTGTCGTTCGAGATTTGCGACGCCTTGTGGATGCTGACGCGGCAGTGGCAGATGGCCGAGTTGCGCGGCGAGGACGCCGCCTCGCCGGTCTGCGCGGCGATCCAGGTCTCGGCGGTGACAATCGACAAGGTGAGCTCCGGCGACGGGGCGTTCGAACCTTATGACGGAGGGCTGCCGCTCGAGATTCGCGCCGAGCGCGAGCACCCGCCGCTCAACCTGCGCTTCGGGCTGGAGGCGGGCCGGCTGTGGACCAAGTCGCTCGCCAGAGCGCTCGCCGGCAACACGCTATCGCGCGATTATTTCCCCGAATTCCTCGCTGCTTTCCCGATCCGCGCCCCGGGCGGCAAAGCGGCCGACGTCGACGCCGCCGCCTATCAACAGGTGGTTGAGCTCTACGCGGCGACGGCGGGCCGGGCGATCGACGGCACCGCCCTCTATGTCGCGACGCGCAAGGAGGCGCTCGGCCAGGCGCCGCATCCCCTGCTCTCCCTGGCGCCGCCGCCGTCGGGCGCGGACCGCACCGCGCTGGAAGGGCTGCTCAGCTCATGGCTGACGTCGGTCCGGGCGCGCTACGCGCTCGATCAACATTCGGACGGCGGAGCTTGGCAGGCCCCGGCACTCGAATACAAGCTGGCCTGCTCGGCCCCGGGCTTCGACGGAGGCGGCCGGATCGTCCTTGCGGCCCGCGAATATGCCGGCGGCCGCCTCGACTGGCACAGCTTCGATCGCGTCGGCCCGGCGGCGGCCAGCGCGCCGACGGGCGGCGCGATGTCGAGCCGGCGCGTCCAGTCCCGGGTCGAGCGATTCCTGCCGACCCGGGCGAGCTTCCCCGGAATGCCCGCGGCGCGATTGTGGGAGTTCGAAAACCGCAAGACCAGCTTCGGCCGGATCACGGCATACTCCACCGACCTTGCCCGGCTCGTCTTCGCCGAGTTCGGCCTCGCCTACGGCAATGACTGGTATTTGCTGCCGCTGGAAACCGAAGTCGGCCGGCTGCTGCAGGTGGACGGGCTGGTCGTCACCGACGCATTCGGCGAGCGGAGCTGGATTCCGGCTTATGGAGCGTCCGCCGGGCAGCCCTGGGAGCGCTGGTCCGTCTACGGCAATGCGGACGCGGCGACCGGCTCGCCCGACAGCCGCTTCCTGTTCGTGGGCGATGTCCTGGAGACGTTGCTCGAGAGCGAGCCGCAGGAAGCGGTGTCCTTTTTCCGCGACGAAAGCGCCAACATGGTGTTCGCGGTCGAGAACCGGATCACCCTCGACGACGGGCGCGTGGCCGACGGCTTCGAGGCCTATCAGGCGCGCCGCGCCTATCTCGACGCCCTGCCGGCGCCCGCGCCGCCGACGTCCGCGCCGCCGCCGGCCCCTCCACCCCATCCGGCGCAGATCAGCTACCGGCTGATGATCGACGCCATTCCCGAGAACTGGATCCCGTTCGTTCCGGTGCGGATATCCGGCGTCGACAATCGCGAGATTCAGCTGCAGCGGGCCGGTCTGCTGCGCGACCTCGGCATGCCTACGCCCCAGGTCGCCCCGCCGCGCACCACGATCCTGCGCCCGGCCTATCCCGCGGCTTATTTCGTCCACGAGGAGGAGGTGCCGCGCAGCGGCGTCGAGATCGTCCAGACCTACCAGCGTATCCGCCATTCGAGCGGGCGGGCGATCGTCTGGTGCGGGCGCGCCAGGCGCAGCGGTCGCGGCCAAGGCTCGAGCGGCCTCGCCTTCGACAAGATCGTCGCGCGCTAGGTCCGGCTCATCAGCGCCGCTCCAGCGCCGTCAAATGATCACAAGGCGACGCTGCGACACGCCGGCTGCACCGGACTCGGCGGCGCGCATACAGACGTGCGGACGCTCCCCACGCCTGAGTGGATCGAACGGCGATCACGCCCTGTCGGTTGCCATGAAGCCGGCAGCGTGCAGGTTCCCTTATCGGCATTCGGGACGGCACGGTCGATCTGGCGGCTCCCGAGACCCTAACTCTCGTCCGTGGACTCGGCCGGCTCGGCCCTGCGAACGCGAATGAACGCCTTGAGGCTTTCCACCAGCACCAGCGTCGCTCGGCCCGCCTTGACGGTTTCGACTTCGCCCGCGGCTATGAACAGATAGAGGGTCGAGCGCCCGATGCCGATCATCGCCGCGGCCTGGGGAATGCGTACCGCGATGGGCTCGGGCGCCGGCGTCTGCGTTCGCCGTCTCACTTTGTCTTCCCGCGGGAACGCACGAATTCGCGATCGCTTTCGATGAAGGCGGCGATCATCGCAGGGACAAGCACGGCGATGGCTATGGCCGTGCCGTACGCCCTTTCATAGGCCGCGGCATATTCGGCGAGCGCCTGGTTGAGCTCGGGCGATAGGGCGACGGTCAGCCTGACCGGCGTTCGGTCGGGAAGACGGGCGAGCTTCATCATGCCGGTCCTCCTCCATGCCATGGACGCAGCATCAGATCCTTGTGGACCACGACGCGCAGCGGGAAGCCCGGCCGGACGCGGATGGTCGGCTGCACGTCGAGATTGCGCTCGACGATCCGCTGGCCGGCGCGATCCGCATTTTGCTGGGTGGACTCGCGAAGCGCGCGCACAAGGTCCGCCTCGTCATTGCCGAGGCTGAGCTGCGCGCCGACGCCAAGCAGGGTCGCAAGGCCGATGCCGCGCAGGAGCCGCCAGGTATGGAAGTCGACCCGGTCGCTCACGCCCGAATAACCCTGGGTGTCGGTGGCCGGCATGTTGTCGAGCTGGATCGATGATCCGTCCGGAAAGACAATGCGCTGCCAGATGACGAGCGCCCGGCTCTGACCGAATGCGACGACGCTGTCATAGCGCCCGATCAGTCTGGCGCCCTGCGGCACCAGGACGGTCCGGCCGGTCGCCGAGTCGAAGGCGTTTTGCGTGACCTGCGCGATCACCAGTCCGGGCAGGTCCGAATTGAGGCCGGTGAGAAGGCTCGCCGAGATCAAGCTGCCGGCACTGAGCTGCCAGGGCGAGGCGGGCTGCTGAAGCCTGTGCGGATTGAGCGTGCCGCCGGCATCGCGGGTCTCCGCGAACGCAATGTTCTGCGCCTGGCCCGGCGCTCCGTACGACCCGGACGCGGCGGGGGCGGCCGTCTCGGCCGACGGCGGGGGCGCGGCGGACGTGGCCGCCGGGGCGGCCTCCTGTTCCACGGCGGCCGGGCGCGAGATCCGCATCATCACCGGCGCTTCGCGCGCCTGGCGCGCCTCGGCGAGACGCCGCTGCAATTCTGTTTCAGCAGCCTGCGCCGCCGCGTCCGCGGGTCCCGCCTGCCCCGACACGGGCCTCTCCGTCGCCATTTCGCGCTGACGCTCGAGGATCGGACGGCCGAGGTCGCCGGGAAGCGGTGGCCCGAGCCGCGGCACATCGCCGTAGGTACGCGGCGCACCGGCAAGCGCGTCGGGAGCGGCACTGGCGGCCGAAGCGGGACGGTCTTCGCCCGAGGCGATGAGGCTGAGGGTCGTCGGCTTCAGCGCCAGCCAGGCCGTGCCGACCAGGGCGGCCGAACCAAGAGCCGCAATTCCGATGATGACGCCGCGGCGGAACCGAATGACGCGACCCGGGCTGCCGCGCAGCACGAGCGTCTCAGGGTCGACCTTGCCGGGGTCCGCCGCGGCAGCGGAAGCGTGCCCACCGCTCATGACGGCCGCCGCCGGCGCTGCCCGCGCCGCCCGGCTTCGTCACGGACGATCCGCACCACCGACTGGCGATTCCCGCCGAGACGCAACTCCGCGCGCGCGAACAACCGGTCGACGACATAATAATGTCCGGCCATGCGGTAGTTGACGAGCTCGGCCTCGCCGCCCTCGCCGAGCACGAACAATGGCGGCGCCTCCCCCTGAGCGATCGTCGGCGGAAATTCGATGAAGGTCTGCCGGCCGTCGTCGAACGCGCGGAGCGGTCGCCAGGGGGGATCGTCGCCGCTGATCGCATAGCCGAAGCGCAGATTCTCGACTGCAAGCCCGCCGGCGACCGGCGCGGCGGCCTCCGCCGCGTCCTCCGACCGCCGCAGGGCGATCAACTCGTCTTGCGGGTAGGTCCAGGACAAGGCCGCCATCGCCGTCGCCCCGGTGCTCTCGAGCTGGAGATGATAGACGCGCCGGTCGGTGGTGATGACGAGGTTGGTCCGAAGCCCCGCCGAGTAGGGCTTGACCAGGATATGGGTCCGGCGGCCCGGACCGCTGCCGCTGGTCGTGTCGCCGACCGTCCAGCGCACCGTGTCGCCGGCGGCGACGGCCGTTATCGCCTCGCCGGGCTGGAGCGCGACGTCGGTCACGCGCCCGGGCGCCGCATAGAGCCGGTAGAGCGACCCTTCCGCATAGGGGTAGACCTGGACGGCATTGACATAGCCTGCACGCGACGGCTCGCGAAGCGCGGCCCGGTTGGCCGACTGGATGCGGGCCGCAGGGGCGGCCTCCTGCCGGGCGTGCCTGCGGGAAATGGCCGGAGCCGGCGCGGTCGCGACGGCAAGGGCCAGCAGGCCGATGGGAAAAGTGCAGCGTCGGATCATCGGGCATTCCTTTCGATGGGGATGGGCTGGTTCGCCGGTCCCGGATTCAGCGGCGAACCCTCGGGCACGCTCGCCGACGGCTCGGCCGCGCGCGGCGCCGGGGCGGACGGGAACGGGGGCGAAGGCTGCGGCGCCTCGAGCTCGCGGCTCCAGTCGATGGCATCGACATAGAGGCCGAGCGGATTCCTGCGCAAAGTGTCTGCCGAACGCGGCGGGCGCATTCGGACGGTGAGGATCGCGGTCCAGCGCGAAGTGCCGGCGAAGCTGCCGCGCTCGTATCGGCTCTCGTTCCATTTCACCTGGAAGGAGCTTTCGGAGGCGCGCACCACGCTGGTGACCTGCACGGCCACCGTCCTGTCGCCGACGTCAGCGAACGGGTTGGAGCCGCGTGCATATTCGCCGAGGAAAAGGGCGCCCCGCTCGGTGGCGAAGTCATAGGCCGAAAGCCAGTTGTCGCGCATCAGCACGGCGTCGAGCGACCTGGAGCGGATGTTGGCGATGAACCGGGCCAGATGCCAGGCGATCTGGGGATCGGTCGGCCGGTATTCGGCCGCGGCCGGCGAAACCGCGCGCGCTTCGCCGAGCCGGTCGACCTCGACGACATAGGGCACGACCCGGCTCTGCATCGATTGCCACACGAGGGCGCTCGAAAGGCCGGTGGTCATGAGCAGGCCACCGAACGCCATCAGCCGCCAGTTGCGGGCCTGGACGCGGGCGGAGCCGATCCGCTCGTCCCAGAGCTGGCCCGCGCGCTGATAGGGGGTTTCGGGCTCGGGGGTTCGCCCGTAGCGCTGGACGGCGCGCTTGAATCGCATGGTCTAGTCCCTTTCCTTGATGTCGGGGGTAACGCCGGCGCCGCCGCCCGATCCCTCGCGCAAGGCATGGACAGCGAGCTGGCGGCGATGACGGGAAGTCTGCTCGGCGCGCAGCCGCTCCGCCCAGGCCGGCATTGCCTCACCGGCGGCGGCGTCCGCCGCCGCTGACGAAGTTGGAGCCGAACCCGTTGTCGGTCCGCGGTTGATCGCCGACCAGGCGGCATCGCGGCCGCGCTCGGCGGCGGCGCGAAGGCCGAGCGTGTCGCCGATCCGCTGCGCCGCCGCTCCCCTGGCGGCGGCGGCCATGCCGCCGAGGCTGGACCCTCCGCTTTCCCGGCCGAGCCGGGCGGCGGTCGAGGCCGCCGCCCCCATCGACGTTCCGGCCCG
>DATDAU010000069.1:0-49063 GCA_036525215.1 Allosphingosinicella sp.
CGCGTTCTTCCATAGTTTGCTCGCGTTCCGGCCCCGGCGCCGGCGTACCCATATCAAGATCAGGATTTCATCATGTTCGGTGGATTTGCCAAAGCCATTTTCGGATCGTCCAACGATCGCTACGTCCGCTCGCTCCGCAAGATCGTCGACAAGGTCAACGCGCTCGAGCCCAGCGTCTCGGCGATGAGCGACGAGGAATTGAAGGGCCAGACCGCGATCCTCAAGGGTCGGCTGGAAGAGGGCGAGTCGCTCGACGACATCCTGCCCGACGCCTTCGCCACCGTGCGCGAGGCCGCCACCCGCACGCTTGGCCAGCGCCATTACGACGTCCAGCTGGTCGGCGGCATCGTCCTCCACCGCGGCGAGATCGCCGAGATGCGCACCGGCGAGGGCAAGACCCTGGTCGCGACCCTTGCGGTCTACCTCAACGCGCTGGAAGGGAAGGGCGTCCACGTCGTCACCGTCAACGACTATCTGGCGAGTCGCGACGCCGACTGGATGGGCCAGATCTACCGCTTCCTCGGCCTTACGGTCGGCGTGATCGTCCCCAACCTTTCCGATCAGCAGCGCCGCGACGCCTATCATGCCGACATCACTTACGGCACCAACAACGAATTCGGCTTCGATTACCTGCGCGACAACATGAAGTTCGAGCGCGCCCAGATGGTCCAGCGCCCTTTCAATTTCGGCATCGTCGACGAGGTCGATTCGATCCTGGTCGACGAAGCGCGGACGCCGCTCATCATTTCCGGCCCGACCGACGACAAGTCCGAACTCTACATCCAGCTTGACCGGATCGTGAAGGAAACCGCGCCGGACGATTACGAATATGACGAGAAGGACAAGCGCGTCCTCCTGACCGAAGACGGCACCGAGCGGATGGAGCGGCTTCTCGAGGGGCAGGGCCTGCTCGAGGGCGACAATCTCTACGATTATGCGAACACCCAGGTCGTCCACCACCTCACCCAGGCGCTGAAGGCGAACGTCGCGTTCAAGCGGGACATCGATTACATCGTCAAGGACGACAAGATCATCATCATCGATCCCTTCACCGGCCGCATGATGGACGGCCGGCGCTGGTCTGAGGGCCTCCACCAGGCGGTCGAAGCCAAGGAAGGAGTCCAGATCGAGCCCGAGAACCAGACCCTCGCCTCGATCACCTTCCAGAATTATTTCCGCATGTATCCCAAGCTCTCCGGCATGACCGGCACGGCGGCGACCGAGGCGGCGGAATTCTACGACATCTACAAGATGAACGTCGTCACCATCCCCACCAACCTGCCGGTCCGCCGCAGCGACGACGACGACGAATTCTACAAGAGCCAGGACGACAAGTTCGGCGCCATCGTCGAGGCGATCCGCGAGAAGCAGACTCTCGGCCAGCCGATCCTGGTCGGCACCGTCTCGATCGAGAAATCGGAGCTGCTTTCGGAATGGCTCAAGAAGGCCAAGATCAAGCATGCGGTGCTCAACGCCCGCGAGCATGAGCGCGAAGCCCATATCGTCGCCCAGGCCGGCCGGATCGGCGCCGTCACCGTCGCCACCAACATGGCCGGCCGCGGCACCGACATCCAGCTCGGCGGCAATATCGACTTCCGCATCGCCGACGAGCTCGGCGGCATGGAGGCCGGCCCCGAGCGCGAGAAGGCCGAAGAGCGGATCCGCCGCGAGGTCGCCGAGGAGAAGGAGCGGGTGATCGCCGCCGGCGGCCTGTTCGTTCTCGGCACGGAGCGTCACGAGAGCCGGCGCATCGACAACCAGCAGCGCGGCCGCGCAGGCCGACAGGGCGACCCGGGCCTGTCGCGTTTCTACCTCAGCCTCGAGGACGACCTGCTGCGCATCTTCGGGCCGCAGACCATGTTCGCCCGGCTGATGAACAAGAATCTCGCCGACGGCGAGGCGATCGTCTCGCCCTGGATCTCCAAGGCGATCGAGACCGCCCAGAAGAAGGTCGAGGCGCGCAACTACGACATCCGCAAGCAGGTCGTCGAATATGACGACGTCATGAACGACCAGCGCAAGGTCATCTACGAGCAGCGCGCCGACATCATGGACGCCGACACGGTCGGCGACGTCGTCCAGGACATGCGCACCGAGGTGGTGAACGGCCTGGTTGGCGAGGCGATTCCGCCCAATACCTATCCCGAGCAGTGGGACATCGACCATCTGAAGGAGCGGGTCGAGGCGGTGCTGGGCCTGACCCCGCCCTTCGAGGAGTGGGTGAAGGAGGAAGCGGTCGAGCCCGAGATGTTCGTCGATCGCCTCCAGGCGCTGGCCGACGAGCAGATCGCCGAGCAGTCGCGCGAAATCCCGCACGAAGACTGGATCTCGATCGAGAAGCAGCTGCTGCTCCAGTCGCTCGACCAGCATTGGAAGGAGCATCTGTCGATGCTCGATGCGTTGCGCCAGGTCGTCCACCTGCGCGCCTACGCACAGAAGAAGCCGATCGACGAGTACAAGCACGAGGCCTTCTCGATGTTCGAGCGGATGCTGGTGGTGATCCGCGAGGACGTCACCTCGATCCTCGCCCGGTCGCGCTTCACCATGCGGCCGGAGGATTTCCCGCCGATGCCGGACTTCGTCACCAACCACATCGATCCCTATACGTTCGACGACGACCCGATCGACGTCGAGGTCGGCACCGGCACGATCCTCTCGCGCCTGCCGCCGCTCGCCGCTTCAGCCTCGGCGGTGCCGGCGGCGATGCCGGCCATGGCCGGGGACGTCACCCCGCCCGAAAGCCGCAACGCGCCGTGCCCCTGCGGCTCGGGCCGCAAATACAAGCACTGCCACGGCGCGACGGCGTAGAATCAGAAATCGTCACCCCGGCGAAGGCCGGCGTCTCGACGAGGCCCGCCGTGCCTTCGTGTCCTGAGATCCCGGCCTTCGCCGGGATGACGGGCAGGGTTTGGGGGGCGACACCGGGCCATTTTCGCCCCAACGCCTTCGTGCTAAGCGAAAGGCGAGGGGGAACGGCAGCTGGTCGACGTCTTCATTTCCTATGCGCGCGAGAACAAGGCGACGGTGCGCCTGCTCGCCGACGCCGTCCGGCGCGAGGGCTATCGGGTCTGGTGGGACGACGAGATCCCGCCCCATCTCGCCTATGGCGACGTCATCGCCGAGAAGATCGGATCGGCAAAGGCGGCGATCGTGGTCTGGTCCGCCGATTCGGCCGCGTCGGAATGGGTCCGCGCCGAGGCTGACGTCGCCCGCGGCCAGAAGAAGTTGATCCAGACCTCGCTCGACGGCCGCGAGCCGCCCATGCCGTTCAACCAGATCCAGGTCGCCCCGATCGGCGACTGGCGCGGCGAGGACGAGCATGAAGGCTGGCGCCGCGTCCGCCAGAGCCTCGCCGCTTTATGCGGCCCCGGCGCGAGCGACGTCGCCGCCAGCGCGCCGCCGATCACCGTGCTTCCGCCAGGCCCGCCCTTGCCGCCACCGAGGCGCGGCAGCAGCCTACAGCCGCTGCTGCTCGCTTTGGTCGGCATCCTGACGGTGATCGTCGGCACCGGCGCCTTCTACCTGTGGAGTTCGAGCCGGACGCCCGGCCCGGACGACAACATCGAGGTGGCAGCGGCCTTGCCGAGTGACACGGCGCCTGCCTCGGCCGCGCCGCCGCTGGACGCCGTCGCCGCCCCGGCGAATGCGCCCGATCCGGGGCTGGCGATGCCGCCCACCTCGGCCTTCACCCGGCGGGCGACGATCGTCGATCCGTCCGGCCAGGCGGTCATTCGCGGCGGCCCCAGCGGCCTGTCCCCGATCCTGGGCCGGGTCGACGCCGGCGATCATGTCATGACCTATATGCAAAGCGGCGATTGGTGGCAGGTGCGCAGCGACGCCGGCGTGTTCGGCTATCTCAACCGCTCGCAATTTCGGATCGACGTGCCATCGCCGCCGGCCCAGCGAGCCGAGCGTGCGCCCGACCAGGCCGCCGCGCCACCGGCGGAACTGCCAGCGCAGCCGGCACCTGTTGCGGTCGAGCCGGCGGCCAGTGATCCTGTCCGGGTGCAGACCGTGGATCCGGCCACGATCAATCGGCGGCGCTACTGTGCCGGTCCCGGTCGCAACACGCCGCAATGCATACAGCGGCGTCAGCGGGCACTGATTCGCAATCAATGAAGATTTAGGGGCCGGAGTGGCCCGCCCCTAGGGAAAAGTACCTAGTTGGGCCGCTGTTCGGAAGCGCTTTCGGTCCCGTTGGCAGCGGCACCGGCGGCGGCTGTATCGGTCTGGCCGGCGCGGATATGGAGATAGGGGACCCAGATGTCGCCATAGGGCGCCTTCTGATACCAGACGTCGACGACGTCATAGCTGGCCCAGAAGCCCTGTTCGTCGAGCAGGTGGATGCCCTCGCCAATGCGCGGCACGGCGGCGAACCGAAGGGTCTTCTGCGTCTGATCGGCCTCGTTCTGAACCTCGATTTCGACCATAAGGCGTCACGTCCTGCGCTTTTTTCGTCTGCCATGCGGGGCGATTTCCGGCGACGCCGGTCCACCCCGAACGCCACCCTTGCCCAAAGTTAGTCAACGGCACGTTAATGCGACCGCCGGATCGCGAAATTTACCCGAACGCCCTGCGCGTCATGCCTTCATCACTGTCTTGATGGTGCGCCGCCAGGTCAGGCCCGGCCCATCGATACTCGCCAGATAGCCATGATGATGGCCGTCCCGATCACCGCGGGGAAGAAGCCGAAAGAGTCGCCGGGCATCGCCAGGCCGAGTTGCTTTCCCCCCCAGGCCGACGCGCACGCGGCGACCGCGCCGACCGCCATGGTCACCAGCAGCCCGCCGCGAATCCTGCCCGGCACGGAGAAATAGATCGCTGTGGCGATCAGGATTCCTATCACTGCAAAAGTAATCCAGGCCTGCATATCCGCCTCCTTGTGGGACCCAACCGACATCGAACGCCGCGGCGATCCTATCGAAGGCGCGGGGCTCCACCATCAGGGTTTACCCTATTCGTTTCGGGGCGGGTCGATTGCCGGGCTCGGGGAGGGCTGCCGGTAGCGATAAGCGGGCCCGCCGGGCACGCTTTCGCGAGTGCGGGCGGGCGGCGGGATCTTTGGAAAAGTGGCTCCCCGGGACGGATTCGAACCATCGGCCAACCGGTTAACAGCCGGTTGCTCTACCGCTGAGCTACCGGGGAGCAGCCTTTCGGCGAGGCGCGCCTATAGCAGCAGCTTTTCGCGGCTGGCAAGGCGGATAGGCGAGGATTTGTGGGCTAAACCGCGAATTGTTCGGTGGTGATCCGCTCGTCCAGTGCATGTTCCGGGTCGAACAGCAAGGTCAGCACATCCTCGCGGTCGATCCACACCTCGACGGTGGAGATTTCGCGGACTTCGACCTGGTCGGCGACGGCGGAGACCGGGCGCTTCACCGGGTCGAGCGCGCGGAACGAGATTTTGAGGTCGTCGGGTATCAGCGCGCCGCGCCAGCGCCGCGGCCGGAACGGGCTGATCGGGGTCAGCGCCACCAGCTTCGATCCCAGCGGCAGGATCGGGCCGTTGGCGGAAAGATTGTAAGCGGTCGATCCCGCCGGCGTCGCTACCAGCACGCCGTCGCAGACCAGCTCGGGCATCACCACCCTGCCGTTGACCGAGACCTCGATCCAGGCGGTCTCGCGGGTTTCGCGGAGCAGCGAGACTTCGTTGATCGCATGGTGGGTGATGACCTCGCCGTCGACCCGGACCGCCCGCATCTCCAGCGGCGAGACCGAGAAGACCTTGGCGCGGTGCAGGCGCTCGATCAGTCCGTCGATCCGCCATTCGTTCATCAGGAAACCCACCGTGCCTCGGTTCATCCCGAACACCGGGCAGACCCGGCCGAGGTTGAGCCGCTCGCGCAAGGTGTGGAGCAGGAAGCCGTCGCCGCCCAATGCGACGATCAGTTCGGCCTCGTCGATCGGCACGAAATGGTAGCGCTTGCGCAGCATGGCCTCGGCCGCCTGCGCCGATTCGGCGTTGGAGGCGACCAGCGCCATCAGCTTGTCACGCACGGCCATGGGCCTGGGGGCCTCCAAATCGATTTTGCGAACTCCTGCTAGGGGCCAGCACATGGTCCCGTCAATGTGCCAAGCCGGGAAGGTCGCGCCGATGGCGATTGGCGCGGCCCCAGCGGGCGGCTAGAGCCAGTATATGGGGGCACCGCTCTTCATCCTTTCCTTCCGTCATCGCGACGAGTTGACCGGGCTTGCCGAGAGCGCCGGCTGGCAGCCGATCGCGGCCCGGCGCGCGGCCAATGTCGAGAGCCGCTTCCTCGCCTCGGGCGCGGGCGTGGCGGTGGTCGATGCCCGCGGCGCGCTGGAGGAGGGCAAGGAGGCGGTGCGCGCGATCGGCGACGCCGCCGAGGCCAACGAAGCGGCCCTGCTGGTCCTGCTGTCGCGTACCGACGCCGCCGCGCTCGATGATTTCCATGCCTTCGGCGCGACCCATTTCCTGGTCAGCCCGTTCACCGAGCCGCAGTTGGTCCACGCGCTCTCCTTCGCCGCCCGCCACGCCGATCGGGTCGGCAACGGGCCGAGGCGCGAGGCGGAAGGCGAAGGCGACGCCTCCTCCTGGCGCTGGCAGCCGGGATCGCGCAGCGTCGAGCTCAGCCCGGCTCTGGCGCGCCAGGCCGGTCTCGGCGAGGATGACGGCCGCCGGATCAGCCTGATGGAGCTGTTCCGCAAGCTCGACCCCGACGGCCGCAAGGCGGCGCGCAGCGCGATCGATCGCCTTCTGGCGACCGGCGAGGCCACCGCCTTCGCTCATGGCGGCGAGCGCGGCGAGGGGCGGATCGCCCACCATCTGAGCGTGCGCGGGCAGGGTGAGATCGTCGGCCGTTCCGAGAGCCTGCCGGGCGGGGGCGCGCGTGCCGCAGCGGGCCGCGACCCGCTGACCGGCCTCCGCGGCGCCCGCGCCGCCCGCGCCTGGATCGCGGAGGCCCTGGTGGGCGGGGAAGGGGGCGACGGCGCCGGTCCTGGCCCCGTCGCCCTGCTGCTTTCGGTCAACCGCTACGACGCGATCAACGCCGCCTTCGGCCGCGCCACCGGCGACGCGGTGCTCCAGGCGGCGGCGCGGCGCATCGAGCGGCGGGTCGAGGCGGACGGTCGCCGCCGGCTCGTGGCGCGCATGGCCGGGGCCGAATTCGCCGTCCTGCTCGCCGCGCCGGCCGGGGTCGACGAGGCCCGCCTGCTCGCCGGCGAGCTGGTCGAGGCGATCGGGCGGCCCTTCGCCTCGGGCGACCATGTCATCACCCTGGGCGCCAAGGCCGGCATTGCCGCAGGCGAGGCGGGCGACGACGCGGCCGCCTTGCTCCGCCGCGCCAGCCTTGCCCTCGCCGAGGCCAAGGAACCGGACAGCGCCCCGGTGCGGGTGCTCCAGGAGGGCGCGGAAAGCGCGACCGCGCGCGGCGACCGGCTCGAGGTCGATCTGAGGCGCGCGCTCGACCAGGACGAGATCGAGATCCGATTCCAGCCCCAGGTTTCGGTGACCAGCGGCGAGATCCTTGGCGCCGAGGCGCTCGCCCGCTGGAACCATCCCCAATATGGCGAGCTCGGCGCCATGACTCTGTTCAGCGTCGCCGAGGGCTCGGACTATCTGGTCCAGCTGTCCGACCATGTGCAGCGCAAGGCGATCACCGAAGCCGCCGCCTGGCCCGAAAAGCTCGCCGGCCTTCGTCTCTCGGTCAACGTCACCGCCGCCGACATGCTTCGGCCCGGTTTCGCCGCCTCCTTCCTCGCCTTGGTCCGAGAAAGCGGCTTCGATCCGGCGCGGCTCACCGTCGAGGTGACCGAAGGCGGGCTGATCGAGGATCTGGGCGCCGCGGCGAGCCTGCTCGCCGAGCTTCGCAGCGGCGGGCTGCGCGTCGCCATCGACGATTTCGGCACCGGCTATTCGAGCCTCGCCTATCTGAAGGCGCTGCCGCTCGATTATCTCAAGATCGACAAGCGGCTGTGCCAGGACATTGCCGGCTCGGTCCGCGACCGGATCGTGGTCCGCTCCGTGATCGACATGGCGCGCTCGCTCGGCCTCGACGTCGTCGCCGAGGGGGTGGAGACGGAGGAGCAACTGGGCCTGCTGGCCCAGGAAGGCTGTACGCTCTACCAGGGCTTCCTCTGCGCGCCGCCGGTGACAGGCGAAGCGCTCATCCGGATGATTGGAGACTGACGTCGTGGCGCAGCCGCCGATCGTTCTGATCGGGCTCGATGCATTCGATCCCGAACTGGCCAGAGAACTCATCGCCAGCGGCCGGCTGCCGACCCTTGCGCGCCTCTACGAAAACGGCGCGCATTGCCGGGTGGTCAATCCCTTCGGGCTGTTCGTCGGTGCGGTTTGGCTCTCCTTCGCGTCGGCGCAGCGCGTCGAGCGGCACGGAATCCACTGCTGGGAAGAAGTGGACGTCGCCACCTACGACAAGAGGTTGCGCGCGCCCCAGCCAGACCGCTTCGACACCTTCTGGAAGCAGATCGGCGATGCAGGCCCCAGGGTGGCGGCGATCGACATTCCGCATTGCAAGGCGCCGGCGAACCTCAACGGGCTCGAAATCGCCGAATGGGGGTGCCACGACCGGCATTTCGGCCTTCACGCCTGTCCCGCGCTCCGGGCGCGGGAGATGGACGCGCGCTTCGGCCTCCATCCGGTGCTCGGGTCCCATCCCTACGGAGAACGCCATTTCGCGCCCGACGATTTCGCCTTTCGCGCCGGCGAGTTTCGCACCGCGAGCGAAGACATCGCGCTGGTTCGCGCGATGCGCGAGGGCGTCCGGACCAAAAGCGCGCTGCTGTCCTCGCTCCTCGCGGAGGAGCCGTGGGATCTCTTTGTCGGCACGTTCGGCGAATCCCACGCTATCGGGCATCAGCAATGGCATCTCCACGATCCGCACCACCCCCGTTTCGACGCCGCGCAGCAGGCCGCGATGGGCGGCGATCCGATCCTCCAGGTCTACGAAGAGATCGACGGGGCGCTCGGGCGGCTGATTGAGGATTGTCCGCTGGAGGCGACGGTCCTGGTCCATCTCAGCCACGGCATGGGCGCGCATCATGACGGCACCCATCTGCTCGACGAGGTGCTGGCGCGGATCGAGTGCGCAATGACGGGGCACTCGCCGCGCACCGGGGTGCTGGCCCGGACCAGACGTGCGCTCAGGCCGGCGGTGAACTGGCTGGGTGCGAACACCCGCAAGCTCCCTATCCCGCCGCACCTGCGGCGGAGGCTTGGCGAAGCGGCGCGGGGGGACGGGCCGGCCAGCCGCGCCCAACGGCGATTCTTCCAGCAGCCGAATAACAGCGTCTATGGCGGCGTCCGCCTCAACCTTGTGGGCCGCGAGCCGCGCGGCCGGGTTTGTCCCGAAGAGGCGGACCGGTTGCTGCGGTCGATCGAGGAGGAACTGTTGGCCCTGGTCAATGTCGATACCGGACGCCCGGCGGTGGTCGCGGTCACGCGCGCGGACCAATATTACGACCGCGCGGACGACAACACGATCCCCGATCTGTTCATCGAATGGGATCGATCGGCGCCGATCGAGAAAGTGACATCGTCCACGATCGGCGCCGTCCATATCCCTTATGATGGATTTCGAACCGGCGATCATTTCCCCGACGGCATGCTGATCGCCTGCGGACCGGATATTCCGGCCGACCGCGCGATGCCGCCGATCGCGGTCGAGGATATCGGCCCCAGCCTCGCCGCCCGCCTCGGCGTCACGCTGGCGAATGTGGACGGCAGAGTGGTGGGCTGGCTGGCGGGAGTCGATGAAGCCGATCTCACCTCTGATTCGGACGATTGTTCGAGCGCAGTTTCGGCTAACCGACGATCTTCGCCAGCCCTTTCGACAGCTGCAGCGCGCCGTTGAGCCTAGCCTCGGCGTCGGGCCAGGCGCGGGTGATGACGAGCTTGGAGTCCGGCCGCAGCTTCGCCGTGCCCTTGAGCCTCTCGACATAGGCGATCAGCCCGGGAAGATCTGGGAAATTGTCGTTGTGGAAATGGACCAAAGCGCCCTTCGCGCCCACGTCGAGGCGGGCGACCGAGGCGGCGCGGCAGTTCATCTTGATCTCGATGACCTTGAGGAGGTTCGCGGTCTCGGCCGGCAGCGGCCCGAAGCGGTCGATCAGCTCGGCGGCGAACGGGTCGATCTCCTCTGCCGTCTCGAACTCGTTCATCCGCCGGTAAAGGCCCATGCGCAGGTCGAGATCGGGGACATAGGCTTCGGGCAGCAGGATCGGCGCGTCGACCGTGATCTGGGGCGAGAAGGCCTCTTCGCGGCGCTCGATGCCGCCCGCCTTGGCCTCCAGGATCGCCTCCTCGAGCATCGACTGGTAAAGCTCGAAGCCGACCTCGCGAATATGGCCCGACTGCTCGTCGCCGAGCAAATTGCCGGCGCCCCTGATGTCGAGATCGTGGGTGGCAAGCTGGAAACCGGCGCCGAGGCTTTCGAGGCCGGCCAGCACCTTCAGCCTCTTGTCCGCCGTCTCGGTCATCAACCGATCGGCGGGCGTGGTGAAATATGAATAGGCCCGGATCTTGGCCCGGCCGACCCGGCCCCTCAGCTGGTACAGCTGGGCCAGCCCGAAGCGGTCGGCGCGGTGGACGATGAGGGTGTTGGCGGTGGGGATGTCGAGGCCGCTTTCAACGATCGTGGTCGACAGCAGCACCTCGTAGCGGCGGTCGTAGAACGCCGACATCCGTTCCTCGACCTCGGTCGGCGCCATCTGGCCGTGGGCGACGACGAAGCGGACTTCCGGCACCTCCTCGCGCAGGAACTGCTCGATGTCGGGGATATCGGCGATGCGCGGCACGACGAAGAAGGTCTGGCCGCCGCGATAATGTTCGCGCAGCAGCGCCTCGCGGACCACCACCGGATCCCAGGGCATGACGTAGGTCCTTACCGCCAGCCGGTCGACCGGGGGGGTCTGGATCACCGAAAGCTCGCGCAGGCCCGACATCGCCATCTGTAGCGTGCGCGGGATCGGCGTCGCGGTGAGGGTGAGGACGTGGACGTCGGCGCGGAGGTTCTTGAGCCGCTCCTTGTGGGTGACTCCGAAGCGCTGCTCCTCGTCGACGATGACCAGGCCGAGCTTCCTGAACTCCACCCCCTTGGCGAGCACCGCGTGGGTGCCGATGACGATGTCGATCTTGCCCGCCTTCAGCCCGTCCTTGGTTTCCTTCGCTTCCCTGGGCGGAACCAGCCGGGAGAGACGGCCGATTTCGATCGGGAACCCCTGGAAGCGCTCCCTGAACGTGTTGAAATGCTGGCGGGCGAGCAAGGTGGTCGGCGCGATGATCGCGACCTGGAGGCCCGCCATCGCGGAGATGAAGGCGGCACGCAGCGCCACCTCGGTCTTGCCGAAGCCGACGTCGCCGCAGACCAGCCGGTCCATCGGCTTGCCCGCGCCGAGATCGTCGATCACGTCGGCGATGGCGCGGTCCTGGTCCTCGGTCTCCTCATAGGGGAAGCGGTCGGCGAAGGCGGCGAAGCCGGTGTCGGGCTCGGCAATCGCGCCGGGGCGGAGCGCGCGTTCGGCGGCGACTTTGATCAGGTCGCCGGCGATGGCGCGGATCCGCTCCTTCATCCGCGACTTACGCCGCTGCCAGGCCTCGCCGCCGAGCCGGTCGAGCGCGACGCCCTCGCTGTCGCTGCCGTAGCGCGACAGGATGTCGATATTCTCGACCGGGACGTAAAGCTTGTCGCCGCCGGCATATTCCAGCGCGACGCAGTCGTGCGGCGCCTTCTGGACCGGGATCTGGGTCAGGCCCTCATAACGGCCGATGCCGTGATCGGCATGGACGACCAGGTCGCCGGGCGAGAGCGTGGCCAGCTCGGAAAGGAAGGCGTCGGCGCTCTTGCGGCGCTTGCCGCGGCGAACCAGCCGGTCGCCGAGCATGTCCTGCTCGGTGAGCAGGGCAAGCTCGGCGCCGGTGAAGCCGTGATCGAGCTGGATGACGGCGAGCGCGACCTGTCCCTTCGCCGCCGCGCCCAGCGCCTCCTGCCAGGTCTCGACATCGGCCGCCTTGCTCAGCCCATGGTCGGCGAGAAGGCCCTTGAGGCGCTCGCGCGACCCCTGCGAATAACTGGCGAGCACGACCTTGTGCCTGCTTCGCCTGAGATCGGCGATGTGCTCGACCACTGCGTCGTAGAGATTGACGCCCTTGGTCCGCTCGGGCGCGAAGTCGCGCGGCGGTCCCATTTCGAATTCGACCACCGCCGCGCTCGGCGGTTCGTGGAACGGCGTCACCAGGTGAAACGGGCGGTCGGCGGCGAGCGCGTCCCATTCCTCGCGGGTCAGATAGAGGCTTTCCGGCGCCAGGGGACGGTAGCTCCCTGGGTCCGAGGTCTGCGCTCGCGTCCGGTTCTCGTAATAATCGGCGACCGCTTCGAAACGGGCGTCGATCGCGCCGGCGTCGCCGGGATCGCGGACGATCAGGTCGCCGTCTCCGAGATGGTCGAACAGGGTCGCCAGCCGTTCCTCGAACAAGGGTAGCCAATGGTCGACGCCGGCGATGCGCCGCCCGTCCGAGACCGCCTGGTAGAGCGGGTCGCCGGTCGCCCGCGCCCCGAACAATTCGCGATACTGGGCGCGGAAGCGCTTGACGCTGTCCTCGTCGAGCAGGGTCTCTGAGGCCGGCAGCAGGGTGAAGCCGTCGATCCGCTCGATGCTGCGCTGGCTCGCGGGATCGAAGCGGCGGACGCTCTCGATTTCGTCGCCGAAGAAATCGAGCCGCAGCGCCTGCTCCTCGCCCGACGGGAAGAGATCGACCAGGCCGCCGCGCACCGCATAATCGCCGGGATCCTGCACTGTCTCGCTGCGGACATAGCCATTGGCCTGGAGGAGGGCCGCCAGCCGGTCGCGGTCGATCCGCTCGCCGGGCGCCAGGCGGGCGACGAACTGGCGAATGCGGAATGGCGTCAAGGTGCGCTGGGTGGCGGCGTTGACCGTGGTGACCAGCAATTGCGGCCCCCTGGCTGGCCGCTGCAGCGCGTGGAGAGTCGCCAGCCGCTCCGAAGTCGACCTGAGCGAAGGCGAGCTTCGGTCATAGGGAAGGCAGTCCCAGGCCGGGAAGGTGAGGACTTCGAGCTCGGGCGCGAAATAAAGCGCCGCGTCTGCCAGCGCCCGCATCGCCGCTTCGTCGGGCGTGATGAACACGGCCCGACCCTTCGCAGCGCGCGTGAGGTCGGCGGCGAGCCAGGGCATGAAGCCCGAGGGAACGCCCGCCAGCGTGACCGGCGCCGACGCCGTCAGGATTTTCTGGAGATCAGACACTTATTGAGGATGCTCTATGTAATTGAGGGCCTGGAGACGCCGCATCATCTCGCCCTGCCAGCGCTCCGGCACCGGCAGGGTTCCGATCGCCCAGCCCATGATGTCGGCGTCCTGCTCCTCGAGCAGCGCCTCGAACCAGTCCATCTCGGTGTCGCTCCAACCGGCGTGATGAACGTCGAAAAAGCCGCCGACCATCATGTCGGCCTCCCGCACGCCGCGATGATGGGCGCGGAAGCGAAGGCGTTTGATACGGTCGGAGCGGTCCATCTTGTCCCATGCAGAATTGGCCGGCGGGCTTTTTAAAGCCAGTCGGCGAGGGTACGGAGTGCCAGATAGACATGCGCCCCGACATTCTCAATCCGCTGTTCGCCGAAGTGGAGGTGCTGAAGGGCATCGGGCCGGCGCTTGCCAAGCCGCTGCACCGACTCGATCTCAACCGGGTGGTCGACATCCTCTTCCACCTGCCGGTGAGCTGGATCGACCGCAAAAGAGTCGAGCGGCTCGATCCCGCCGACGTCGGACGCACCATCACCATCGAGCTCGTCGCGCGCGACTATCGCCAGAGCGGCGGCCGCGGCCCGTTCCGGATCTTCGCCGAGGACAAGGCCGGCGACATGATCACGCTCACCTATTTCAACAATCCCGGCTGGGGGAAGAAGCAGCTTCCGCTGGGAGAGCCGCGGATCGTCTCGGGCAGGCTCGACCGCTACGGCCAGGAATTGCAGATGGTCCATCCGGACCATGTCCTGCCCCCCGCCGAGGCCGGGACGATCCCGGTGCGCGAGCCGGTCTATCCCCTGTCGGAAGGCCTCACCAACCACCGGATCGGCGATCTCGCCGGCCAAGCGCTGGCGCGGGTGCCGGCGCTCGGCGAGTGGATCGAGCCCAGCCTCAAGGCCAAGCAGGGCTGGCCGGACTGGTCAGCGGCGCTGGCGGTCGCCCACCGCGACCCGTCGGCGGCGATCGCCCGCGACCGGCTCGCCTATGACGAATTGTTCGCCAATCAGCTTGCGCTGATGCTGGTCCGCGCTTCGTCGCGGCGGCGCAAGGGGCGGGCGCTGGAGGGCGACGGCAGCCTGGTGGGCCGATTGAGCCTGCCCTACGAGGCCACCGGCGCCCAGCGCCGCGCCGTCGCCGAGATCGAGGGCGATCTCCAGCAGGAAATGCCGATGCTTCGCCTGCTCCAGGGCGACGTCGGCTCGGGCAAGACCCTGGTGGCGCTGATGGCGATGCTGACCGCGGTCGAGGCGGGCTGCCAGGCGGCCCTGCTTGCGCCGACCGAAATCCTCGCCCGCCAGCATTACGACACGATCTCGCGCCAGCTCGCCGGCCTGCCGGTCAACGTCGCCATCCTTACCGGCCGCGAGAAGGGCAAAGCGCGCGAATCCTGCCTGATGGGGCTCGCCGACGGCTCGATCCACATATTGATCGGCACCCACGCCATCTTCCAGCAGGCGGTCGGCTACAAATGCCTCGGCCTTGCCGTGGTCGACGAGCAACACCGCTTCGGCGTCGCCCAGCGCATGCTGCTGGCGAGCAAGGCCGAACGGCCCCCGCATTTGCTGGTGATGACGGCGACGCCGATCCCGCGCACGCTCACCTTGACCCATTATGGCGAGATGGACGTCAGCCGGCTGGACGAGATGCCGCCGGGGCGGATGCCGGTCGAGACAAGGGTGCTGAGCGCCGAGCGCCTGCCCGAAGTGGTCGACGCGCTCGGCCGCCATATCGGGGCCGGTAAGCAGGCATACTGGGTCTGCCCGTTGGTCGAGGAGAGCGAGGCGCTCGATCTCGCCGCCGCCGAGGAACGGGCGACGGCGCTGCGCCTCCGCTTCGGCGACAAGATCGGCCTCGTCCACGGCCGGATGAAGGGGCCCGAGAAAGACGAGGTCATGGCCGCGTTCCAGCGCGGCGACATCTCTGTCCTGGTCGCGACCACGGTGATCGAGGTCGGCGTCGACGTGCCCCATGCCAGCCTGATGATCGTCGAGGGCGCCGACCGCTTCGGTCTCGCCCAGCTCCACCAGCTGCGAGGGAGGGTAGGGCGCGGCGAGCAGCACAGCGTCGCCCTCCTGATCCGCGGCAACAGCCTGAGCGAAACCGCGCGCGCCCGGCTCACCCTGATGCGCGAGACCAATGACGGCTTCCGCATCGCCGAGGAGGATCTGCGCCTGCGCGGCGCCGGCGAGATCCTCGGCACCCGCCAGTCCGGCGAAGCCCAGTTCCGCCTCGCCACCCCCGAGCAGATCGCCGACCTGGCGCAAATGGCGATGTACGACGCCCGCCTCCTCGTCGACCGCGACGGCGGGCTGGAGGGCGAGCGGGGGACGGCGGCAAGGGTGCTGCTGTACCTCATGGAGCGGGATGCCGCCGTCGGGCTCCTAAGGGGCGGCTAGAATTCCTCCCCACCAGGGAGCAACTAGCAGCACCAGAATCTCAACCCACGACCGATTGACTTTCGTAGTTTCCTAATTAGGAAAGTATCTATGGAATCGGCGTTCAAGGCCCTGGCGTCCACGCCCCGCAGGCGGATCCTCAATCACCTAGCCGGAGGACCGATGACGGTGGGCGAGATCGCCGAGAAGTTCGACATGGCGATGCCGTCCATCTCCAAGCACCTGTCGGTCCTTCATCAAGCGGGACTGGTGCACCAGCAGAAGCGCGGCCAGCACATCATCTACTCGATCGCCGCCGATCATCTCGCCAACAGCCTTTACAGCTTTCTGACGCCCTTCTGTCCCGAGGCGCGAAAGCTCAGCGCCGAACGGAAGAAACGACGCGTGCAGCAGGAAGGGGAGGATCTATGAGCATCGCCGGGGAAGCCTCGCAAGGGGCGTTCAAGGTCAATTCGCTTGGCAATCTGGAAAATGCCGACGCCGGCAGAGGCCGGCTGAAATGGGATGCGCCGCGATCCGCCTGGAACATGTCATTCATCATCGGCGCCCTCATACTCGGCCCGATCTTCTTCAGCTGGAGCGGGGTGCTCGTCTTCCTTTTCCTGTCGGGCTTCACTCTTTGCGTCGGCCATTCGGTCGGCTTTCACCGGCGCCTGATCCATCGCAGCTTCGACTGCCCCAAATGGCTCGAACGGGTGATGATCTATGTCGGCGTCCTGGTCGGCATGGGCGGTCCGCTGTGGACGGTCGGGCTTCACGACATTCGGGACTGGGCACAGCGCCAGGCGAATTGCCACTGGTTTCTGCGGCACGGCAAATCCGCGCTTGCCGATGGCTTCTACTACCTCAACTTCAGGCTGATATTCGATAGTCCGCCAGCCTTCGTTGCCGGCCCCGGAATCAGCGACGATCCATTTTATCTTTTCCTCCAGCGCACGTGGATGCTGCACCAGATCCCGGTCGCGCTGATCCTCTTCTGGCTGGGCGGCTGGTCATGGGTCGTCTGGGGTGTCGTCGTAAGGGTGGCGGTGTGCTTCACCATGCACTGGTACATCGCCCACGTCGCGCATCGGCGCGGCCATCAGGACTGGTTCGTCGAAGACGCGGCGGTCCAGGGTTACAACATCGCCTGGCTGGCCATTCCGACGATGGGCGAAAGCTGGCATTGCAATCACCACGCCTTCCCGGCCTCGGCTCGGCACGGCCTCTACCCGGGTCAGATTGACCCCGGCTTTCGCTTCGTCCAGCTGCTGCAGCTTATGGGGCTTGCCTGGGATATTCACGTCCCCGCCAACCTTCCGCCCCGCTCCGCGATCACGCCGCTGACGGATCGTGCGCTCAGCATTGCGGCGCCCGGTCAAAGTGAATTGTCGCTGGAATGGGCTCAATCTCACGATCGAAGCCTGGCGGCAGGCAACTGACGGCGTCTCCGGATTTGCGGGGGGCCAGGGTCCTTCAGGCTTCCTTCGGCGTATCCACCACTTCGCCGTCCCTGACCTTCGCCCCGGTCCAATCGAACCGGCCGGCGAACACCCCGATCGTGATTGGCAGGGTCGCATAGGCCATCGCCGCAAGCACCCCGTAGCGGGTCAGCGACACGGCGATCGACACCAGGCCGGTCGCGCACAGGATCAGCCAGATCGTCCGCTCGCCGCGCACCACCTGGCGGCCCTCGTCGTCGAGCGCGGGATTGCGAAGCGCGTCCGAGAAGAGCGCCGCCAGGGTCAGCGACATGGCGACGAAGCCGGTGCCGTAGACTGCGAACAGGCCCGCCAGGTTGCCGCTGAACCCGGCGCCCTGGCCGGTGAACCAGAGTCCGCTCGCGGCCGCCATCGCCCGCAGCGGTTGGACGTAGATCAGGGTCAGGAAGACGAGCAGAAGGGTGAGGAAATGCGAGACCTTGTCGCCGGGGCCGCGCATCGTGCGCCAGCGGACATGGCCGTGCCAGAACATAGCGACGATGGCGAAGCCGATGGCGAAGGCCGGGATGTCGGCGAGCGCGCGGACCAGCAAGTTGAAGTCGGCCGGCGCGCCGGCGCCGCCGATCACCAGCAGGCTGACCGCGAACGCA
This sequence comes from Allosphingosinicella sp., assembly GCA_036525215.1. GTDB lineage: Bacteria > Pseudomonadota > Alphaproteobacteria > Sphingomonadales > Sphingomonadaceae > Allosphingosinicella. The sequence goes on from DATDAU010000069.1 coordinate 17,704, forward strand.
AACGCTGCGTCGGTGAAGGCGTCGAGGCGGCTGTGGCTCTCCCCCATGAGATCAGTCTAGCGCGACGTTTCGGCAGCGCAAGGAACGTCCGTTCAGGCGGGAAGGAACCGCGGGTTGCCATTTGTCATTGAGGTGCGACAGGGTCATCGAGCAACTAGCGGAGCCAGGCAATGAACCCCACCATCACCGCCTTCGAAAGCTCGCCGGATCGCGGCAGGGGCCTCGCGCGCGACACGCGTGTTCGCTGGGCGCTCGAGGAAGTGGGCCAGCCCTACGACGTGCGCCTGCTTTCATTCGCCGAGATGAAGGAACCCGCGCACCGGGCGCTTCATCCTTTCGGGCAGATCCCGACCTACGAGGAAGGCGATCTCGCCCTGTTCGAATCGGGGTCCATCATATTCCATATCGCCGAGCGCCATGCCGGCCTGCTGCCGACCGAAGCGAATGCCCGGGCGCGCGCGATCACCTGGATGTTCGCCACGCTCAACACGGTGGAGCCGCCGGTCATCGATGTCCAGATGGCCGTGCTCCTGGAGCGCGACAAGAGCTGGTACGAGGAGCGCCTGGCGATGCTAGACAAGCGCGCCCGTGAACGCCTGGGCCAGCTTGCCGCCCGGCTCGGCGATGCCGACTGGATCGACGGCGCGTTCAGCGCCGGGGACCTGTTGATGGTGTCGGTGCTGCTCAGGGCCAGGGGATTGGGCCTGCTGGACGACACTCCGAACCTCTCGGCCTACGTCGCCCGCGGCGAGGCGCGGCCCGCCTATCAGAGGGCGTTCGACGCCCAATTTGCGGTTTTCCAAGCCGCATCGGCCGGCTGATAGAGGTCTGCACCCGGACGAAAGCGGACAATCCCGACCGCTACGGCGTCAGCAGCCCGTGCTTCTTCCTGCCCGCCGAAATCCGGACCTCGCCCCCGACCTTGATCGGCCGATCCTCGCCGACGGCCTCTCCATCCACCCGCGCGCCGCCCTGGGCAATCATCCGCCTGGCCTCGTTCTTCGAGCCGACCAGGCCGAGGCCCACGAGCGCGTCGACCAGCGAGATCTCGCCGTCGACCATGAGTGTCGGCAGCGCCTCGCCGCCGCCGCCTTCCTCGAAGGTCTTGCGGGCGGTTTCGGCGGCTTCGCCCGCGGCCGCGTCGCCATGGGCGAGGCGCGTCGCGGCGTCGGCGAGCAGCTTTTTGGCCTCGTTGATCTCGGCGCCGCCGAGCGCGCCGAGCCGCGCGACCTCGCCTAGTGGCAGATCGGTGAACAAGCGGAGGAACTTGCCGACGTCACCGTCCTGGGTGTTCCGCCAGAATTGCCAGTAATCATAGGGGCTGAGCTGGTCGGCGTTGAGCCAGACCGCGCCTTTCTCGGTCTTGCCCATCTTGCCGCCGTCGGCAGTGGTGATCAAAGGCGTGGTGACGCCGTAGACCTCGCGCCCGTCGGCGCGGCGGTTCAATTCGACGCCGTTGACGATATTGCCCCACTGGTCCGATCCGCCCATCTGCAGCCGGCAATCGAGCCGCCGCCCCAGCTCCAGGAAGTCGTAGGCCTGGGTGATCATGTAGTTGAACTCGAGGAAGGAGAGCGACTGCTCGCGCTCGAGGCGGAGCTGGACGCTGTCGAAGGCGAGCATCCGGTTGACCGAGAAATGCTGGCCGATGTCGCGCAGGAACTGGAGATAGTTGAGCCGATCGAGCCAGTCTGCATTATCGAGCATGATCGCGTCGGTCGGCCCGTCGCCGAAGGCGAGGAAACGTTCGAACACGGTCTTGATCGAGGCGATGTTGGCGTTGACCGTCTCGGCGTCGAGCAGCTTGCGCTCCTCCGCCTTGAAGCTTGGGTCGCCGATCTTCGTGGTGCCCCCGCCCATCAGCACGATCGGCTTGTGTCCCGCCTGCTGGAGCCGCCGAAGCATCATGATCTGGACCAGGCTGCCGACGTGGAGCGAGGGCGCGGTGGCGTCGAAACCAATATAGGCCGGCACGATCCCCTTAGCCGCCAGCGCGTCGAGGCCCCCGGCGTCGGTCTGCTGGTGGATATAGCCGCGCTCGTCGAGCACGCGCAGGAGGTCGGATTTGTAGCTCGTCATGGCGAGTGTGCTTACTGGCACACACACGCTCCGTCATCCCCGCGCAAACGGGGATCCAGCTACTTTTTTCTGGCGGCGGATTGGGAGGGAAGCCGGATTCCCGCTTCCGCTGGAATGACGTAGGAGGCAAGGATGCGCATTGCCCTTATCTGCCATCCGGACACCCCGTCGAATAACGTGTCCGGTGTGACGGCACAGCTGGATCCGCGTCCCGGCGGAGACTTCTGGATCGAATATACCGTGGCCTCGGCGGAGTCGCTGGCGTTGCCGACCGCGAAGGCTCCCGAGCGCGCTGACGACTTGTGGAATTCGACCTGTTTCGAGCTCTTCGCCCGAACCAGAGGTTCCGACGCCTATGTCGAACTCAATTTTTCGCCATCATTCCAGTGGGCTGCCTACGCATTCACGGGCTATCGATCAGGTCGCCGGAACTTCGAGACCCTTGATCCCGAGATCGTGACCTCACCGGCCGGAAATTGGTTCTTCCTTTCCGTTGAGGCATTGCCGGACCTTGGGCCGGAGCCGTTGCAACTTGGCTTGTCCGCCATCATCGAAGAGACGGACGGCACCAAATCCTATTGGGCGCTCGCCCATCCGCCGGGCGACAAACCCGATTTCCACGATCCGACTTGCTTTGCGCTGGAACTCCCGGCAGCGACGACGCGATGAAATTCGGTATCGATCGCCTGCTCGCCGACCCCGATCTGCGCGCGACGCTCCGCGGCAAGCGCGTCGCCCTGCTTGCCCATCCGGCTTCGGTCACCCGTGACCTTACCCACAGCCTCGACGCGCTGGCGGCGTGCGGCGATATCAACGTCACCGCCGCTTTCGGCCCTCAGCACGGCCTCAGGGGCGACAAGCAGGACAATATGGTGGAATCGCCCGATTTCACCGATCCCGTTCACCAGATCCCGGTGTTCAGTCTCTATGGCGAGGTGCGCCGGCCGTCGGGCCAGTCGATGGGCACGTTCGACACCATTTTGATCGACCTCCAGGACCTCGGTTGCCGAATCTACACCTTCATAACGTCTCTGCGCTACGTCCTGGAAGCTGCTGCGGAACATGGAAAATCGGTATGGGTGCTCGATCGGCCCAATCCCGCCGGCCGGCCGATCGAGGGCCTGACCCTCCGGCCCGGCTGGGAGAGCTTCGTCGGCGCCGGCGAGATGCCGATGCGCCACGGCCTGACCCTTGGCGAGCTCGGTTTCTGGTTCATCGACACGCTGAAGCTCGACGTCGACTACCGGATGATCGAGATGCACGACTGGCTGCCCGAAGCGGGGCCCGGCTTCGGCTGGCCGCTCGGCGACCGGATCTGGATCAACCCCAGCCCCAACGCCCCCAATCTCAACATGGCCCGGGCCTATGCCGGCACGGTGATGCTGGAAGGGACAACCCTGTCGGAGGGGCGCGGCACGACAAGGCCGCTGGAACTGTTCGGCGCGCCCGACATCGACGCCCGCGCGGTGATCGCCGAAATGCGCGCGCTGGCGCCGGACTGGCTCGAGGGGTGCCTCCTTCGCGACATCTGGTTCGAACCGACCTTCCACAAGCATGTCGGCAAGCTCTGCAGCGGCGTCCATATCCACGCCGAGGGCCCGGCCTACGATCACCCGGCCTTCCGCCCCTGGCGGGTGCAGGCGCTCGGCTTCAAGGCGATCCGCCGCCTCTATCCCGACTACGACCTGTGGCGCGATTTCCCCTACGAATATGAACTCGGCAAGCTCGCCATCGACGTCATCAACGGCTCGCCTTTGCTGCGCGAGTGGGTCGACGATTCCGAAGCCGCGCCGGGCGATCTCGACGCCCTTACGATGAGCGACGAGCGCGCCTGGGCGGAGGAGCGGGAGGCGTACCTGCGCTACTGAAGCCGCTGCGGTGGACTTTGGGCCGCCGAAAGTGGCAATAAGCGGCGACAGGGGAGGGCCCTATCCGCCGCTCGCGCTTCTTGCTGCTCGCGACCTGCCTGGCCGTGCTGGCGCCGGCCGGCGCCCTCGCGCAGTCGCGCAACTCCCGCGCGACGTCGCAATCGCAATCCCCGCCTGCGCGGGAGACCCCGGCCGCTGAGCGGCTCAAGCGCTGCGAGCAGAGGGCGGCGCGCAATCTCGACCGGCTCGACCGCCTCGGCGACACCGCCACCTCGGTGACCGAGCGGATCGGGCGCTTCGTCGGCGCCTCGGAGGAATCGGTGAACCGGGTCCTTCGCTTCGGCACGTCGATCAGCGGCGCCATCGCCAACCGGCTCAATTGCCGCGAGCAGGAGCAGGCCGAACAGGCCACCGACCGGGCGATCAGTGGCGGTGTCGGCACCACCAGCCGCTGGACCAGCGACACCAGGCGGGGCGTTCGCGGTTCGTCCAGCGTCACCAACCAGCGCAGCGAGGCCGGAGGGCGGATCTGCCTCACCGTCACCGACATCGTCATCGTTGACGGCGAGGAAACCCGCGCCCCCAAAACCATGTGCCGCACCCCGCCATCCAACGCCTATGTGAGGGTTTGATTTTCTCCTCCCCGCAGGGAGGGGAATCAAGGGAGAGCGACCGGCAAAATCCGTACCTTCAGCGCCGCACCCGGCTGCAGATAGCGCCGAGCCGTCTCCCGTAGCTCCGCGGCCGTGATCGAACGCAGCACGGTATCGGCTTGCCGGATCCTGTCCAGGTCCCCCGGGCGGCCCTGCGCCACCGCCACCACTTCCAGCCAGCCGCGATTGTCGCGGCGGCCGCGGTCGAGGCGTTCCAGCATCGGATTGCGCGCCCGGGCCAGCAGCTCCTCGTCGACCGGCGCGGCGGCAAGCTCGGCCGCGATGGCGAGGATCGCGCCCTCCACCTCCGCCACCTTGTCCGGGGTCAGCGAGGTCTGGACGGTGAGATAGCCATAATCGGGCCAGGCCGGCCATCGCCGCGCCGCAACCAGGGGCGAATAAGCCGCGCCCAGAGCCTCGCGGACCCGTTCGCGCACCCTTATCGCCACCACCGCCCTGAGCAGGTCGAGACGGGCCGCCTCTCGCGGATCGCGCTCGCCCGGGCTCGGCCAATAGACGGCGACGAGGGCGTCGTCGGCCGCGCCGCGGTGGGTCAAGGTGATCGGCGTTCGGTCGGCGGGGAAATGCGGGGCAGGGCCCTCTTCCGCCGGAGAATCGTCCCGGCGCGTGGGGAGGGCGCCGAAGCTTCGCGCCACCGCCCGGATCGCCGCGTCCTCGTCGATGTCGCCGACGATGCCGATCTCGATCGGCGCGCGGGCGAAGCTTTCGGCGATCACCGGCCGCAGCGCGGCAAAATCGAGCCGTTCGAGCCCATCGCGCGGGCCGATGCCGAAGCGGGTATCGCCGCCGGCGACGATCCGGTCGACGTCGCGGGTCAAAATCCCCTGCGGGCTTTCGTCGAGGCTCGGATACCAGGCGGCCAGCGAGCTTCGCCAGCGCGCCTCCGCCTCCGCCCGAAAGCCGGGCGCGGTGAGATAGGCGGCGAGGATGTCGAGCTGGGTTTCGAGGTCCTGAGGCGTCGTTTCGCGCGTCCCGCCGAACGCGTCGGCGAGGACGTCGAACCCCAGGCCCAAGGTCCGCCCGGCCATGATCGAGCGCAGTTCGTCCTGGCTGTGCGCCACGGTGCCGCCGCCGGCGAAGGCCGACGCCATGAAGCTCGCCAGCCCGTCCGGCGCCTGCGGGAAAACGCGCATGCCGCCGCCGACCCGAAGCGACACCCGCACCCGGCCGGGCTCCAGATCGGTGCGGCGGATGTTGAGCCGCACGTTGTTGGCGAAGCGGAGGGTGCGGATGCCGAGATCCGCGATCCGCGCATCCGCCGCCACTGGGCCGGCCGGGCCGAAATCGGCGTAGGCGAAGGGCCGGATCGCGGCGACCTCGAGCGGCGCCACTGCCGTCCGCCCGCTTTCGGCCCAGGCGGCGGCGATGGCCCGCTCGGCATCGGCGATCGGGGCGCTGTGCGACACATGGATCAGCCGTCCGGGCCGCGCCCAGGCGGCGCGGAAGGCGGCGTTGACGTCGGCCAGCCGGATGCCGGCCAGATAGGTGCGGGCCTCGCTCCGGTTGGGCAGCGCAGTGAAGACCGTGCCGGTGCGCTGCATCGCCGCGATCGTATCGGCCAAATCGGTGCTCCGCCGGTTCTCCGCCTCCGCCGCCAGCGTCTCGCGCTCGGCCCGGACTTGCTCGTCCAGCTCGGCCTGGCTGAAGCCGTGTTGGATCGCCCGGCGCAATTCCTGCTCGCCGGCCGCCAGCGCGCCACGCCAGTCGCCGCCATTGGCGGTGACGTTCAGCTGCGCCATCCGCGCCGAGAACAGCAGATCGAACAGGCCCGAGCTTGCCGCGTAGAAGCGGGCGCCCTGGGCGTCGGCGAGGCGGGCCAGCCGCCGGTTCATCAGATTGCTCGCCAGATATTCGTTGAAGCGCTGGTTGCGGAGCGCCGCGCCGTCCGCCCGCGGATCGAGCGGCCCGGCCGCGGCGATCGCCACCGCCGTCGGCGCCGCCGGATCGACGAACAGGCGGGTCGCGGTCGGCCGATCCGGATCGATCCGCGTCTGGGCCCGGACCGGGGCGGGGCGGGCGGTCCAGTCTCCGAATCGCGCGGCGATCAGCGCCTCTGCCGCCACCGGGTCCACGTCACCGACCAGCACCAGAACCGCGTTCGTCGGCACATAGGTGCGTTCGTACATCGCGCGCAGCGCCGCAGCGTCGATCGCCCGCACCCCGGCCTCGCTGCCGGTGACGGGGCCGCGCGCCGCCGGCGCGCCGGGGATGAAGAAGGCGGCCTGGTCCCCGGCGAGGGCGGCGTCGACATCGGCGGCGGCCCTGATCTCGTTGAGCACGATCGGCCGCGCCCGCTCGACTGCGGCCGGTGTCAGGCTGAGCTCGCTCGCCGTCTCGCGCATCACCATCAGGGCGGTGTCGACCATATCGCCGCCGACCTGCGGCAGATCGAGCTTGTAGTTGGTGTCGACGGCCGAGGTGTTGGCGTTGATGTCGGGGCCCAGCATCAACCCGCGCCGCTCCATCAGGGTCGCAAGCCGGCCTTCGGGCAGATGGGCCGATCCCATGAAGGCCATATGTTCGAGGAAATGGGCCATACCGAGCGCGTCGTCCGGATCGTCGGCCGCGCCCACCGCGATCCGAAGCCGCAGCGATGCCGCATGGGCGGGGTTGGCGTTGCGCATGATCGCGTAGCGCATGCCGTTCGCCAGCACCCCGAAGCGCACCGCCGGATCGGGCGGCAGGTCGGTGCGGTCGAACCCCCAGGCGGCTCTCGCCTCGGGCGAGGGCGGCGGCGGGTTGGCCAGCTGGGCGGCAAGCGGCGCGGCCCACAACAGGATCAGCAGCAGGCCGAGGAGTCGCCGCGCGTCCCGCATGTTCAGGGGTTCGGCAGCATCCGGCTGAGCTCGTGGTCGTCGGAGCCAGCGAGGAAGGTGCAGATCAGGCTGGCCGGGCTGGTCGCCGAGAGGTTGCGGAACCAGTTGATGGTGACGTTGGCGGGCTCGAGCGTGACCTCGCCGACCCTCAGCGTCTGCGCCGGCGCGTTGCCGATCCGGGCGCTGAAGCTGCCGCTTTCGACCAGGCAGACGACCGGCGCCGGATGGACGTGGCGGGGCATTTCCTGGCCGGGGGCGAAATTGACCCGCATCACCAGCACCCGCTCGACATTCTTGGCCTCGGGCAACGGCACGTCGCCGAGCGGGACTCGGACGGGAAGGGCGGGCGCGGCCTGGGCCAGCGCCACGGCAAGCAGCATCATCGACCCGATCCTCCACTCTTCCGGCTCAACGCCCGCATCGCCTCGTCCAGCCCTTCCAGGGTGAGCCCGAACATCCGCTCCTGCATCAGCTGGCGGACGATCTGGATCGAGCTGGTATAGTTCCAATATTGCTCGGCCACCGGGTTCAGCCACACCGCCGCCGGATAGGTGGTGGTCAGCCGCTGCAGCCAGGTCGCCCCGGCCTCCTCGTTATAATGCTCGACCGAACCGCCGGGATGGGTGATCTCATAGGGGCTCATCGAGGCGTCGCCGACCAGCACGAGCTTGTAGTCGTGGCCGTATTTGTGGAGCACGTCCCAGAGCGGCGTGCGCTCGCTCATCCGCCGCCGATTGTCCTTCCACACCGCCTCGTAGGGGCAGTTGTGGAAGTAGAAGAATTCGAGATTCTTGAACTCCGAGGTCGCCGCCGAGAACAATTCCTCGGTGAGCTTTATATGCGGATCCATCGAGCCGCCGACATCGAGGAAGAGCAGGAGTTTCACCGCATTGTGCCGCTCGGGGCGCATGCGGATGTCGAGCCAGCCCTTGCGGGCGGTGCCGTCGATTGTCTCGTCGAGATCGAGCTCGTCGGCGGCGCCCTCGCGGGCGAAGCGGCGGAGCCGGCGGAGCGCGACCTTGATGTTGCGGGTGCCGAGCTCGACCTTGTTGTCGAGGTTGCGAAATTCGCGCTTGTCCCAGACCTTGATCGCGCGGCCCTGCCTTCCTTCGCCCCCGATCCTGACCCCTTCCGGATTGTAGCCGCTATTGCCGTAGGGCGAGGTGCCGCCGGTGCCGATCCATTTGCTGCCGCCCTGGTGGCGCCCCTGCTGCTCCTCGAGCCGCTTCTTCAGCGTCTCCATGATCTCTTCCCACGATCCCAGCGCCTTGATCTCGGCCATCTGCTCGGGGGTGAGGTAGAGCTCGGCGACCTTCTTCAGCCATTCCTCGGGGATCGGCACCGCCTCGGTGCCGTAGGTCGTTTCCAGCCCCTTGAAGACCTTGCCGAACACCTGGTCGAAGCGGTCGAGCAGCCCCTCGTCCTTCACGAAGGTGGCGCGGGCCAGATAATAGAATTCCTCGGAACTGGCGCCGATCACGTCGGCGTCGAGCGCCGACAACAATGTCAGATGCTCCTTCATCGAGGCGGAAATGCCCGCGGCGCGCAGCTCGTCGACGAAGGAGAAGAACATGGACCGGCTGTATCGCGATCGATCGGCAACGTCACCCCGCGCCGGAGCCGACCCTCAGCCTCCTAGTGCCAGTTGGGCTGGGCGACCATCAGGACAACCAGGATGAATATCGAAAGCACGGTCGGGGCGGCGAGGAGCGAGAGGATGGCGGAGGCCGGGAGATATTGACGGCGCGCGCCGAAGTGCAGGCCGCCCCACAGGATCAGGCCGGCGCCGGCGATCATCACCAGCCAGATATGCATGTTGAATGAGGAGACCGTGCCGTCGCTGAAGCCCCATGCGAAGAAGAAGAAGAGCGTCGCTGCTGCGATGGCGGCGAGGGCGAGTAGTATCCGGTAGACTATCATTTCACATCGATAACGAAGATGCCGCCCCATGGACAGGCCGCGAGGCCGCACCACCCTGCGGGGAAAGCCGCTCAAGTGGTTAACGTCCTTTCAATCTATTCGCCGTAGCCATCGCTGTGAACAAACGGCCAGGGGTGCATGGTGGCAAGCAGCGCGAGCGACAAGGCGGACGAAGAGTCGATCAATCTGGTGGCGCGCAATTGCGGGTCGCTGGCGATCGAATGCAGCGACGTCGCCGGCTATGTCGCAGGCGTCAACGAGCGCATTTCCGCCAATCTGAAGATGCTCGATTCGCTCGAGGACGTGACCACCCGGCTGATGGCCGATCAGGCGCGAGTTTCCGATTCCACCGACGAGGCCCGGGTGCTGGCCGAGCAGGCGCGCGGCAAGCTCGAACAGGGCCGAGCCGCCATCGCCGACACGATCAAGGTCTTTTCAGGACTCACCGATCTCGTCGTCCAGCTCGGCGACCGCATGGCCGGCTTCACCGAGGCGATGACCCGCGTCCAGAGCGTGTCGTCGAGCATCGAGACCATCGCCAGCAAGACCAACATGCTCGCCCTGAACGCCACCATCGAGGCGGCACGAGCGGGGGAGGCGGGGCGCAGCTTTGCCGTCGTCGCCGCCGAGGTGAAGAAGCTGGCCCACGACACCCGCGCCGCGACCGGCGAGATCGCCGGCACCATCGCCTCGCTGACCCGCGAGGCTGAGGCGGTCACCTCCGAGATCAAGGCCGGCGTCGAAAAGAGCCGGGTCGCGCAAGGGTCCTTCACCCGGATCAACGAGACGGTGCGCGACGTCGCCGACATCGTCGCCCTGGTCGACCGCCAGACCGACGGCATCGCCCAGTCGACGAGCATGATCCAGTCCAGCGTCGACAGCGTGAAGAGCGGCCTTTCCTCCTTCGCCGCCGACGCCCGCGACAATGGCGGGCAATTGAAGGAAACCCACGACCGGCTGACCAAGCTCGAGCTGCTTTCCAACGAAATGCTCGACCGGCTGGCCTCGAGCGGCGTCCGCATCGACGACACGCCGTTCATCGAATTCGCCCAGCGCGCGGCGCGCGAGCTCAAGATCGTCGTCGAGGAGGGCATCGCCCGCGGCGAGGTCGCCATCGACCAGGTGTTCGACACCGATTACGTGCCGATGCCGGGGACCAACCCGGTCCAGTACGAGGTCGGGTTCTGCGCCTTCGCCGACGAGCATGTGCGCCCGATCCTCGACCGGCTGATGGCCGAGGAACCGCGGCTGATCGCCTCGGCGCTCACCGACATCAACGGCTATCTGCCCACCCATATTTCCGCCCGCTCGCTGCCGCAGGGCAACGATCCCAAGTGGAACGCCGAATTCTGCCGCAACCGCCGCAATTTCCTCGACGACATCACCCGCCGCGCCATCGCCTCGGACAAGGAAGCGATGCTCGCGACCTACGGCATGGAGCTTGGCCAGGGCCGCTATCTGCCGGTCAAGAACGTGTTTGTGCCGATGTACTTCCACGGCCGCCGCTGGGGCAATTTCGAGCTCGCCTACCGCGACGACAGCGTCCGCTAGTCCGTCAGTTCGTGGCGCTCGGCCGCGAAGCACCCGCCACCGACGGCAACCACATTTCAGGGCCGCGGTTCGGCCGGAAGCGAACGGGAACTCTGACCCGGGTCCCCTCCCGGTTCGCGCCGGTCAGTATCTCCGTAATCTGTGCATCCGAGGGCACGCCGTCGAACCCGCCGAGCAGGCTGGTCCCGCCGATTTCGTGATAGAGCAGCACGTAGCGGTTTAGGTTCGCCGCATGAACGACTTCGAGCGCGTTCCCGTTGTCGCTGAGAATCGCCACCGCCATTGTCCGGCCATCGACCGAAATCGCCGCGCCGGATTCGCCGCGCAGGAGCGGAATCACATTATCGCCGATGTGCAGGCGGGTGACGCAGAGCCGGTCCGGCACGCGCGGCGGCAGGTCGCGCCGCCCGCCGTCCTCGCCGGTGGCGGGATTGCCGCCCCCGTCGAACGTCGCGAGGAAGGCGTGGGCGGCGATTTCTGCCCCCGCCGGATCGGGCAGCGCGCGCGCGGCAACCCGGCCGGAGTCCGCCGGGCAGTCGCTGACGCTGATCAGATGCGGGGCCATGGCCGGATTCATGGCGCCGAACCTCATGTCCTGCAGCAACGCGGCCATCGCGGCTTCGACCTCGGCGCGGCGGGCCTCCGGCCCCGAGACGCGCAGCTTCACCAGCCAGCGCCCCGCCTTCATGAAGGCGGCGCTGCTCGCCATGCCGCGATAATTGGCATAGTCGATCCGGATCGCGACATCCGGGATGCCGCCCGCCGGCACCAAGCGCATCGGCGTCGAGATCCGGGTGGCTGTCTCCCTCACCCGGATGAATTCGTCCGTCGCGAAGGCGGCGAGCCCGGCATGCGGGAGCCCGGGATAATAGACGTAGACGGTGGCGAACACGGCATCGTCCGGCGACCCATATTGGAGAGCGTTGTCGACACCCTCGCCCTCATGGCTGAATTCCTGCGTCCTGCGGGCAGTGAGCGTGCCCGCCTGGCGCGGAAAGGCGATACGCGCCGGGACAAGGGCCGCCTGAGTATCGGAAAAGATCCAGCGCTGTTCTTCGGTTTGTTGCGCAGGCGGAGCGGAGGGCGCCGGCGCTTGCGCGGCGGCCTGGCCGGCGCCCGCTGTCAGCGCCAGCGCGATCGCAAGGATAATCCCCATCCGCCTTCCCCCGGCTACCTGACGGGAGCTTAGGTCACGGCCCTCGCTGCGGCAATCGGCCCATCATTTGTCCGTCCGGGACGATATCGTCGACTTATCAGGTCACCGGGGACGCCGGCGCTGTCAGCTCCTCGTTGATTGTCATCGTCGAGCTTCCATCGCCGGGATATGTGATTGTGGCCCGTGCATTTCCGCCTTCGCGGTCGGCTCCCGATAGGATGTTGACGATCTGCTCGTCGGTCGGGATCGTGCGATAGCGTCCGAGCACCAACGTGCGGCCGATCTGATGATAATAAGCGATGAAGATGTGGCGCTCACGATTCTCGATCACCCGAAACAGCGTGCCCGAATCCGTGACCATCGCGACCAGCACGCTGTGGAGCATGTTGGATCCGGAATAGGGGAGGGCGCGCAGGATCGGCACCGTATTGTTGCCGACATGCGCTCGCGCGGAGAGGCACCATGCAGAGGGAAAGGCCGTGTTGGTCTCATGGCCGGGTCTCTCGGGTCGCCGTTCGGACTCCAGAGAGTTCGAGACGTCGAAAACTGCATCTTCGAGCGTGTCCGCGCCGACATGAGCGAGCATCGCGGCCGGCGGGTCCGACCGGGCGGCACAATCACTGATCACAAGCGGCGCGGCGGCGAGGGGGCGGATGTTTCCTTCGAACCTGAGCGTGTCGAGCAAGGCGGTCATCGTCGCTTCGATGTCCGTCCGCCGTGCTTCCGGTCCGGAGACACGCAGCTTGACGATCCAAAGTCCGGCCCTGATGAAGGCCGCGCTGCTCGCTATGCGGGCTTGCCGGAAGCCGAAATAGTCCGCGCGGATTGCAACTCCCGGGTGACCGCCTGCGGCGACGGTGCGCGAGGCGAGCAATCGAAGTTCGCTCCCCGACTGAACGCGGATTGCATTGTCTGTCGTGAAGGCGGTGAGGCCGCTCTGCGGGAGGCTCGGTGCATAGACATAGACCGACGCGAAGATCTGGTGGTCGGCCGATTCATATTGAAGGCCGCTGTCGAGCCCCTGGCCGGGATGGCTGAACTCGTAGGCGCCTTCGAGCGCGACCGCGCCGGCGCGAGCAGGAAAGGCGAATCGTGCCCTCGTAAACGTGATTCCATTGTCGCTGCGGCGCCAGAGGTCGTTGCTTGCCGGTGTCGGGTCGGCAAGACTTCGGGACGGCGCCACCAGCGCGAGCGCCAATGCGATCCCGATGATCAATCTGAACATTTCCCCGCCTCCCTTGAAGCGAGATTAGGCTGCGCGCGCAAACCGCGCAATCGCGGGGCTGGTTCAGCCGCCCTGGCGCCGGCTCATGAACGCCAGCCGCTCGAACAGCATCACGTCCTGCTCGTTCTTGAGCAGCGCGCCATGGAGTGGCGGGATCGCCTTGGAAGGGTCCTTCGACTGCAGCACTTCGAGCGGCATGTCCTCGTGGAGCAGCAGCTTCAGCCAGTCGATCAGCTCGCTGGTCGACGGCTTCTTCTTGAGGCCGGGGACGTCGCGGACCTGGTAGAAAATGTCCATCGCCCTGGAGACCAGCAGTTTCTGGATGCCCGGGAAGTGGACGTCGATGATCGCCTGCATCGTCTCGCGGTCGGGGAATTTGATATAGTGGAAGAAGCAGCGGCGAAGGAATGCGTCGGGCAGCTCCTTCTCATTGTTCGAGGTGATCACCACGATCGGCCGGTCGACAGCGGCAATTGTCTCCTTGGTCTCGTAGACGTGGAATTCCATCCGATCGAGCTCCTGGAGGAGATCGTTGGGGAATTCGATGTCGGCCTTGTCGATCTCGTCGATCAGAAGCACGGGCAGGGTCGGCGAGGTGAACGCTTCCCATAATTTGCCGCGGCGGATGTAGTTGGAAATGTCGTGGACCCGCTCGTCGCCGAGCTGGCCGTCGCGAAGGCGCGCGACGGCGTCATATTCATACAGGCCCTGGTGCGCCTTGGTCGTCGACTTGACGTGCCACTCGATCAGCGGCGCGCCGATCGCGGCGGCGATCTCATGGGCGAGGATCGTCTTGCCGGTGCCGGGCTCGCCCTTGACCAGGAGCGGCCGGCGCAGGGTGACGGCGGCGTTGACTGCGACCTTGAGGTCGTCGGTCGCGACATAGTTGGAGGTGCCTTCGAAACGCATGGTCAGGCGATAGGGAAGGGGACGGGGTGGTGCAAGAGAGGGTAGCCGTCACTCGGCGCAGGCCGGTAGCCTAATACTCCCGCCGTGCCTGCTGCCGCGCCTCGAGCAGATCCCAAAGACCGCGGTGCTGGAGCGCGAGCTGCTGCGCGCCGAACAGGATCGCGCGCTGGGTCGAGGGGGCTTCGCCGCAATCGTCGGCGACGTCCCCGATACTCTCGCCGCTGGCGAGCAGGCAGAGCGGCGGTTCGACCCCGAGCCGTTTGGCGGCGGTGTCCAGGATGATTCGGATCGATGCCCATTCCACCGCGAAGGCGAGCGCGGCGCCAAGCGCGCAGCCGCGGCGGTCAGACTGGGCGAGGGTAGCGAGCGCGCCGCGCTGGGCGAGGATCGCCGCTTCGCTGTTCGCCCCGCCCGGGGTGCTCGGGATCGGCCCAACGGCAACCGCGAGGCGGGTCAAGTAGGAGCGCTCCACCGCCATTGCCGCGCCGGCCGAGGCCAGCCAGGCCCGCGCCGCCGGCTCGACGCTGCGGGTCGCGGCATGGTCGACGATTCCGGGGTGGCGGCCGTGTAGGGCACACAGGAAATGGATGGCGTCAGCGAGGCTGCGCGCGGCTTCGTGGCCGCTGACCAGCGACTCGCTCTTGTAATAAGCGTGGGTCGAGGTGCCGTGCTCGGAGACGCAGGCGAAGAGCAGCGTGCCTGTGCGGGCGCGACCTGCGGGTTCGACCGATCTTGAAGCCATTCCAATCTCCGAGCGCGCGGAAGGGCGCGCCTTCGGTCCGGCTTAGCCGATCGGTGTAAAGAGGAGGTTTACGCGCACTTGAGTTCGTCTCTGTGCGCCGAGCGCGGAAATTGATCCAGGTAAACAAAATCCGCCGGGTCGAGGCCGGATTCGGGCGTGGCGTAGACGGTTACGCCGGCGGCGAGGGCCTGGAGCAGCGCCCGCGGCTGGGTCGTCATCGTCGACGGGTGAAGAATCGCGCCGATTCCGTCGAGCCAGAAGGGGCCCATTTCGCGCCGCTCGATCGCGACACCGTCCCAGAAATCCGCGCCCGCCAGCATCGCGCCGAAGACGATCAGCGGCGCGTCGAGCGCGCCGGCGGCGGCGCGGACCAGATCGGGCCGCTGGCGGGTGATGGTGGGGCCGAGGAAGGCGATTCGGTTCCCCGGCCTTCGCGTCGGCGGCTGCGGCTTGTGCCATGTCAGCAAAGCTGCGTTGCCGGGAAACAGCGCGGCGATGCCATGATGCGGCGTCACGATCCGGCGAGCGCGGTTCAGCAGGTCCGTTTCGCGCGCCACCAGTGCCGGGTCGGCGCGGAAATCGGCGATGGTCGCAGAGCCCCCGGTCTCGGCCGCGGCGGCGTCGAGCAGGCGGTGGACGTCGGCGAGCGGATAGCGGCTCATCACCACGTCGAAGCTGCGCCCGCCCAGCGCTCCCGCCTCGTCGAGCCAGGGCAGCCAGGCCTGGGCCACGACCAGGTGGTCGGCGCGATAGTCGATCGTTTTCGCCAGCGCCCGCGCCAGCTTCCGGTCCTGCTCGAGATAGGCGCGCTGGCGAACCCCGCCCGGCGCGCGGGCGACGCGGCGCATGGCGAGATGGCGGCGGGCGGTGGCCAGGGTCGCCCGGTGCGATGCATGACCCGGCCAGGCGTAGCGGGCGAGACGGGGGCCGCCGAACAGTCCGGGTGCGATCAGCTGGTCTTCTGGGCGCAGCGCCGAGGCGACCATGCTCGCAAATTCGGGCCAGACGTCGTCGAGCACATAGGAAGCGCGAACCGTCGGCGGCAGCACCACGCCGTGGCGGCGGTTCATCGCGCAGCCGGTCTCGTCGCAGCTCGCGCAGCTGCGCGGCGCGACGTGGATCATGACGCCGGGATCACGAAAGCGCGTCCAGCCGGACGACGAGTTCGGTGGCGGTGAGGGCCGCGCCGATCCGCACCCGGCGCGGGCTGCGGAAGCGGAAATCGAGATAGTTCCAGAAGACGGTGGCGTCCGACGCCTCGTCAATGGCGAGCCCTTCCGGCCGGGCGCTGTGGCGGTGGCGCTCGACGATCTCCATGCCGGCCTCGCTGGCGGTCCGCGACAGGGCGACGGTGAGCTGGCACAGGCCCCCGCCGACGGTCGGGATCATGCAGCCGCGCCTGAGTTCGCGGCCGATCACATAGCCCTTGCGCGGCATCGCCCGGCCCACCGTCCGCCAGAAGCTGAAGATCTGGCCATGCTCGAGCAGGAGCCCGTCGATCGCCGCCGCCGCCACCCGCAGATTCTGGATCTTGCCGAGCTCGAGGTCGCGCTCGCGCGGATCGGTGGCGGTGTAGAGGGCGGTCTCGTCGCGGGCGAGCTGGATCGCGTCCGTGGGCAGCGCGGCGAGACGGCGCAGCGGCCGGCGGTGCTCGGGGGCCGCAGCGTTGCGCAGCGCCCGGCCGCCGATCAGCAGCCGCGACTTCACCCAGAAGATGGTGTCGGCGAGGCTGCCATGGGCATCGGCCCCATGCGCCTCCAAGCCTCTGCTCGCCATCCCTCGCTCACTCCCCGCGCAAATCTATCCGCGAAACCGTCGCCGACAAAGCGCAATCAGGGGTAGACCATTCCGAACCAGGCGAAATAGCCGACGATCAGGGCCAGGATCGCACAGCCGAGGCCCGGCGGCCTGGCGGCTTCGAGTTCCGATTCGGTATGGTTGCTTTCGCGGGCCGGCGCGGCCGTGAGATCCCGATTCCGCCTGCCGAAAATGCGGTCGTACAGGAAGCCGAGCACCATGAAGGCGCAGAGCAGCATCACCAGGCCGCAGAAGGCCCTGAACAGGAAGGAGCCGACGGCGTCGAGCCAGCCGCCCTGGGCGTCGATCCAGAGATCGACCTCTCCCAGGTCGAATCCCAGCAACATCAGCAACCCGCCGAGGACGAAAAAGAAGAGGAACAGCAACAGATAGAGACCCGCCGCGCCAAGCGGCCAGAATCGCATCAACCACTGGATAGCCCCCATGAGGCGACTAGGCGTTGCGCGGCGGGCGATGTCAACGAACGCGCGGAATCGGGCGAGGTCAGCGGTTGATCGCCAGGCAGCGTTCCTGTGGGGCGCCGGTGACGCGGGCTTCGCCGACCAGGGCGCGGGCGCCCTCGGCGTTGCCGGGGCCGGCCAGCTCCACAACGACATTGGCGTTCGGGCTCAATCCCTGCCGCGGCATGGCGAATCCGAAGCGATGCGCCGACGCCAGTGGGGCCGAGAAGGCCTGGTGCGGGTAGACCGACACTTCGCCGAGTCGCGTCGTACGCCCGTCGGCGGTCCTGATCGACACGACCAGGGTCGCGGCGCCCTGGCGCGGCGGGGTGAAGCCGGTGATCGCGACCACAAGCTGCGGATGGGTCGAGCAGCGTGCCGCGTCCTCGACCAGAGGGGAGAGCACGGCCGCACGGCCGGGGGTGGCGAGCCCGGGCGCGGTGGGCGCGCCGGGCACGGCAAGCAGTAGAAACGCGAGCAAAAAAGCGGACATTCGATCACCCTCCCGCCGGAAAAACGCCCGGCGTGCGGTTAGACGATGACCACTTCTACCTGAGCCCGGGCGACTGTTTCCTGAACGGCCGCGTCGCTCTGCCCGGTCGGCCGGGCAACGAGCCGGACATGGACCTCGTCGGAATTCGCGCCGATCCGGCGCAGATGCTCGGTCAGGTCGACCGAGGCCGAGACGCCGTCATGGCCGTGGGCATGCGCGCCGAAGAAGCCGATCGAGGTGACGAAGCTCGGGTCGCGCTCGTCGGCCGTCGGCCGCAATTCGCCGGTCCCGGCGAAGACCAGCACCTCGACCTCGTCCGTGGGCGGGGTGAGATCGTGAATCAGCGCCACGATCTGCGACGTTCGCTGGTCGGCGCGAAGGACCTGCAGGGCCTGCGGCCGCGCCGTAAGGTTGGAAAAGGTGGTTCGAAGGCTCCGCGGCGTCGCCGCGCCGACCGCTTCGAGCGTGGCGCCGCTCGGACGCGCCTGCACCCGCAGCAGCTGGGCGCCGGCGACATTGGCGCGGACCGCGCTTCCGGCCCGGAAGATCGACGCCAGCCTCAGATCGGCGAGATCGCGGATCACGAAATGCGGCAGCCGCGTCAGGCACAGGCCGTAGCTGTAGCCGAGCGCCGAGACGCTCAACAGGTCGGACGGCTTGAAGGTCGCCATCGTGCCGTTCGGATTGAAGTAATTGTTGGTGAACGGCATGTTCCGCCACAGCGGATCCGTCGTGTTGGCGCCGCCGCGGCAGTTCCAGCTCCACCAGATCCGGTCGATATTGCCGTGGTGCATCAGGAAGATGGGATCCATCGGCGAATTGCCGTTGGGCATGAATCCGCCCAGCCTTACGTGGATGTTGTTGTGGGGCGTCGCCTCGAGCGTGCCCTGGGTGCCCCCTGCCTTGATCCACGACGCATTCAGATTGTTCTGGCCGGCGGGCCGCGACGAGCCGAACAATTCGAAATTGGTCTGGCCGAAGATGTTGGTCATTACCGACGGGCCCGAATAGGTGTCGGGGATGCTGTAGGCGTTGTTCCGGTTGGCGACGAAGAGCGGGTTGGGCTGGCCGTTGAAATTGGCGTCCTTGAACGCCTGCGGCACGGTGCGGTTGGCCGCCCAGTCCCAATAGGGCATGGCGAAGGCGTTGTTGCTCGTCACCGAGCGGATCATGCGCTCGTACATCAGCAGGTAGGCGCGGTGCCACGGCAGGAAATACCAGTTGCCGTGCGGGCATTTGTTGAACCCGCCGGCGAGGCTGCCGTGGATGGCGCAAAGATCGGACCAGCTCGGCCCCTGGCCGGCGGTGCGGGCCTTGAGGATGCGTACGCCGTCGCGCAGTGTCTGGACCATCGGATCGTTGAGGGCGAGGCCGTTGATCTCCCGGCGGCGGGGCAGGGGCTGGGCGAGCAGCCGCGTGCCGGGAACTACCCCGGCGAAGACGGCGACGCCGCCCAGGGTGAGACTTTGCAATGTCCGGCGCCGCGTAATCATGACCCGAGCCCTCCGCATGATTTGGGAGGGTCAATTTGCGCCTGATTCGGGACAAAAGCAAATAAAGGCCCAGTCCAACCAAAGACAAACTCCGGTTGGATCAGGGCATTAGTTGATCGGCATTCAAGAAGCGTCTTGAGGGCAATGACTTAGCTTGCCTCTATTTGCTTCACGGCGCGGCCCGGCGCTGCCGGGGGTCGGGCCTAGCAGGCGAGGTCGTACTCGCGGCTCCAGGCCCGGAAGCCCTTGCCCTCGGCCAGCGCGATCACTTCCGCCTCGCTCAGCACCTGGATGCCGACGACATATTGGCCGCGGAACTCGCGGCCCTCGATGATGCGGTGATAAACCGGCCGGTGGGTCTTGCGCAGGAACTGTGCGGCCTCGCTGGCGAGGCCCGGGCTGATCGACGGGACGTGCTGTTTGGGCAGGGCCGCGCTCGCGAACGGGCGGATCGCGGCGGTGCAGCCGGTTTCCTTGCGCCAGCGCGTGATCGTCTTTTCGCCGACGCCGTATTTTTCGGCGAGCTGGCGGTTGGTCTTCGACGGCGCGTGGTCGGTGAAATCCTTGGGGCAGGTGAGAATGGCCATGGTTCGATCTTCGGTTGCGCCGCGCGGCGGAACAGGCGCGGCAATTGTTGTGGAATGCGCGGGAGACGAGAGGCCTCCTCTCGCCGTTCCTCGCTACTGGTCGAGGAAGCTCCGCATCTTCCTCGAGCGGCTCGGGTGCTTGAGTTTCCTCAGCGCCTTGGCCTCGATCTGGCGGATACGTTCGCGGGTGACGCTGAACTGCTGGCCGACCTCTTCGAGCGTGTGATCGGTGTTCATGCCGATGCCGAAGCGCATCCGGAGCACGCGCTCCTCGCGCGGGGTCAGGCTGGCCAGGACCCGGGTCACCGTTTCCTTGAGGTTGGACTGGATCGCGGCGTCGACCGGGATCACCGCATTCTTGTCCTCGATGAAGTCGCCCAGGTGCGAATCCTCCTCGTCGCCGATCGGCGTTTCGAGGCTGATCGGCTCCTTGGCGATCTTCATCACCTTGCGGACCTTCTCGAGCGGCATCGAAAGCCGCTCGGCCAGCTCCTCCGGGGTCGGCTCGCGGCCGATCTCGTGGAGGATCTGGCGGCTGGTGCGGACCAGCTTGTTGATCGTCTCGATCATGTGGACCGGGATGCGGATGGTCCGCGCCTGGTCGGCGATCGAGCGGGTGATCGCCTGCCGGATCCACCAGGTCGCATAGGTCGAGAATTTGTAGCCGCGGCGATATTCGAACTTATCGACCGCCTTCATCAGGCCGATATTGCCCTCCTGGATCAGGTCCAGGAACTGCAGGCCGCGGTTGGTGTATTTCTTGGCGATCGAGATGACGAGCCTGAGGTTCGCCTCGACCATTTCCTTCTTGGCGATTCGCGCCTCGCGCTCGCCCTTCTGGACCTGGTTGACGATCCGGCGGAACTCGCCGAGCGACATGCCGGTCGCCTGGGCGATCTCCGAAATCTCGGTGCGGATGCGCTCGATCGGCTCGGCCTCGGCCTCGCAGAAGGCGGCCCATTTCTTGTCGGTGCCGCACACCCGCTCGGCCCAGCCCTCGTCCAACTCGTGGCCGAGATAGGATTCGAGGAAGGCGCGGCGCGGCACCTTGTGGCGCTCGGCCAGGCGCAACATCTGGCCGGCGAGCGTGGTAAGCCGCCGGTTGTAGCTGTACAGCTGGTCGACCAGATATTCGATCTTGGCGCCGTGGAACTGGACGCTCTCCACTTCGGCGGTGAGGTGCTCGCGCAGCTTCTGATACTTGCGCTCGTCGCCGGCGGCGAATTCCTGGCCGCCGCTCATCGACTCCATGCGGGTGAGCTGGAGCCGGGAGAATTTCTTGTAGAGATCGGTGATCGCCGCGAACTTCTCGAGCGCGGCCGGCTTCAGCGCCTCTTCCATCTGGGCGAGGCTGAGCGTGTTGTCCTCATCCTCCTCCTCGACCGGACGCTGGGTACGCCGCTCGACCAGGCTCTCCTCTTCATCCTCTTCCTCGACGACCTCGGCGACCTCCTCCTCTTCCTTGAAGGTCGGGCCGGCGGTGGTCTCGGAAATGTCGGCGCTGTCGTCCTCGGCGCCCTCGACCTGCTCGGCGGTCGGGCCTTTCGACAGCATCGCCTCGAGATCGAGGATCTCGCGCAGCTGCATGTGGCCGTGGTTGAGCGCGTTCGACCATTCGATGATGGCGTTGAAGGTGATCGGGCTCTCGCAGAGCCCCCAGATCATCGTGTCGCGGCCGGCCTCGATGCGCTTGGCGATGGCGATCTCGCCCTCGCGGCTGAGCAATTCGACGGCGCCCATCTCGCGCAGATACATGCGCACGGGGTCGTCGGTCCGGTCGACCGTTTCCTTCTTCTTCTCCAGGACGAAGGTCTCGACGCCGCCGCTGTCGACCTCGTCGACGCCGCTGTCGGCCTCGGCCTGCTCGTCCTCGTCGGCTTCCTCATTCTCGACGATGTTGACGCCCATCTCGGACAGGGCCGACATGACGTCCTCGATCTGCTCCGAGGACATCTGGTCCTGCGGCAGCGCATCGTTGAGCTCGTCATAGGTGATGTAGCCGCGCTTCTTCGCGCGGCCGATCAGCTTTTTGAGGGAGGCTTCGTTGAGATCGATCAGGGGCGCGTCGCCCGCCTCGTTCTTCTCTTCGGTCTCCACCGTATTCGTCTTCGCCATTCGAACGCCTTATAATCTACATCAAGGCCTTAGTCCCCCTGGGCCTCGAATAGTGTCGCCAGTTGCCGATCCACCTCGTCGCGCGCGGCCCGGAGCCTTTGCTGCTCCTGAAACGCCGCTTCGTCGCCTTCGTCCTTCAGTCGCGCCGTAGCCGCTTCCAGTGCGGCATCCAGACCGGGCCGTGCCGCCAGCGTCTCGATCGCCAGAGCCAGGTCGCGGCAGGCGCGCTCCGGCTCCGCATCACGTCGCGTGAAGGAAAATGCAAGTCCTCGCTTCCGGCCGGAATCCTCCAGAAGAGAAGCCCCACCGCTGTCCGCCAATATGGTATTGAGCGCCTCCGGATCAAGCTTGGCGTTCACCATCGCCGATTCGAGCATCAGATCGCGGATTCGCTGCGCCTCTTTTTCGGTCAGCGGAAGCCTTCGGATCTCGTCCGCGTGATCGCCGATAAGGGCGGGAAAACGGGCCAGTCCCAGGAGCACGGCGCGGCCCAGCTGCGGGCTCAAACCTGTGCGGCCGACCGAGCGCGCTTCGTCCGAGGTCGGGCGGGGCAGGGGAGCGAAACGGCTGCTCCGGCCCGGCGGGCCGCCCTTCGCCCACGGCGTGAACTGGCGCTGCGGCAGGGTCAGCGCGTTGAAGCGATTGAGGAATTCGGCGCGATATTGATCGCGCACGTCGGGGTCGGAGATGGTCGCGACATGGTCCATCAGCCGCTGCCTGAGGCCGGCCTTCTGCTCCGGCGTCTTCAGCGGCGCGGCCCCGAGTTCATGCTGCCAGAGTCGCTCCGCCAGCGGCTGGGCGGCCTCGATCAGGGCGTCGAGCGCGGCCCGCCCGCCGGCGCGGACCAGATCGTCGGGATCCCGTCCCTCCGGCAAGATGACGAAAGAGAGCGATCGGGCCGGACCGACGCCGGGGAGCGCCCGCAAGGCAGCCCGAATCGCCGCCTTCTGCCCCGCGGCGTCGCCGTCGAAGCAGAAGATCGGGGAAGGAGAGAGCTTCCAGAGCAGACCGAGCTGGCCTTCGGTCACGGCGGTGCCGAGCGGCGCGACCGTTTCGGGAATGCCGGCCTGGTCGAGCGCGATCACGTCCATCTGGCCCTCGACGACAATCACCCGCCGCTCGGCCCGGCTCGCCGGCCCCGCCTGGTTCAAATTGTAGAGCGTGCGTCCCTTGTCGAACAACGGCGTATCGGGCGAGTTCAGATATTTGGGCTCGCCCGCGCCGAGCATGCGCCCCGAAAAGGCGATGCAGCGCCCGCGGGCATCGCGGATCGGGAACATCAACCGCCCGCGAAAGCGGTCGTAGGGCTCCTTGTCTTCCTCAGGCTGGATGAGAAGACCGCACTCTACCAATCTGTCATTACCGAATTTCTTAAGCGCGCTCTTGAGCTTGGAGCGCGAATCCGGGGCGAGGCCGAAGCCGAAGCGCCGTCTAACCTCGTCGCCGATCCCCCGGCCTTTCAGATAGTCGCGCGCCACCGCGCCTTCGACCCCGTCGAGCTGCTCGACATACCAGTCGGCCGCCGCCTCCATGACCTCGTAAAGCCCGATCGCCCGCTCGGCCCGCTCTTGCGAGCGCGGGTCGGGCGCCGGCACGGCCATGCCGGCGGCGTCGGCCAGATCCTTGACCGCGTCCATGAAGGCGAGCCCGCGCTGGTCGGTCAGCCAGCTTATCGCGTCGCCGTGGGCGCCGCAGCCGAAGCAATGGTAGAAGCCCTTCTCGTCGTTGACGGTGAAGCTCGGCGTCTTCTCCTTGTGGAACGGGCAACACGCCTTCCACTCCCGCCCCGCCTTCTGGAGCTTGGTCGAGCGCGCGATCAGCGAGGACAAGGTCGTCCGCGCCCTCAATTCGTCCAGAAAGGCGGGGGAGAGGGTCACTTTCCCCGGGTGATCACGACAACCGCGCCTTCACGGCCGCGCTGGCCTTCGACATGTCGAGCTGGCCGGCATGGCGTTCCTTCATCGCGGCCATCACCCGGCCCATGTCCTTGACGCTGGCGGCACCGGTTTCCCCGACGATGGCGTCGATCGCGGCGGCCATTTCGGCCTCGTCCATCTGCCGGGGCAGGAACGCCTCGATCACCGTCACTTCGGCCGCTTCGGCGTCAGCCAGCTCGGCGCGGTTGCCCTGGCGGTAGAGGTCGATCGATTCGCGGCGCTGCTTGATCATCTTCTGCAGCACCTCGGTGACCAGAACGTCGTCCTCGGGCGGGTTGGCCGACCCACGAAGCTCGATGTCGCGGTTCTTGAGCGCCGACTGGATCAGCCGGATCGTGTCGCGTTTGGCGGTGTCGCCGGCCTTCATGGCGCCCACGAGCGCCTGCTTGATATCGTCGCGAATCATGAGCCCTCGGGGCGTTTGGCAGGAAACGGCCAGCATAACCGGGCGGCCCGGCTTTTAATAGATTGACGCTGCCGGACAGGCTCTCTAGCGGACGGCGCTTAGCGACATCGTCAGAAACCAGAACCGGAGTGCCCGCCGCCATGGCCGACGCCACCAGAACGCCTGCGCGACCCCCCGAAGGGGCCACCGGGGTTTTGGTATTGGCGGACGGCACGATGATCTGGGGCAAGGGCTTCGGCGCCGAGGGTGCGTCGGTCGGCGAGGTCTGCTTCAACACTGCGATGACCGGCTACCAGGAGATTATGACCGATCCCTCCTACGCCGCCCAGATCGTCACCTTCACCTTCCCCCATATCGGCAATGTCGGCGCCAATTATGAGGATCTGGAGGCCGACAATCCCTTCGCGCTCGGTTGCGTCGTCCGCGACGACGTCACCGCGCCAAGCAATTTCCGCGCGGCTTTGGGCTTCGACGCCTGGATGAAGTCCAACGGCCGGATCGGCCTTTCCGGCGTCGACACCCGCGCCTTGACCCGCCGGATCCGCACCGGCGGCGCCCCCAACGGCGTCATCGCCCACGACGCGGCGGGCAAGTTCGACACCTCGGCCCTCCTGTCCATGGCGCGGGCCTGGCCGGGCCTCGAAGGCATGGACCTCGCGAAGGAGGTCTCCTGCCGCCAGATGTACCGCTGGTCTGGGGGCCGCTGGGCGCTCGGCACCGGCTATGGCGAGCACGAGGAGGACGAGACTCGTCCCCATGTCGTCGCCATCGACTACGGTTCCAAGCGCAACATCTTCCGCAATCTTGCCGACGCCGGCGCGCGGGTGACCGTGCTGCCCGCCACCGCGACCTTTGACGAGGTGATGGCGCACAAGCCCGACGGCATCTTCCTCTCCAACGGCCCGGGCGACCCCGCCGCCACCGGCGAATATGCCGTCCCGGTGATCCGCAAGCTGCTGGAGACCGGCAAGCCGCTGTTCGGCATCTGCCTCGGCCACCAATTGCTCGGCCTCGCCGTCGGCGCGCGGACCTTGAAGATGCACCAGGGCCACCGCGGCGCCAACCACCCGGTCAAGCGCCTCGCCGACGGCCGGGTCGAGATCACCAGCATGAACCACGGCTTCGCGGTCGACGCCGACAGCCTGCCCGCCAACGCGCGGCCGACTCATATCAGCCTGTTCGACGGCAGCCTCTGCGGCCTCGAACTTACCGACAAGCCGGCCTTCAGCGTCCAATATCACCCCGAGGCCAGCCCGGGGCCGCAGGATAGTGTCTATCTGTTCGGCAAGTTCGTTGATCAGCTGGAAGTCAGCACGTGACGCGCCTGTCGCCAGAAGAGAAGCGGCTAGGCGAGGAATGGCAGGCCGATCAGGACGTTCTGCGATCCCTTCGTGAGAATGGTGACAATCCCGTCCTTGCGCGCTGCATCGACGTAAGTTTCAGAGCGTCGCGTGAGGCCCTTGAAAAGCTGGTGGGTTGCGCGGGTGAATACGGCTTGCAGGTGACACAGCTGGTCGATCTGGACCGGGATGAGTCCCGGCTCGACACCACGATCATCCAATCCACCGAGGATCGGGCAATTCGCGCCCTCACAATTCTGGCCCTGAGGATCGAGGCAGAACATCAGGTCGAATATGACGGATGGGGCTGCGTCCCCGAAACGGGTAGCCTCCAATAATGATGACCGGCCTGTTCACGGTGATGTGCTTCATCACGTCGGCGCATGCGCCCGAATGGGAAATCAGCGGCGATCCGGCCGAGATGGAGATCGTCGAGGCGCAGGTTTCCGATCTGCAGGACACCCAGGTGCGCCGCGGGATGTCGCCTGGCGGCAATCCGCGCCTCTGGTTCAGGCTGCCGGGCGAGCTCCACCTACGCGACGTCAACGGCTTGCTCGCCACCATGGGCCGCGGCCATATCGAAGGGCGCGTGCCGCCGCCGCGCCCCTATTATTGCCCCTATGGCGGGGCCGACCGCTGGCGCGAGGGACTTTCGGGCCCGCCGACCGTCGGCATCTTTGGCACCCCCGCCGAAATCGAACGCGTTCGCGTCTCCAATCCCAATTGGCACTATGAGCCGGCCCGCTTCGAAGGCGGCCGCACCGGCCTCGTTTTCGTCCCCGGCGCCGGCGAAGACGGCCAGGACAGCTACGCCGAGTTCCTCTCCCAGGTGCGCGCCGAATTCCAAGGCATCGACATTGCAGTGGTCGAGCAGGTGACGGAATGATGTTCGCGCGGAGCCTCATCCTTCCGGTGCTCGCCGCAGCCCTTCTCCTCGCCGGTTGCGCAACTACCGAGGAACGGCTGGCGCGCGGGGCGGACGCGGAGGAGGCCAATGCCGAGCTGCTCGCCAATTGCGAGCTGACCGGCGCGGCAATCTCCAGTTCCGGCAACAACTATCACCTTGCACTGCCGCCCGCAGTTTATGCCACCCGCGACCAGGCCCCGACCGCGGGTCGCATTGCCTGCATTTCGCTCTGGGCCCGGGAGCGCGACCTCACCCTCAACATCGTGGAAGCCCGCTAACCTATGCCCAAGCGTACCGACATTTCCTCGATCCTCATCATCGGCGCCGGCCCGATCGTCATCGGCCAGGCGGCGGAGTTCGATTATTCGGGGACGCAGGCGGCCAAGGCGCTTCGCGAGGAGGGCTATCGGATCGTCCTGGTCAATTCCAACCCGGCGACGATCATGACCGATCCGGACCTGGCCGACGCGACCTATGTCGAGCCGATCACCCCGGCCTATGTCGCCGCGATCATCGAGAAGGAGCGGCCCGACGCGGTGCTGCCGACCATGGGCGGCCAGACCGCGCTCAACACCGCGCTGGCGCTGTTCAAGGACGGCACGCTCGAGAAATACGGCGTCGTCATGATCGGCGCCGACGCCGAGGCGATCGAGAAGGCCGAGGACCGGCTGAAGTTCCGCGAGGCGATGGACCGGATCGGCCTCGAAAGCCCGCGCTCGGCGATCGCCCACAATTTCGATGACGCCATGGCGGCACTCGACGAGATCGGCCTGCCGGCGATTATCCGCCCGAGCTTCACCCTCGGCGGCACCGGCGGCGGCATCGCCTATAATCGCGACGAGTTCTTCGACATCGTCCGCGGCGGGCTCGAAGCCTCGCCGACGACCGAGGTGCTGATCGAGGAATCGGTGCTCGGCTGGAAGGAATTTGAGATGGAGGTGGTCCGCGACCGCGCGGACAACGCCATCATCATCTGCTCGATCGAGAATGTCGATCCGATGGGCATCCACACCGGCGATTCGATCACGGTCGCGCCCGCCTTGACCCTGACCGACAAGGAATATCAGATCATGCGCAACGCGAGCATCGCGTGCCTGCGCGAGATCGGGGTCGAGACCGGCGGGTCCAACGTCCAGTTCGCGGTCGACCCGAAGACCGGCCGGCTGGTGGTGATCGAGATGAACCCCCGGGTCAGCCGCTCCTCGGCGCTGGCGTCGAAGGCGACCGGCTTTCCGATCGCCAAGGTCGCCGCCAAATTGGCGGTTGGCTACACGCTCGACGAGATCCAGAACGACATTACCGGCGTCACCCCGGCCAGCTTCGAGCCGACGATCGACTATGTCGTCACCAAGATCCCGCGCTTCGCCTTCGAGAAGTTCAAGGAATCGGAAGCCGTCCTCTCGACCGCGATGAAGTCGGTCGGCGAGGTGATGGCGATCGGCCGCAACTTCCACGAAAGCCTGCAAAAGGCGCTGCGCGGGCTCGAGACCGGCCTGATCGGCCTCGATGGCGTCCGCGAATTCTACGGCGCGTCCAAGGAGGACATCGAGGCGGCGCTGGCCGTCCCCGCGCCGGACCGGCTGCTGGTCGCCGCCCAGGCGATGCGCGAGGGACTGAGTGTCGCCGAAATCCACGCCATCACCCGCTATGATCCCTGGTTCCTCGATCGGATCAGCGAGATCGTCGAAGCCGAGGAGGGCATCTGCCGCGATGGAATTCCGGGCGATGCCGAAGGCCTCAGGCGGTTGAAGGCGATGGGCTTTTCCGACCGGCGGCTGGCGGAATTGAACCTCAAGTCGGCCAATGTCGCCGGCACCGCGGTCAAGACCCGCGCCCGCTCGCACGGCCTCCTCCACGACGCGGTCAAGGCAATGATCGGCGCCACCAACGAGGACGAGGTGCGCCGTCTGCGCCACAAACTCGGCGTCCGGCCGGTGTTCAAGCGGATCGACACCTGCGCCGCCGAGTTCGAGGCGAAAACGCCCTATATGTATTCGACCTACGAGGCGCCGAGCTTCGGCGCGCCCGAGGACGAGAGCCAGCCGACCGACCGCAAGAAGGTCGTCATCCTCGGCGGCGGCCCGAACAGGATCGGGCAGGGGATCGAGTTTGACTATTGCTGCGTCCACGCCGCCTACGCGCTGAAGGAGGCGGGCTACGAGACGATCATGATCAACTGCAATCCGGAGACGGTCTCGACCGACTATGACACGTCGGACCGCCTCTATTTCGAGCCGCTGACCGTCGAAGACGTGCTCGAAATCCTCCACGTCGAGGCGTCGAACGGAACGCTCCATGGCGTCATCGTCCAGTTCGGCGGCCAAACCCCGCTCAAGCTCGCCGCGGCGCTGGCCAAGGAGGGGATCCCGATCCTCGGCACCTCGCCCGATGCGATCGATCTCGCCGAGGACCGAGAGCGCTTCTCGCGCCTGGTCGACAAGCTCGGCCTCAAGCAGCCGCTGAACGGCATGGCCCGCAGCCGAGACGAGGCGATCGCGGTCGCCGAGCGGATCGGCTATCCGGTCCTGACCCGGCCCTCCTATGTGCTCGGCGGCCGGGCGATGGAGATCGTCGACGGGCCGGCTCAGCTCGACGATTACATCCACACCGCCGTCCAGGTCTCGGGCGACAGCCCGGTGCTGATCGATCAATATCTGCGCGACGCGATCGAGGTCGACGTCGACGCTATCTGCGACGGCAGCGACGTCGTCATCGCTGGCGTCATGCAGCATATCGAGGAAGCGGGCGTCCATTCGGGCGACAGCGCCTGCTCGCTGCCCCCCTACAGTCTGTCCGCGCCGGTGATCGCCGAGATCGAGCGCCAGGCCGGCGTCCTCGCCCGCGCGCTCGGCGTGGTCGGGCTCATGAACGTACAGTTCGCCGTGAAAGATGACGTCGTCTATCTGATCGAGGTCAATCCCCGCGCCAGCCGCACCGTGCCTTTCGTCGCAAAGGCGATCGGCGCGCCCATTGCCAAAATCGCCGCCCGGGTGATGGCGGGGGAGAAATTGGCGGACCTGCCGGCGATCCGCCGCGACATCGACTATATCGCGGTCAAGGAGGCGGTCTTCCCCTTCGCCCGCTTCCCGGGGGTCGACCCGGTCCTGTCACCGGAAATGAAGTCCACCGGTGAAGTCATGGGCATTGCGTCCGATTTCCCGTCGGCATTCCTCAAGGCGCAGGAAGGGAGCGGGCTCGACCTGCCGACCGCTGGCTGCCTCTTCGTTTCGGTCAAGGACAGCGACAAGCCCTTGATCCTCGAGCCGGTCCGGGCCCTGCTCGATTACGGCTTCCAGGTCATCGCCACCGGCGGCACCGCCGATTATCTGAAAGGCGAGGGGCTCGACGTCAGTGAGGTCAACAAGGTGGCGCAGGGGCGGCCTCATATCGTCGACCGGATCAAGGACGGCGCCGTCTCGATCATCTTCAATACCACCGAGGGCTGGCAGAGCCACAAGGACTCGGCGTCGATCCGCGCTTCGGCGCTGATGAACAAGATTCCCTACTTCACCACCGCCGCTTCCAGCGCCGCGGTGGCGCAGGCGATCGGTGTCTTGAGGGACCATGGCCTTGAAGTACGCTCGCTGCAGGACTATTATTCCGCCTCCGGAGCATGATCCCGAACAATTGAGTAGAGATCAGGCGTTGCTCTCGCAGCGTCGCTCCCGAGTTTTTGTGAATGTTTTTTTGGAAATGAAAGGCACGTTGAATGGCAACGGTCGATAAATTGCCGATGCTGGCCGAGGGCTATGAGAAGCTGCAGACCGACGTCCGTCACCTGAAGACGGTCGAGCGGCCGTCGATCATAGACGCCATCGAGGAAGCGCGCGCCCATGGCGACCTTTCGGAAAACGCCGAATATCACGCCGCCAAGGAGCGCCAGGGCCAGGTCGAGGCGCAGATCGCCGACATCGAGGACCGGCTGAGCCGGGCGATGGTGATCGATCCGACCACCTTGTCGGGCAACAAGGTCGTGTTCGGCGCGACCGTCCAGCTGATCGACGAGAACGACAAGCCGATCAAATATCAGATCGTCGGCGAGACCGAGGCCGACGCCAAGGTCGGCCGGATCAGCTATTCCTCGCCTTTGGGCCGGGCCCTGATCGGCCGGATGGTCGGCGAGGAGGTCGAATTCTCGGCGCCGTCGGGTGACAAATATTACGAGATCAAGAAAATCCAGTTCCTTTGATCGCCGGCGCGGCGGGCAGATCGTGAAACCGACCGACAGCTGGAAGCAGGCCCGCGTCACGCTGGGCCTGCTCGCCCTCACCACCGCGTGCTGGCTCATCGTTTCGGTGCTTGGGCTGAGCGATTGGGCGGCGGTCTGGGGCGGATTCATCCCGGGACGGCTGGCCCTCGTCGACGACGGAACGGTCGCGCCGGTGTGGCTGACGCCGCTGACGGCAACCCTCGTCCATGACGGACTGATTCACCTCGGCTTCAACCTCCTCATCCTCGCCTTTTGCGGGCGCAGGGTGGAGAATGTCCTCGGTCCGTTCGGCCTGATCATTCTCTATGTTTTCGGCGCCTATGCCGCCGCCGGCGCCCAGTATCTCGCCAATCCGCACTCTCTGATACCCATGGTTGGCGCCAGCGGCGCCATCTCCGCGGTGCTCGGCGCCTATGCGATGCTGTTCGGGCGCAACAGGGTGAGCATCGTCAGCGGCCGGCCCGCGATCTGGATCAACGCCCTGTGGCTGATGGCGGCCTGGGTGGTGCTCAACGTCCTGGTCGGCATCGCCTCGGCCCAGGGCGGCTTCCTGTTCACCGGGGAAGGCATCAAGATCGCCGTCGCCGCCCATATCGGCGGCTTCCTGGTCGGCGTGCTGCTGGCCAACCCGCTGCTGCGCTTCCGCTGGCGCAAGGCCTGACGGCTACGCTTCG
>DATDAU010000070.1:0-79697 GCA_036525215.1 Allosphingosinicella sp.
GGGCAGCGATGTCGGCGGCATGGCGCGCGACCCGGCCGACGATGACGATCACCGGCGCGCCGGCCGGCAGACTCGCCGCCCGCGCCGCAATATCGGCGATGGTGCCGGCGACATGAGCCTGGGTCGGCAACGTCGCCGAAGCGATCGCCGCAGCCGGAGTCACCGGATCGAGGCCATGGGCGATCGCCGCCCGGGCGAAATCGGCAAGTGTCTTGCGCGGCATGTAGAGCGCGGTGGTCGAGGACGGATCGGCGAGCGCCCGCCAGTCGATGTCGCGCGGCAAGGCGCCGTCGGCGCCGTGGCCGGTGACGAAGCGGATCGAGCGCGCCTCCAGCCGTTCGGTCAGCGAGAACCCAAGCGCCGCGGCGGCGCCCTGGGCGGCGGTGATTCCGGGAACAATCGAGACCGGCACACCGGCCGCCCGGCAGGCATCGACCTCTTCGGTGGCACGGCCGAAGATCAGGGGGTCTCCGCCCTTCAGCCGCACCACCGTCTCGCCCGCGAGGGCGAGAGCGACGATCCGTTCGTTGATCTCGCTCTGCTTGCAGGACGGGCCATGGCCCTTCTTGCCGACCGCGATCCGGCGCGCCTCGCGGCGGGCCAGCTCGAGCACGTCGGGACCGACCAGATCGTCGTAGAGGATCACCGTCGCCGCCTGCAGCGCGCGCACGGCTTTGAGGGTCAGCAATTCGGGATCGCCCGGCCCGGCGCCGACCAGGATCACTTTGCCGGCCGAAGCACCGGGCGCGGCGCTTGCGATGAAGTCGAAATCGTGCCGGTCGGGCCCGCGGTCCACCTCGGCCCAGGCGCGGCGGGTGAAGCGCTCCCAGAAGGCGCGGCGGTCGGCGAAATCGGCGAAGCGCGCCTTGAGCCGTGGCCGCCAGGTCTTGGCCGCCGCCGCCCAGGCGGAAAGGCCGCGCGGCAGCACCGCCTCGATCCTCGTGCGGATCGACTGGCCGAGCATCGGCGCGGCCCCGTCGGTCGAAATGGCGATGACGACAGGCGAGCGGTTGACGATGGTGCCGAACTGGACGTCGCTGAGGTCGGCCTGGTCAATAATGTTGACCGGCGCGCCGGCGGCCCGCGCGGCGGCGATGAATCGCAGCGCTTCGGCGCGGTCGGGCAGATCGGCCAAGGCAAGCGCCGCGCCGTCCAGGTCGACCGCCTGCCAGGATCGCGGTAGCACGGTCGCCCGTTCGACGCCGTCGAACAGCCGCGCCGCCGCCGCGTTGCCGGCGAGGACGAGCAGATCGGCCCCGGCCGCCGCAAGCAATTCGGCCTTCCACAAGGCGCCCTGCGATCCGCCGGCCAGCACCACCTTGCGCCCGTCCAGCTTGTGAAACAGCGGCAAATTGGCGAGCGGCGCGATCCGCGCCGGCACGTTCCTGGGGAGACGACGGATGCTCATGCCGCACGGCTCCGCTGCAGGCGCCCGTCGGCGCCGACGTGGAGCCCGCATTCGCGCGCCTCGTCCTTCTCCCACCACCAGCGCCCTGCCCGCTCCGATTCGCCGGGCTGGATGGCGCGGGTGCAGGGCGCGCAGCCGATCGAGGCGTAGCCAAAATTGTGGAGCGCGCTGACCGGCACCTTGTGGGCCGCGCAAAACTCGGCGACCGCGTCGCGCGACCAGTCGAACAGAGGCGCGACCTTGATGAGGCCCCGTTCCGGATCGCGGCTCACCAGAGTGACGGCGCCCCGTTCGTCCGACTGATCGGCGCGCAGGCCAGTTACCCAGGCGAAGGCGCCGGCCAGGGCATGGTTCAGCGGCTCGACCTTACGCACCGCGCAGCAATTGAGCCGCGCTTCCTTCGAGAAATAGAAACCGTTGATCCCGGAATCGGCGACCATCGCCGCAAGCGCCGCGGCGTCGGGGTGGACCGAGCGGATCCGCCGGCCATAGCGCGCCTCGGTCTCCTGCCACAGCTCGTAGGTTTCGAGGAACAGCCGGCCGGTATCGATCGTGACCAGATCGATAGCGAGATCGCGGCTGAAAATCTCGTGGGTGAGCGCCTGGTCCTCGATCCCGAAGCTGGTGGTGAAGACGATCCGTCCGGGCAATGCGGCGCGCAGCGACGCCAGCCGTTCGCCGGGCGTGTCGCCGGCCAGGATCGGAAGCAGGGACGCGCTCATGCCGCCTTCACCGCCTCCGCTTCCTGGTGGCGCCGCCGGAAGACCGAGACGCTGCCGTCCGGGCCGTCCTGATAGGTGCCGTGGATGAGGGTGAGCGCATGGAGCCACTGGCCGATCGGCTGGCGCTCGGCCTGGGCGTCTTCGATTTCGACCTCGTCGAAGCCGCATTGAAGGGCGAAGGCGAACTGATCGGGGATGATCGACCCGCTCGCCCGCAGGATGCCGCTGAAGCCCTGGTCGCGCAGCGCTTTGGCGATGCTGAACCCGCGACCGTCGCCATATTTCGGGAAGGCGATGGCGATCAGGTCGACCTTCGCCTGGCGGGTGCGCAGATCGGCGGGATCGCTGTCGTTGGGCAGGTCGACGCCGATCGGCTGACCGGCCCGGCGTTCCGCCAACGCCACATCGAGGGTGGCCAGGGGCACGATCACTGCCGACGCATCCCCCGCGGATTCGGCGCGTGAGAACCCGTCCGATTTCCAGCCGGTGCGATCAAGCAGCTTCACGGGGCGCCTCCTCGGCCGGCTGCAGCGCCGGCTTGAACGAATCGACTCCGACGCGGCGGACGGTGTCGATGAAGGCCTCGCCGGGGCCGGCGCGGACCGCCAGATAGGTGTCGACGATCCGTTCGATTACGTCGGGAACCGCATCGGCGCCGACGCCGGGGCCAAGACGCTCGCCGAGCGAGGCCCCATCGCCGGGGTCGCCGCCGAGCGTGATCTGATAATTCTCCACCCCGGCCTTATCGAGGCCGAGAATGCCAATCGCGCCGACATGGTGGTGACCGCAGGCGTTAATGCAGCCCGATATCTTGATGCCGAGCGGCCCGATCAGCGCCTGGCGCTCGGCATCGGCGAAGCGGACGGCGATGTCCTGCGCGATCGGGATCGAGCGGGCGGTGGCGAGCTTGCAATAGTCCATGCCCGGGCAGGCGATGATGTCGGTGATCAGCCCGGCATTGGGGGTCGCGAGGCCAGCCTCGACGAGGGCTGCCCACACGTCCGCTACGTCGTCGAGCCGGACATGGGGCAGGATGACGTTCTGGACATGGGTGATCCGCATCTCGTCGAACGAGAAATGCTCGGCGATGTCGGCGAGGGCGCGCATCTGATCCGACGTCACGTCGCCGGGCGGCTTGCCGATCGGCTTCACCGAGACGGTGATCGCGGTGTAGCCCGGCACCTTGTGCGCGAAGAGATTGGTCGCGGCGAAACGGGCGAAAGCGGGATCGCGCGCCTTGGCCGCTTCGAACGGCGCCGACACCGCCGGCAACGCTTGATAGGCCGGCGGCGCGAAATAAGCGGCGATCCGCGCCAGCTCCGCCGCGTCGACCTCGGCCGGTGGGCCGTTGCGCGCGGAAAATTCCTTCTCGACCCGGGCGGCGAAGGCCTCGGTCCCGATCTCATGGACCAGGATCTTGATCCGCGCCTTGTACTTGTTGTCGCGCCGGCCGCCGAGATTGTAGACCCGCATGATCGCCTCGAGATAGGCGAGCAGCTCAGCCTTGGGCAGGAAGTCGCGGATGGTCTTGCCGATGAACGGCGACCGGCCCAGACCCCCACCGACCAGGATGCTGTAGCCGATCTCGCCCGCCTCATTGGCGACAATGCGGATGCCGATATCGTGGACCGCCACCGCCGCTCGGTCGCGGGCAGCGCCGGTGACGGCGATCTTGAACTTGCGCGGCAGGAAGCTGAATTCCGGGTGCAGGGTCGACCATTGCCGGATCAGCTCCGCGGTAGGCCGCGGATCCTCGATCTCGTCGGCGGCGAGGCCGGCGAAATGGTCGGCGGTGACGTTGCGGATGCAGTTTCCCGAGGTCTGGATGGCGTGCATCTCGACGTCGGCGAGCGCGGCGAGAATGTCGGGCACGTCCGGCAACTTCGGCCAGTTGAACTGGATGTTCTGGCGGGTGGTGAAATGGCCGTAGCCCTGGTCCCAGCGGTCGGCGATCATCGCCAACTGGCGCATCTGGCGGGAATCGAGCGTGCCATAGGGAATGGCGACCCGCAGCATATAGGCGTGCAGCTGGAGGTAGAGGCCGTTCATCAGCCGCAAGGGCGTGAACTCCTCCTCGGTCAGGGAGCCGTCGACCCGGCGCGCGACCTGTTCGCGGAACTGGGCGACTCGATCGCGGACGATCCGCTCATCGAATTCGTCATAGCGATACATGGCGATGCTCCCCCCGCGCCTGCGGGCCGAGATCGCGGCGCACCGTCGGCCCCAGCGCCCGGATCCGCTCACGATAGTGATTGGGGACGATCCGGCCCCTGGCGTCCGGCGTGACGGGCAAAAGCAGCGCATCGACCACGTCGCCTTGCGCCTCGCTGGCGGCCAGCAGCGCTTCCAGCGCGCTGACCTCATCGCCACGGGCGACCCGCGCTGCTTCGAGATGCGGCGTCCAGCCACTGCCGTCATGGTAGACGACGGCGCCATCGAGGAGCGCGTTGGCGGAAAGAATCACTGCTTCCGGCTGGCGCTTGCCGATGGCCATTGCCCTTGCTCCCAATTCTCGGATATTGGAAGAATATTCCCATTTCCGAAAAGAATAAGATCGATCCGTTTCGCCGCCCTTACGGCATGCGAAAGCCCGAATAGACCGGATATAAGAGAGGGGATAGGGCCCGCAATCGCCGCGACCAACTTTGCAGGCATATTGCAGTGCAATATGACGTATTGGTAGATTATTCCAATTCTGTGCTTGTTACTGGGGAACAATGGTTGCCGGCAAGATTGCGCACGGACGCCGCGGAGCCCAGATATGACGACGCCGCGCCTTCTTGCGAAGGCACGGCGCCGCTTTGCCCCTCTGGCTAATCAGAAGGCGATGCCGACCGAGCCGACCACGGTGCCGCCGGCGGCGTTACGGCCGGTAATCGGGGTGATGAAGGTACCGTCGGTATCGACATAGGCGAGGCCCACGGTCAGCGGACCGGTGGTGTAGGTCGCCCCCAGGCTCCAGTCGGTATAGCCGTCGCCGATGGTGAGGTAGGACGGGCCGAAGCTGTGGCCAAGATGGGCGGACAGGCCGATGCCGGTATCGGGGATGGTCGCGCTGAGATCGCCGGCGAGGTAGAAATTGTCCTCATTGCCGTTGCCGACCGACAGCGCCGATTGGCTCGGCGCGTAATTGGCGGTGACTTTCGCCGTCACCGGGCCGAACGCCTGGGCGATCGAGGCATAGGGCTCGATGAAGTCGCTGTCATAGCCCGGGAACAGGCTCTCGGCACCCGGATAGTAATAATAGAGCACGCCGACATCGATCGTGGTGCTGCCGAATGTGTGCTTATAGCCGGCGATCAGGTCGATCTCCTGGTCGGATTCCGCGGCGACGTAATTGTCGATCGAGGAGCCCCAGACCGTCCCGTAGAAACCAGAGCTGTGGCTGAGGGTGAAAGTGCCCTGGAGAGCGAAGCGCCGGTCGGTCTGCGAAATGCCGCGGAAGCGGTAATCGGAAACCAGGGTGGCGCCGCCATTGATCGAAAAGCCGCCGCCGAGTTCGGCGGCCTGAGCGGGCGCCGCAAGGCCCGCGGCAAGGGTCAGGAGAGTGGCGGTAAGGAGCCGGTTACGCATCTTGGTCATCGAGAATTCCCCTCTGAAATAGTCCAGTCCTCTCCCCTTGGGCGCCCCCCTCTTCCCGGGGAGGCCGCCCCTGATCGCTTTCGAAAAGCATGCGCCTAGTGGTTGTAGGCACGCTCCCCATGCTCGCCGAGATCGAGGCCTTCGCGCTCGACGTCTGGGCTGACCCGAAGGCCGGTGAGCAACTTGGCGACGTAGATCGCGATTGCGGTGCCGAAGGCCGACCAGGCGATGGTGGTGCCGACAGTGAGCAGCTGCACATAGAGCTGGTGGCCCATGCTCCAGCCGTCCGGGCTCGGACCGCCCAGCGCCGCCGAATAGACGATGCCGGTGCCGAGCGCGCCGACGGTCCCGCCGACGCCGTGGATGCCGAACGTGTCGAGCGCGTCGTCATAGCCGAGCTTCGGCTTGAGCATGGTGACCGCGAAGTAGCAGACCAGCGAGGCGACCGCGCCGAGGACGATGGCGCCGAGCGGGCCGCTGTTGCCGGCCGCGGGCGTGACCGCGACCAGGCCGGCGATGATGCCCGAGCAGAAGCCGAGCGCTGAAGCCTTGCGGCGGGTCAGCTTCTCGGCGAGCATCCAGACGAGGCCGGCCGAAGCGGTGGCGACGAAGGAGTTGATCATCGCCAGCGCCGCAGAGCCGTTGGCTTCGAGCGCCGAGCCGGCGTTGAAGCCGAACCAGCCGACCCACAAGAGGCCCGTGCCGATGCCGGTCATGGTCAGCGAATGGGGCGGCATCGGCTCGCGGGGATAGCCGATCCGCTTGCCGAGGATCACGCAAGCGACCAGGGCCGACACGCCGCTATTGATGTGAACCACGGTGCCGCCGGCGAAATCCAGGGCGCCCTGGGTGAAGAACAGGCCGTTGGCCGCCCACACCATGTGCGCGATCGGAAAATAAACGATGGTCAGCCAGATGGCGGCGAAGACCAGAACGGCCGAGAATTTCATCCGCTCGACGACCGATCCCAGGACCAGGGCGACGGTGATCGCGGCGAAGGTCATCTGGAAGCAGACGAAGACATATTCGGGGATGGCGACGCCGGCGGTGAAAGTGGCGGCGGTGCTGGCCGGAGTGATGCCCTGCAGAAATGCCTTGCCGAAGCCGGCGATATAGGCGTTGCCGCCGTCTCCGAAGGCCTCGGTATAGCCCCAACCTACCCAGATCAGCATGGTCAAGGCGGTGACCGCGCCGATCTGCGTCATTACCGAAAGCATGTTCTTGGAGCGGGCGAGGCCGCCGTAGAAAAGGGCCAGGCCCGGAAGGATCATGAGCAGGACGAGGATGGTGGAGGTCATCATCCAAGCGGTGTCGCCCTTGTTCACGGTGGGGGCAGCCGCGAGGGCCGCGCCGGGCAAGGTGAGCAAAGCGGCGGCGGCGAAGGTACGAAATCGTCTCGGCGTAAGCAGCATCATTGCCCCCTTTAGATAGCGTCGTCGTTCAGCTCGCCGGTGCGAATGCGCACCGCCTGATCGACATCGATAACGAAGATCTTGCCGTCGCCGATGGCGCCGGAATTGGCGGTCTCGCGGATCGCCTCGACGGCCGTCGGCGCGAGACCGTCGGATACTACCGCCTCGATCCGCACCTTGGGCACGAACGCCGTCGTATATTCGGCGCCGCGGTAGATTTCGGTCTGGCCCTTCTGGCGGCCGAAGCCCCGCACCTCGGATACGGTCATGCCGCGAACGCCGACGGCGGCCAGCGCGTCGCGCACTTCCTCGAGCTTGAAGGGTTTGATGATGGCAATAATCAGCTTCATGCCTTGCCCCCTGTTCAGTGCGACGGCGGCGATGCCGTGCGACTGGGAGCGTCCGCGTCGAACCGATCGGGCCCGGCTCGGACGCCGGAACCCCTTCATCTCGTGAAATGCTGCACTGCGTCAATCCAGCGGTGAAGAATTCACGCGGAGCATATTATCATATTATTTTAGAGTAATTTAAAGACACTCTATGACAATGCTGCGGCGCGATATTCATGCCGGCGGCACCGATAATGATCGGCTGAAACTTGATCCAGGTGCTTCTCTGAACGCCGCGAGCGACGCCTAGTTGAGCATTTCCGCGCGGGCCTCATAGGCGGCGATGGCGGGCTCGCTGGCGAGGGTGAGGGCGATCTCGTCGAGCCCCTCCATCAGGCAGACGCGGCGGAAGGGATCGAGAGCAAATTCGAACCGGTCCTGCATGGGTGTGGTCACCGTCATCGTCTCGAGATCGACGTGGATCGGATCGCTCGCGACAACCGCGAGCAGCCGCTCGATTGCGGCCTGCGGCAGCGCAACGGCGACGATGCCGTTCTTGAAAGCGTTCCCGGAGAAGATGTCGGAGAAGCTCGGCGCAATCACCGCGCGGACTCCGAGATCGGCGAGCGCCCATGCGGCGTGCTCGCGGCTCGATCCGCAGCCGAAATTGGCGCCAGCGATCAGGATCGGTGCGCCGGCATATTCGGGATCGTCGAAGACGTTGCCCGGCTCGGCGCGGATGGTCGCGAAAGCGTGCCGTCCAAGGCCTTCGCGGGTCACCGTCTTGAGATGATCGGCGGGAATGATGACGTCGGTGTCGATATTGGAACGGCCGAGCGGATAGGCCCGACCGGCGACGGCGCGCACCCCGCTCATCCGACCAGCTCCCGGACGTCGGCGAGATGGCCGGTGACGGCGGCTGCGGCGGCCATGGCGGGCGACAGCAAATGAGTGCGCGCGCCCGGTCCCTGGCGGCCCACGAAATTGCGGTTGGAGGTTGAGGCGCAGCGCTCGCGCGGCGGCACCCGGTCCGGATTCATCGACAGGCACATTGAGCAGCCCGGCTCGCGCCAGTCGAATCCCGCCTCGATGAAGATGCGGTCGAGCCCCTCGGCCTCGGCCTGGCGCTTGACCAGCCCCGACCCCGGCACGACCAAAGCCTGCTTGATGCCGGCGCCGATCTTGCGGCCCCGCACCACTGCCGCGGCGTCGCGGAGATCCTCGATCCGGCTGTTGGTGCAGCTGCCGATGAAGACATGCTCGACCATGACATCCTGCAGCCGCGTGCCCGGCGTCAGCCCCATATAATCGAGGGCAGCGCGCGCCGCCGACCGTTTCGAGGGATCAGAGAAGCTGTCGGGATCGGGGACCGAGCCGGTGATCGGCAGCACATCGTCGGGGCTGGTGCCCCAGGTGACGCTGGGAGCGATGTCGGCGGCGGAAACGAAAAGGCTTCGATCGAAGGCCGCGCCGGCGTCGGTCGGCAGGCTCTTCCATAGCGCGAGCTTGCGGTCCCACGCCTCGCCGGCCGGCGCCATCGGCCGTCCCTTGAGCCAGGCGAAGGTGACCTCGTCGGGGGCGAACAAACCGGAGCGCGCGCCGGCCTCGATTGACATGTTGGCGACGGTCAGTCTTCCCGCCATCGACATCGCCTCGAACGTGTCGCCGCGATATTCGATGACATGGCCGGCGCCGCCGGCGGCGCCGAGCCGGCCGACGATGGTCAGGATCACGTCCTTTGGCGCGACGCCGAAGCCCAATTTCCCCTCGACCCTGACCTCCATCGTCCTGGAAGGACGCAGCAGAAGGGTCTGGGTCGCCAGGACATGCTCGACCTCGCTGGTGCCGATGCCGAAAGCGAGCGCGCCGAGGGCGCCGTGCGCGGCGGTG
The DNA here is from genome assembly GCA_036525215.1 of Allosphingosinicella sp. GTDB lineage: Bacteria > Pseudomonadota > Alphaproteobacteria > Sphingomonadales > Sphingomonadaceae > Allosphingosinicella. The sequence goes on from DATDAU010000070.1 coordinate 9,344, forward strand.
TGGCTATCGCCGCAGACCAGGGTGGCGCCCGGCAGGGTGAAGCCCTGCTCCGGCCCGACGACGTGGACGATCCCCTGCTCGGCGGCGTTGGCGTCGATATAGGGCACGCCGAAGTCGGCGACATTGGCTTCCAGCGCGGCGAGCTGGGCGGCGCTTTCGGCGTCGGCGATGGGCAGCCGCGCCCCAAGCCCGTCGACTCTTTTCGTGGTCGGCAGATTATGGTCGGCGACGGCGAGCGTGAGGTCGGGCCGGCGAACCGTGCGGCCGGCGCGGCGCAGGCCGTCGAAGGCCTGCGGGCTGGTCACTTCGTGGACCAGATGGCGGTCGATGTAGAGCAGGCAGGTGCCGTCCTCGCGCCGTTCGACGACGTGCGCGTCCCAGATCTTCTCGTAGAGGGCCCTGGGCCGCTCGCTCATCCGCAGCAGCCGCGGTTCATTGCCACCAAGCTCTGGATCGCCTCCATCTGGCCGGTCCGCACCGCGATCCGCTCGCGCACCGCCGCGCCGAATTCGGAGCAGCTTGCTTCGCCGCCGAGATCGGCGGTGCGGCATCCGTCGGCGATCGCATCCTCCAGCGCAGCGGCCAGGGCCCGGGCGAGATCGGAATGGCCGATATGGTCGAGCAGCATGCCTGCGCTGGCGATGGCGCCGGCCGGATTGGCGACGTCGAGCCCAGCGATGTCGGGCGCCGAGCCGTGAATGGGCTCGAACAGGCCCGTCTTCGAGGCGCCGGTGCTGGCCGAAGCGAGAAGGCCGATCGACCCGGGAATGACAGCCATCTCGTCGGACAGGATGTCGCCGAACATGTTCTCGGTGACGATCACGTCGAAACGGCGGGGATGGGTGACCAGGGCCATGGCGGCGGCGTCGACATAGAGATGGTCGAGCGTGACGTCGGGATATTCCTCACCCACTTCGCTCACCACCCGGCGCCACAGTTTCGAAGAGGCCAGGACATTGGCCTTGTCGACCGAGGTCAGCCGCTTCGAGCGCCGGCGCGCCGCGTTGAAGGCGACATGGGCGATGCGCTCCACTTCGACACGGGTATAGGCGCAGACGTCCGACCCAAAATCGTCGCTGAGGCTCTTGTCGCCGAAATAGGCGCCGCCGGTGAGCTCGCGCACCACCAATATGTCGGCGCCCCGGGCAGTCTCGGCCTTGAGCGGCGAGAGATGCTCGAGGCCGGCGATCACCCGCGCCGGCCGGAGGTTGGCGAAGAGACCGAGAGCGGCGCGGAGCTTGAGCAGGCCGGCCTCGGGCCGCTCTGCCGCGCCGTCCCATTTGGGCCCGCCGACCGCGCCGAGCAGGATCGCATCCGCGCCCCGGCACGCCGCCAGCGTCGCGTCGGGCAAGGGCGTCCCGTGATTGTCGATGGCAATGCCGCCGAAATCATGGCTTTCGAAGCTGAAATCGAGGTCGCTGCCGGCGGACAAGGCGGCGAGGCAGAGCGCCGCCTCGCCGGCTACTTCCGGCCCGATCCCGTCGCCGGGGAGAATGACAATTCTGGTCATGCCTGGCACTCCTCAGGCCGCCTTGGCGGTCGTCAACCGCTCAGCGCGGGCCTTCAGCACCGCTTCGGCATTGCTGACCGCGTCGATGTAGGCTGCGACGCAACAGGGCAGGATGTCGCGCTCGCGCGCGCGTCCGGCGAAGATCTCGCCCTCGACCGAGACGTGCATCTCGACCAGCACGTTGGCGCCCTGCCCGTCCTCGGCCGGCTCGTCGGGATCGGCGGCGAGATATTGCATTTCGAGGCCCTCGACCCTGGCCGGAACGCCCATGATCCGGCTGACCGCGCTGAATGCCGCGTCGAGCGCCCCTGGCGCAGAGGCGAGGTCGGTCACCCGGCCGCGCGTCCCGTGCTCGAGCTCGACGCGCGCCAGCGGCATGGCGTCGACCGTCAGCGGCGCGCGGATTTCGACTCGGGACAGCGACCAGGTCTTCACCTTGTGGCCGCTCTCCTCCGACGCCAGCAAAGCCACCAGCCGCGCGGTGTCGACGATGCCGACCTCGTCCGCCAGCGCCTTGAAGGCCTCGAACACCCGGTCGAGCTTCTCCCCTTCGAGGAGATGGCCGAGCGCGAGCGCGCGCGCCGCGAGCGCGTGGCGCCCGCTATGCTTGCCGAGGACGATGCCGTCCGTCGCAAGCCCGATATCCTCCGGTTTCATGATCTCGTAGGTTTCCCTGTTCTGCAGCACGCCGTGCTGGTGGATTCCAGCTTCGTGGGCGAAGGCATTCGCTCCGACGATCGCCTTGTTGCGCGGTGGCGGCGTATTCGTGATCTGGGCGAGCGTCCGGCTCGCGGCCATGATCCTGGTGGTGTCGACGCCGGTGGAGACGCCGTACGTATCGGCGCGGGTTTTCAGCGCCATCACGACATCCTCGAGCGCGCAATTACCCGCTCTTTCACCAATGCCGTTGACGGCGCATTCTACCTGCCGCGCCCCGCCGCGTACCGCGGCCAGCGAATTGGCCACCGCCATGCCGAGATCGTCGTGGCAATGAGTAGAGAAGATGGTCTCCTCGGGCCGGTCGACATGCTCCCCCAGGAAGCGGAACAGGTCGTAAATCTCCTCGGGCGTCGTGTACCCGACCGTGTCTGGCACGTTGAGCGTCGAGGCGCCGCTGCCGGCCGCGGCCGACAGGCATTCGACCAGGAAGTCGCGCTCGGTGCGGATGGCGTCCTCGGCAGAGAATTCGACGTCGTCGGCCAACTGGCGCGCATAAGCGACGCTGTCGCGGATCGCCGCGAGCACCTGTGCCCGGGTCATGTGCAGCTTGGCGTCACGGTGGATCGGGCTGGTGCCGAGGAAGATGTGAATTCTCTTCCTGGCCGCCGGCGCCAGCGCCGCCGCCGCCGCGTCGATGTCGCGCCGCGTGGTGCGGGCCAGCGAGCAGATGGTCGAGCCCTCGACCGCGCCGGCAATGGCGAGGATAGCGCGGCTGTCCCCGGGCGAGGCGGCGGCGAAGCCGGCCTCGATCACGTCGACGTTGAGCGCCGACAAGGCCCGCGCCATGCGCATCTTGCCGTCCTCGGTCATCGAGAAACCGGGCGCCTGCTCGCCGTCGCGCAAGGTCGTGTCGAAGATCCGGATATGATCCATAGTCATGCCGCCTGTTCCTGTCTGGTGGCCTGGAAGAGGGCGCCGGGCGCGACCGCCGCTTCATGGGACACACGGCTGACCTCGGGGAGGCGACCGAGCTGGAGCGCCATCGTCTCGATGTCCCGCCCGGGATCGTGGGCGACAATCTCCAGCGCGAGCGTACCGCGGCGGCCGCATGGCTGCTCCGCCATGGCGATGCGCGAGACGCGGAAGCCGCGCCGTTCGATGAGGCCGATCATGCGGATCACCGCACCTTCGGCGACGTCATATTCGATGAAGACCTTCTCTCTCACCAGCTCTTCTCCATCATTTCGATGTTGGACTTGTTGGGCGGCACCAGAGGCCAGACATTCTCGCGCGGGTCGATCCGGGCGTGGCACAGGATCGGGCCCTCCGTGGCCAGCAGGCGGTCGATCGCTGCCGACACTTCGGACCGGTAGTCGATGGTGAAGGCCTCGATGCCGAACGACCGTGCGACCTCGGCGAAATCGGGATTGTCGGTGAGGTCGATCTCGGAGAATTGCTCGTTGAAGAACACTTCCTGCCACTGCCGGACCATGCCCAACTGGCTGTTGTCGAGCAGCAGGATCTTGAGCGGCAGGCGGTAGCGGCGGATCGTCGCCAGCTCCTGGATGTTCATCATGATCGAGCCGTCGCCGGTGACGGTCAGCACCGGCGCCGTCGGATCGGCGATCAGCGCGCCGATCCCGGCCGGAACGCCATAACCCATCGTCCCCAGTCCGGCGCTGGTCAGATGGCCGCGCGGTCGGGCGAATCGGCAATGCTGGGCAACCCACATCTGGTGCTGGCCGACGTCGCAGGTGATGATCAGATCGTCGCCCGCCTTTTCGGTCAGTTCCTTGAGCATGGCCGGGGCGTAGATGCCGGTGCCGGGCGCGTCGTATCGCGGTGCCCAGCGCGCGGCGAAGTCGGCGCAGCGTGCCTGCCAAGCCGAAATGTCGGCGGGGACCGCGGTCAGCCGGTCGAGAATTGTTTCGAGGTCGCCGGCGATGCCGACCTCGACCCTTTTCACCTTGCCGATCTCGGCCGGATCGCCGTCGATATGAATGATCCGGGCGCGCGGCGCGAATGTATCGACCTTGCCGGTGGCGCGGTCGTCGAAACGGGCGCCGACGCAGATCAGCAAATCGCATTCGTCGATCGCGCTGTTGGCGGCCCTGGTGCCGTGCATGCCGAGCATGCCGAGGAACCCGGGCGCGTCGGTGGGCAGGCTGCCCAGCGCCTTCAAGGTCGCCACCGAGGGGACTCCGCTGCGCGCGGTGAAGGCACGCAGGGCGGCGTCCGCCGCCGCGATCGAGACGCCGCCTCCGAAATAGAGGATCGGCGCCTTCGCTTCCTCGATCAAAGCGTTGGCGCAGGCGATGGCGTCATCGTCGGGCGCGGGCAGAAGGAAGACCGGCGGCTCGGCGGGGGCGGTGGCGGTCGACATCCCTTGCGTCACGTTCTTGGGCAAATCGATCAGCACCGGCCCCGGCCGTCCCGACATCGCCAGAGCGAAGGCCTCGGCGAAGACCTGGGGAATGTCGTCAGGGCTGCGCACGATGTAGCTGTGCTTCACGATCGGCAAAGTGATTCCGAAGATGTCGACTTCCTGGAAGGCGTCGGTGCCGATCAGGTGGGCGGGAACCTGGCCGGTGATTGCGATCATCGGCACGCTGTCGAGGAAGGCGTTGGCGATGCCGGTGACGAGGTTGGTCGCGCCCGGGCCGGACGTCGCGAGGCACACGCCGGGCCGGCCGGTGACCCGGCCGTAAGCATCCGCCGCCAGCGCCGCCGCCTGCTCGTGCCGGACCAGGATGTGGGTCAGGCTCGATCCGAGCAAAGCGTCGTAGACCGGCATGATCGCGCCGCCGGGATAGCCGAAGATGTGGGTCACCCCTTCGCGCTCGAGCGCCTCGACGACCAGGCGCGCGCCGCTGACCGGTGCGCGCGCCGCCTCGGCGGCCGCCTCCGGCTCCATCAACTTCATCTTCGGCATACCCGACATGTCAGGCCGCCTTGCTGTCAGGCTTGGCCTGCAGCCAGGCCATCTGGTTGCGCAGGCGGGCGCCGACCTTCTCGATCGGCTGGGCCAGATCGGCCTCGTACATCGCCTGGTAGCGCGGCTTGCCGGCCTTGTTCTCCTCGATCCATTCATGGGCGAACTTGCCGGTGCGAATGTCGGCCAGCACTTCGCGCATCCGCGCCCTTGTCTCGCCGTTGATGACGCGCGGACCGGAGACGAAATCGCCGTATTTGGCGGTCTCGGAGATGAAGTGGAGCATCTTGGCGATGCCGCCTTCGTACATCAGGTCGACGATCAGCTTGAGCTCGTGGAGGCACTCGAAATAGGCGACCTCGGGCTTGTAGCCGGCCTCGACCAGCGTCTGGAAACCGGCGACCACCAATTCGGTGGCGCCGCCGCACAGGACCGCCTGCTCGCCGAACAGATCGGTCTCGGTTTCCTCGGCAAAGGTGGTTTCGATGGCGCCGCCCTTGGTGCCGCCAATGCCGCGCGCATAAGCCAATGCCTTTGCGCGGGCGCTGCCGCTGGCGTTCTGCTGGACCGCGAACAGGCAGGGCACGCCGCGATCGATCTCATATTCGCGGCGGACCAGGTCGCCCGGCCCCTTGGGCGCGACCAGGACGATGTCGACGTCGCGGCGCGGATCGATCTCGTGATAGTGGACCGAGAAACCATGGGCGACGAGCAGGGCCGCGCCCGGCGCGATGTTGGGCGCGATCTGCTCGCCATAGACTTCGCGGTGGCTCATGTCGGGGCTGAGCAAGGCGATCAACGCCGCGCCCTTCGCAGCCTCGGCGATCGGCACCGGGGCGAAGCCGTCTGTCTTCGCCCTCTTCTCCGCGCCGCCGCCCGGCCGCGCGCCGACGATCACCTCGAAGCCGCTGTCGCGCAGGTTGCGGGCATGGGCTCGGCCCTGGCTGCCATAGCCGATGATGGCGATCCTGCCGTCGATCGCTTTCGGATCGGCATCGTCGTCGGAGTAAATGCGTTCCACCTGGGTTCTCCTTCGTTGCGCAAAAGAAAACCCCCGCTCCGGGTGGGGAGCGGGGGTCCTGAATTCTGGTCTGTTTCTCTATCTAGACCGTCAGCCGGGTACCGCTCCCATAAGGAAGGTAATAAGTACGAGGGTGACGAGAAGGAGCGCGGCGGCGCGGGGCGCCACCGGGTCGTTGACGATGCTGAGGCTCAATGCCTGCGCCACGAACTGTCCCTCAAAAAACTACACGACCGGGCTATTCTAATCCCGTTAAGGAAAGATAAGCCGCGATCGCGATCCGGCACAAGCCGAAAAATGCCGCACTGCAAAAAAGGCGGGATTTGCCCCTTGCGGCGCGCTAGGACGAGCGGAATCACTGCCGTTCGCCTCGCTTTCGGGAAGGAAATATCATGGCCCGCCCGCCGCTTCCGTCGCACGAAATGCTCGATGGACCGGCGCGCGCGCCGGCGCGGGCGATGTTGCGCGCCGCCGGTTTCGACGACGCGGCGATGGCCAAGCCGATGGTTGCGATCGTCAACACCTGGTCGACTGTGACGCCCTGCAACATGCATCTGCGCGACCTTGCCGGCCATTGCCGGCGAGGCATCGAGGAAGCGGGCGGGACCGCGGTCGATTTCAACACGATCGTAGTCACCGACGGTATTTCGATGGGCACCAAGGGCATGCGCGCCTCGCTGATGAGCCGCGAATGCATCGCCGATTCGGCGGAACTCGCGGTCCGCGGCCATTCGCTCGACGCGGTCCTGTTCCTGGTCGGCTGCGACAAGACCATTCCCGCCGCCGCCATCGCCGCCGCCCGGCTCGATCTGCCCAGCGTCATTCTCTACGGCGGCTCGATCATGCCCGGCCATCTCGGCGACAAGGCGCTGACCATCCAGGACGTGTTCGAGGCGGTCGGCGCGCACAGCGCCGGCACGATCGGTGATGACGAGTTGGAAGCGGTCGAGCGCGCCGCCTGCCCCGGCGCCGGCGCCTGCGGCGGCCAGTTCACCGCCAATACGATGGCGCTGGCGATGACCTTCCTCGGCCTTTCGCCGATGGGCCTCAACGACCTCCCCGCCGTCCATCCCGGCAAGCCGGAAGCCGCCGCCGAGGCCGGTCGGGCGGTGGTCGAGGCGCTCAAGACCGGGCGCAACGCACGCAGCCTGATCACCCCGGCGAGCCTGCGCAATGCCGCCGTCGCAGGGACCGCCACAGCGGGTTCGACCAATCTCGTCCTCCACCTCCTCGCCATCGCCCGCGAAGCCGGAATCCCCGAAAGCGACTTCGACATCGACCTGTTCGACGAGGTGTCGCGCGCCACCCCGATCATCGCCGATCTGAAGCCCGGCGGCCGCTTCATGGCGCCGGACATGAGCGCCGCCGGTGGCTCGGCCCTGCTCGGGCGGCGGCTGATGGAGGCTGGCCTGATCAGCAACACGCCGACCGTCACCGGCCGGTCGCTCTTCGATCATGTCGCGGATGCGAAGGAGACTGAAGGCCAGCAGGTGATCGTCACCGCCGCGGCGCCGATCAAGCAGCGCGGCGGCTTCGGCATCCTCTACGGCAATGTCGCCCCGGAAGGCTGCGTCGCCAAGCTGGCCGGCCATGAGCGGCTGCGCCACGAAGGGCCGGCCAAGGTGTTCGACGGCGAAGAAGCCTGTTTCGACGCGGTCACCCATGGCCGGATCGAGGCCGGCGACGTCGTCATCATCCGCGGCGAAGGCCCGGTCGGCGGCCCCGGCATGCGCGAAATGCTGGCGATCACCGCCGCCATCCAGGGCCGAGGGCTCGGCGACAGCGTCGCTCTGGTCACCGACGGGCGATTTTCCGGCGCGACCTTCGGCTTCATGGTCGGCCACGTCGCGCCCGAAGCGGTGCGCGGCGGCCCGATCGCCTTGCTCCGCACCGGCGACAATATCGTCATCGACGTCGAGAAAAGGGTGATCGAGACCGACGCGGATCTGACCGCGCGGGGCCCGGCGCCGGTGCTGGACCTACCGGAGAGCGTCACCGGTGCCTATGCCAAATATGCGCGGCTCGTGGGATCGGCGTCGCACGGAGCGGTGACGTCGATGGCATGAGCCTCAGGCGGCGCGGCGAGCGCTCCGGCCGGCGGCGTTGACCAGCTCGAGATAGTCGGCGCGCAGCTGCTCGCCGACCGGGCCGAGCTTGAAAGTCCAGGGACCGATCTCGGAAACCGGGGCGACCTCGGCGGCGCTGCCGGTGAGGAAGCATTCCTCGAAATCGGCAAGCTCCTCGGGCCGAATCGCCCGCTCGACCATGTCCAGGCCGCGGCGGCGGGCAAGATCGATGATGGTGCGGCGGGTTATCCCGTCGAGGAAGCAATCGGGAGTCGGCGTCAGCACCTGGCCCGATTTGACGAAGAAGATGTTGGCGCCGGTCGCTTCTGCGACCTGGCCGCGCCAGTCAAGCATCAGCGCGTCGTCATATCCCCGCGCCTCGGCCTCTTCCTTGGCGAGGGTCGCGATCATGTAGAGGCCGGCCGCCTTGGCGTCGGCCGGCGCGGTGTCGGGCGCGGGACGGCGCCAGCCGGCGATGTCGAGGCGGATGCCGCGGCCGACATCGTCGTCGCCGAAATAGGCTCCCCAATGCCATCCGCCGATGGCGAGGTGGATGCGGGCGGACTGGGCCGACACACCCATCGCCTCCGACCCCCGCCAGGCGATCGGCCGGACATAGGCGTTTTCGAGGGCGTTGGCGGCGAGCATGTCGCGGCAGGCCTGGTCGATATCGGCCACCGACCAGGGAATGGTGAAGCCCATGCGGGCGGCGCTGCGGTGCAGGCGCGCGCTATGGTCGCTAAGCCTGAATATCTCGCCGCCATAGGCCCGCTGCCCCTCGAACACGGCCGAGGCATAGTGAAGCGCATGGCTCAGCACGTGGAGGTTGGCCTCGCGCCACGGAACCAGGGCGCCGTCGAGCCAGATCCAGCCATTGCGGTCGTCGAATCCGGCGGGCGCGTTCATGCCGCCTCTCCAATCCGAATTGCGCCGGGGGCGAGTGCCACGGCGAGCTCGCCGAGGTCGGCTCCAATCGGAATTGCCGATGCCTCGCGGTCGAGGATCGCGGCAAGCGCCGGCGGCGGAGTCACTTTCACGCCGACCAGCGGCTCGACGATCTCGGCGAACTTGTACGGATGAGCGGTCGCACAGGCGATCCATGGCCGCTCGTCCCGAAGCGCGGGGTCGAGCCGGGCAAAAGCCTCGGCGGCGATCGCCGAATGCGGACACCAGATCCGGCCGCTGGCGGCGAAGTCTCGACGGATGCGCGCGCGGATGGAATCGTCGTCGACCAGCATGACGTCGAGCGGGCCGCGGCCGGGCGCAAGCGCCGCCAGCCGCTCGAAATTGCTCGGCGCGCCGACGTCCATCGCATTGGCGAGGGTCGGAACCGAGGGCCGGGGCCGGTAGGCGCCAGTGGCGGCCCAGTCGGCCAGCGTGGCGTTGGCGTTAGTCGCGAGCAGGATCGGGCCGATCGGCAGTCCCATGGCGCGCGCGTAGAGGGCTGCGAAGCCGTGGCCGAGATTGCCGGTCGGGACGATCAGGCCGGGCGCCTTGCCTGTCGCTTCGTGAAGCTGGAGCGCCGCCCGGCCGAGATAAGCCATTTGCGGCAGCAACCGGCCGATATTGATCGAATTGGCCGAGGTGAGGCCATGCGTGCGCGACAGCGCCGGATCGGCGAAGGCCGCCTTGACCAGGGCCTGGCAGGCGTCGAAATCGCCGTCGACCTCGATCGCCTGGACCGGCGGACCCCAGCAGCCGAGCTGCAATTTCTGGAAGGGCGAGACGCGCCCCTTCGGATAGAGGATGACGGCGCACACGCCCTGGCGGCCTTCGGCGGCGCAGCCGACCGCGCCGCCGGTGTCGCCGGAGGTCGCCGCCAAGATCGTCAGCCTCTCGTCCTGCCGGTCAAAGCATCCCAACAGGAAGCGCGCGCCGAAATCCTTGAACGCACCGGTGGGGCCGTGGAAGAGCTCGAGCGCGTGAAGCCCGGGCGCCGAAACGTCGGGCCGGACCAAAAGCGCGGGAAAATCGAAGGCCTCGCCGCAGATCGCGTCGAGCTGTCCGGCCAGCCGGTCCCCGGCGAAAAAGGGTGCGAGCATTGCGGCCGCAAATTCCGGAAGACCCTGGTCGCCGCCGAGCTGCGACAGGTCCGCCGCCGGCACGAATTCGGGCAGATAGAGGCCGCCGTCGGGCGCGACGCCCTGGCGCAGCGCCTGGGCGAGGCTCGCCACGGCCTTGCCCCTGGTGCTGACGAATCTCATGCCGCCCGCCGTCGCGAGGGATCGAGCGCGCTCTCCAGCCGCACGCCGCGCGAATCGACCGGGGCGCGATAGGCGAGGGCTGCGAGGCCGGCGCAGGCAAAGGCTGCCTCCATCGCCGCCGCGACCGCTTCCGCCTCGGCGCTCGCCGCCCAGGCGAAGACCGAGGGACCGGATCCGGAAAAGGAGCAGCCGAGGGCACCGGCGGCCATCGCCGCCGCCTTCACTTCGGCCAGGGCCGGCAGCAGGTGAGCCCGCTGCGGCTCGACCAGCAGATCCTCGAAGCCGGAGCGCAGCAAATCGAGATCGCCAGTCGCGCAGCCGGCGACGAAGGCAGCGAGCCGGCGCGAATGCTCGACGGCCGTGCGCATCGGCACGTCCCGCGTCAGCAGCCGACGGGCGGTCTTGGTCTCGGTCTCGATTGGAGGGTGGAAGAGCAGCGACACGATGTCGGGCGGCGCCGGCAGCCGGTAGACTCCGTCCAGCGCCTCGCGGGCGACGATGACCAGGCCGCCATAGAGGCTGGCCGCGACATTGTCCCAGGGCGGCGGATCGGACGAGACCCGCTCGCCTTCCAGCGCGAAGGGAAGAAGCTCGGCGAGGTCGAGCGGCTCGGGGAGCAGCGCGTTGGCCGCGACCGTCGCCGCCACCGCCGAGGCCGCCGATCCGCCCATGCCGGCGCTTATCGGGATGCCCTTGTCGATCGACAGACGGACGCCGAAATCCGCACCGGCGAAATCGAGCAGCGCCTGCGCGGCGGCGAGCGCGGTGTTGCTACGCGACGTCGCGGGAAGGCTCGAAACCAGGCCGCTGACCGATCCGAGGCGCGCGCCCGGTTCGGGCTCGCGGGCCGCGACCACGCGGTCGCGCGCGGCGTCGAAAGCCTGACCGAGCACGTCGAAGCCGACGCCGACATTGCCGATGCTTGCCGGCGCGCTGGCCATCGCCACATCCATGATCAGGCCGTGAGGCGCATCTGCGCCGCCTCGGCCGGCGCGGCGGCGAGCCGGCGCTGGAGGTCCATCATGTCGGCGAACACCGAAGCGGTGGTCGGCCAGCGGCCCGCGCCCTTGCCGTAGACGGCGTGAACCTGATGTTCGCCGTCGGTGACGAGGAAGCGATTCTCCTCATTGCGCGCGCCCGCCAGTGGGTGGGAAAAAGGCAGCGACTCGATCCGCACTTCGGCGCGGACCGAGCCGTCGTCGAACAGGCGGCAGCGGCCGACCTGCTTGAGCCGTTCGCCGCGCGCCCTCGCCGCCTTCACCTGCGGCGCCGTCACTTCCCGCAGCGATTCACGAAGGACCGCCTCCGGTGCCAGGACCAGGCCGAAGGCGTCGCGGACGAGGATCGACAATTTGTCGGCGGCGTCGTGGCCGTCGACGTCGGCGGCGGGATCGGCTTCGGCGAAGCCGAGCGCCTGCGCTTCGGCGACCGCTTCTTCGAAATCGCAGCCCTCCTCGAGCCGGCTAAGCAGGAAATTGGCCGTTCCGTTCATCACGCCCTCGACCGCCGCCACCGATCCCTGGCCGCGAAGGCGCTGGATCAACTCCAGGATCGGCGCGCCGCCGCCGACCCCGGCCGAATAAGCCAGCGAGCCTCCGCCCGCCGCTGCCGCAGCATAGAGAGCGTCATAATGTTTGGCGACCGCCGCCTTGTTGGCCGTGACGACATGGACGCCCCGGCGAAGGGCCGCGGCCATGATCTTGGCCGGATAATCGGCGCCGCCGATCAGCTCGACGACCAGATCGGGGTCGCCCGCCAGCGCCTCGTCGAGGCTGTCGGTGAAGTCCTGGCCGTCCTCGTTCTGGTGGCGGTCGGGATGGCGCACCAGCACCGGCCTGACCTCGAAAAGGTCCGGCCGCTGAGCGAGACAGGAAAGGACGCCGGCGCCGACAGCGCCGCAGCCGAGCAAAGCGACGCGAAGATGCGGGAAGCGCACCGGCACTTCCTTGCGAGCCGGCAGGGCGCCGATCACGGTCGCCTCGTGATGACCGATGGCGGCGATCTCGATGACGATCCCTTCCGCCTTGGCGGCGTCGATCGCCTTGGGCTGGATCAGGCCCTTGCTTGCCTCGGCGGCAGCCTCGTAACTCAAGGCACCGTAGCGCTCGGCCCGGGGATTGGCGGCGGGATCCTCGGCATAGACGCCGTCGACGTCCTTCAGGAGCCGCACCCGCTTCGACCCCAACCGCGCAGCGAAGAAGACGGCGGAAAGGTCGGTCCCGCCCCGTCCGAGGGTGACCACGCCATGCTCGTCGTGGCCGGCGGTGAAGCCGGGCACGACGATCACGTCATGGTCGACGAATTTGGCGTTGACCGCGTCGGCGTCCATCCGGTCGAGATTGGCGTCGAGCGGATCCCCCGTCGCGACCAGCCCCATTTCGTCGGGATCGAGCACGCAGGTGCGGATACCCATGCGGCAGAGCGCCAGGCCCATCAAAGCCGCCGAGCGCAGCTCACCGACCCGCGCCAGCCGGGCGACCAGGGCCGGCGACGGCTCCCCGCCGACCCGGCCCGCCTGGGCGAGCAGGCCATCGGTCTCGCCGGCCAGCGCCGACACCACCGCGACGATCTTCTCGCCGTCGCGGATATGCCGGTAGATCTCCTGGGCCGCGGTCCGATAATCCTCCTCGCGCTCGAGTACCGAGCTTCCGAATTTGAGGACGCAGAGCTTTCGCTGCCGCTCTCCGAGAAATTCCAGTTTCGCCATTTTCGATCTCTTCTTCGGTGGGCCTATGGGCTGAGGGCATTAAAAAACCCGCTCGCCGGGTGGGGGAGCGGGTCGGTTGGAAGCTTGTTCCTGGGCTGTTGTCTCAGCCGCTACCGTCCCGCTTTCCGGTGGTCATAATGACGGTCATGGTGGTTACGGTCGCAAGGCGCACGTCCGCGGCCATGCCGCCAAGGGCATGTTCGCTGGTGAGGATTTGCGCGGCCTTCAACATGATTTCTCTCTCTTGCCCCTTAGGATGACGGGCAAACCATCTATCCGTCAACAAGATTAATTTTCTCTTTTTTTTGCAGTGCAGCGAAAATTTCCACTGTGCCAAAGCCCGTTTCGCGCTTTTCGGCGCGCTCAGGGGCGCACCTGCCCGGCGCCGCGCACCACATATTTGAAGCTGGTCAGCTGTTCGGGACCGACCGGCCCGCGGGCGTGGAGGCGGCCGGTGGCGATGCCGATCTCGGCGCCGAAGCCGAACTCGCCGCCGTCGGCGAACTGGGTCGAGGCGTTCCACATCACGATCGCGCTGTCGACGCGGTCGAGGAAAAGCCGGGCCGCCGTCTCGTCCTCGGCGACGATCGCCTCGGTGTGTCCGGACCCGTAGTCGGCGATGTGCTCCATCGCCTCCCCGATGTCGGCCACGACGCGGATAGCGAGGATCGGCGCCAGATATTCCGCCCGCCAGTCGGCCTCTTCGGCTGGCGCAATGCCATCGGCGAGAGCGCGGCTTTCGGCGTCGCCGCGCAATTCGCAGCCTGCGTCGCGGAGGGCGGCGACAAGCCCGGGCAGTAGAGCCGGCGCCGCCGCGCGGTCGATCAGCAAGGTCTCGGTGGCGCCGCAGACCGTGACGCGACGCAGTTTGGCGTTGACGACAATGTCGACCGCCATGGCGGGATCGGCCGAGACGTGGACATAGGTGTGGCAGATGCCCTCGAGGTGACCGAGGACGGGCACCCGCGCATCCTGCTCGACCCGCGCGACCAGGGCCTTGCCGCCCCGCGGAATGATCAGGTCGACGCTGCCGCCGAGACCGCCGAGCAACAGGCCCACCGCCTCGCGATCGGCGACCGGCACGGTCTGGACGGCGTCGGCCGGAAGCCCCGCCGTTTCGAGCCCGGCGGCGATAGCGCCGTGTAGGGCGAGGCAGGTGCGCAGCGCATCCGAACCGCTCCTCAGGATCAGGGCATTGCCCGAGCGAAGGCAGAGGGCGGCGGCGTCGGCGGCGACGTTAGGGCGGCTTTCGAAGATCATGCCGATCACCCCGATCGGGGTGCGCACCCGAGCAATGTCGAGCCCGTTCGGCCGGGTCCATCGCGCCATTTCCTCGCCGACCGGATCGGGCAGGCCGGCGACCGCTTCCATCGCCGCGGCGATCGCCTCCAGCCCCGCCTGGTCGAGCCGCAGCCGGTCGATCATCGCCGTCGCCGCCGCGACGTCCGCTTCATTGGCGGCGAGGATTTCGGGTGCTCGCGTCCGAATCTCGCCGGCGGCGGCGCGGATCGCGGCGGTGCGCGCGTCGGCGGATGCCTCGCGAAGCACCGTGGCGGCGGCACGGGCGCGCGCGCCCATCGCATCCATGTCGGCGGCGAGGCTCATGGCGAGACCATCACCAGGTCGTCGCGGTGGATCAATTCGTCGGGGCCGCAAAAGCCGAGCCGTTTCTCGATCTCGGCGGTGGGCGCACCGGCGATCGCCGCCGCTTCCTCCGAATTGTAGGCACAGATTCCGCGCGCGATTTCGGCGCCGTCGGGCAGGCGCACCGAAAGGCAGGACCCACGCTCGAACGCGCCGGCGACTGCGACCAGCCCAGCCGGAAGCAGGCTTTTGCCCGCCGCCAGCGCCGCCCCGGCGCCAGCGTCGACGGTGAGCGTCCCCGCCGGCGCCAGCGTGCCGGCGATCCACTGCTTGTATGCGCGGGCAGGGGTGCCGAGCGCCGCGACCAGGGTCGACCGCGCGCCAGCGGAGACAGCGGCGACCGGATGTTCCTCGCGGCCCGAGGCGATGAGGGTGGCGCAGCCGGCGCCGCTGGCGATCCGCGCCGCCGCTATTTTGGTGCGCATGCCGCCGGAGCCGACTCCTAGCGCGGAAGCGCTGTCGGCGAAGCCTTCGATCTCGGCGGTCACCGCCGGCACGAAATCGATATGGGCGGCGCCGGGGTCACGGGCGGGATCGGCGGAGTAGAGACCGTCGACGTCGGAGAGGAGAACCAGCAGATCGGCCTGGACCATCTGCGCGACGCGGGCCGAGAGCCGATCGTTGTCGCCGTAGCGAAGCTCGTCGGTGGCGACGCTGTCATTCTCGTTGATGATCGGCACGGCGTGACGGGCGGTCAGCACCGACAATGTGGCGCGGGCGTTGAGCCAGCGCCGCCGCCGCTCGGTATCCTCGATAGTCAGCAGCATCTGCGCGGTCGGCACCTGGTGGCGAGCGAAGGCCGAATCCCAGGCCTGCATCAATACCATCTGCCCGGCCGCGGCGGCGGCCTGCTTGTGGTCGAGGCGCGCCGAGCGGCCGAGGCCGAGCCGCATCCGGCCGAGCGCCACCGCCCCCGACGAAACGATGACGATCTGCTTGCTCTCGGCGCGCAAGGCGGCGAGATCGCCGGCGAGGCTGGCCAGCCAGTCATCGCGAACCGCGGTTCCGGAAGGACCGATGATCAGGGAGGACCCAACCTTGATCACGATCCGGCGCGCGCCGCCGATCAGCCGCGCGATGTCGGGCCGTTCCGCATTCACCGCCTCGTCCGCGCGCCGTCCCATCTCTCCTCCGAACCAGCCCTTGTGGTTGGCAGTCTTTATGTTGCAGCGCAATATCCCGCGCTTGACGCGGGCAACCGGGGCAGTCAGGATATGCGGGTGATGGACAAGGGCAATCAGGCGTTCACGTTCGCGGCCGGCAAAAGCTGGTGGCGCGACGCGTGCGCTGGCGTGCCCGCCTGGCGATGGCCGAGCAGTCTTTAGGACAGACTCTCCCCATTGAACCGGAAAAGGCCCGCCACTGGCGGGCTTTTTCGTCTCTCGTCACGGAATCTCGATCATGATCATCGTCCTGAAACCCGAAGCCACGGCCGAAATCGCCGATGAGCTTCTCGCCCGCATCTCCGACAAGGGGCTGAAGCCGCTGCACATGCCCGGCGCCGAACGTGTCGTCCTGGGCGCGCTCGGCGACGAGCGCGTGCTCGCCGAGCTCCACCTCGAAAGCCACCCGATGGTGGAATCGGTGAAGGCGATCCTCGCTCCCTACAAACTGGTGAGCCGCGAGCTCCATCCCCACGACACGATCGTAAAGATCGGGTCGATGTCGGTCGGCGGCCGCGCCTTCGCGATGGTCGCCGGGCCCTGCGCGGTCGAAAGCCTCGACCAGATGCGGGGCACGGCGCAAGCGGTGAAGGCGGCCGGCGCCAGGGCGCTGAGAGCCGGCGCCTACAAGCCCCGGACCAGTCCTTATGGCTTTCGCGGCCATGGTCCGGAGGGGCTGAAGATCTTGCGCCAGGTCGGTGACGAGCTCGGCCTGCCGGTGGTCACCGAGGTGATGGACAGCGCCGACGTCCCCATCGTCGCTGACCATGCCGACGCGCTCCAGATCGGCGCCCGCAGCATGCAGAATTTCACCCTGCTGCGCGCCGTCGGCAAAGCGGGAAAGCCGGTGCTGCTGAAGCGCGGCATGTCGGCGAGGATCGAGGAATTGCTGCTCGCCGCCGAATATCTGCTCGCCGAGGGCAACGACCAGGTAATCCTGTGCGAGCGCGGCATCCGCACCTTCGAGACCGCGACCCGCAACACGCTCGACCTCAACGCCGTCCCCTATATCAAGCTCAAGACCCATTTGCCGGTGATGGTCGATCCCTCGCACGGCACCGGCATTCGCGACCTGGTGACGCCGATGGCGCTGGCCGGCGCGGCCTGCGGCGCCGACGGGCTGCTAGTCGAGGTCCACGAGGACCCGGCGCGGGCTTTGTCGGACGGCGCCCAGTCGCTCTACCCCGACCAGTTCGCGGCTCTGATGAGGGCGCTGACGCCGGTCGTCCGCGCGGTCGGGAGGGAGATGTGACGCAGGCCCTTGCCGGCGGGGAAGCGCTTGCGCTCCAGCGCCGCCTCCCTGCTTCGGTCGACCCGGTCGCGCTTTACGCGGCGCTGACCGATCGCGGACGGCGCCGCGACACGATGCTGCTCGAACGCACGATCGGGCCGAGCCTGCTGATGGACCAGGCGGCGGTTCGCATAGAATGCCGCGGCGCGGGGGTCGAACTCACTGCCTTGTCGAGCAATGGCGGGCAGGTGCTTGCATTCGTTGCCGATCGTCTGGCCGACCGGGTCGAAACCAGCGACGCGAAACGGCTTGGCCTGCGCTTCCCCGCCATTTCCGGCGACGATGCCGAGGAGAGGCTGCTCTCCCCCAATCCGCTCGACGTGCTGCGGCTGCTGGCCGGTTTCCCCTCGGCTTCAGCGGACGAGCCCTTCACCATCGCCCTGCTCGGGGTCTCGGCCTTCGACCAGACCGACCTGTTCGAAACCCTGCCCGCCAATGGCCGGGATCCTCTCGATTTCCCCGATTTCGTCTACTGGCTCGCGGACTCGCTCATCCTGTTCGAAGAGGGTGCACGGCCCACTATCCTCTGCACCGCCTTCGGATCGGATGATCCCGCCGAGGCCGAGCGCGCCTATCATGGCGCCGCCGCCCGTCTCGCCGCTTTGGTCGAGCGTTGCGCGGCGATACCCGACCTGCCGATTCCGGCCGCGCCGGTCGCGGAGTACGACGAGCCCGAGGTCGACCTCGACGACGACGCCTATTGCGCGGTGGTGCGCCGGCTGCGCGGCCGGATCGAGGCCGGAGAAATCTACCAGATCGTGCCCTCGCGCACCTTCCGCCTGTCCTGCCCCGATCCCCTGCTCTCCTACGCCGCGCACCGCCGGCTCGATCCCAGCCCCTATCGCTTCTTCGTCGCCGCGCCAGACCACCTCCTGTTCGGCGCCTCGCCTGAGACGTCGGTGCGGGTCTATGGTGAGGCGGGCGCGACGATGGTCGAGGTCAAGCCGATCGCCGGGACAAGGCCGCGGGGCGCGACCGGAGACGAGGACGACCGGCTCGAGGTCGAGATGCGGCTCGACCACAAGGAAACGGCCGAACATATGATGCTGGTCGACCTCGCCCGCAACGACGTCGCCCGGGTAAGCACGCCGGGCACGCGCCGGGTCGCGAAGCTGATGAGCGTCGAGCGCTACGCCCGGGTCATGCACCTCGTTACCTCGGTCACCGGCCGGCTTCGCGACGGGCTCGACATGCTCCACGCCCTCCAAGCCTGTCTCAACGTCGGCACCTTGACCGGCGCGCCCAAGATCCGCGCCACCGAGCTGTTGCGCCAGACCGAGGTCACCAAGCGCGGTCCCTATGGCGGCGCGGTCGGCTGGATCAACGGCGCCGGGATGCTCGACACCGGCGTGATCATCCGCTCGGCGACGGTTCGGGACGGCATCGCTTATGTGCGGGCGGGCGCCGGCGTGGTGTTCGACAGCGATCCGCGGCGCGAGGCCGACGAGACCCGCCGCAAGGCCTCGGCCCTGCTCTCCGTCCTCGCCGCGACCGGGGCGGCGCGATGAGCCGGAACGTCCTCCTGATCGACAATCTCGACAGCTTCAGCTTCAACCTGGTCGAATCGTTCGAGCGGCTGGGATGCGCGGTGCAAGTGTTGCGCAACACGGTCGATCCGGCCCGGGCGCTCGCCATCGCGGTGGCCAGGGATGCCCTGATCGTCTTGTCGCCGGGACCGGGCCGACCGGGCGACGCCGGCTGCTGCCTCGAGCTGATCGCGCTCGCCAGGGGTCGGGTGCCCCTGCTCGGAGTCTGCCTCGGCCACCAGGCGATCGTCGAACAGGCCGGCGGCGAGGTCAGCCGCGCGCCCGAGCCCGTCCACGGCAAGGTCTCGCTCCTCGCCCATGACGGCGCCGGGCCGATGCGCGGGCTGGAAAGCCCGATCGGCATCGGCCGCTACCACAGCCTGTGCACCCGCGACCTGCCCGCCCGCTTCCACATTCATGGCGCGATAGACGGCATGGCGATGGTGATTGGCGACCCCGACGCCCGCCAGACCGGACTGCAATTCCACCCCGAATCCATCCTGACCCGAAGCGGTGACAGAATCCTGGCCAACATCCTGGAAGGCGCCTGAACGGAGAGAGACTTGTGCGGCGCAAAAAACTTTTTGCCGCCGCGCGCCTTCGTGATAGGGATTTCTCAAGCCTTGCGGTGCATATCGTCGGGCGAAGCATCAAGAGTGGGCCTCGGCCCACGCCAACCTGCCCACCCGGGCAAGGTGGCGGTCCTGGAAGGGACGATGTGGCCGGTCCGGCAACCAAGCGGGTCCCAAGGCAGCATCGTTCCACCCCGGGAGAATGGAGTGGTTATGAAGCTGTCGCGTGTCATCGAGGATCGGGAAAGAGCGGACGCCGCCTGTGCGTTCGAGGTGCGGCTGCCGCCGTCCCTCGCCCGTTTCGGCGAGACCGCGCGGTTCAGCCTGTGCGGCCCCGACGACGCGCCCCTGGTGGTCGTCCTCGGCGGCATTTCCGCCAATCTCTTCCCCTGCATTGACGATGCCGGCGAGCCCGGCTGGTGGCCCGGGCTGGCGGGCAAGGGCCGCGGCGTCTGTTCCGACAAGTTCCGCATCCTCGGCGTCGACTTCATCGCCGATCCGCGCGGACGCCGCGCGCCCTCGCCGCGCGACCAGGCCGCGGCGATCGTCGCCGCGCTCGACCAGATCGGAGTCGGCCAAGCCCACGCCATCGTCGGCGCCTCCTACGGCGGCATGATCGCACTTGCCATGGCCGAGCATTTCCCGGACCGGGTCGAACGGATCGCGGTGATTTCGGCCGACGCCCGGCCGCATCCGGCGGCGACCGCGATCCGGGCGCTGCAGCGGCGGATCGTCGCCCTCGGCCTCGCCCAGGGCGGGGCGGCCGAGGCGCTGTCGATCGCCCGCGGCCTGGCCATGACCAGCTACCGAACGTCGGAGGAGTTCGACGTCCGCTTCGCCGGCGGGATTCGCGGCGACGACGTGCTCGGCGCCTCCGGTCCCGGCGACTATCTGCGCGCCCGCGGCGACGCCTTCGGCGCGGTGATGTCGCCCGAGCGCTTCCTCAGCCTGTCGGCCTCGATCGACCGCCACGACGTCGATCCCGCGAAGATCGCCCACAAGGTGCTGCTGATCGGCGCGACCAGCGACCAGTTGGTGCCGCCGGCGCAGATACAGGCGCTCGCCGACGGCCTCGCCGGACCGGTCGAGCTTCATTTGCTCGACTGCCTCTACGGCCACGACCTGTTCCTCAAGGAAGCCGCCGCCGTCTCTGCCCTGGTCGGCCCCTTCTTCGAGGCGCGGTCGTGAGCAAGCGCCGAGATCCCTCCACCATCCTTGCCTCGGCCGGCGCTGGCGCCGATGTCGGCCGTGACAGCCTTGTGCCGCCGATCTTCGTCTCCGACACCTTTCGCTGGGCCGATGCCGACACCAAGCCGGACTATGATTATTCGCGGACGGTGAACCCCAATCGCGACGTCGTCAGCCAGGCGCTGGCGGAGCTGGAAGGCGCGGCCGGCGGCGTCGTCACCGGCTCGGGCCAGTCGGCCGCCCTGCTCGCTTTGCTGCTGCTCGACGCCGGCGCCCATGTCGTCGCGCCGCACGATTGCTATGGCGGCACCTATCGGCTGATCAAGGGATTCGAGGACAAGGGGCGGCTGAGCGCCGACTTCGTCGACATGGCCGACGACATCGCCTTCGACGCCGCGCTGCGCGCGAAACCGGCCCTGGTCTGGATCGAAACGCCGAGCAACCCGCTGCTCCGCCTTACCGACATCGCCGACCGCGCCGCCCGCGCGCATGCGGCGGGTGCTCTGGTCATCGCCGACAACACCCTGCCGACGCCGTGCCGGCAGCAGCCGCTGGCGCTCGGCTGCGACCTCGTCCTCCACAGCACCACCAAGGCGCTGAACGGCCATGCCGATCTGTTCGGCGGCGCCCTGATCGCCGGCGACCTGGCGCTGGTTGAGCAGCTCGCCTGGTGGTCGAACGCCGCCGGGCTCAACGGCTCGGCGCACGACAGCGCCCAGATATTGCGCGGTCTTCGCACCCTGCCGCTCCGCATCGACCGGATGGAGGCGAGCGCCGTCGCCGTCGCCGACTGGCTGGCCGGCCACGACCGCGCACTGGTCACCCATTATCCGGGCCTGCCCGGCCACCCCGATTTCGCCCTCGCCGCGCGCCAGCAGAGCGGACCGGGCTTCATGATCTCCTTCCGCGTCGCCGGCGGGGCCGAGGCGACAACCCGTTTCCTCGCCGCGCTCGAGCTGATCACCCTCGCCTCGTCGCTCGGCGGCTTCGCGACTTTGGTGTGCAAGCCTTCGACCATGACCCATCGCGGCATGCCCCCCGAGGTCCAGGCCGAGGCGGGAATCGACCCCGATCTGCTGCGCCTGTCGGTCGGACTCGAAGACCCCGCCGACCTGATCGCCGACCTCGAACGCGGCTTCGCGGCGGCGGTGGCATGAGTAACCCCTTCCGCTGCGTCGCCCTGATCGGGCTCGGCCTGATCGGCTCATCGATCGCGCGGGCCGTGCTCGAGACTATGGACGATGTGCGCCTCGCCGCGTTCGACGCCGATCCGAATGTCCGCGCGCGGGCACGAGAGCTGGGGCTGGCCGATCTCGTCGCCGAGGAAGCGGGCGAGGCCGTGAGGGAGGCGGACCTCGTCATCCTTTGCGTTCCGGTCGGCGCGATGGCCGATGCCGCGCGCTCGATCGCCGATAGTCTTCCGGCCGGCGCAATCGTCAGCGATGTCGGTTCTTCGAAGGCGGCAGTCGCGGCGGCTCTTCGCGAGGCACTGCCGAACGCCAGCGTCGTTCCGGCGCATCCGGTGGCCGGCACCGAGAATAGCGGCCCCGACGCCGGCTTCGCCGGCCTGTTCCGCGGCCGCTGGTGCATCCTCACGCCCGAGGATGACGCGGACGAAACGCACGTGAACCGGGTCTCGGCCTTCTGGACCGGGCTCGGCGCCAAGATGGAGGTGATGAATCCCCGCCATCACGACCTGGTGCTCGCCATTACCAGCCATTTGCCCCACCTGATCGCCTTCACCGTGGTCGGCACCGCGTCCGATCTCGAGCGGGTGACGCAAAGCGAGGTGATCAAATATTCGGCCGGCGGCTTTCGCGACTTCACCCGCATCGCCGCGTCCAACCCGACCATGTGGCGCGACGTGTTCCTGTCCAACAAGGACGCGGTGCTCGATATGATCGAGCGCTTCTCGGAAGACCTGTCGCACCTCAAGCGCGCCATCGTCGAGGATGACGGCGACACGTTGTTCGACACCTTCACCCGCACCCGGGCGGTGCGGCTCGGAATCGTCGAGCAGGGCCAGGACGTCGCCAAGCCCGACTTCGGGCGGCATTCATCATAGGCAGCCGAAAAGGCTCGCATCGGCCTTGGCTTGTGCGGCACCCGGGTCCGGGGTGCCGGGTAGGTATTTACCCTAGTATCAGCCACGCCTGATTCCGAAGTATTTCATTCAAATCAGGGGATGCGGGGGAGGACATCTGCGGACGACAGGACTTTGGTGCCCAAGGAGGGGCCTTCGCGCCTGGGCTGATGCGCCGGGCGTCCCTTGATCCGGCAAGACGGTTTGCCTACGCGGTCGCCTGGAGCGGCCTCGCTCTGCTCGGCCAGCAGCCTTTGGCGGCACAACCCTTCTCCAGCGGCGGCGATGATCCCGAGATCGTGATAACGGCACAGCGCCGGCCCGAACGCGCCCAGGACGTCCCGATCTCCCTCACCGCGCTCCCCGGCAAAGACCTCGAGCGGATGCAGGCGACCGACATGGCCGGGCTCGCCCGGGTCGTGCCGAGCCTGACCATGACGCGCTCGGGAGCGTTCACCCAGCCCTATCTGCGCGGCGTCGGCAAACGATCCACCCTGGGGGTGGAGAACAGCGTGGCGACCTATGTCGACGGCGTCTATTTCGCCTCGCCGATCGGCTCCCTGCTGGACCTGCGCGGCATCGAACGGGTCGAGGTGCTGAACGGGCCGCAGGGGACATTGTTCGGACGCAATACGACGGGCGGCGTGATCCAGATCATCACGCGTGAGCCGACGGCCGAGTCGTCGGGCGAGGCGACGATCCACGCGGGCACCTACGGATATCTCCGGGGCGACGCCTATCTGACGGGCGGAAGCGACCGGATCGCCGGCAGCCTCGCCATGAGCCTGGCGCGCAACGACGGCTACGGAACCAACCTCTTCACGGGCCAAACCGATCAGGGAGAAATCCGGCACAGCTTCGTCGGCAGGACCCGATGGACCTGGCGGCCGGGAGACTCGCTGACCCTGTCCTTCGCCGCCGACTATCAGGATGTGGATCAGGACTTCGCCTATCGGCCCGTGGCCGGATATCCGCCGATCGGCCAGCCCCGCATTCAGGACTTTCGCGACGGCGACCAGGATACGCCAAGCCGCTATCGCTTTCGCTTCGGCGGCGCCTCGATCCGGGCGGACGTTGAGATCGGCGGCCTGACCCTGATGGGCCTGACCGCCCTCCGCGGGATGCGCGCGCACTTCGGCACCGACCTCGACCAGGGACCGCTCCCCTTATGGTCGGGCATTCCCAACGCCGAGCAGGAACAATTCAGCCAGGAATTCCAGCTGCAATCGGACCAATCCGGGCGCGTGCACTGGGTGGCAGGCCTCTATTACATCAACATCTCGGTGCGATACGATCCGACCTCCTTCTTCTACGGCGGGAGCTATTCGGCGGGCCTCGGCGGTCGCATCCGGCAAAGCCTGTACGATAGTGGAATCGCATCCTCCTACGCCGCCTACGGCCAGGGCACCTTGCGCCTGGACGAGGCGACAGAGTTGACGGTCGGCCTGCGCCACACGATCGAGCACAGGTCGGTCGAAGCCAATGGCGAGCGCGAGTTCGACAATCCGCCTTTCATCCGCCCAACGCCCGGGCTGCCGCTGTTGGGCGATCCGCCGCTGCGCAACAGCGAAACCTTCGACAAGCTGACCTGGCGGGCCGCGATCGACCATCATTTCTCCGACGAGGTGATGGGCTATGCGTCGCTGAGCCGGGGCTTCCAGAGCGGCGGCTGGAGCCTCCAGGCTCCGCAGGCTCCCGCCTTCGGGCCGGAAACGCTCGACGACTTCGAGGCCGGGCTGAAATATGTCAGCCGCTCGCGCCGCTTCCGGGCCGACGCGAGCCTCTTCTATTACGACTATTCCGACCTTCAGGTCTCGGCGATCACGCCGATCGGCTCGGTGACGACCAATGCCGCATCAGCCGAACTCTATGGGCTGGAGCTGCAGCTGGGCGCTCGACTGGGGCACCATTTGGACCTTACGCTGGGGCTGCAGTGGCTGCAGGCGCGGTTCAATCGCTTTCCGAACGCGACCTGCACCGATTTCAGCCCAAGTGCGGCCAGCCCTTATGCGCAGATATCCTGCGACGTGAGCGGCCACCGCCTTCCCTATGCCCCCGAGTTCAAGCTCAACATCGGCGCCAACCAGGAAATCCCGCTGGGCGGGGCCGGCTCGTTGCTGCTGAGCGGAAACCTCGCCTTCAATAGTGGCTATTTCTCGGAGCCCGACAATGTCGCGCGACAGGACGCGTTCGCAACCGTCGATGCCTCGGTGGAATGGATCCCAAATCGCCGCGGCCCATCGGTCCGGCTCTGGGTGCTCAATCTCACCGACACGAATTATTATGACAGCTTGCTGACCCAACCGACCGCCGGCGTCATCCAGAGGCCGGCCGCGCCCCGACGCTTCGGCGCCTCGATCGCCTATGCCTTCTAGGACGAAGCCGGCCGCGCGTCGCCTTGGCGACCGCCTACATGGGCTAGGTTTCAGGTCCAAACGGCGATATTCTGCCTGGGCAGGCGGCCTGTCCTGGTCTCTATCGAAGCAGGTCGGACTTCAGCGGGGATACGTGCCGCACGACCATCTGGGATTGTTCGATACGCCGCCCAACCGCCGGCAAATCCGGCTCGGCCTTGCGATGGTCGGCGGGCTGTTGGTGGCATTCTTCCTGATATTGCCGGTGAACGACATTCGCCTGCGCGAGATCCAGGTGTTCATCCCGGTGCTCGACGCCGTCATGTTCGTCGACGAGTTGATCATCGCCACCCTGCTCTACGCCCAGGCCCGCGTCTTCCGTTCCCGAGCCCTTAATATTCTCGCCTCCGGCTATGTCTTCGCAGCTCTCCTTCTTTTGCCCCATGCACTCACCTTTCCCGGCGCCTTCGCCCCAGACGGGTTGCTCGGCGCAAGCGCCAACGCGACGGCGTGGCTCGCGGCCTTCAGGCGGATCGCATTTCCCCTTGGCATCGCGCTTTATGCCCATCTCAAGCGAGCGGAGACGTCGGCGAAGCCGGGAATCGCCCGGCCGATCCCAAGCGCCGCTTTCGGAGTCTATTCGGTGCTGGCCCTGGCGGGGGCGGCGACGATATTGGCGATCGTCGGGGCGGACGTGCTTCCGCCTTTTTTCGCCAATCGCACCGAGCCGGTTTCCGCCAATCTGTTCGCGATCAATGCGCTGACGATCGTCCTCAGCATCGTCGCGATGGCCATGCTCTGGCGGCCCGGATCTGTGCTCGATCTTTGGCTCCTGGTCGCCTTGTCGTGCTGGCTGATCCAGTCGCTACTGAACCTGACGGGCGGTGCACGCTATTCGGTCGGATGGTACGGTCTGGTGTCCATGATGCTGGTCTCGAGCCTTATCGTCATGCTCGCCCTGATGGCCGAATCCAACCGGCTTCATGCGCGCCTCGCGCTGACGATGGCGGCGCGGAATCGGGAACGTGATGCCCGTTTGATGTCGATGGACGCGGTGACCGGCGCCATCGCCCATGAGGTCGGGCAGCCGCTGACCGGCACGATCGCAAGCGCGATGGCCGGCCTGAGCTGGCTGACGCGCGAACGGCCGGATCGCGAAAGGGCGATCAAGGCGCTCCACGACGCCATTGATTCCGGCAATCGCACCACGGCGGTCATCAAGAGCATCCGCGCGATGTTCGCCAAAGGAACGGGGACGGCGACCGAGATCAGCCTCAACGACCTGGTGCGCGAAACGGCGGCGTTTCTGGACAGGGAGCTGGCCGGCGAGAATGTCGCGCTGGAATTCACGCTCGACGAGGCGTTGCCCCCGATCCTGGCCGACCGGATCCAGATCCAGCGGGTCCTCGTCAACCTCTTCACCAACGCGATCGACTCGGTTGGCGCGACGCGGGGCAGGCCGCGCCGCATCGCGATCCGCTCGGCGCCGCTGAACGGCCAGGACGTGTTGCTCGAGATCAGCGACACGGGGATCGGCATCGCGCCCGAGGAGATGACTCGAATCTTCGAGCCCTTCTTCACCACCAAGGGAACCGGCACCGGCCTCGGCCTCTCGCTCTGCCGGACCATCGTCGAGGAGCATGGCGGACGTCTCTGGGCTTCGCCGGGCGAGCCGATGGGTGCGACCTTCCACCTGCAGCTGCCGCGCGGCGGTAGGGCCGGGCCATAGAGACCTCGACACCGAGGATCGGGCCGTAGGGACCCGTGGATCCCCGCTCTCAGGGTTTGTACGGATAAGTCTCAGGGAAAAGCAGGGCTAGTCTGCGGGGAGGGACTGATCGTCTTCTATCCCCATCGCGCTCGTTTGACATTCGGGGGGGGGCTTGTCGCAAGACCATCTGGGTTTGTTCGATACACCGCCGGGCCGGAAGCAAATCCGGCTCAGTCTTGCGGTCGTCGGTCTGATGTTCATGGCCGTCCTGTTGACCTTGCCGATGCGCAACGTTCGATTGAGCCAGGTCGACGCCTTCATCCCGATGGTCGATGCCATCATGTTCGTCGGCGAGCTGATCGTCGCCACCCTGCTCTACGCCCAGGCCTCCGTCTTTCGGTCGCGTGCTCTGGCCGTTCTGGCCTCGGGATTCGTCTTCTCCGCATTGCTTCTGCTCCCCCACGCGCTCACTTTCCCCGGCGCCTTTGCCCCGGACGGATGGCTTGGCGCGGGAGTCAGCTCCTCGTCCTGGATCTATACCGCCCGGCGAACGGCATTTCCGATCGCGATCATTCTCTATGTCCTGCTCAAGCGGGCGGATTCGACAACCCAGCCTGGACCGGAACGGCCCGCCCCGAGAATTGCCGAGAGCGTGTTCGTCGCCGCAGCCCTCGCCTTGGCGATGACACTGCTGGCGACGAGCGGACACGATCTGCTTCCACGGTTCTTTCTCACGCACGCCGAGCTGAATTACGGCAGTGCTCTCACCTTCGAATTCATAGTCTTCGCGCTTTTCGTCGTCGCGACGGCCGCACTGTTCCGGAGGCACAGCTCGGTGCTCGAGACTTGGCTATTGGTTGCGCTCTCGGGCTGGCTGATCGAATCGCTGCTGATCATGACGCTCCACGGCCGGTTCACGGCCGGCTGGTATTGCCTGTACCTGCTGACCCTGGTCTCGCATCTCGTCCTGATGCTCGCCCTGATCGCAGAGTCGAACCGGCTCTATGCGCGGCTGGCCATTTCGACGGCGGCGCGCAACCGAGAACGCGACGCCCGGCTGATGTCTATGGACGCGGTGACGGCTGCCATCGCCCATGAAGTCGGGCAGCCGCTCACCGGCGCAATCGCCCACGCGATGGCCGGCCTATGCTGGCTTACCGCCGAACGGCCCGACCGTGAAAAGGCGATCAAGGAATTGCGCTCTACCATCGATGCCGGCAATCGCACCAACGAGGTGATCAAGAGCATTCGGGCGATGTTCGCCAAGGGGCCGATCGCGGCAACCCAGTTCAGCCTCAACGATCTGGTGCGCGAGACCGCGGCATTTCTCGACCGGGAGCTGGCGGGCGAGAGGGTCTCACTGGAGCTCACCCTCGACGAAGAACTGCCGCCGGTCCTCGCCGACCGGGTCCAGATCCAGCGCGTGCTCGTCAACCTCTTCACCAATGCGATCGATTCGCTGGGCGCGACGCAGGGCCGTCCGCGCCGCCTCGAGATCCGCTCGGCGCCGCTGAACGGACAGGACGTGCTTCTCGAGGTCAGCGATACCGGCATCGGCATCGCGGCGGAGGAGACGCCGCGCATCTTCGACGCCTTCTTCACGACGAAGGACACCGGCACCGGCCTCGGCCTCTCGCTCTGCCGGACCATCGTCGAGGAGCATGGCGGACGTCTCTGGGCCTCGCCAGGTAAGCATTATGGCGCGACCTTCCATCTGCAACTGCCACGAAGCGTCATGTCCGCGCACTGACAATTTCGCGCACTTCCTCGCAATCCGGCTTTCAGAGGAGATTTGTGTCGCATAGCCATCTGGGAGTGTTCGACACGCCGCCGAACCGGCGTCAGACCCGGTTCGGCTTCGCAATCCTCGCCGTGCTCGTTGCCGCCCTCCCCATCATGTTGACACTGCCCGACATTCGATTTCGCGAAATCCCCGCGTTCATCCCTATGGTCGATGCCTTCGTCATTCTCTGCGATCTGATCACGGCCACCCTGCTCTTCGCTCAAGCCAATGTCTTTCGGTCGCGGGCGCTGACCGTCCTGGCTTCCTGCTACGTCTTCACGGCATTCGTGCTGATCGGACACGCGCTGACGTTTCCCGGGGCATTTTCCCCGAACGGGTTGCTTGGCGCCGGGGTCAACACCGCCGCCTGGCTCGGTTTCTTCTGGCGAGCGCCGCTGCCCATCGCAGCCATTTTCTATATCCTGCTCAAGCGGGCGGACGCGGCAGCCCAGCCCGTAGCAGAGCGGCGGGCGCCGAAGATTGTCACGGCAGTACTTGCGGCGGTCGCACTGGCGGCAGCGGCCACGGCGCTGACGACGCTCGGACACGATCTGCTGCCCCCGCTTTTCCTGAATCGCTCCGACCTGATCTCCAATCTGGTCAAGCTCAACATCCTGTTCGGCGCGCTTTGTTTCGCCGCGATCGTCCTGTTGCTGAGGCAGCGCACATCGGTGCTCGATATGTGGCTGCTGGTCGCGATCGCTGCCTTTGAGGTCCACTGTCTGCTCAACATGCAGGTTTTGGCCCGTTTCTCGCTCAGCTTTTATTGTCAATTCGGCGTGCAGGTGTTTGCCCATCTCGTTGTGCTGCTCGCGTTGATTGCCGAGTCCAACCGGCTCCACGCGCGGCTGGCTCTGTCGACGGCGGCGCACGATCGGGAACGCGACGCCCGGCTGATGTCGATGGACGCGGTGACGGCGGCGATCGCCCATGAGATCGGCCAACCGCTCACCGGCACGATCGCCAACGCGATGGCCGGCCTGAGCTGGCTCTCGCGTGGCCGACCCGATCATGAAAGGGCGATCAAGGCGCTGCGCGCCACGATCGATGCCGCGAAACGAACGAACGATGTGATCAAGAGCATCCGGGCGATGTTCGCCAGGGGGCCGCGTTCGACAACGGAGTTCAGCCTGAATCATCTGGCGCGCGAGACGGCGGCGTTTCTCGGCCGCGAGTTGGCCGGCGAGAAGGTCTCGGTGGAGTTCACACTCGACGAGCAGCTGCCGCCTATCCTGGCGGACCGGGTTCAGATCCAGCGGGTGCTGGTCAACCTTTTCACCAACGCCATCGAATCCCTTGGGGCGACGCGCGGCCGGCCTCGCCGGATCGAGGTCCACTCGGCTTCGCTGAACGGCGAGGACGTGCTGCTCGAGGTCAGCGATACGGGCATGGGAATCGCGCCCGACGAGGCGCCGCGCATCTTCGACGCCTTCTTTACGACCAAGGAGACCGGCACCGGTCTCGGCCTGTCGCTGTGCCGGACCATCGCCGAGGAACATGGCGGGCATCTCTGGGCAACGCCGGGCGAGGCGCATGGCGTGACCTTCCACCTGCAACTGCCGCGTCGCGGCTTGCATCATGATGAACTCGAAACGGCGGAATGATCCGACCGTCTAGATTTGGTGGGGCGCGTCAGGCCTCACCGAGCCTGCATTCGCGCCTTCGGCACCTCTGGGGCAAACACAGAAAAGGGCCGGCAAACCGGCCCTTTTCTGTGTTTGGTGGAGCCGAGGGGGATCGAACCCCTGACCTCTGCAATGCCATTGCAGCGCTCTCCCAGCTGAGCTACGGCCCCGAAACTTTTTCCCGGTCTGGTCCGGGACGGCGCCCGCCTTTAGGCAAGGCGAAGGCGCCGCGCAACAGGCTAAAAGCGATTTCTAGTCAGATGGACCAATCTGACGGTCCGGAAATCGCGGGCAACCAAAAACCTAGAGCGACCGATCCGATGCAATCGGATCTAAAGGCGCTCTAGACTTCTTCTTCGTCGCCGGCCGCGCCCGGAACGCCGATATCGTCGTCGCCGCCCAGATCGACCTCGTCGTCCGGATTCTCCTCGGCGTCCTCATCGACCTCCAGATCGAGATCGGGAGCCGCGAGATCCGCGTCTTCCTTCTCGACCTCGATCTCGGGCTTGGCGGCCTCGAAGGGCAACGGCTGCTTCGACTTCAGCACCGGCTCGGGATGCCAGGCGACGCCGCAGGCGATGCAGTGGATCGGATCTTCCTTGCCGAGATCGTAAAAGCGGGTCGCGCATTTGGGGCAGGTCCGCTTGGTGCCCCATTCCGGTTTCACCATGGGTGAAGCTTCTCCAACAGAAGTGAATAGATTGTCGGCGCCGCCGCGGGCGAGGCCAGTCGGCGGGCGCATTGCCACATGGGTGGCGCGCTGTCAAAAGCCAAGGCCCCCACTGGTCTCGCGGCGCCGAACCGATTACGGGCGGCGGCGATGAAACCCCTTCCCTTCTGCGATTCCCACTCCCCTTTCGCGCGCCGGACGTTCGCCTCCGCATGATCATTGCCGTCGATGGGCCCGCCGCCAGCGGCAAGGGAACGATCGCCAGGGCGTTGGCCGGGACGTTGGGCCTGCCCTATATGGATACCGGCCTCCTCTATCGCGCCACCGCCTTGAACCTGCTCGGCATGGGCGGCGATCCGGAAAGCGAGTTCGCCGCCGCGCGCGCCACCGATCTTTCCCAGATCGATTTTGCCGATCCCGAGCTGAAAAGCGAGACGGTGGGCGGCATCGCCTCGCGCATCTCGACCTACAAGCTGGTTCGCGAAGCCCTGCTCGACCGGCAGCGGCGGTTCGCCGCCAGCGACGGCGGCGCCGTCCTCGATGGCCGCGACATCGGCACCGTGATCGCGCCCGAGGCCGATGTGAAGCTGTTCGTGACGGCCAGCCCCGAGGCGCGGGCAAGGCGGCGCTTCGACGAATTGAAGGCCGCCGGCCTCGACGTCCATTTCACCGACGTCCTCGCCGACATCCGCGCCCGCGACGAGCGGGATTCGGGCCGGGAACAGGCGCCCCTGGTCATGGCGGACGACGCGGTGCTGCTCGACACCAGCGAGATGAGCATCGACGAGGCGATCGCCTCCGCCCTCGCTGCGGTCGAGCAACGGATGGGTGGCGGCTGAGCCCCTTGGCATCGACCTGGCCTGCGCATATCCTCGCGGCCGATACTTTATTGGGGGATAAGATGGGATTGTTGGACTGGCTGACCGGGAACAAGGCGGCGCCCGCCGGCGTGCCGCGTCAAAGCGTTTCGGACCTTCGCGCCGGCCTGCTCGCCGCCAACCGCGACACTGCCCCCTTCGTCATCCGCGACGGCGCGCCGGAGGGCGTCGATCTGGTGGCGGAATGGAAGATCGTCGATGCCCAATGGTATGAGATCTTCGCCAAGGCCGGCCTCGCGAAAGTGTTCAAGGTGCTGATGAGGTTCGACGAGGCGAAGGGCGAGGTCCGAGCCGTCGACCAGGAATGGGAGGTCGAATGGCGCGCCGGTTTGCCCAGCCTCTCGCTCGCCGCCAGCGCGTTCCGCGGCCAGAAGACCGAGATGAGCTTCGGCACCGCCTATGCCTTTCGCGAGGACGCCTCCTACGGCAAGGTCTTCGACTATCGCTTCAACACCAAGGAGCTCAAGACCCCCCTGATCGACGCCGCGCAGGCGGCCGGCTGGGGCTGGAAAGGCGTCGCGTTCGGCAAGCTTTAAGGGACTGAATCGTCTCCCGCCGCCCCCCGGCTTGCCCCTTTCGCCGCTCTCCCCTATATGCGCGTCCGTCCAGCGGGCGGTCGCGCTCGTGGAAGCCAGAATAAGGCAATGCGCGTGAGGGACGGCAATGGCCGCGCTCTTGACGCGCCCTTTTGCTTCCTCGCTTCCACCGCTTGCGCCCGAGGGACGCCGCATCGGCATGGGGCCGGGGCGGCATGCTGGTGAAAAGACCAGGGGAGCCAACCCCTCGGCCGGCAAAACGAACGAACAAGGAAACCACTCTTTATGGCCACTACGGCAAACCCAACCCGCGACGATTTCGCCGCGCTCCTCAATGAATCCCTCGGCGGCGAGAACGAAAGCTTCGAAGGCCGCGTCGTCACCGGCACCGTCACCGCCATCGAAAACGACCTCGCCGTCATCGACGTCGGACTGAAGTCGGAAGGCCGCGTGCCGCTTCGCGAATTCGCCGCGCCCGGCCAGAAGGCCGAGATCGCCGTCGGCGACCAGGTCGAAGTCTATGTCGACCGCATCGAAAATCTCCACGGCGAAGCGATGCTGAGCCGCGACCGCGCCCGCCGCGAAGCCGCGTGGGACAAGCTCGAAACCGAATATACCGCGGGCAACCGCGTCGACGGCGTGATCTTCGGCCGCGTCAAGGGCGGCTTCACCGTCGACCTGGGCGGCGCCGTCGCCTTCCTGCCCGGCAGCCAGGTCGATATCCGCCCGGTCCGCGACGTCGGCCCGCTGATGGACCTCGCCCAGCCCTTCCAGATCCTGAAGATGGACCGCCGCCGCGGCAATATCGTCGTGTCGCGCCGCGCCATCCTCGAGGAAACCCGCGCCGAGCAGCGTTCGGGCCTGATCCAGTCGCTGGCCGAGGGCCAGATCGTCGACGGCGTGGTCAAGAACATCACCGATTACGGCGCCTTCGTCGATCTCGGCGGCATCGATGGTCTGCTCCACGTCACCGACATCAGCTACAAGCGCGTCGGCCACCCGAGCGAGGTGATCAACATCGGCGACACCGTGAAGGTGCAGATCATCCGCATCAACCGCGACACCCAGCGCATCAGCCTGGGCATGAAGCAGCTGGAAAGCGATCCGTGGGACGGCGCCGGCGCCAAATATCCGGTCGGCGGCGTGTTCAAGGGCCGGGTGACCAACATCACCGAATATGGCGCCTTCGTCGAGCTGGAGCCGGGCATTGAAGGCCTGGTCCACGTCTCCGAGATGAGCTGGACCAAGAAGAACGTCCATCCGGGCAAGATCGTCTCCACCTCGCAGGAAGTCGACGTGGCGGTGATCGAGGTCGACGAGGAGAAGCGCCGGATCAGCCTCGGCCTCAAGCAGGCCCAGGCCAATCCCTGGAACGACTTCGCCGAGAAGCACCCGGTCGGCACCGAGGTCGAGGGCGAGGTCAAGAACGCCACCGAGTTCGGCCTGTTTATCGGCCTGGACGGCGACGTCGACGGCATGGTCCACATGTCCGACATCGCCTGGGGCGTCAGCGGCGAGGAAGCGCTCAACCTGCACCACAAGGGCGAGACCGTCAAAGCGGTCGTGCTCGACGTCGATGTCGAGAAGGAGCGGATCAGCCTGGGCATGAAGCAGCTCGAGCGCGGCGGAGTCGCCAAGGGCGGCGCCACCGCCGGCGCGGGCGTCAACAAAAACGAGACCGTGACCGTCACGGTGCTCGAGGTTCGCGACGGCGGCCTCGACGTCCAGGTCGGCGACGACGGCGCCACCGGCTTCATCAAGCGCACCGATCTGGGCCGCGACCGCGACGAGCAGCGCCCCGAGCGCTTCCAGGTCGGCCAGAAGTTCGACGCGATGGTGATCGGCTTCGATCGTTCGAAAAAGCCCAATTTCTCGATCAAGGCTCTCCAGATTGCCGAGGAAAAGCAGGCGGTCGCGCAATATGGATCGTCCGATTCGGGTGCCAGCCTGGGCGACATCCTTGGCGAAGCCCTGAAGCAGAAGAACGGCTAGACCGTTCCGGCGGCGGGCGTCCCATCGGGCCGTCCGCCGCCGCCTTCGGGCACATTAACCTAGTCCAGTGAATTGCTCCGATTTTCGCGCGGGCATAAGCTTGATTTTTATCAATATCGGTGCGACTGTTCCCCTTCGACGCGTCGCACGGGGGCCTGCGACGATCCGGTCCGGACTATGAAAAGGGGATTGCCGTGATCCGATCAGAACTCGTTCAGAAGCTGTGCGACGATCATCCGGACCTGACCCTGAAAGAGGTCGAGCGGGTGGTTTCGGCCTTCTTCGATTCGATCATCGAGCAATTGCAGAATGGCGGCCGGGTGGAATTGAGGGGCTTCGGCGCCTTCTCCAGCCGCAGCCGCGACGCCCGCAAGGGCCGCAACCCGCGCACCGGCGATCCGGTCGACGTCTCCGCCAAGAGCGTCCCCTATTTCAAGCCCGGCAAGGAAATGCGCGAGCGCTTAAACGTCTAGGGGCCGGTGCCGGCTCTTCAGCGTTGACCCCTGCTTTCGCAGGGGCGGGCGCGGGACCTGATCCTGTTGACCCCGGGGCTTGCCGCGCGCACGTCCCCGATATGCGGACGTGGCGAAATCGGTAGACGCAGCAGACTTAAAATCTGCTTTCCTTCGGGGAGTGTGGGTTCAAGTCCCGCCGTCCGCACCACCTCATCAAATCCACGCTCACTGAAATTGTGAAGTACGCAGTGCTAATTGCCGGGCTGCTTGCCGTCCATCTGCCGCAAGCCTAGTCTTCTTGTGTCCGGCCCCCGACGCAGGAGCGCTCGCGATGATCTACACCCGCCACAATCTCAAATATTGCATGGCCTCGATTGGCGAACTGTTCTTCCAGTGGCGGGACGAGCAGGCCGGGGAAGGTTTCCGGCCGATATCGCTTTCGCTCGCCGGCCCGGCTTCGGAGCCGATCTATTCGGCGGTGATGGTCAAATACGATCCGCCGTTCCGAAGCCGCTCCTTTCACGGGATCACCAAGGACCAGCTTCGCGCCACGATCGACGAGATGGCCGCGCTCGAGCGGCCTCTCTTTCCCTATCTGATCGCCGCCACCGGCTCGGGCAGCAATGTCACCTATGGCGCGAGCTTTCGCGAAATGGCCGTGAAGCCGTTCACCAAGCTCAACATGTTTCCCAATGCCTTCAGGGACGAGTGCACGGCGCAGCGCGAGGCGGGCCGGATTCCGTTGTGGATCGATTCGTTCGGGGCGCCGGACGACGTACGCTATTGCGCGGTGTGGGGCGCCAATCCCGGGCCGATCGCCTGGAATCTCGACGCGGTCAACGACGTGAACCCGCACTTCCAGGAGCGATTCAACGCGATGGGCTCGATCGGGGCGCGCTCCGAACTGCTGGCGATGACCCCGTCCGGCGGTATCGCCCAGATGTTTGTCGACAGCCGGCTGAAGCATGGATGGTCCAGCGAGGCCGACATGTCGGGCGACCGTTTCGGTAAGGCGCTCGACGAACAGAAGACGGCGGGTTTCTTCCCGATTCGCATCGCCACCAACGTCGCGAACAACGCCGTCCGCTACTCGGCGGTGTTCGCCAAGAGCGACGAGATCCTGCCGCGCGTCTTCCGCGTCCGCGGCCCCGAGCCGATCGGACTCAATGCGGCGAACCGCACCAAGGCGGCGAAGATCGACGAATGGATGGAGACCTATGTCCGCGCCCACAATTTCCGGGGCGCCGCGGTCGCGGTCGTCGAGGGCACGCGGCTGGTCTACGCCAAGGGCTATACGTTCGCGGAGGCCGAACCGCATTATGCCGATATCGAGCCGACCACTCTGTTCCGCATGGCCAGCGTGTCGAAGACCTTCACGGCCTTGGCGGTATGGAAGGCGCTTTCCGAAACCGACTGGTCGCGGAACAGCGCGATGCAGGATATCCTGAAGCTGAGAAAGACCGACGGCACAGCGCCCGGCGGCGACTTCGGCGCCATCACCGTCCGTCACCTGCTCGAGAGCAATTCCGGGGTCAACCAGGGTACGGTCAGGGACAACACCGTCTATCCGACCGCGGAGGATCCGAACGGCGCCACCCAGCCGCTGACCATGGACGACATCAGGCACGCCATCGCCGACGCGCCGATGACGGGAGCGCCCGGCGCCCAACGGGCGAACGGCAAGCAGGACACCAAATACGGGCGCACCGATTACATTCTGCTCGGCCTTGTCGCCGCCGCCATCGCCGGGCGGTCGAGCTTCACCTCGGCGCTCCGCCACTGGCTGCTCGAGCCGCTCGGCATGACCCGCACCCGCGGCTCTCGATCGCGAATCGAGGACCGGTCGTCCGATGAAGCCATTCAGCATTCGCCCACTCTGGAAACCCGCGTGAGCG
Organism: Allosphingosinicella sp.; assembly: GCA_036525215.1. Taxonomy (GTDB): domain Bacteria; phylum Pseudomonadota; class Alphaproteobacteria; order Sphingomonadales; family Sphingomonadaceae; genus Allosphingosinicella. The sequence continues at coordinate 45,810 of DATDAU010000070.1, forward strand.
CCGTCCACGACGACCGCCGGCTCATTCCCATCGCCTATGGCTATGACAATTACGAAGTCTATGGCGGCGCCGGCGGCCTTTCCTCGGCGGTCGTCGACGTCGCCCGCCTCGGCGCGATGCTCAATTGCCGGCTGGGCAACCCGCTCTTCTCGATGTCGGTGCTTGACGACTTGATCAGCGACGCGGTCGCTGCGACCACCAATGGCGGCACCCACGACGGCGCCCATGGCTGGCACGGCTTCGATAGCGCGACCGACGACGCGGGCACCGTCACGCTCGGCAAGGGCGGCGGGCTTTCTGCGGTCGGCGCGGGCATGTGGGGCAAGACCGGCGTACGCTTCATCGCCATCGCTCGCAACGGCGAGAAGGTGGAGGGCGCTCCCGAGGCCTGGAACACCGAAATCTTCGACCTGGCCGACAAGGTCGACTGGGGGTCCGGCGACCTCTTCCCGCATTTCGGCATGCCGACGATCGGCTTCCAGGCCAGCGGGCCCGTTCCGGTCCAGCCCGCGGGGCCAATTCTTCGGCCGAAATAGAGGGAGGTCCGGTGCGCGCAGTTCCCCGACCAGTCCGGTGCCAAGCCCCTTCTCGTGCAGCCGCGCGAGGATGCTTCTCGCCGGCGCCGGCTCTTCCTCCCAGGCCTTGATCATCTCGGTCCACAGATGAACGCCGATCGTGTCGGGCGCGGCCATCGCCTCCAGCGGACGGGAAGGATCGCGCAGCCAGGCCGTATCCAGATATGGAATTGGATAGAAGACGCTCGGCGATGCTTGCGTTTCCGGGCCATGTCTAGCCCGGTCCGCGCCGACGGGAAGCAGTGAAAAGCCGCGACCCACGGTGGGACACGAACCGATTTGTGGTGGCGAAGCCCGGCGTCGTCGCCCATAACAGACGAGGGCAGGGGAGGAGATGAGGGAATGGGGCAGGCGGACCAGGCTGTCAGCGTGGTGATGCCTGTTCGCAACGCCATGCCCTTTCTTGACGATGCAATCATCAGCATCCTCGCGCAGACTCACGACAATTTCGAATTGGTCATCGGCGACGACGGATCGACCGACGGCTCGAGCGGGCGAATCGACGAATGGGCGAGGCGGGACAAGCGGATTCGCGTGATCCGCAACCAGGGCGCCGGTCTCGGCCCGGCCGGCAGCGCGAACTGGGTGGCGCGGGCGGCGATCCATCCCCTGATCGCCCGCATGGACGCCGATGATATCTCCATGCCGGAAAGGCTGCGCGCGCAGGTTCAGGCTTTGTGCGCCGAACCCGCCGCGGTGATCGTCGGCAGTCTCTACGATTATATTGATCGCTCCGGGCGGCGGATCGGCGGCCGCGACCGATCGGTCTTTCGCAATGGCCGCTGCGTGTTTCCGATCTCGCACGGCTCAATGATGATCCGCCGCGAGGCCTTCGAACGGGTGGGGGGCTATCGTCCGGAATGCGATTATTGGGAGGATGTCGACCTGTTCCTGCGCCTCGGACGGCAGGGCCGGGTCCTGATCCTGCCCGAGGTCCACTATCGCTATCGCTACAGCCCCACCAGCTCTCGGCAGGTTTCCAACGAGGCGATGGTCACGCGAGCGCTCGACCTGAGTGTGCGCTGTCTCGCCGCCCACTGCCAGGGCCGGGACTATGACCCGTTGATCGAGGAAAACCTGCGCTCCGAGCCGCGCAATTCGGTGTCGCTTTCCGTGCTCGCCCAGGTCGCTCTCGAGCGGCTGTGGCGGGGTAACCCGCGGAGCATCTTCCGTTCCTGGGCCTGGCGGCACGCATCGTTCAGCGAAAGTCGGCGTAACCGGACCCTTATCCTCATCTTCGCTGCGTGGGCCTGGCTCAACCCCGCCAGCCTGCGGACCCTGCTCAGCTTGCGCATCGGCCTCGCCGACTGGCGCGCGCGCCATATCGCGCCGGACGGAATCGTCCACACCTGGCCGACCGCCTGGCAGGTTGAAACCAACGTCAGGCCGCTGCATCGCGAGTCAGCCGCGCCGCGCGCGCACGAAAGCCTCTTCGAGGAAGTCCTGTCCGCTCCGGACGGCCGCCTGGTCGCGAATGCCGGTCCTCAGGGATTCCTTGAGTCGGTCTAGGGATTTCAAGGTCGCAATGTCGACTCCTCATCCCCTTCTCGGTTTTTACCGCAGCCTTACTGCGCGGCGGCGCTGGCAGCTGGCGGCCGTTCTCGCCGTCACCCTGCTTGGGGCGCTCGCCGAGTTGATGACGATTGGCGCGTCGCTGGGCTTCCTCACGCTGATCGCCGCGCCGGATCGGGTCGACTTCGCCAGCGGAGTCATCGCGCGGCTCGGCGGCGATCCGGTGGTGACCGCGTCGATGTTGCTGGTCGCGGCGGCGATCGCTGCCGCGCTGATCCGTCTCCTCCTTCTGTGGCTTGCCACCAGGTTCGTGATGGCGGTCGGCCACGACATGGCCGCGCGTATCTTCGCGCGGATGCTGCGACAGCCCTATGCCGAACATGTCCGGCGCGGCAGCAGCGAAATTCTTTCGGGCATCGAGAAAGTCCAGTCGGTCGTGGTGGAACTGCTGCAGCCGGCTATGCAGGGTCTGACCGCCGGACTCATCGCGATGCTGATCATAATGATGCTTTTCGCCATCGACGCGTTCGCGGCGAGCCTCGCCGCCTCCATCGTCGTGCTGGTCTACGGAATCATGAGCCGCGTCACCCGCGGCCGCCTGCGCGCCAATTCGCAGACTGTGTCGGAGACCGGCACGGCCCGGATCAAGATCATCCAGGAAAGCCTGGGCGGAATCCGCGACATCATTCTCGATCACGCCCAACCGATGCTCGAGGAGCAGTTCCGCCGGATCGACTACCGCTACCGGCGCGCCCGCGGCGTTACCGAATTCATCACCGCCGCGCCGCGCTTCGTGGTCGAGGCGGCGGGCATCGTCGCCATCGCTCTCACTGCCCTGGCGATGAGCTTTCAGCCTCACGGCATCGTCGCCGCCATTCCGATCCTCGGCGCGCTCGCTCTGGGCATGCAGCGGCTGCTGCCCCTGCTCCAGCTCACCTATTCGGGCTGGACGCGGAGCACGGGTACGCTCCAGCTCCTGGCCGACATCGTCGACCTGTTGAACATGCCGGTCGTGGCCGATCCGCCTCGGGCTCGCGGGGCCGCACCTGCGCCGCTCCGGCGGGAAATCCGGTTCGAGAACGTATCCTTCCGCCATGGCGATAGTGGCTTCGCGATCGACAACGCCACATTGGCCATCGCGCAGGGCAGCCGCACCGGGATTTCAGGACCGACCGGCGCAGGCAAGAGCACCTTGCTTGACCTCATCATCGGTCTGCTCGAGCCCGATTCCGGAACGATCCGGATCGACGATCTGCCGCTCGATTCGGCCAGCCGCGGTACCTGGATGGCGGGGATCGCCCATGTTCCCCAGTCCATCTATCTCGCCGACGACAGCCTCGCCGCCAACATCGCCTTAGGCAAAGCCGCCGGTGAAATCGATCATGACCGGCTCGCCGCGGTCATCGCCGCGGCCCAGCTGAGCGACTTCGTCGCAGAATTGCCCGAAAGACTCGCCACCCGGGTCGGCGAAAGGGGGATCCTTCTTTCCGGCGGCCAGCGCCAGCGCGTCGGCATCGCCCGCGCACTTTACAAGCAGGCGCCGGTCCTGATCCTTGACGAGGCGACCAGCGCGCTTGACGACGCCACCCAGGCGGCGGTGATGGACGCGATCATGAAGCTCGACGGCGAGCGCACGATCATCATTGTCGCCCACCGCCAAACGACACTGGCGGGCTGCGACCAGATCCTCCACGTCGAGGCCGGAAAGGTGACGTCGCGGTGGCCCCGCAAGCCGACCAGCCGGGCGAGAAACCTCACCTGATCCCATTCGATCCGTCACCCTCGAGCAAACGGCTCGCCGAACCGGATTTCGAACCGACCCCTCTCCCGCCCGGCTCGCCGCGTCGCCCAGGACCCATCGTCCGTCCCCATGGTTTCCCGCTCCAGCCCCACAGGTAGGAAGGAAGGAAATACAAATGCTTGGGAAGAATCTCGCGCTGCTCGCATCGATCGCCCTGGCAGGCGCTCCGGCATTCGCCGAACCTTCGGCGCAGGCCTTGTCGATTCAGCCGGAGATCGCCCGGGCGGGCGCGCTGGTGGGCGAAGATGGGAGCGACCTCGATGGCGGCGCTAATTGGGTGCCGGCCATCCTCTTCGCCGCGATCCTAGTCGGCGGGGTCCTGCTCGCGACGGGCGTGATTGGCGACAACGACCACGACACACCGGCCAGCCCGTAGCCATCGGGTGACTTTTGTTGCGAAAAGGCCGGCGCGGCATCCTGTCGCGTCGGCCTTTTCGCAGTTGCGCGCTGTGCCCTAGACGGCTTCCGGCGACCGCACCGCCGTCCATTCGCAGCGGGCAAGGCTGATAGGATCGAGGAACATGCCGCCCATCTTATTGCCCAGCTGCCAGCGCACCTGGGCGTGGACGGGGCCGACGCCGGGAATTTCGAGGAGAATATTGCTGCCGATCAGGACCGGCTGGGCGCATTCGGCCATGAACCCCGAGGCCGAGACATCGCGGACCTTGATCTCGACCTTGTACCGGTCGGGAGGCGTCAGGCTGGCGGACTCGTCCACCGCGACGCGCGGCGTGCGGCGCGACCGGTAGCCGGGGTCATTCTGGCCGAAGCCGTCGGGGTCGAATCCTTCGCTCATGATGTGCCTATTATGCCGCCGAGGAATGAAAGAGGGGTAAAGCCCGGGCACCTGCCATCGTCTGACTTCGCCCGCCAATGCCTTTGCACGGGCTCCTTTCCTGGTTCCTTGCGCTTTGGGAATGGCGCTCGATTTGGCGCGTTTCCGAATTGTCGCACGAGCGGCTAAGAAAGAATATTGCGAGGCTGGACCATCGGACGAATGACGCCGTTTCGAACTTTCCTCTGTGCGGGCCTCGCCGCCTTCGCCCTTTGCCTGGCCGGCTGCGGCGAGGAGTCGACGGGGCCGATCGCGGTCAGCGCGATCGGCGGGCCGCCGGTACTCGCCAACCCCAATTTGCAGCCGCTCGATCCGCCCGCGGCCTATCTGACCGAGGCCGTCGCCCAGGGCTTGGTGCGGTTCGACGCCGCCGGCGAGATCGAGCCGGCGCTGGCGCAGAGCTGGATCGTCTCCGACGACGGGCTTCGCTACACTTTCCGCCTCCGCAGGATCGACTGGGCCGGTGGCGGGCGGGTCACCGCGCAGCAGGTCGTCGCACGGCTGCGCGCGGCGCTGAGCCGGGCCAGTCGCAACCCGCTGAAGCCGGTGCTCGGCGCGGTCGACGACGTGATCGCCATGACCGACGAGGTGCTGGAGATCAGCTTGCGCGGCCCGCGTCCCAATTTCCTGCAGCTGCTCGCCCATCCCGAAATGGCGATCATCCAGAGCAGTGCCGGAACCGGCCCCTATCGCCTTGCCCGCGCCGAACGGGGCGAAATGCGGCTGGAGCCGCTGCGCGGCGAGGACGAAGAGGCCGGCATGGCCCTGCCCGACATCGCGCTGCGCGGCGAGCGGGCGGCGAGCGCCGTCGCCCGCTTCCAGGCCGGGCGGACCGACCTGGTGATCGGCGGCACGATCGGCGACCTTCCGATCGTCCGCGCCGCCGAACCGCCGGCCGCCTCGCTCGCCTTTGATCCGGCCGGCGGCCTGTTCGGCCTCGTCTTCACCGCCCGCGACGGGCCGCTGGCCGATCCGGCGGTGCGGCGCGCGATGGCAATGGCGGTCGACCGTCAGACCCTGGCGGCGCTGGTCGAGCTGCCGCGGCTGGGCCCGAGGACCAGCCTGGTCGCGCCCGGCGTCCAGGAATATGCCGTTCCGGTCCAGCCCGACTGGGCGGCGACGTCCCTTCCCGACCGACGCGCAGCGGCGGCCCGCGCCATCTCCGAGGCGGGCGGCGCTTCTCCACCTCCGGCCCAGGGGCAGGGCCCGGCTTCGCCCCAGGCCGAAGCACCGTCCGCAACCGCGCCGGCCGAACGGACGCCGCTGAGGGTCCGAGTCGCCATTCCCGACGGCCCCGGCTACCGGCTGGTCTTCGCCGCGCTCCGCGCCGACTGGCGGGCGATCGGCATCGACGCCGTCCGGGTCCGGGCGAACGAGGCCGCCGACCTCAGGCTGATCGACGAAGTCGCGCCCGCCAACCTGGCGAGCTGGTACCTGCGCCACTTCACCTGCGACCTCAGCACGGTGTGCGATGAGAAAGCCGATCAGGCGCTGCTGGCGGCGCGGCTCGCCCCCCGCCCGGCCGACCGCCAGGCCCAATTCGCGGTCGCCGACCGGATACTTACCGGCCTTACACCGTTCATACCGCTCACCGCGCCTGTGCGCTGGTCGCTCGTCTCGCGGCGATTGACCGGCTTCAGGCCCAATTCGTTCGCACGGCACCCCGCCGTGAACTTGATCGCGGAGAGCCAGTGATGCCGATCAATGCCGATCAGTTCAGCCGCGTCGCCGACCAGCTGCCCATCGGCCGCGACGCCGCCTCGGTGCGGCGCCGGATCGAAGCGATGGAGCATCTGCTCGAGCGCGCCTTCGCCATTCCCGGCACCGACCGCCGCTTCGGCCTTGACGTCGTGCTCGACATCATCCCGGTCGCCGGCAGCGTAGTCGCCGCGGCGATGGGCGCGTGGATCGCGTGGGAGGCGCGCAACCTCGGCATGTCGAAATGGCATATCGCGCGAATGGGCGGCAATATCGGGGTCGATTTCCTGCTCGGCGCCATCCCCTGGGTCGGCGCCATCCCCGATTTCTTCTTCAAGTCGAACACGCGCAATTTGCGCATCGTCAAGCGCTGGCTCGACAAGCACCATCCCGAGACGCGGCTGATCGAAGGCGAGGTGGTGGCGCGGCGGGAGGTCTAGAGCAGGCCCTTGTTTGCCCTATTTGACCGTCATTGCGAGCGGAGCGAAGCAATCCATAGGCGCGCATTTGCCCGCCGGATTGCTTCGTCGCTACGCTCCTCGCAATGAGGGCCAGAAGAATGTTGTAAGCGCGACCGCACGCTCATGCCGCCGCGAAATCCAATCCGATGTCCGCCGCAGGGGCGGACTGGGTAAGCCGCCCGACCGAAATGTAGGTGACGCCGGTCTCCGCCTTGGCGCGGATGGTTTCCAGGGTGACGCCCCCGCTCGCCTCGGTCGGCACCCGGCCGGCGACCAGGGCCACCGCCTCGCGAAGGGTCGGCACGTCCATATTGTCGAGCAGGAGATGGGTGGCGCCGGCGTCGAGCGCAGGCTCGATCTGGGCGATCCGGTCGACCTCGACGATGATCCGCTCGATGCCGGCGGCGACGGCGCGGTGCACCGCCTCACCGACCGAGCCGGCGACCGCGACATGGTTGTCCTTGATCATCGCCGCGTCCCACAGGCCCATGCGGTGATTCTGCGCGCCGCCCATCCGGGTCGCGTATTTTTCGAGGACGCGCAGGCCTGGAATGGTCTTGCGGGTGTCGAGCAGGATTGCGCCTGTGCCGGCGATGGCGTCGACGTAGCGCCGGGTCATGGTGGCGATTCCGGAAAGGTGCTGGATGGTGTTGAGGGCGGAGCGCTCGCCTGTGAGCATGGGCCCGGCCAGGCCGGAGAGGCGCATCAGGTCGGTTCCGGCGGCCACCCGATCACCGTCCTCTACCTGCCGCTCGATCTCCACCGCAGGATCGAGAGTGCGGAAGAACGCTTCTGCGATTGGCAGGCCGGCAACGACGATCGCCTCGCGGCTGTCCATCACCCCGCCGAACCGGGCCCCGGCCGGAATCACCGCCGCCGAGGTTATGTCGCCCCCGTCACCCAAATCCTCGGCAAGGGTGGCGTCGACGAAGGCGTCGATATCGAAATGGTCGAGGGTGAAGGTCACGCGCGAGATTAGTCGCCGCTGATCTGGGGCTTGCCGACGTCGCCCTTGCCGACGGTGTGGGCGGCCATTTCGAGCATGCGGTCGAGCGATTTCTTGGCGGCGAGGCGCAGGCTCTCCTCCATCTCGACGCGCGGCTGGAGGTCGCGCAGCGAGACATAGAGCTTCTCCATCGTGTTGAGCGCCATGTAGGGGCACATGTTGCAGTTGCAGTTCCCGTCGGCGCCGGGCGCGCCGATGAAGGTCTTGTGCGGCGCGTCCTTCTGCATCTGGTGGATGATGTGCGGCTCGGTGGCGACGATGATCAGCGGCGACGGCGATTCCAGCGCGTGCTTGAGGATGCCCGAGGTGGCACCGACATAATCGGCATGGTCGATGATGTGGGGCGGGCATTCAGGGTGGGCGAGCACCGGCGCGCCGGGATGCTCGGCCTTCAATTTGATCAGCTCGGTCTCGGAAAAGGCCTCGTGGACGATGCACACGCCCGGCCAGAGCAGCATGTCGCGGCCGGTCTTGCGGGCGAGATAGCCGCCGAGGTGCTTGTCGGGGCCGAAAATGATCTTCTGCTCCTTCGGGATCTGGGCGAGGATGGTCTCGGCCGACGAGGAGGTGACGATGATGTCGCTGAGCGCTTTCACCTCGGCCGAGCTGTTAATGTAGGTGAGCGTGATATGATCGGGATGGGCCTCGCGGAACGCCTTGAACTGCTCGGGCGGGCATGAATCCTCGAGGCTGCAGCCGGCGTCCATGTCGGGCAGGACGACGATCTTTTCCGGGCTCAGAATCTTGGCGGTCTCGGCCATGAAGCGGACACCGCAAAAGGCGATGACCTCGGCATCGGTCGCCTGCGCCTTGCGCGAGAGATCGAGACTGTCGCCGACGAAGTCGGCAATGTCCTGGATTTCGGGCGTCTGGTAATAATGGGCGAGGATGACGGCGTTGCGCTCCTCGCGCAGCCGGTCGATCTCCATCCTGAGGTCCAGCCCCTTCAGGCCGGCATTGGGTGCGTTCATTGCGTTCTGGCCCTTATCGTGTCGTCGATCCGCCGCGGCCGATCCAGGAAGCTCGCATCCTCGCGGCCATTGGGGTCCACGAACCGCACGGCCACGCTGGCGTCTATATTAGCGGCACGGAGCGGCAAAGCGAAGGCGCGGGCAACGTCGCGCATCGCGGCGGCGCGCGCTTCGCCCATCGGCCCGGCTGCCCGCGCCTGGCGCATCAGCTCCTGCTGGCCGGCGCGGCGGTTGGACTCGTCGAGCGTGGTTTCGGCATTGGTCAGCGCCATGATCAGGCCGCCTTCGCCATATTCCTGCACCTGATTCAAATCGATCCTGGGGCCGCTCATTTCAAGGGGCGGGAGCGTAACGGTCAACGTCCGCGTCGCGTCGTCCCAGGCCATGCTTTCGCGTCTCAGCCGCGACAGATCGACGCTGTAGCGGACCTCGCCGGGCATGATCAGGGTCTTGCGCGCGGTCATGCCCAAACGGGTCTCGCTGGCGGTGGCGATGGCGGAGAAACGGGCAGTGAAGACGATCTGGCGGCCCTGCTCGCGGACCGAGAGCAAAGTCGCGGCGGCGATCGCCTGGGGATCGGCGCCGCTCGTCGCCGGCTCGCGGCGCAGCAGCAGGCCGAGCGCGCCGCCGACCACCAGCGCGAGCGCCAGCGGCACGATGACGACGAGCTTCCTCAGGCGGCCCGGGTCCACGCCTCGCCCTCGTTTCGAACCAGCCCGCGCCGTTCGAGATCCTTGAGATGGGCCAGCACCGAGCGCCCGGCGGCCGGGTGCAGGCGCGGATCGACGTCGCGGTACATCAAGGCGACCATGTCGGGGATCTGGCCCCTGCCCTCGTCCAATTGCCGCAGAATCTGCTTCTCGCGCATCCGGCGATGGGTGACCAGGGCGCGCACGTGACGCTTGGTCTTCTCGACTGCCGGTCCGTGGGCCGGATAATAGACCGTGTCGGCGCGGCCGAGCAGCAGGTCGAGGCTCTTCATATAGTCGGTCATGTCGCCGTCGGGCGGCGCGATCACGGTGGTCGACCAGCCCATAACATGATCGCCGGTGAAGAGAGCGCCCTCGCCGGCGAGCGCGAAGCAGAGATGGTTGGAGGTGTGGCCCGGCGTTGCCACCGCTTCGAGCGCCCAGCCTTCGCCTTCCACCCGCTCGCCGTCGACCAGGATCCGGTCGGGCCGATAATCGAAATCGAAGGCGGCGTCGGCGCGCGGACCGTCATCGTCGATCGCCAGCGGCGCGCAGCCAGTGATCGGGGCGCCGCCCGCCGCCGCCAGTGCGCGGCTTGCCGGGCTGTGGTCGCGATGGGTGTGGGTGCACAGAATCGCCGCAATCCGCTCGCCTTGCGTCGCTGCGAGGATCGAATCGACATGGTCGGGAAGGTCAGGCCCGGGATCGATCACCGCCACTTCGCCGGTCCCGACGATATAGGTCTGGGTGCCGGTGTAGGTGAAGGGCGACGGATTGCCCGCCAGCAGCCGCCGCACCAGCGGCGTCAGCTGCTCGACCTTGCCGGTGGGCCAATCGTCCATCCGCGGCATGTGGCATTGAAGGACGGGAAAGAGAAGGGCTGCCTTCCCCCCTCCCTGACCAGGGAGGGGAGAGGCCGGCTTACTGCGCCCTCAACCTGGCGATCTGCTGGTCGAGCAAGGCGAGGATGCGGGTGCGGTGCTCGCCGCTAAGCTCGTCGCTCGAGGCGAGCCGATCGCGGGCGCGCTGGAGGCGTTCGGCACGCTGGGCGGGCGTCGCGTCGCCGCTGCCGCAGATCACGACCCGGGCGCGGTTGTTGGCGTCGCCGCTCTCGGCATTGACGTCGGTGGTGCCGCGATCGCAGTCGGCATGGGCCATGCCGCCGCCGTGATGCATCATCATGCGGTGATGGTCGGCGGAATCGCCGTGACCCGAGCCTTCGCCTTGGGCCCGGCCGTCGCGATGGCTTTCGCTATGGCTCGTGCCGTGACCGTCTCCGCGATGGGTCATGACGATCACATGCTCGTGACGCTCGCGGTCGCCATGGGCGTCGCCGTCGCCATGGACGCGGGTGGTCGTGCTTTCCTCGCGGCCGTCGCGGGTGATGGTGCGGACGACCACGCGCTCGCGATGGGTTCCTTCTCCGGGCGCAGCGGGGGCGGCAGTGGGCGGAGTCGGCGGCGCGGGCGGGGTCGGCTGGGCGAAGGCGGGGCCGCCGACGCTGAGGCCGATCCCCGCGAGGAGGGTGATGGCGGCCGCGCCGCCGAGCATCCGGCCGCGGCTGGCCTTGTGGAACTTCATCATTTTCAGTCTCCGTTTCAAAATGGCGGCATGGTTGAGCGGGCAGGCTGCAATCAGGCCGGGTCGGCTCGCGGATTTGATCAGGGCGCGCGCATAATCATGGCGGGCGTCGGGAGTGGCGGCGGCGGCGACGGCGGCGTCGCAGGCCAGTTCCTGGTCGGCCCGGAAGGCGCGGAAGGCCAGCCAGGCGACCGGGTTGAACCAGTTGAGGGCAAGGACGACGAGGGCGACATGGTTCCACCAGATATCGCCGCGGCGATGGTGGATGCGTTCATGGTCGAGCGCGAGCTGGCGTTCGCCGGCCGAATAGCGGGTCTCGAAATCGGCCGGGACGACGATCCGCCGGCGAAGAAGGCCGAGAGCGAGCGGTCCCTGCGCCGCCGCGCTCTCGACCAGGGGAAGGCCGCGATGGTCGCCGAGCTCGCGCGCATCGAGGTCGAGCGCGGCGAGGAAGCGCCGATAGGAGACGAATTGCCAGGCGATGAAGGCGGCCGCGCCCAGGGCCCAGATCGCGAGCATCCAGGCAACCCACTGCCCGGGTCCGCCTTGCGGCGGCAGGGGCGCGGCCGCATCCCCCACGAACAGGACGATGTTCGGCGGGGGAAGCGCGACCGGAATCTCGGCCTGCCAGGCCGGCAGTGGCGGCGCGACGAGGCGAAGCACGGGCAAGAGCCACAAGGCGTAGGCCGGGACGGCGCCGAACAGTGCCGCGAAAGGGCGGCGGACGGCGAGGACGACGAGCATGGCCAGGGTCGCCCAGGCCATGTTGCCGGCGACCAGCGACAGGAGCGATTCGCCGATCATGTCTTGAGCGCCTTCAGGAGCGCCTCGATCTCGGCGATGTCGGCTTCGGTCAGGCGGTCGCGCTCGGCGAGATGGGCGACGAGCGGCGTCACCCTGCCCCCGAACATGCGGTCGATCAGCCGCCCCGATTCCTGCGCGACATAATCGGCGCGGGCGATGGCGGGCCGGTAGAGATAGCGCCGCCCCTCTTCCTCATGGGCGAGGACGCCCTTGGCGAGCAGGCGGGAAAGCATGGTTTTGACGGTGCGGATGCTCCAGCCGCGCTCGGCCGGTGCGCGCTCGGCGACTTCGGCGGCGGTGAGCGGCGCGTCCTTCCAGAGCACCTCCATCACCGCATATTCGGCTTCCCCGATCCGCTCCATCCGGCGCTTCCCACCTGGCTTTGATTACAGAAGTAGTCACCGAGCGGCTGAACGCAAGATGAATGTTCGGGGGCATGTGTCGGCAGGCTTTACAATCGGGTGGAAGGGTTAAGGACCGCTAACCATGAAAAGCGCCGATTTCCGCCATTTTCGTGGTCTGGCACGCGCCATGTATGTTATATGGCGTCCACTTGGTTCCACACTCTAATGGGGCGGGCCTGGCGCACTTTCCGGTCGCGCCGCCCGCCCCTTTCCTTTTCAATCCGCCTCCATCAACATCCGCGCGGTCGCCTCGTCCGCCGGCAGGAAAGCCTCGATCGCGAGCTCCGCCAGGGTGACGTCGATCGGCGTCCCGAACATCGTCGTCGTTCCGAGGAAGGACAATTGCCCCTCGCCGACGCGAAGGACCAGAGGCACCGCCACGCCGCCATGGCTGTCCGCCGCGCGCGCGGTCCCGCCGGGAAGGGCGCGAAGCTCGGCCAGGAGGTCCACCAGGACCTGGTCGGCGCTTGCCTCGATCTGGGCCTCGAGCCGGTGGAAGATATGGGCCCGCCATTCGCCGAGGTTGACGATGCGCGGCGCCACGCCCTCGGGGTGCAGGCTCAGCCTCAGCACGTTGACCGGCGGTTCGAGCAGATGCGGCGCGACGCCCGCGAGGAATGCCGTCACACCCGCATTGTGGGCAACCATTTGCCAATGGCGGTCGACCGCCAGCGCCGGAAAGGGCTCGTGCGCCTTCAGCACCAGATCGACCGCTCGCCGCGCCGCCGCCAGCGCGGGATCGTCGAGCGACCGTTCGGGCAGAGCCGGGGCGAAACCGGCGGCGACGAGCAGGAGGTTGCGGTCGCGCGCCGGGATTCCGAGCCGGTCGGCGAGTCGCAGCAGCATCGCCCGGCTCGGAAGCGACCGGCCGGTTTCGAGGAAGCTCAGGTGCCGCGCTGAAATCTCGGCGTCGAGCGCGAGATCGAGCTGGCTGAGGCGGCGGCGCCCGCGCCAGGCGCGGAGCTGATCGCCGACGGGAAGGATCTGGGTCTGCATGGGGCGGGAGACTAATGCCCTCGTCCGCGCAATCCCATTACCTTCGACGTAATCGACACCATGACCTGGTCCCGCGAAAATCCGCTCCATCGCCGCCGCTCGCGGCGACCTTGAAATGGAAAGGAAAGATCATGTCGTCCTCCCTCTTTCTCCGCCGCGTCCTCGCGCTCGACGCGCTGAGCTGCCTCTTCATGGGCCTGCTAATGGGGTTCGGCGCGGCGGCGCTCGCGCCGCTGCTCGGGCTGGCCGAGGCGCTGGTCCGCCTTGCGGGCCTGCTTCTCCTGCCGCTGGCGGCGTTCATCGCCTGGCTGGCGTCGCGCCCGGCCCCGCCCCGCGCTCTCGTCTGGGTAGTGATTGTTGGCAATGTCGGCTGGACGGCGGAGAGCTTCCTGCTGATCGGCCAGGCCCAGGGGACGATCACCGTGCTCGGCACCTTCTTCGTCTCCGCCCAGGCGCTGGCGGTGCTCGGCCTCGCCGCGCTCGAATATGTCGGGCTCAGGCGGCTCAGCGTCGCCTAATGGCCATTGCGAAACTCGGCCACCTGCCCCTTCTCCCCGCGGGGAGAGGAGGCATTGCGCTCAGGTCGCGTTGTCGACCGCGTTGGCGGCGGATTGGAGATCCTGGCCCGCGCCGCGCACCGTGTTGCAGGCGCTGAGTGCGAAGCTCGCGCCCAGGACAGCCATCACCAGCATCTTGCGAAGCATTTTCGTTTCCCCCCTCGCAGCGACAGGAACCTAGGCCCGTTCGACCTGCTTTTCCTCGAGCAATTGCTGAAGCTCGCCCGCCTCGAACATCTCCATCATGATGTCGGAGCCGCCGACGAATTCGCCCTTCACGTAGAGCTGGGGCACGGTCGGCCAGTCGGAATATTCCTTGATGCCCTGGCGGATCTCGGGATCCTGGAGAACGTCGACGGTGTCGAACTTGACGCCGAGATGGTCTAGGATCGCCACGGCCCGGCTTGAGAAGCCGCATTGCGGGAAGAGCGCCGTCCCTTTCATGAACAGGACGATGTCGTTTTTGTTTACAACCTCTTCGATGCGGTCGCGGACGTCGGTCATGGTGAACTCCTTCACTCGGGTGCGGCGGTGGTCAGCTTCAAGGCATGAAGCTCGGTTCCCATCCGTCCCCCCAAAGACTGATAGACACGCTGGTGCTGTTTGACCCGCGGCTGGCCACGGAAGCTTTCCGAAACGACCCGCGCCTCATAATGGTCACCGTCGCCGGCGAGATCGACGATCTCGACCCGCGCGTCCGGAATGGCATCCCGGATCAGGGCCTCGATCGCTTCGGCGGCCATCGCCATGTTCCCGCGGGCCTCAGCTCTGCGCTTCGATAAACTGCCGGCGCGCGTCGACCATCTTGTGATCGAGCGCCGCGCGGATCGCCGCTTCGTCGATGTCGACGCCGGCGGTGGTGAGGTCGCCGAGCACCTTGCGGATCACGTCCTCGTCGCCGGCGGTCTCGAAATCGGCGCGGATCACGTCGCGGGCATATGCGTCGGCCTCTGCCTCGGTCAGGCCCATCTTGGCGGCCGCCCACATGCCGAGCAGCCGGTTGCGGCGGGCGACGATCTTGAACTGCATCTCCTGGTCGCGGGCATAGATGCTCTCGAATGCCTTTTCGCGGTCGTCGAACGTGGTCATGGGTTGTCCTTACCAGGCTGCTACTGTCGAACCCCCGAGATAGGCTCGGGAGGGAGCCGGCGCAACGGGGGGAGTTCCCGATCCTCCCCTGCAGAAGCAGGGGCGGAATTGATCAGTCCATCGTCACCACGATCTTGCCGATGGCGTCGCGGGCGGCGAGGTGGGCGATGGCGGCGGCGCCCTCGGCGAGCGGCCAAGTGCGGCTGACCTTCGGCGCGATCCTTCCTTCCTCCCAGAGGCGGAACAGGGTGCGGATATGGGCGGCGTTGGCGGCAGGATCGCGGGCGGCGAAGGCGCCCCAGAAGACGCCGCGGACGTCGCAGCTCTTGAGCAGGGTGAGGTTGAGCGGCAGGCGGGCGATGCCGGCCGGGAAGCCGATGACCAGGAACCGCCCTTCCCAGGCGATCGCGCGGAGCGCCGCTTCGGTATAGTCGCCGCCTACCGGATCATAGATCAGATCCGCGCCCTTCGGCCCGACCGCATCCTTGAAGAGCTGCGCCAGCGCCTTCGAACCGTCCTTGTCGAAGGGGCCACGGGGATAGACGATCGCCGAGTCGGCGCCCGCTTCGCGCGCCGCCGCTGCCTTCTCGTCGGACGAGACGGCGGCGATCACCCGCGCGCCATAGGCCTTGCCGAGCTCGATCGCGGCGAGGCCGACGCCGCCCGCCGCGCCAAGCACGAGCAGGGTCTCGCCTTCCTTCAATTGGCCGCGGTCGAGCAGGGCATGGATCGTCGTGCCGTAGGTCAGGACCAGGGCCGATCCGTCCTCGAAGCTCCATTTGTCGGGCAAGGGCAAGGAAGTCGCCGCGCCGACAAGGACCTTCTCGGCGAGGCCGCCATGGCCGAGCATGGCAATCAGCCTGTCGCCCGGCGCCCAGCCGGTCACGCCCTCGCCCACCGCTTCGACCACGCCGGCGATCTCGCCACCCGGCGCGAAGGGCCGCTCCGGCTTGAACTGATATTTATCCTCGATGATCAGCACGTCGGGATAGTTGATTGCGCAGGCCTTGACCCGGACCAGCAGCTGGCCGGCGCCGGCGACAGGATCGGGAAGCTCGGCCAGCTCCAGCGTTTCGGGGCCGCCGGGCGCGCGGGAAAGCAGCGCCTTCATCGCGCGGCTTCCGGGAAAGCGGGCAATTTGGCGACGTCGGCCGGCTCGTGCTGGATGATCATTCGGGCGTGAAGATTGCGAACCAGCCGATCGAACCGGTCCATCGATGCGAGCGTCTCGGCTCGGCTGGTGTTGAACGGCGGCACCCCGCGGCGGGCGACCTGCTCGGTGAAATGATACATGTCGCCGGAGAGCAGGACCGGCCCCGAGGCCAGCCGCACCAGCAGGCCGTGATGACCGGGCGTATGGCCGGGCAGCGAGACCATGACGACGCTGCCGTCCGCGAAAACGTCGAGATCGCCCTGCGCCTCGGTCACCGGCGCGCCACCCTCCAGCCACGGCCGGAAAGCTGCCCGCCCGGCGTCGTTGCCGGTCGGCCCGCGCACCGCAGCCAGATCGCCGGCGCCGATCAGCAGGCGCGCATGCGGGAAATCCGCGGCCTGGCCGCTATGATCGAAATGATAGTGGCTGATGCCGACCCGCCCGACCTGCTCGGGCCGGACGCCCAATTGGGCAAGCTGGGTGGCGATCGACGAACGCAGGGTCGCGGTCAGCTGGGGCGTCGTCAGCGGGTGGCCGACGGTCGCCGCCGGGATGCCGGTGTCCCACAGCATATAGTCGTCGCCGTGGCGGATCAGATAGCAGCTGCCGACCAGGCGCTTGGGCCCGGACGGATATTCGGACGTGTCCGAGAAGAAGGAATTGTAGTCGTTGAAGACGAAATCGCCGCAGTCGAGCCGCCACAGCGAAAGCGCCGGGCGGGCGGAGGGCGCGGCGGGCGGCGCCTGCATTCCGGTGAGCGCGATCCAGGCCGCCGCCGCACACAGTGCCCGTTTCAGCATCTCGCCCTCCCTAGCCGGCAGTTTCCTTGGGCGAGACATAGGAGGGATCGTGGGCGAAGGGCAATCGTCCGCCGCCGCGAAGCGCGTCGAGGATCGCGGCGAAATCGGTCCGGCAGCGGAAGCCAAGCTCCCTTTCGGCGCGCGAGGGATCGTAGACCCGCTCGATCGACCCGGGGAGCGACCAGCCGCGCGCCCCATAGAGGGTTTCGGCATCGGGAAAATGGCGGGCGATCACGGCCGGCGCGTCGTGAAGCACTTCCTCGCACTCGTCCGGCACGAAGGGCGGCGGCGCGGAGACGACGTAGCGCCCCAAGCCGATCGCCGGCGCCCGGGCCAGCGCAGCGATATGGGCCTCGGCGCAATCCTCGACGGTAAGGCGCCGGTTGAGGAATTCGTTGGCCTTGCGATTCTCGCCGGAATGTTCGCGGTGGGTGTCGTCTTCCTCGGGAAAGAAGCGTCCGGTCCTGAGGATGACGACGGCAAGGCCGGTCTCGTCATGGACTAAGCGGCACTTGCTCTCGGCGGCGAGCTTGGTGACGCCATAGATATTGCGCGGCTCAAGGGGGCCGAATTCCTCGTCGATCCACGCCGCCCGGGTCGCGCCTCCGCCCTTGCCGGCGCGCACCGCCTCCGAGATCATCAGCGAGGTGGTCGAGGTGAAGACGAAGCGGTCGTTCCCCGCTTCGGCCGCGGCGCGCAACAGATTGGAGGTGCCCTCGACATTGACCGCCTCGAAGCGTTCGGCCGGATAGCGTTCGATGTCGGGCTTGTGCAGCGCCGCGGCGTGGATCACCGCCTCGATCCCGTGGTCGGCGAAGGCGCGCTCGACCAGTGCCCGGTCGGCGATCGACCCCGATATCCGCGTGTCGGCGCCGGGCGCGACGTCGAAGCCGATCACCTCATGTCCATCGCGGCGCAGCCTCGGCGCCAGGAAGCGGCCGAGCCAGCCGGAAGAGCCGGTCAATAATATCCGCATTTTCGGTCCGTCAGGCCGCGGCCTGGATCGGCGAGGCGAGCCGTTCGGCGGGGTCGTTGTCGTCGGCCCAGTCGGTGCGGCGGCCGAGCCAGGGGTTGAGGAACAGGACCGGCAATTTGAGGAAGAGCAATTCGGAATGGATTATATGGTCGATCATCCGCTCCCACCACAAGGGATCGCGCCGGCCGTGCGCCTTCAGCCAGCCGTCATAGGGCGCCCAATGGCTGGGCTCGTCCTTCTCGATGATCCTGAAGATCTTGGTCAGGGTCTTGTCCTCGAGCACGGTCGGGTGGCGCAGCAAAATGTCGACCTGGCGCATGCCGCGCCGCTCGGTCAGCGAGATCACCCGGCAAAGCCGCTCGAACAATCTGTCGTCGCTGATCACCGTCTCGGTATCGAGGTCGTCGATCCGGCGGCCGAACATGATCTCGACGAAGCGGTCGATATGGCCGCAGGTCCGGTCGACCTTTAGCGGCATCTTGCCCTGCAGCTCGAACCATCGCTTGAACATCACGTAATGCTTGCGCTCGTCGGCCCGGTGCTTCTCGACCGCGTCAATGAAATCGACGTCTTCGGGATGCCGGGCACGGACCGCGTCGAGGATGCGGTCGATGCTCGTATAGCCCCGGTGCTCGTTGTAGATGTATATCGATCCGAGCAGGTCCAGGTATCGGCGGCGAAACCAGGAGATCATGCGCCCTGATTCCGCACGCGGGCGGCAAGCGTCAAGCTCTTTGACCCGTTAACGACACTTCGAAGTCGGGCTTTGTCTTTGCGGCAACAATGCGCCGGGCGGGCTCAGCTCAGATAATGCGCCGTCGTCCTGGCCGCGACCTCCTCGGCGGTCACGTCCGGGGCGAGCTCGACCAGCCGGAACGGACTGGCATGGTCGGGCCGCTGGAAGACAGCGAGATCGGTGACGATCATGTCGACCACGTTCTTGCCGGTCAACGGCAGGGTGCAGGCGGTGATGAACTTGGCGTCACCGTTCTTGGAGACATGCTCCATGACGACGATGATCTTCTTGACGCCGGCGACCAGGTCCATCGCCCCGCCCATGCCCTTGATCATCTTGCCCGGGATCATCCAGTTGGCGATGTCGCCATTTTCCGCGACCTCCATCGCGCCGAGAACGGTGAGATCGATATGGCCGCCACGGATCATCGCGAAGCTGTCCGAGGAGGAGAAATAGGAGGAGGACGGAAGCTCGCTTATCGTCTGCTTGCCGGCGTTGATCAGGTCTGCATCCTCCTCGCCCTCATAGGGAAAGGGCCCGATGCCGAGCATGCCGTTTTCGGACTGGAGGGTGACCTCCATGCCGGCCGGGATGTTGTTGGCGACCAGGGTAGGGATGCCGATGCCGAGATTGACGTAATAGCCGTCGCGCAGCTCCTTCGCGGCGCGCGCCGCCATCTGGTTACGGTCCCAAGCCATTATCGATTCCCTTCTTGCGGGTCGGACCAGCGTGTGTCCGCCGGAAAAACATCGTCGAGGCCGCCGCGCAGCCCCGGCCCGTAGACCGGGTTGGACAGCATGAACCAGCCATGGCCCCAGAGCGGGGCAAAGGCGGCGCCAGTCGCCAGCCGCCGCCGCTCGGCTACGGCCAGGTCGCGGGCGTTGAACAGATCGGAAAAGTCGCCGAGCTGGTCGCCGGCCATGGCGATCACGCAATATCGCCCGGCGATGGCGGCACGGCGCGGATCCTTGGCCGAGCCCGGCGCGACGTCGCCCTGCAGCCAGAGCGTGCGGCCGTGGACGGCGGGGCCGAGTCCGGCCTGGGCCAGGGCCGCCGCATTGGGCTCGGCATTGGCGGCGAGGCGGTTCGAATTGAAGATCACTGTCACCCCGGCGGCACGGATGGCGCGCAGCGCCTCGACCGCGCCGGGCATCGCCCGCACCGCGCCGGCGCCGGTCCGTTCCCAGCGGTTCCAGCGCTCCTGGTCGTAGCCACGCTCGCGCGCCGCCTGGTCATATTCGTAGCCGAGATTCTGGAGGACTGTCTCGTCGGCGTCGAGCACGACGGCGAGCGGCCGCCGCCCGCAACGCGCGAAGACGGGCGTCTGGAGAGTCGAACCGGACGCCAGCACCACGCCGCGCGACGGCCGACGACGCGCAGCGGCGAGCACGTAGTCGCGGAAGGCCCGATAGGCCTGGATCGAGGACGCACCGCCTTCACCCGAGCCGTAGAGCCATTGCATGGCCGGCGGCACCGAAGGCCGGGGCGCCTGCGCGGCGGCGGAGCCGGCAATTGTCAGTGCGACGAGGGCGAACAGATGCTTCACGCGGCTTCCCGGGGGCGGGTGAGGCGGAATTCGATCTTCTTGTCGTAGGGGGCGCCGAGGATCATCCGTTTCACGAAGATGCTGGGCAGGTGGATGCAGTCGGGATCGAGGCTGCCGACGGGCACGACCTCCTCGACCTCGGCGACGCAGACCTTGCCGGCGGTCGCCATCGGCTGGTTGAAGTTGCGGGCAGTCTTGCGGAAGACGAGGTTGCCGGCCTCGTCGGCCTTCCAGCCCTTGATGATGGCGAGGTCGGCGCGGATGCCGCGCTCGAGGATATAGTCCTCGCCGTCGAAATTCTTCACTTCCTTGCCTTCGGCGACGAGCGTGCCGACCCCGGTCCTGGTGTAGAAGCCCGGAATGCCGGCGCCGCCGGCGCGGCAACGCTCGGCGAGCGTGCCTTGCGGGCAGAATTCGACCTCGAGTTCTCCGGACAGATATTGCCGCTCGAACTCCTTGTTCTCGCCGACATAGGAGGCGATCATCTTGCGGATCTGGCGGGTGCGGAGCAATTTGCCGAGGCCCTCATTGTCGATCCCGGCATTGTTCGAAGCGACGGTCAAATCCTTGACCCCGGAGGCCTGGATGGCGTCGATCAGACGTTCGGGGATCCCGCACAGGCCGAAGCCGCCGGCGACGATGGTCATGCCGTCGAACAACAGACCGTCGAGCGCCGCCGCCGCATCGGGATAGATTTTCTTCATGTGCCGCTCCGTTCCAGGTCGGGGATGCGATAGTCACGCGACCAAGGCGAGGTCAACCGGCGGCGCGTGCCGATCGGAGGCCGGCGGCGATGATGCCTGCTTCGGCGCAGGCGGCATCGTCGGCTGGCGCCTCGCCCGACACGCCGACCGCGCCGATCCGCTCGCGCCCGTCGGCGGAGAAGATGGGAAGGCCGCCCGCGACGGTCACGACACGCGGCGCGTCAGCAAAACCCGGCGTAGCGCGCGCCCCTTCGGCCATTTGCGCGGTCGAGAAGCCCCAGGCGGCGGCAGCTTCGGCCTTGGCTCTCGCGAATTCCATGATGCCGAACCCATTACCGTCCATCCTGAGCGCGGCGACTTCATGCCCCCCGGCGTCGACCACAAAGATGGCGTGGCTCTGATTGCGTCCCGCGGAATGCGTCACACAACCCGCGACGATCGCCTGGGCCGAGCGCGCGTCGAGCCGTTGCGGCGGCTGCGCCGGCGACGCCGCGCTCGCCAGCAGCAGAATGAATGCGACAGTCGATCGAAAAGCCATGTGCCTGCCCTCCTGATCCGACCCACCGACCTTGCCGATAAGCGCGCCGCCGAGCCACGGCAAGGCGGCCCTGCCCGGTTTGACACTTCCGGCGCCGACTGATACTTTGTTTTATAAAGTTGTTTGGAAGCTCGCATGACAGACTCATCCGCCGACGACATCGCCTATGTCCGCCAGCTTTCGGAAAGCGGCGCGCACGCGCCCCTGACCGGCGGCCGTTTCATGGCCTGGTGGGGGCTGCTCGTCGCCCTCGGATGGACCGCGCAGCATTTTGCCCTGAACGGCCAACTCGGCGAGAATCCGGACGGCAGGATCTTCGGCATGATCTGGGGCGCCTTCGGAATCGTCGGCGCAATCGGCCAGGTCGTCCTCGACCGGACGATGCCGCCCATGGCGGGCGCCGGGTCGGCCGGCAACCGCGCGTCCAACAGCGTCTGGACCGCGGGCGCCTTCTCGATCCTCTCGATGGTGGCCGGCGTCGGCGTGCTCGCCGGGACCGGCTACGGTTATATGGTGTTCGACTGGATCGTGCCCGTCGCCTTTGCCGTCTATGCCTGCGCGCTGATCGTGACCGGCAAGCTGGCCGGCGACCGGATCGTGGTGAGCGCCGGCTATGGCGCGGTGATCATGGTCGGGCTATTCACCGCCGCGATCATGCACGCCGACCGCTATTTGCTCGCCGCCGCGGGCGCCGTCTTCACCATGTTGCTCCCCGGCCTGTTGCTGGTCCGCCGCGAGCCCAAAGCGGCGGAATGACCGCGTGCCGCAAAGCCCGTTCGACCATAATGAGATAGACGACGTCATCCACGGCCGGATCCGGCTCGGCGTCGTCGCCTATCTGTCGGCAGTGGATTCCGCGCTCTTTTCCGAGCTGCGCGACAAGGTCGGCGCCACCGACGGCAATCTGTCGGCGCACTTGAGGAAGCTGGAGGATGCCGGCTACGTCCGCGCGGACAAAAGCTTCGTCAACCGCAAGCCGCAGACTCGCCTCTCGCTGACCGCGGCCGGCCGCAAGGCGTGGAGCGCCTGGCTGACGCAGATGGAAGCGTTGCGGAAGGCGGCGGGGGGCTAGCTCTTCAGCTTCGCCAGCACGCCCTGGAGCTGCATGGCGTTGGACATGTCGCCCTCCACCTTCAGCTTGCCCTGCATGAAAGCGGTCATGCCGTCGAGCTTGCCCGCGGCCATGTCTTCCCAATCCTGCCAGGCGACCTTGATCGTGGTGTCGGCGTCGCCGTCTTCCTCGGTGACCTGGCTGCCGGGCCCGTCGAGCATGACCACGCCCTGATCGCCGAAATCGAGCTTCACCCTCTTGCCGGGGAGGAAGGCATTGGCTTCGTTGAGACGGGCGGCCATTTCGCTCTTGGTCATTTCGGGACTCCCTGATCTGGTCCCCCATCCCTAGTTTCCGCCAACGCCGCGTCAAGCCTTACAGCGGTGTCAGTAGGCCCGATCTTCCCTCCCGGCCCGAACGAAGCTAGGCGGCCTGAATGGCAATGGACGCAGCCGAAGCAATCCACGCAAAGTTCGTCGCGAAAGTCGGGCAGGGCAAGCTGCCGCGGCGGCCCGTCGCGACGCAGCCGGACGAGGTCGGCCTCGCCCGCGAGGACGTGGTCGAGCTATTTTACAGCCAGGTCGCCAGCCGCCAGCTCGACCGCCTGTCGCGCCGGCTGCAGGCGCGCGGCGAGGGTTTCTACACGATCGGATCGTCGGGCCACGAGAACAACGCCGCCGTCGCCGCGGCGCTGCGCGTCGATGACATGGCCTTCCTCCACTACCGGTCGAACGCCTTCCAGATCCACCGCTCCAAGCAGCTTCCCGGCCAGACGCCGTGCTGGGACATGCTGCTGAGCTTCGCCGCCTCGGCCGAGGATCCGATTTCGGGCGGCCGACACAAGGTGATCGGATCGAAGCCGCTGTCGATCCCGCCCCAGACCAGCACCATCGCCTCCCACCTGCCCAAAGCGGTAGGCGCGGCGTTCAGCATCGGCATCGCCCGCATGCTGAAGCTCGAAGACACGCCACTGGCCCCGGATTCGATCGTGCTGGCCAGCTTCGGCGACGCCTCGGCCAACCATTCGACCGCCCAGGGCGCGTTCAACACCGCCGGCTGGGCCGCCTATCAGGGCACGCCCATGCCCCTGATCTTCCTGTGCGAGGATAACGGCATCGGCATCTCGACCCGGACCCCCGGGGGCTGGATCGAGGCCCAGTTCCAGGACCGGGCCGGGCTCAAATACATCCGCTGCAGCGGCCTCGACATGGTCGACGCCTTTCGCGGCGCCCGCGAGGCGGCCGACCATGCGCGGAGCAAGCGCAAGCCCGTCTTCCTCCACATTGATACGGTTCGGCTCTACGGCCACGCCGGCTCCGACATGCAGGCGACCTACCTCAGCAAGGCGCAGATCGAGGCCGACGAGGAGCGCGATCCGCTGGTCTACAGCGCCGCTTTGCTGGTCGAACAGGGCCTGCTGAGCGAAAAGCAGATCCTCGAAATCTACGGCGAGACTGAGGCGAACCTCGACCGGATCGCGGAACGGGCGATCAAACGGCCGAAACTCACCACCAGCCAGGCGGTGATGCACAGCCTGATCCCGCCGCCAGCCCCGGTTCCGGCCAAGGCCAACACGCCGTCGCCCGAGGCCCGCCAGGCCATGTTCGCCCGCGACGCCGGCCTGATGGAAAAGCCCCAGCATATGGCGCGGCTGCTGAGCTGGGCGCTCGCCGACCTGATGCTCGCCCACGGCAACATCATTGTCGCCGGCGAGGATGTCGGACCCAAGGGCGGCGTCTACAACGTCACCGCCAAGCTCCACGAAAGGTTCGGCTCGGCCCGGGTGATCAACACGTTGCTCGACGAGCAGTCGATCCTCGGCCTCGGCATCGGCGCCGCCCATAATGGCCTGCTGCCGATTACCGAGATCCAGTTCCTCGCCTACGTCCACAATGCCGAGGACCAGATCCGCGGCGAGGCGGCGACATTGAGCTTCTTCTCCAACGGCCAATATGCCAATCCGATGATCATCCGCATCGCGGGCCTTGGCTATCAGAAGGGGTTCGGCGGGCATTTCCACAACGACAACAGCCTCGCGATCTTCCGCGACATACCTGGTCTGATCCTCGCCTGCCCAAGCAACGGCGCCGACGCGGTAGAAATGCTGCGCGAATGCGCGCGGCTGGCGCGCGAGGAGCAGAGGGTGATCGTCTTCCTCGAGCCCATCGCCCTCTACATGACCCGCGACCTGCACGAGGAAGGCGACGGCCTGTGGACCGCCGCTTACGCCGCACCCGGCGAGGCGAGACCGATCAAGCTGGGCGCAATCGGCCGCCACGGCGACGGCACCGATCTCGCCATCGTCACCTATGGCAACGGTCATTATCTCTCGCGCCAGGCGGAGAAGGTCCTCGCCGAGCAACACGGCCTCAAATTGAGGGTGATCGACCTTCGCTGGCTGGCGCCGCTCGACGAGGAAGCGATCCTCGAGGGCGTGGGCAAGGCGAAGAAGGTTCTGATCGTCGACGAATGCCGCCGCACCGGCTCGCAGAGCGAAGCACTTATGGCCCTGTTCGCCGAGCGCGCGCCGGGCGTGCCAGCCGCGCGGATCACCGCGGAGGACAGCTTCATCCCGCTCGGGCGGGCGGCGACCCTGACCCTGCCCAGCCGCGATTCGATCGTTGCCGCGGCGCTCGATCTCGTCGGGGGCAAGAAAGATGGCTGAGCGGCAGGCCGCCCTCGTCATCTGTCCGGGCCGGGGGACCTACGGCAAGGCCGAGCTCGGCTATCTGAAGCGGCTCCACTGCGACAAGGCCGACCTGATGGCGACGGTCGACCGGATCCGCGCCAGCCAGGGCGAGCCGACGGTCTCCGAGCTGGACGGCGCCGAGCGCTTCAGCCCCGGCACCCATACGCGCGGCGACATCGCCTCGCCCCTGATCTTCACAGCCTCCTACGCCGATTATCTCGCCATCGATCGCTCGCGCTTCGATATCGCTGCGGTCACCGGCAATTCGATGGGCTGGTACACGACCCTGGCCTGCGCCGGCGCGGTCGACCTCGAGCACGGCTTCTCGATCATCGACGCGATGGGCCGGAACAGCCAGGCGGGCGAACCCGGCGGCCAGGTCTTGCTGTCGCTGGTCGACGAGGATTGGCGCGAGGTCGCCGGCCTTCGCGGCACCTTGCTGGCGCTGGTCCGCGCGATCGACACCCGGAAGGGCGTGGACCTTCACGTCTCGATCGAGCTGGGCGGGATGATGGTCTTCGCAGGCAACGATAAAGGGATCGAGGCCCTGCTCGCCGAAGCGCCACCGATACCGGGCCGCGAGCCGATGAAGCTGGTCAATCACGGCCCCTTCCACAGCCCGCTGATGCAGGGCTCGTCGCGGGCGGCGATGGCGCAGCTGCCGGCGGCCTGGTTTGGCGCGCCCGACGTGCCGATGGTCGACGGCCGAGGACAAATCTGGCGGCCTTTTGCCAGCGGCGCCGAGGCCTTGTGGCATTACACCTTCGTCACTCAGATCCTCGAAACCTACGATTTCACTCGCGGCGTCCAGGTCGCGGTCAAGGAACATGCGCCCGACCGGATCATCCTGCTCGGCCCCGGCGACACGCTCGGCGGCGCCATCGCCCAGGCCCTGATCGCGATCGAATGGCAGGGGATGAAGTCGAAGCAGGATTTCCAGGAGATCCAAGCAAGTTCGGAGCCGATCCTCCTCAGCATGGGCCGCGAGGATCAGCGGGCGATGGTGACGGGCGGATGAATCTGTTTGTGGCCATCGGAATCGCGGCCGGCCTGTTCTGCATCGTTCGCGGGGCGGTGGATCTTTGGCAGAAGCGCTATGTCTGGGGCATTCTGGGAATCGCCGTCGGGCTCGCCATTCTGTCTGCGCCGTTCCAGACCCAAACAGTCAAGTACGACCTGCCGGCGCCCTCCCAGCGCTGAACGCCAAAGGAAAAGGGCCGCCGCCTCTCGACAACGGCCCCTTCCCTCGCAAAGAGCGAAAATCAGATCTTGTCGTCGAAGGCGCCTTCGACCTCGCCCTTGACCTGCTGGAACTTGCCCTTCAGCTCCTGCCCCGCGCCTTCGTCGCGCGTGTCGGGATCGTCGCTCTGCTGCTTGGCCTTGCCGAGCGCTTCGTTGACGTTGCCTTTGATTTTGTCCTTGAGTTCACCCACGGTAAATCTCCTCGCTGACCTGCGCCAGGACGGCGCGGCATCCTTCATGAAATCAACCGTTTGCAGGCGTTTCGGTTCCGCCCTCAACCTGCGGGAGGGGCCGATGCGAGCGCGTCCGCGACCGCCCGATATTCGGGGCTCCTCTTCCGGCGCAGAATCTCCGCCGCGGTTCGGCCATCCGCGTCCTCGATGTCGCCTCGCGCACCATGTCGGGCGAACAGCCGGAAATGCTCAGGCGCGCTGCCCTTCTTCAACATCATGTGCAGCGCAGTGACGCCCTTCTCGTTGCGATAATCGGGATTCGCGCCCGCGCGCAGCAACGCTTCGGCCGGCCCGAAGCGGCTCCAGGCGATTGCACCCATCAGCGGGGTCTCGCTCCGCGCGGCGCCATCTTCAATGTCGGCGCCATGATCGAGGAGCAGTTGGATCGCGGCGCGATCGTTGTTCCATATGGCCGCGAACAGGCAGAAGTTCGGATTGGCTCCGCGTTTCAGAAGGTGCGCGGCAAGCGGCAGGTTCTTGCCCCACGCAATCGCGAACCAGAGCGGAGTCGCCTGCCATTCTCCCTCGCGGAACGCGGGCGCATTGAGCCCCAGTCCGAGATCGATCAGGAGATCGGCGATGCGAATGGAGTCCGCCGGGTCGCGCCCGGCAAGCGGCGACCGGCAACAATGGTGCAGCCAGTTGCGGCCCTTCTTGTCGACGGCACCGAGGAGGTCGGGCCGAGGGGCGAGCGTCTCGCCGACTTCACGCCAGCGGAAAGCCCGGACATCCTCCTCAAGGCCCGCCCTCGAAACCATCGGACAAACATAATCGCCCGCGCCGCCACTGACAAAGAAAAGAGACCGCGGGACGTCGGAAATTCAGCCGGGAATGCAATGTGGCGACCGCGTGATTCCCATATTGGTCAACCCGGAGAACCCCGTAAAAACCGCTCGGTGCGCTGAGCCAGAATTAAATCATTCGAAGCGACTGAAAGAGAAGCAACCGCAAAAGGCCATGCCATGCACACCGCGCGGGAGTCGCGCCGCAAAGTTCTGGTTCGCGCGACAATGCGCGCCGGCGGCCCGCGGATGGACGTCTGCATCCGCGACATTTCCTCGCGTGGCATCATGGCCCAGGCCAGCGCGCCGCCGCCCCGCGGCACCTATGTCGACCTGGACTGCGCCGGACATCAGATCGTCGGCGTCGTCGTCTGGCACCGGGAGCGGCGCTTCGGCATCCAGACCCGCGAGCGGATCAACGTTGCGGCGCTGGCGGGACGGATCGCGCCCGAAATCCTCGTCCCGCAGCCGCGGAGCAGCCGCCCCTCCCGGGCGGTGGCCTGGCGGGCCGGCGTCGACTCCGCCCGGACTCTCGCCGGCAGGATGGAATTCGCCGTGGTCGCGATTTTCGCGGCGGGGCTGGTCGCCGCGCTCGGCATCACGACGTTCCGGGCGCTTTCACGCCCATTGGAGTCGATTGCCGCGGTAATGGGGGGCTAGACCGGGTTTCAACCGGCCATGCGGCGCTTGTGGTAGCGGGTGCGCTTGAGGACGGCGACGATCACGATCGCCCAGCCGAGCGCCAGCACGGCGACCGACGCGATGCCGATTGTGCTGTGCCAGACCGCGTTGCCGGTGAGGCGGGTGGCGATCAGCCCACCGGCGCCGAGCGCGACCATTGCGAGCCCGGCGATGCGCCAGCCGAGCGCGACCCGGCGCATCTCCGCGACATAGGCCCTGCGTCCTTCCGGCGTGGCGAGATCCGGGCGTTCCATGTCGCTCATTCTCCCGCTTCCGGAAAAATCGGTCAACCTGCCCGATTCGACTTAGCGGCGGGACTTGCCTAGCCCTTCGTCCATGGTTCGGACGGGGCGGTTCTCCTTTTTCCTGTTGCTGCTGGTCGCCGCGATGGCGCGGCCGGCGGCGGCGCGCGACTGCGACCGCGGCGGGCCTCGCCCGGCACGATATGCCATTCCCGTCTTCTACGTCACTGACCGCAACGACCTTGATCCCGGTCCCGGCGTGCGCTGGGGGCGGGAGAGCGACGTCCTGCCTCATTACGGGCTTGCCGCTACCTCGATCACGCGCTCCTGCGCGACCCTGCCGGCGACCGCTCCTTTTTGGTGGCAGCCTTACGTCGCGCCGCCGGGCGCGACGCGTTCCAACGACTATTTCCAGATCCACGACGACGCGCCCTTCGCCGACGAAGCCGCGATGATGGCGGGGATGCGCGCCGCGCTCGACGGGTTCCATCAGAGCGGCGGATCGCGCGACGTCATCCTCTTCCTCCACGGCTACAACCAGGACTTTCGCGAGGCCGGGCGCGACGGCGCCCAGCTTGCGCTCGACCTTCCCTTTCGCGGCGTCCCGGTCTTCTATTCCTGGCCATCGCAGGACAGTTTGTTCCGCTACGATTGGGACGCCATCCGCATCGAGCGCGCCTTTCCGCAAATCCGCACCCTGATCGCGCGCATCATTGACGAGCTCCACCCCGACCATTTTCACATCGTCGCCCATTCGATGGGCAATCGGGCGGCGATCGACGCCCTGGTCGACCTCGCCCATGATCGCACCGATCTCAACGAGCGAGTCACCTCGCTCACCATGTTGTCGCCCGACGTCGACCGGATCGTGTTTCAGCGGCTGACCAAAGGCGAACTCGGCCGCATCGCCGGCCGCATCGCCCTGTTCGTCAATCGGCGCGACCGCGCCTTGTGGGTTTCCGGCCGCCACTATGGCGGCGCGCGGCTCGGCCGTCCCGGGGACGACCCGTTCGTCGCCCCGGAAGTGACCAGCATCGACATTTCGCGGGTCAGCCCCAGCATCACCCACCACGCCGACTTCGAGCATCAGGCGGCGATCATGCGCGAAATCGAGGCGACCATCTCCGGTGTTCCCATCCGCCAGCGCCCGTGCCTGGAGCAGGTAGCGACCGCCGAGGGACCCTACTACCGGATCGATCCTTCGCGCGCGGGCTGCCCGGCGGCGGGCGCCTATCCGCCAAGCGACTAGGCGCGCCAGCCCTGCTCGCCGATCAGTGGCACGAAGCGAACCAAGCCCAGTGTCTCCTGGACGAATTCGTCGTCGCCGGTGCGAACCACCTTGACCAGCGACTGGGTCGCGTGCGGCTCGCCGACCGGCATGACCAGCCGGCCGCCGATCGCCAGCTGGCGCTTGAGCGCGTCGGGAACGAATGGCCCGCTCGCCGCCGCCAATATGGCGTCGAACGGCGCCGCTTCGGCGAGACCCGCCGATCCGTCGCCGTGGACGATTCGGACATTGAGGTAGCCGAGCCGCTCCATCCGCTCCCTGGCCGAATCGGCCAGCTCGGCGTGGCGCTCGATCGCGATCACCTCGGCCGCGATCTGTCCGATCAGCGCGGCAGCATAGCCCGAGCCGGCGCCGATCTCGAGCACCCGGGCGCCGGGCCGGATGGCGGCCGCCTCGGTCATCAAAGCGACGATATAGGGTTGGGAGATGGTCTGGCCGGCCTCGATCGCCAGCGGCGTGTCGTCATAGGCAAAGGGCGCCGACGCCGTCGGCACAAAGGCTTCGCGGGGCACCGAGCGCATTGCCGCCAGCACATGAGGGTTGGCGATGCCGCGGCCGGCGATTTGCCGCCGCACCATCTCCTCGCGAAGGCCCGCGAAGTCCGTCATCGCCGCAGAATGGACCAACCGAGGCGCGGTTCCAAGCTGCGCCTTGCCGACGCGCTGTCAGGTTTTGAGCGTGGCCCGCGTCTCCCTGAGCGACACCCATTCCCAGCCGGCCACCAGCACCAGCACCGCGGTCGCGGCGAGCGAGAGGTGCAGCTGCGAGAAATGGCCGGCGAAGGGCAGGATGAGGGCGAGCAGGCCGAGCCCGACGAGGTGCGACAGCGGGAAGTGGGCGGCGTTGGTGCGCTTGAAGATCAGGTTTCCGAATAGATATAGCGCCGGCCCGCCGACCAGAGCGGCGATTTCGAACGGGCCGGCATGATGGCCGGGATGGACCACCGCCATCTCGTCGGACGCGGCGGTGACGATGATGCCGGCGACGATCGGAATGTGGAAATAGGTGTAGGCGAGCCGCGCCATCCGGCCAGGATCGGATTCGCTGGCGAGCTGGCGCGCCGCCCGTTCGGCGCCGATGTCGAAATAGAGCCACCACATCGCGATCGTACCGACCAGAGCTGCGGCGAAGGCGGCGATCGCCGACGCATCCCAGCCGACCTGGCCGAAAGCGCCGCCGGTGACGACGATCGATTCGCCGAGCGCGATAATGATGAACAGGCCGCAGCGTTCGGAGAAATGATGGCCCTCGACGTCCCAGGTCCTGGTGTCGCTGCGGCCCATGCCTGGCACCCAGAAGGCCGCGATCGGCCCGGTAGTAACGATGGCCAGCGCGATGCCCCACAAGGTGAGCCGCATCGCCGGATCGGCGCTGAGCGCGCCGGCGATCCAGAAGGGCGCCTCGACCAGCGACCAGGCAGCAATCCTCAGGAAATTGATGAAATTGTCGCGGGCATGGAGCCGAAGCGCGGCGATCATGAAAAGGTGCCGTCCGAGCTGGATGAGCACATAGGACAGGGCGAAGGCGAGCGCGCGATCGCCGAAGGCCCGGGGCAGGGTGATCGACATGACCAGCGCTGCGCCCATCAGGAAGAACAGCAGCAGCCTGACCGGGGCGTGGCGGACGTCCAGCCAGTTGGTCACCCAGGCGGTGTCGACCCACACCCACCAGATGGCGAGGAACAGCATTCCCGCCTCGACGAAGCCGAGCAGATTCGGCTGGGTGATGACGATGTGCGAAACCTGGGTGACGGCGAAGACGAAGACCAGATCGAAGAACAATTCGATCGAGCCGACGCGCTCTTCCTCGTGGGAATCGCGGCTGCGAAGCAGGTTTCGTTTCACGCCGGGGAGGATTGCCGCGCGGACGGCAAAGGTAAAGCCGGACGGGAAAAAGCCGCGGCCGCATTTCCGGCCACGGCTTTTTCGGTCGCGTGACGGGTCAGCGCCTGAATCAGCCCTCGCCGCCCGGATCAGCCTGTTGGCCGCGGAGATCGTCGGTGTCGCCGGCCTCGACATAGGCCGCATGTTCCTTGCGGGACTGGGCACCGTCGTCGGCGCCGGGCTTGCCCATGTCGTTGCCCTGGATCTCGCCCTTCTGGAAATCCAGATTCTCGCCCTCGTCGAACTGCTGGTGCTCATCTTCGGCAGGTTCGCCCTGCTGTTCCTTGTCGCCGATCTGGCTGAAGGCCGGCTTGCCGTCGGATATCCGGGTCTCGAACTCGCCGGCGTCCTTGTCCTGATTTTTAAACTCACCCATGACGCTATCCTCCACCTGGAGCGCCGGCCGCACCGCGCTGCCGTTCACCCGGAAAACCAAACCCGAATCGGGACTTCATGTTCCGCGCGCCGGGCGCGTTTCCTGCCCTCGGGGCAAGGAAAAAGCCGCGGCCAAGGCCGCGGCTTTCCGGTTCAACAGGGAGGGCTCAGCCCTGCGGCTTTTCGCTGCCTTCCTGGTCTTCCTTGCGCTGGTCGTCGTCATATTGCGGCTTGTCGCCGCCTTCCTGGAACTGCTGCTTGTCGAAGTCTTCCTTGCCGCCCTGGTCGTCGGGTTTGCCCTTGTCGTAGTCGCCCATGATCGCGTCCTTTCGTCCCGAGGTTACACGGCTCTCGTACCGCACTGGCATAAACGGGAGTTGCGGCGCTCCGTTCCGCAACTTGATTCAGATCAGGCCCGCAAGCGGGCTTGAGGGGTCGGCATAGCGGCGCTGGCCCATGCGGCCGGCGAGATAGGCGAGCCGGCCCGATTCGACCGCCAGCTTCATCGCCAGTGCCATCGTCACCGGGTCCTTCGCCTCGGCGATGGCGGTGTTCATCAGCACGCCGTCGCAGCCGAGCTCCATCGCCACCGCCGCGTCGGACGCGGTGCCGACGCCGGCATCGACCAGCACCGGCACGCCTGCGCCTTCGACGATCAGGCGGATCGTCACCCGGTTCTGGATGCCGAGGCCCGAGCCGATCGGCGCGCCGAGCGGCATGATCGCCACGGCACCGGCCTCCTCGAGCTGGCGGGCGGCGATCGGATCGTCGACGCAATAGACCATCGGCTTGAAGCCCTCGGCGACCAGAACCTCGGTCGCCTTCAAGGTCTCGCGCATGTCGGGATAGAGGGTCTTGGCCTCGCCCAGCACTTCGAGCTTCACCAGGTCCCAGCCGCCCGCCTCGCGCGCCAGCCGCAAGGTGCGGATCGCCTCCTCGGCGGTGAAGCAGCCGGCGGTGTTGGGCAGATAGGTGATCTTTTTCGGGTCGATATGGTCGGTCAGCATCGGCTGACCGGGATCGGAAATGTTGACCCGGCGCACCGCGACGGTGACGATCTCGGCGCCCGACGCCGCCACCGCCGCCGCATTCTGCTCGTAGCTCTTATACTTGCCGGTGCCGACGATCAGCCGCGAGGTGAACGTCCTGCCGGCGACGCTCCAGGTGTCGGCCATGCTCAGCCTCCGCCCACGAAAGTGACGATCTCGAAATCGTCCCCGTCCTCGACCGCGACCTGGCCAAGGGTCGAGCGCGGTACGATCTCGAGGTTGCGCTCGACCGCGACCCGGGTCGGCTCAAGGCCAAGCTCAAGCGCGAGGTCGGCTACATTCATGCCCTCGCGCACCCGCCGGTGGGCGCCGTTGACCCTGATCGAGACCGTGCCGTCGTGAACCATGGAGAAGCCTTGCCTTTGCGCTTATCGGACGGGTGCCATATAGGAGCGCGCCATGGCGGCGCTACCACTCATCTACGTTCTCAACGGACCCAATCTCAACCTGCTGGGGAGCCGCGAGCCCGAAATCTACGGCGCCGACACGCTGGACGACATCGCCGACCGGCTCGAGGACCGGGCCAGGGACCTCAAGGTCGCCGTCGACATGCGCCAGTCCAACCATGAGGGCCATCTGATCGACTGGCTGCACGAGGCCCAGGCCAAAGGCGCCAAGGCGGTGCTGCTCAACGCCGGCGGGTCCGCCCACACCAGCGTCGCCCTCTACGACGCGATCAAGGCGGTGACCGTGCCGGTGATCGAGGTCCATCTCTCCAACCCGCATGCCCGCGAAAGCTTCCGGCACCGTTCGCTGATCGCCAAGGCGGCCAAGGGAACAATCGCCGGCTTCGGGGCGCTCGGCTACGAGCTTGCTCTGGACGCGGCCGCGCGACTCTGACAGGGAGCCCCGCTGCAAAAGGGGTTCCCGCTCGAAACCTAAGGGGAAGACAGTTTCGATGAGCGACAAAGATACTGACGGGGCGATGCGGGTCGATACCG
>DATDAU010000071.1:0-46939 GCA_036525215.1 Allosphingosinicella sp.
CACCGGATAGACCCAGACCGAGGCGAAGCTGGTGTGGCGCCGCGCCGAGCTGTCATAGGGACTGATCCGGACCAGCCGGTGAACGCCGCTTTCGGTCTTGGCATAGCCATAGGCGTTCTCGCCCTTGATCATCAGGGTCGCCGACTTGATCCCGGCCTGCTCGCCCGCATGATGGTCGATCAGCTCCACCTTCATTTTATGGCGCTCGGCCCAGCGCGTGTACATGCGCTGCAGCATCTCGGCCCAGTCCTGGCTCTCGGTGCCGCCGGCGCCGGCATTGACCTCGATATAGGTGTCGTTGGCATCGGCCTCGCCGGCGAGCAGGGCCGCTACCTTGTCCTTCTCGGCCCGCTCGGCGAGCTCGCCCAGCGCCTGGACGGCGTCGTCGACCATGCCTGCGTCGCCCTCGGCCTCGGCCATCTCCATCAGCTCGGTCGTGTCGGCCAGTTCCTTCTCGATCGCGCGGGTGGCGGCGATCGCCTCGTCGAGCCGGCGGCGCTCGCGCATCACGATTTGCGCGCCCTTGGGATCGTCCCACAATTTCGGGTCCTCGACCTGCGCGTCGAGCTCGGCGAGCCGCTTCAGCGCCCGGTCCCAGTCGAGGAACCGGCGCAGCAGATCGAGAGCGGAGCCGATCTGGTCGACAAAGGCTTGCGCTTCGGCGCGCATTGAAAACACTCCAATCTTCTGTAGCTGGATCCTGGCCTGCGCCGGGACACGGCCTGCACTTGTGCGCAGGCCTAGTAAATCCCGCCCTGACTTTGCAAGAAATCGCTGTCGCGGCGGTCGGTGGTCGGTCCGGCGCGGCGGACCACGACCCGGGCATTGGGATCGATCTCGTCGCGGCCGGTGGTGCGCCTGGGCTCGCTTTCCGGCTTGAACGCTTCCCAGATCACTGCCGCATGCGGGTCGTTGGCGGGCCAGCCGCCGAACACGCGCTGGCCGCTGCGGCGGTCGATCCGCACCATCCGCACGCCCGGCGAGATACGGAAGGGCAGGACGGGCATGCCGACAAAGGCTTCACGGGCGAACTGGCGGAAGATCGGCGCCGCGAGGGTGCCGCCCTGGGCATAGCCGCCCATCGGCCGGGGCCGGTCATAGCCCATATAGACGCCGGCGACGATCTGCTGCGACCCGCCGATGAACCATACGTTGGTCGGTCCCGACGTCGTGCCGGTCTTGCCGAACAGGGGCCGGCCGAGGTCGCGAAGGATGGTGGCGGTGCCGCGCTGGACGACGCCTTCCAGGATGTGGATCATCTGATAGGCGGTCATCGGATCGACCACCTGGCGGGTGCGCAAGGGCGGCCGCGGCATCGGCCGGCCGTTCCAGTCGGGAGCGTTGCATCCGTCGCAGGGCCGCGTGTCGGCGCGCCAGATCACCCGTCCGTGACGGTTCTGGATATAGTCGACCAGGGTTGGGGTCAGCGCCCGGCCCTGGTTGGCGAACATCGAGAAAGCGTTGACCATCCGCGACACGGTGGTGTCGCCGGCGCCGAGCGAGATGGCGAGGAAGGGCGGATAGTCGCCCACCCCCATCTGGTGGGCGCGGCGGACGACATTGTTCATGCCGATCTGGCTGGCAGTGCGCACCGTCATCAGGTTGCGCGACTGCTCCAGGCCCCAGCGCATGGTCTGCGGCCCGGCGCCGGCCATGCCGCCGAAATTGCGGAAGCATTTCTGCTGCGCCGTGCCCTGGTTGGCGCAGAACGGTCCGTCGATGATGATCGAGGCCGGGGTCATGCCGTTGTCGAGCGCCGCCGAATAGACGATCGGCTTGAACGTCGATCCGGGCTGGCGGAGCGCCTGGGTGGCGCGGTTGAAATTGGAGCCGCGGGCGTCGAACCCGCCCTGCATCGCCAGGATCCGGCCGGTCGCGACTTCCTCGACGACCATGCCGCCGGAGATGGTCGGGATCGACCGCAGCGCCCATTGGGCCGCCTGCTCCTCGACCGCGACCACTGCGCCGGGGCGCAGCGCATCGAAGGCGCTCCCGCCGCCGCCCGCCTTGGGCATGGCGGCGAGGCCGGCGGGCAGGATGCCGGTGCTGCCGTCGACGAAGCCCAATGTGGCGCTGCCCGCATCCTTGGAAAGGACCACCGCCGCCCGCCAGGCGCCCGGGCCCAATGGCGCGATGGCGAGCTGGCTGCGCCAATTGCCGCTGATGTCGATGTTGAGACCGGGGTCGTGCCAGCCCTGGGCGCGGTCGTAGCGGATCAGGCCGTCGCGCAGCGCCGTCTCCGCCGAGCGCTGCATCGCCGGATTGTAGGAGGAGCGCACCCACAGGCCGCCGGCATAGACGCTGTTCGGGTGGGTCGGATCGGCGTTCTCGCCATAGCGGCCGATCAGGTCGCGGCGGATTTCCTCCATGAAATAGCCGCCGGCGTTACGGAGGTCCTGGCTGGGGCCGGTGGTGACGCCGAGCGGCTGGGCCAGGGCGTCGCTATATTGGGCCTGGGTGATGAAATTGTTGCGGCGCATCTCGCTCAGCACGAAGTTGCGCCGGGCGAGCGCCCGCTCGGGGCGGCGCACCGGATCGTAATTGGTCGGCGATTTGGGGAGGATCGCCAGGAAGGCGCTCTCCGCCAGCGTCAGCTGGGCGACGTCCTTGTTGAAATAGGCGCGCGCCGCCGCCTGCACGCCATAGGCGTTCCGGCCCAGGTAGATCTGGTTGAGGTAGAGCTCGAGGATCTGCGGCTTGGTCAGCACCGCCTCGATCCGCCGGGCGAGGAAGGCCTCGCGGATCTTGCGGGTCACCGAATATTGGTTGCCGGTGAAGAAGATCTTGGCGACCTGCTGGGTGATGGTGGAGCCGCCATGGGCGCGCTCGCCGCTCCCCGCCTTGGAGATATAGTCGAAGACCGCGCCGAGCAGGCCCGGATAGTCGATGCCGCCATGGCTGAAGAACGTCCGGTCTTCGGCGGCGAGGAAACTATTGATCAGGCCGGGCGGGAATTCGTCATAGGAAAGCTGCACGCGCCGCTCGCGGGCGAAGGCCTGGACCGGCTCGCCGTTGATGTCGCGGACATAGGTCGGCAGCACCGGCTCGTAGGACAGCAAGGATTCCGCCGAGGGCAGGCCGCGCGCGAACAGCAGCCAAAGGATGAAATAGGCGACGAAGGGCAGGGCCGCGATGATCGTCAGCACCTTCACCCAGCGCTTCTTCCACGCCCGGCGCACGAATCCCCACGCCCGGCCGATGCGGCCGGTGTCGCGGCGAAGGGTGATACGCTGGCTTGCTTCGGCGGCGGTCATTCGGGCGGGGTCTAGCGGATGCTGCGTTTGAGGTGAAGTCGGGTAGGGCGGGAAAGTTCGTGAGAAAAGAGCGGCACCTCTGGAAATTAGGGCCCTGTCGCCTCATTCCCGGCGCGAAGTGGAAACCAACGCCTTAGCCGGGGAGTGCAGGGAAGCTCGGTAGCCTCACGAGCCAGGTCGTCATACGGTTTGCTGTCCATCATGTTCAGTATCGCCTGGGCGTGCAGCTTCAGATAGCGCGCGTTCGAGTGTTGATTGCTCGACAGGAGATTCAGAGCGCTGCGAAGGTGCGAAGCCGCCTCTTCATCGTTGCCATCCCGTATCTCCGCGTGGGCAAGCATGACGATGTGATACGGCTTGAGAGCGATCAGCTTCGCCATTCGTTCGATCAGAGCCCTTGCCGCGCTGCCGTTGCCGGCTTGCACCTCACCAATAGCTCTTGACCAGAGTATTCCCGCTCGAATCCGATTGAACATTGTTCACCCCACCCGCGCGGGCGCCAGCAGCCGCCGCGCGAAATGGGCTTCGATGGCCCGGCGCATGCCTTCGGCGATCTGGCGCCGGCCTTCGGGCGAGCTGATGTAGGCGGCGTCGACCTGGTTGGTGAGATAGCCCGATTCGAACAGGATCGAGGGGATGTCGGGGGCCTTCAACACAATGAAGCCGGCGAAGCGGTGCCAGTCCGGCCGGAACGGGAAGATCGGGCCGGCCTCGCGGTAGAGCAGGCGGGCGAAGTCGGCCGAGACGTTCATGCTCTCGCGCTGGGCCAGGTCGATCAGGATCAGATTGACGCCGGGGTCGGGGCTGAGGCGTGCGCCGCCGATGCGGTCGGCCTGGTTCTGGCTGCCGGCGAGCTGGGCCGCCTCCCGGTCGGACGCGACCTCGGACAGGGTATAGATGGTGGCGCCGCGGGCGCCGTCGTTGAGCGGCGCGGCGTCGGCGTGGATCGAGATGAACAGGTCGGCGTCGAGCCGGCGGGCGATCTGGTATCGGTCGGCGAGCAGCAGATAGGTGTCGTCGTCACGGGTCATCGCCACCCTTACCCGCCCGGTCGCCGCCAGCGCGTCGCGGATCGCCAGGGCGAGGGCGAGGGTGATGTCCTTTTCCGGCCGGGTCACGAAGGCGGAGGTCGCGCCGGGGTCGCGGCCGCCATGGCCGGCGTCGATCACCACCAGGGGCGCATTGGCGGTGCGCGCCCGGGTCACCGCCGGAAGCGGGCCGTTCGCGTCGGCCTCCAGCGGATCGAGCGGAATGGTGACGCCGCCATCTCCCGCGCCGCCGCCGGCGGGCGGTCCGGCGAGGCCCGGCGTGAAAAGCGCGATGAAGAGGGCGACCAGCCATTCCATGGCCTTCACCTTGCCGTCCGCCGGGCCCGCCGGTCCAGCGAAAATGCGCGGATTTCTGCCCTCTGGCGGTTGAAGCTGAGGCCCTTGGGTGCTAGCTGCACTGGATCGGGCCCATTGCGGCCCGATTGAATTGCGCCGGCGGCACTGCCCCGGCCCTCTAGGTTGACGCTGTTATGTGGTATATTTCCCCCAGGCTGACGCGCCGCCATCATGGCGACGGCGTGCTTGGCGGAATGCGGCCGGCACTGGTTACCGGCCTGCCCCGGACAGCAGACGCGAAAATCCATCTTGCAACCCGGACACAGGACGCGCGGCCGTATTTCGCCGCGCGGCCGTCCATTTTCGAGCGCGCGCAGCTTTCGTCCCCCAAGGCAGGGATGCGCGCGTGGAGTGAATTGAATGACCATGCGCATGTTGATCGACGCGCGCCACCAGGAAGAGACCCGGGTGGCCGTGATCAAGGGAAATCGGATCGAGGAATTTGATTTCGAGTCCGCCGAGCACAAGCAGCTCAAGGGTAATATCTATCTCGCCAAGGTAACCAGGGTCGAACCGTCCCTGCAGGCCGCGTTCATCGACTATGGCGGCAACCGCCATGGCTTCCTGGCCTTTTCGGAAATCCATCCGGACTATTACCAGATCCCCAAGGAGGATCGGGAAGCCCTGCTTCGCGAGGAAGCCGAGCACGCCGCCGAGGAAGAACGGCTGCGCGCCGCCGAATATGACTATGACGATCATGGCGACGACCACGGCGACGATGGCGTGGTCGAAGTCGACGACGCGCCGATGTCGGCGGAATCGGACGAGGACGAAGGCGAGCCGGCCGCTCCCGAGGAAGCCGAAAGCGCCTCCGAGGAGAGCGCCGCCGAGACCTTGCGGCGCAAGCGCCAGAATCTGCGCCGCCGCTACAAGATTCAGGACGTCATCCGGCGCCGCCAGGTGCTGCTCGTCCAGGTCGTCAAGGAAGAGCGCGGCAACAAGGGCGCGGCGCTGACCACGTACCTCAGCCTCGCTGGCCGTTATTGCGTGCTGATGCCCAATACCAGCCATGGCGGCGGCATCAGCCGCAAGATCTCCAACGGCGCCGACCGCAAGCGCCTGAAGCAGATCATGGCCGACCTGAATCTGCCGTCGGTGATGGGCCTGATCGTCCGCACCGCCGGTCTCAGCCGCACCAAGGTCGAGATCAAGCGCGACTTCGATTATCTCGCCCGCCTGTGGGACGAGATCCGGGAAAACACGCTGAAAAGCTCGGCGCCCGCCCTGGTCTACCAGGACAGCGACCTGATCAAGCGCGCCATCCGCGACATCTACAACCGCGACATCGACGAAGTGATCGTCGAGGGCGCGGCCGGCTATCGCGACGCCCGCTCGTTCATGAAATTGCTGATGCCCAGCCATGTCCGGCGGGTGAAGGAATATATCGACCCGGTGCCGCTCTTCCAGCGCTACGGCGCCGAGGACC
Organism: Allosphingosinicella sp.; assembly: GCA_036525215.1. GTDB lineage: Bacteria > Pseudomonadota > Alphaproteobacteria > Sphingomonadales > Sphingomonadaceae > Allosphingosinicella. Next base: position 6,066 of record DATDAU010000071.1, read on the forward strand.
AGCTTTCGGCAATGTACCAGCCGCTCGTGCAGCTGAAGTCGGGCGGCTATATCGTCATCAACCCGACCGAGGCCCTGGTCTCGATCGACATCAACTCGGGCCGCTCGACCCGCGAGCACAATATCGAGCAGACCGCATTTTCGACCAACATCGAGGCGGCGCACGAGATCGCCCGCCAGCTCAGGCTGCGCGACATGGCGGGCCTGGTCGTGATCGACTTCATCGACATGGAATCGAACGGCCATATCCGCAAGGTCGAGAAGGCGATGAAGGACGCGCTGAAGAACGACCGCGCCCGCATCCAGGTCGGCCGCATCTCGTCCTTCGGTCTGATGGAAATGAGCCGCCAACGCCTGCGCACCGGCGTACTCGAGGCCTCGACCCGGCCCTGCCCGCATTGCGAGGGCACCGGCCTGATGCGGACGGCGGCTTCGGCCGGTCTGTCGGCCTTGCGCATGCTCGAAGACGAGGCCGGTCGCGGCCGCGGATCGCGGCTGGTGCTGCGCGCGGGACGCGAGGCGGCGATCTACCTGCTCAACAAGAAGCGCGCCGAGATCGGCGAGCTGGAAGCGGCCTATGGCGTCGTCGTCGAAGTGCTGATCGACGAGAGCCTGGAAGGCGCGCGGATGAGCGTCGAATCGCTCGGCCCGCCGCCGGCCGAGCGTCCGCGCCTCGCTTCTCCCTCGCTGATCGAGGAAGAGGAAGACGAGGAGGCCTATGACGAGGCCGAGGACGAAGAGGAAGAAGAGGAAGAGGCCGAGGAGGCGCGCGAGCCGCGTGCGGCCCGCGGAAGGGGCGGTGAACGCAGCCGCGACGACGAGGAGCGCGGCGAGGGCGGGCGCAAGCGCCGCCGCCGGCGTGGCCGTCGCGGCGGCCGCCGCCGGGATCATCCGGAAGGCGAGGGCGGTGAAGGCGTCGAGGGCGGCGAAGCCGGTGAAGCCCAGGCCGACGAGGCCCCGCGCGCCGACGAAGAGGCTCCGGCTCCCGAGCCGGTGACCGCCGACGAGGAAGGCGCCGAGCCGACCAAGAAGGGCCGCCGCCGTCCGCGCGCACGCAAGCAGGGCGACGCGGAGACAGTCGAGACGCCGGCCGCCGAGCCCGAAACGGTCGAAGCCGAGCCGATCGCGGACGAGCCTGTCGCCGAGGAGGCGCCCAAGCCGAAGCGCACCCGCCGCAAGAAGGCCGAGCCGGTCGCGGAAGTGGTAGCCGAGGAAGCGCCTGCACCGGCGCCCGAGCCCGAGGCCGAAGCCCCTCCCGCGCCGGAAGCGGCCAATGACGAAGGCCCCGCGCCGCGCCGCCGCAAGGCCGCGCCGAAAAAGGCCGCCGCCAAGGCCAAGGCCGCTCCCGCCGAGGAGGCCGGCGATGCCGCCGGCGCCGAGGACGACGACGAATCGAACCCGCGCCGCGGTTGGTGGCAAAGGACGTTCGGGCAATAGGCTGGAAGGTCAGCCTTTCATCCCGGGTTCAGGCGTAAGGGACAGAGAAGAGGCTGATGTCTGACGCTTCTCCCAGGACGCAGCGGGCCGTGAGTTTGGCGGCCCGGCTGCTGATGCTGCTGGCGATCAGCTTCGCGGCGGGCATCCAGCCCGCCGCGGCCCAGCAGGTCCTGCGCGACGCCGAGACCGAGGCCTTGCTGCGCGACATCTCCCGGCCGCTGATCGTGGCGGCCGGGCTGCAGCCCGAGAACGTCCAGGTCGTCCTGCTCTACGATCGGGAGATCAACGCCTTTATCTCGCAGGGGCAGATCGTCTACCTCCATTCGGGCCTGGTGACCTCCGCCGAGAACGTCAACGAGGTGCAGGGCGTGATCGCCCACGAACTCGGCCATATCGAGGGCGGCCATGTCATCACGTCCGAGGCGGGCGCGCGCCAGGCGACCGGAATCATGATTCTGTCGCTGCTGGTCGGCTTGGCAGCGATGGCCGCCGGCGCAGGTGAGGCGGGCATGGCCGGCCTCGCCGCCGGGCAGCAGGCGGCAATGGGGACTTATCTCGCTTTCAGCCGGGTCCAGGAGAATTCCGCCGACCAGGCCGGCGCCACCTATCTCAGCCGGGCCGGGCTCAGCGGCCGGGGATCGCTCGCCTTCTTCCGGCGGCTGCTGAACATCGAATACCGGATGAACATCCCGCAGGACAACGGCTTCGCCCGCACCCATCCGCTGAACGGTGAGCGCATCGCGGTGCTGGAGAATCGCTACGAGAACGACCCCGCCTGGAACCACCAGACCGATCCGGCGCTGGAGGCGCGCTTCCAGCGAGTCCGCGCCAAGCTTTCCGGCTATGTCGATGACGCCAACCAGGTGTTCACGCGCTATCCGGTCAGCAACCAGTCGGTCCCGGCCCATTATGCTCGGGCCTATGCCTATCACCGCACCGGCCATCCCGATGAGGCCGCGGCCGAGGTCGACGCCTTGCTCCGCGAATCGCCGCACGATCCCTATTTCCTCGAACTGAAGGGCCAGGTGCTGCTCGAATCCGGCCATGCCGACGAATCGATCCCGGTGCTGCGCGAGGCGGTCGCTCGTGCGCCCGATCAACCCCTGATCGGCACCCTGCTGGGCCACGCTTTGATCGCCTCCGACAATCCGGCCTTCTTCAGCGAAGCCAAGTCGGTGCTCCGCCTCGCCGTCGCGCGCGACAACACCAATCCCTTCGCCTGGTATCAACTCGGCATCGTCTACGACCGCGAGGGCGACGAGGCGCGCGCCGCGCTCGCCACCGCCGAGCGCTACAATCTGATCAACCAGCCGCAGCTTGCGCTGCCCAACGCCGAACGGGCATTGATGGGCCTGGCGGTCAACAGTCCGGACTGGCTGAGGGCGCAGGACATCGCCATGGTTTCGCGCAGCGCCGTCGCCGCGCAGCAGCGGCGCCGGTGATGGACGAAGGAGCCGATCCGGCAAAGTCGCCGAAGCGAGGAACGGGGGGATGGCGCGCGGGCCTGATCGCGGGTCTGGTCGGCCTCATCGTCGGCGCCGGCGGCGTCGCCGGCTGGCATTTCTGGGCCCAGCCCGGCCGCGGCGAGACGGAGGCGATCGTCCGCGACTATATCCTCACCCATGGCGAGATCCTGCCCGAGGCGATGGAGCGGCTGCGCGCCCGCGAGACCGCGCAGGTGATCCGCCAGAACCGGGCCGCGTTCGAACGGCCCTTCGCCGATGCCTGGGCGGGCGCCGCCGACGGCGACGTCGTCCTCGTCGAATTCTTCGATTATGCCTGCGTCTATTGCCGCGCTTCCAACCCCCATGTCGCCCGCCTTCTCGCCGAGGATCCGCGGCTGAAGGTGGTGTGGCGCGAATATCCGGTGCTTGGTCCGGACAGCCAGCAGGCTGCCCTGTCGAGCCTCGCCGCCGCCCAGGCCGGCCGCTTCCGCCAGTTCCACGACCGGCTCTTCGCCACCGCCCGCCCGACCCCCGACGCGGTCGCCGCCGCCCGCTCGGCGGTGGGCATCCAGGCGCCGGAATTCACCGACGCCTACCGTCGCGAGCTCCAGGGCAATTTCGAGCTGGCCCGCGCCATCGGCGCCAGCGGCACCCCCACCTTCGTCGTCGGCGACCGAATGCTCCAGGGCGCGGTCGGCTACGAAGCGCTCAAGGAAGCGATCCAGGCCGCAAGGGCGCGCACCTAGTCCCCGCTCACCGTCCCTACTTCTTGAACCCCTGCGCCACGACATACCATTCCGACGAGCCCTTGCGGCTGGCCGGGGGCTTGGCGTGCTTCACGCTGGTGAAGCGCCGCTTCAGCTCGGCGACCAGGCCCGAATCGGCGCCGCCGGCCAGCACCTTGGCGACGAAGGTGCCGCCGGGCTGGAGGATCTCCGTGGCGAAGAGCAGCCCCGCCTCGACCAGCCCCATGGTCCGCAGATGATCTGTCTGGGGGTGGCCGACGGTATTGGCCGCCATGTCGGAGAGGACGAGATCGGCCGGTCCGCCGAGCGCCTCCTTGAGCAGATCCGGCGCCGCATCGTCCATGAAGTCCATCTGCAATATGGTCGCGCCCTCGATCGGATCGGTGGGGAGGAGATCGATGCCGACGATCACTGCCTGCGGCAGGCGCTGGCGCACCACCTGGGTCCAGCCGCCCGGCGCGATTCCCAGGTCGACGACCCGCTTTGAGCCTTTCAGGAACCCGAACCTCTCGTCGAGTTCAATCAACTTGTACGCGGCGCGCGAGCGATAGCCCTCGGCCTTGGCCCGCTTCACATAGGGATCGTTGAGCTGGCGCTCGAGCCAGCGGGTCGACCCGATCTTGCGCCCGCGCGCCGTCTTGACCCGGGTCCTGAGGCCGCCGCTGGAGCCCGTAGGGCTGCGGCTCACAATTGATGGCCGTCGCGGGCCATGAGCGAGCGCAATATGCCTTCGCGGATGCCACGGTCGGCGACGCCAAGGGTCTCGGCCGGCCAGATGTCCATGATCGCTTCGAGGATCGCGCAACCGGCGACGACCAGGTCGGCGCGTTCGTGGCCGATGCAGGGGAAGGTGGCGCGCTCGGCATGGTCCATGCCCGACAGCATCTCGCTGACCCCCCGCATCGCCGCAGCCGGCATCTTGAGCCCGTCCACCGCCCGCCGGTCGTAGCTCGGCAGTGCAAGATAGACGCTGGCCAAAGTGGTGACGGTGCCGCTGGTGCCCATCAGGCGGATGTCGTCCTTCTTCTCAGGCAGCAAGGCGGTGAAATGGCGGAAGGCGTGGCGGACACGCTCGCGCATCCTTCCATAGGCGGCGAGCCGTTCCTCGACCGACGCGAAGTCGCGGCCCTCGCTTTCGGTCAGCGACACCACGCCCCAGGGCGCGCTCCACCAGCAGCGAATGCGGGGCTCGCCCTCGTCGGTGTCGATCAGGATCAATTCGGTCGAGCCGCCACCGATATCGAAGATCAGCGCCGGCCCGTCGCCGGGCTCGAGCAGCCGGTGGCAGCCGAGCATGGCGAGGCGCGCTTCTTCCTCCGGCGCGATGATCTCGAGGCAGATGCCGGTCTCGCGGCGCACCCGCTCGACGAAATGGCGGCCGTTGACGGCGCGGCGGCAGGCCTCGGTCGCGACCGAGCGCGACAGGCTGACCCTCCGCCGTTTCAGTTTCTCGGCGCAGACCGCGAGAGCCGCCACCGCCCGGTCCATCGCGCCCTCGGCGATCTTGCCGCTGGTGGCCATGCCTTCGCCAAGGCGGACGACGCGCGAGAAGGCGTCGACCACGGTGAAGCCGTTTTCGGTGGGACGGGCGACGAGCAGGCGGCAATTGTTGGTGCCGAGATCGATCGCGCCATAGGTGTGGCGAGGCGACCAACGGCGTGCCGGTGATGGCTGGGGAGCCGATTGGGCCGGTTCTTGAGCCGGCGCTTGCTCAGCCGAGACGGCTTGCTGCGGCATCGAACGAACTTCTCTTTATTTTCTCGTTTCGGGAAGCCGAAGCCGCCCACTGACTTGCCCTCTTTCTACATGAACGCCGATTTTGTCGCAAGGACGGGGCAAAGAGCGGTCATCGCAGGCAATAAGCCGGCACTCGGCGTTGACAGGCCGGGCGGCCCTGCCTATCTCGCGGCCCTTCCGAGATTGCCCCGTCGTCTAACGGTAAGACTACGGACTCTGACTCCGTCTATCGAGGTTCGAATCCTCGCGGGGCATCCACTCCCGTCCAGCTTCCGATTGCCCGGCGCGGTTCCATCGCGCGCCGGCGGCGGCTAGGGTCTGGCGATGGAGGACATCCTCAACCACGTGCTCGCCGCGGTCGAGCCGCACCGGGGCAGCGGCAAGGTGGCGGACTATATCCCGGCTTTGGCCGGGGTCGATCCGCGCCGGTTCGGGATCGCTATCGCCGATTCCGCGGGCGTGGTTCACGGGGCCGGCGACTGCGACGAGGCCTTTTCGATCCAGTCCATTTCCAAGGTTTTCACGCTCGCCCTCGCGCTCGACCGGGTCGGCGCGCGTTTGTGGGAGAAGGTCGGGCGCGAGCCGTCGGGGAGCGCGTTCAACTCGATCGTCCAGCTCGAGAACGAGCAGGGCATTCCCCGCAACCCCTTGATCAATCCCGGCGCGATGGTGGTGACCGACCATCTGATCGCCGAACGCGGCGCCGACGGCGCCATCGCCGACCTCCTCGCCTTCCTTCGCGCCCAGGCCCGCGACGAGGGCGTGACCGTCGACGAGACGGTGGCGGCGTCCGAATCCGAGACCGGCGCCCGCAACCGCGCGCTCGCCTGGTTCATGAAGAATTTCGGAGTCCTCGCCAACGACGTCGAAACCGTGACCCATGCCTATTTCCGGCAATGCGCTGTGGCGATGTCGTGCCGCCAGCTCGCCCGCGCCGGCCTGTTCCTCGCCTTCGACGGCCGCGACCCCGAGAGCGAGGCCGAAATCACCGCCTGGCACCGGGCGCGGCGGATCAACAGCGTGATGATGCTGTGCGGCCATTACGACAATAGTGGCGAGTTCGCCTTCCGCGTCGGCCTGCCCGGCAAGAGCGGCGTCGGCGGCGGCATCCTCGCCATCGCCCCCGGCCACGGCGCCATCGCGGTCTGGTCGCCCGGCCTCAACGACGCCGGCACCAGCGCGGTCGGCGCGATCGCGCTCGAAGCCCTGGTCGAACGGACGGGCTGGTCGGTCTTTACCTGAACCGCGATTCACTTTGCGCGTTGGTTTCGTCGCCGAAAGAGTCGCTTTCGTCGATCCGCAAGCATGCTCGTCGAATCATTCGCGGCCATCGTCGCATGGCTGCGGCGCCGGTCGGGGCAGGCGCCTAACGACCCGCCAGCGGCACACAACAACCCGCCGCTGGAAAGGAAGAAAGAAATGACCGCTGACAATTTCAGGAGCGCGACCACCTGGGTCGCCGCGATGTTCGTGAGCCTGCTGCTCGTGGCCGCGACCACCTCTCTCCCCGTCATGGCCTAAGCCAGTGGGGCCCAATCGGAAGCCGGGTGACGGCGTCCGGACCTTCTGACAAGGAAGGCCCGGCATCGTCCCCGGTCTTCCGTCATTTCAAGCGAGTTAATCGAGCCCGAGCGCGTCCTTGACCGCATCGTCATAGCTCGGACCGACCTGGACTTCCGCGCCGTCGGTCAGCACTAGGGCCAGCGATCGGCCCACCTTCTTCACCTCCGTCACGCGATCCGGCCGCACGAAGGCCGAGCGGTGCACCCGCAGCAGCTTGGTTCCAGCCAGCCGCTCCTCCAGCGCCGCCATCGTGATCCTCAGCAAATGGCTGCGCATGTCGGTGTGCAGCAGCACATAGTCGCGCGCCGCCTCGATCCAGTCGATCGATTCGATCGGCACCCGGCGCTGGCCATGGCGCTCGGGCACCCAGAAACCGTCCTCGGCCGGGCCGGGGAGGGCGCCGCTGGCGCGCAGCGTCTCGATCTCCTCGGCGAGCTGCTCGGCACGCTGCAGCGATTCGCGCTGGGCGCGGCGGCGGCGGGCGCGGTCGACCGCCTGGCGCAGCCGGTCGAACCGCACCGGCTTCAGCAGATAATCGGCGGCGTCGACATCGAAGGCGTCGGGCGCATAATGTTCGTGGGCGGTGACGAAGATCAATTCGGGGCGCGGGTCAATGTCGATATGGGCGGCGGCGCTGAGGCCGTTCCGCTCCGGCATCTGCACGTCCATGATGACGAGATCGGGGGTCAGCTTCTTGATCTGCTCGAGCGCCTCATTGCCGTCGCTGGCGTGGCCGACCAGCTCGACGCCCTCGATCTCCTGAAAATAGGTCCGCAGACGATCCAGCGCGAGCTGCTCGTCGTCCACCAACAGGACGCGCATTGTGATTGAGCCCCTTTCCGGGGCCAAGTTTCCGTCAGCCGCGCGCTGAAGTCAATTCGCCTGCTTCATCTCGGGCACGCGGATCGTCGCGACGAAGCGGCCGTCCACCCGCTCGGTGGTGAAGGTGGCGCGCGGGCCGTAGACCGCGTCGAGCCGCCGGCGGACGTTGGCGAGGCCGACGCCGGCCCCCATCATGCCGCGCAGGTCGGAAAGGCCCGTCGTCTCGACCGGGATGCCGTTCGAGACGGTGATGGTGAGGGCTCGGCCGTCGATGCTGGCTTCGATCTCGATCGCCAGCGGCTCGCGCGACTTGGCGACGCCGTGCTTGACCGCGTTCTCGACCAAAGGCTGGACCAGGAAGCTCGGCACCAGCGCCTGGCAGGCGTCGGGCGCGCAATGGACGTTGATGTCGAGCCGGTCGCCGAAGCGGACGCTCTCGATCTCCAGATATTCCTCGGTCAGCGCCAGCTCCTCCTCGAGCGGAATCAACGCCGACGGATCGGCGTTGAGCGAGGAGCGCAGGAAGCTCGACAATTTGTCGGTCATCGCCTCGGCGTCCTTGTTGCGGCCGGTGACGATGAGCGCGGAGATCGAGTTCAGCGAATTGAACAGGAAGTGCGGGTTCAGCTGATAGCGCAGCGCCGTGAGCTGGGCGTTGTGCGCGGCCTGGGTGGCCTCGACCAGCTGGCGCTCCTGGCTGATGGCCGCGCGTTTGGCATAGTTGACGTGGAACAGGATCATGTTGACCCCGAAGACCAGGACGTAGTTGAGCGTCGAGGAATAGGCCCGGCCGAAATCCGCCGGCAGCGAATGCCAGGCGGCGGCGACATTCTCGGCGATCCAGGCCTGGAACATCAAATCGAAGGTGGTGTTCACCGCCGCCGCCAGGATAACCGCCGCCGCGCGCAGCGGCAGGCGGACCAGGGGCGGCATGTCGATCGTCGCCTTCGACGCGGCGAACATGACCATGGCGAAGCCCATCGACACGAACACGGTCGAGCAATCGAGCGCGACGCCGGTCCAGGATTCGCCCTGGTGGCGTTGCAGGATCATCGGCAGGAAAATCAGCAGGACGAACAGCCACAAGGCGACTGTCGATTGCAGCGCCTCCGTCCAGCGCGCGTGATTCTTGAGTTTCACCATGAAATGCGCGGCTCCCCCCGTCGGAAGGGCGAGAGTCTGCCGCAAGGCGTTCCGGCTGTCACTCAGGATATTGGATTGATGCATGCACAGATCGCTGTCCGCTTACGTTGCACTGCACAACAAATCTGAGATGAATCTGGAAGAATCGGCGACGAACATGCACGAAACGCAAGCGCGACCCTCCGTATCCGCACGCATGAGCGGGTGATTTTGCCCGGCCGCTGGGCTAAGGCGGCTGGACAGAGGGGACGAGGTTCGGGTGGCTGACGCGGACACCGCATTGATCCTGGCGCGGACCCAGTTCGCGTTCACCATGTCGTTCCATTTCATCTTCCCGGCCTTCTCGATCGGGCTCGCATCCTATCTCGCGGTTCTCGAAGGGCTGTGGCTGAAGACCGGGCGCGAAACCTATCTCAACCTGTTCCGCTACTGGCTGAAGATCTTCGCCATCGCCTTCGCCATGGGCGTCGTCTCGGGCATCGTCATGTCCTACCAGTTCGGCACCAACTGGTCGGTCTTCTCCGACCGGGCCGGGCCGATCATCGGGCCGCTCATGGCCTATGAGGTGCTGACCGCCTTCTTCCTCGAGGCCGGTTTCCTCGGCGTCATGCTGTTCGGCATGGAAAAGGTCGGCAAGGGCCTTCACTTCACCGCCACCCTGATGGTCGCGGTCGGCACCGCCATCTCCGCCTTCTGGATCCTGTCGGTGAACAGCTGGATGCAGACGCCGACCGGCTGGGCGGTCAACGCCGCCGGCCAGTTCGTGCCGGCGGGAAGCTGGCTCGACATCATCTTCAACCCCAGCTTCCCCTACCGGCTCGTCCACACCGTGACCGCCGCCTACCTCACCACCGCTCTGGTGGTCGGCGGGGTCGGGGCCTGGCACCTCCTGCGCGGCCGGGCCACGCCCGAAGTCCGCACCATGTTCTCGATGGCAATGTGGATGGCCGCTTTGGTCGCGCCCGTGCAGATCTTCGTTGGCGATCTCCACGCGCTCAAGACGTTCGAGCACCAGCGGCCCAAGATCCTGGCGATCGAGGGTTATTTCCATCCCTATCCCGACGGCGCGCCCTTGCACCTGTTCGGCCTGCCCGACGACGAGGCCGAACGGGTCCGCTATGCCGTGTCGGTGCCGCACATGGGCTCGCTCCTCAACCTCCACGACGCCCACGCGCCGATGCCGGGGCTCGACGCCTTGCCGCCGGCGGACCGGCCGTCCTCGCTGATCCTGTTCTGGTCGTTCCGGATCATGGTCGGGCTCGGCTTCCTGATGGCTCTCCTGGGCGCCTGGAGCCTGCTCGCCCGCCTCCGCGGCCGGCTCCACGACTGGCGCTGGCTGCACCATTTCGCCCTGGTCATGGGGCCGATGGGGTTCGTCGCCGTGATCTGCGGCTGGGTGACGACCGAGGTCGGCCGCCAGCCGTGGGTGATCTACGGCCTGCTTCGAACCCGCGACGCCGTGTCGCCGATCGCCGCGCCGGCGGTGGGCGCGTCGCTGGCTGCCTTCGTCCTCGTCTATTTCGCGGTCTTCGCCGCCGGCATCTTCTACATCCTCAAGCTGATGGGCCACGGTCCGGCGGCGGGCGAGGCCGGCCCGATCCCCAGCGCCGGCATCGTCGCAGCGGTCGGCGTCGATCGCGGCGAGCGAGGCGGCTGATGGACCTCACCGTCACCTGGGCCTTCATCATCGCCTTCGCGGTGGCGATGTACGTGGTGATGGACGGGTTCGATCTCGGCATCGGCATTCTCTTCCCGGCCCTGCCGGTCGGCAGGGAGCGCGACCAGGCGATGAACGCGATCGCGCCTTATTGGGACGGCAACGAAACCTGGCTGGTGCTCGGCGGCGGCGGCCTGCTCGCCGCCTTTCCGCTCGCTTATGCGATCATCCTCCCGGCGCTCTACGCGCCCTTGATCGCGATGCTGCTCGGCCTCGTCTTCCGCGGCGTCGCTTTCGAATATCGCTGGCGCGATCCCGGCCATCGCAAATATTGGGATTTCGCCTTTTTCGCAGGCTCGCTGGTCGCGACTCTGGCCCAGGGCATCACCCTCGGCGCCCTGCTCCAGGGCATCACCGTCGACGGCCGCGCCTATGGCGGCGGCTGGTGGGAATGGCTGTCGCCGTTCAGCCTGCTCACCGGCACTAGCCTGGCCGTCGCCTACGCGGCGCTAGGCGCCACCTTCCTGATCTGGAAGACGCAGGGGCCGCTGCACGAATATGCCCGGCGCCTCGCCAGCTGGCTGATGCCGATCTTCCTGCTCGCGGTCGGCGCGGTCAGCCTCGCCACCCCGTTCCTCGAGGGCAAATATCACGAGCGCTGGTTCGAATGGCCCGGCGTGCTGCTGACTGCGATCATGCCGCTGGCGTTCGGCGGCGCGGCCTTGACCGCCTGGCACGGCATCCGCCGCGGCGCCGATGTCCTCGCCTTCATCGCCACCCTTTCCATGTTCGCGCTGACCATGGCCGGGCTCGCCATTTCGATCTGGCCGGACGTGATCCCGGGCCGGGTCACGATCTGGCAGGCGGCGGCGCCCCATTCGAGCCAGCTCTTCATGCTGGTCGGCGCAATGGTCCTGGTCCCGATCATCCTCGCCTACACCGGCTGGTCCTATTGGGTGTTCCGCGGCAAAGTCGGCGAAGAGGGCTATCACTAGGGTGCCGCGTGCGCGCCAGTTTGCCTGGTTTGTCGCGATCTGGGCGGCCAGCGTGGCGGCGCTGGCGATCGTCGCGTTCGGCCTGCGGCTCTGGCTCCGCTGATTACCATTCCCAATACCAGTTCGCGATCATCAGCAGGCCGACGCAGGCGGTGCCGATGCTGGCGAGGAGGACCGCGCCGGCGGCGGCGTCCTTGGCGTGGCCGATCTCCTCGTGGAGCTCGGGGTGGAGCCGGTCGATCAGATATTCGAGGGCGGCGTTGACCATCTCGGCAGCGAAGACGATCGCGATGCACAAGGCCACGATCGCCCACCAGACCGGGCTTGCCCGGACGAAGGCGGCGACCGCAATCGCCAGCAAGGCGAAGCCTGTATGCATGCGGAAGCTCTTCTCGCGCTTCCACACGATGCACACGCCGGCCCAGGCATAGCCGAGGCGCGCTGCGAAGCTGCCGTTCTTGACCGGCTTCAACGCCCCGCCTCGCGCACGATTGCCCCGCCTTTCATCACCAGCCGCATGGCGCGCACGGCGTGGATGTCGCGGCTGGGGTCGCCGTCGACCGCGACCAGATCGGCGATCAGGCCGGGGCGGACCGCGCCGAGCCGGTCGGCGATGCGGAAGAGCCGGGCATTGGTTGAGGTGGCGGCGATCAGTATGTCGGCGGGGCGCATGCCCCAGGCGGCCATCAGCTCCATCTCGCGCGCATTGTCGCCGTGCGGATAGACGCCGACGTCGCCGCCCATGCACATCGTCACCCCCACGGCCAGAGCGGCGGCGAAACTGGCGCGCTTGGCGCGGATCGATTCGGGCTCGGGCGCGGCGCCGTTCCAGCCGGCGTAGTGCGCGACCGCATCGCTGGCGGCGAGTGTCGGGCAATAGCCGGTGCCGCGGGCGCGCATCAGCCGGAAGATCTCCTCATTGCCCTGATTGCCGTGCTCGATCGTGTCGGCGCCGGCCAGGACCGCGCGCCGCATCCCTTCGACGGTCGAGGCATGGACGGAGACGGTGCGGCCGGCGGCATGCGCGACCTCGATCGCGCCGCGCAGCTCCTCGAGGGTAAAGGTCGGCCGCGACGGCTCGCCGGGACGCCAGCCATAATCGGCGTAGAATTTCACCACGTCGGCGCCGCCGCCGATCTGGCGGCGGACGGCGGCGAGCAGGTTCGGACCGTCCGCCTCCTCGGCGCCCAGAGCGGCGAACGCCGGATCGCCGAGCTTGGGGCCATAGGCGCCGGTCGCGACCAAAGCGCGCGTCGCCACCAGCATGCGCGGCCCCGGCACGATTCCCTGGGCGATCGCATCGCGCAGCCCGACATCGGCATAGCCCGCCCCCTCGGTGCCGAGGTCGCGGACGGTGGTGAAGCCCGCCATCAACATGGTCCGCGCGGCCGCGACGGCGCGGGCAGTGCGCAGCGCCAGCGGCTCGCGCAGCACCTGATCGTCCCAGCTGGTCTCGTTATAGGGGTGGAGGAAGAGATGCGAATGGCCCTCGATCAGGCCTGGCATCAACGTCGCGCCGGGCAGGTCGATCACCCGTGCGCCCGGCGGCGCCGTCAGGTTCGGCCCGACCGCCTCGATCCGCTCGCCGCGGACCAGCACCTGCCAGCCCTCGTGCGGTGCCGGATCGACGCCGTCGAAGACCCGCGCAGGCCGAAGCAGGATCGCCTCGCCTTGCTGGGCCGAAGCCGGAGCCACCAGGAATAGGGCGAGAAGGACCAGGAACCAGCGGCGGGCGAGCATCGGACTTCCTCCCTGATCGCGCCGGGGTAATCGCCGGGCCGCATGGGCGCAATGCCGCCATGTTCATCCACCGCTCAGCCGGGCCGCTCCAATCTCGTTTCGGAAAAGGAACGGTCATGCGCCTTTTGATGCTCCTGTCGCTGCTCGCCGCCCCCGCCGCCGCCTTCAACCCCGATTCGCTGGTCTGGGAGGACGTGTCGGCGCTGCAGCGCGCCACCAATGGCTGCCCGGATCGCGCGCTTCGGCCCACCGGCCATCATGTCCCCGATCCTCACCGCGAGCTGCTGCACCTGCTCGAAGGCATGATCCAGGTCGATCCCGCCGCCTGTCCCGGCGTACGCGAGGCCGGGGCCGCGGAGATTCGCCGCCGGATCGGCATGCCCGAGCGCGCCGACGTCGATCTGGCGTTGCTCGAACTCGGCTGGCGGATCGCGGAAGAGGGGCGGGGAATGGCGCCCGATTCGGCGCTGGCCGACCGCTACGGCCGGATGCTGTGGCTGTTCACCGAACGGGCGCCGCCGATGCCGCGCTGGCCGGAGGAAGCGAGGGCGGCCTTCCTGGCTCGGCCCGAAACCATCCGCCTGCTTCAGGCGCAAACGGGCAACGAGCGGACCGCCACCCGCCGCGCCCGCGAGCGGCTTGGCGAGGCCCTGCTGAACCGCGAACTGCCGACCTACGATCCGGCCACCGCCGTGGCGTTGCTCGAACGCAGCGAGAGCGGTCTGCGCGCCAGCCAATTGCTCACTGACGGCGCTCACCTGCCCGTGGACTATCCCCGTGCCGCGCGCCTCCATCTGTGGCTGGCGGGCACGCCGCCCGGGGTGCGCGACGATCTGTTCGCCGAGCTGATCCGGATTGCCCGCCTCGCCGCCGGCGCGGCCTCTACTCCGGTGGCGCGCGCCGAGGCGCTTCGCATCGTCTTCGCCGCCGGCGTGCACGACCCGTCGGTGGTTGCGGCCGAACGGGCCCGGCTGCTCGCCGCTATCGGCCGGCCGCCGACGGTGCCGCTGATCGCGGGCGACGCCGACCACATTGCCCGCGCGCTCAACTGGCACTTCGCCTTCGACATGCCGGACGCCGATCTCGGCGGCGCGCCGCGCGGATCGCCGCCGGCGCGGCTGCGCGGCCTGATCGGTCCCGATGGCCGCATGGCATTGGTCGAGATCGTCCGCCCCAGTCTCGGGCGCCGGTCCGACGAGGCCCTGATAGGCGTCTGGGCCGAACGCGGCGCGCGCGTCGACCTCGGCGCCACCGCCCGCGGCCGGTTCGTCTGGGTCGATCTGCCGCCGGTCGATCCCGGCATGGATACCGGCGAGGTCCAGGAACGCTGGGGCGAGCCCGACCTCGACTAGAGCCTGTCGCTAGGCGGCCATCCATTCGCGCACGCGGCGCTGCAGCACGGTCAGCGGCATCGCGCCGCCGAGTAGCAGATGGTCGTGGAACGCCTTGATGTCGAAGCGGCCGACCATCCCCCGCTCGGCTTCGTCGCGCAGGCCCGAGATCACGGTCTGGCCGACCTTGTAGGCGCAGGCCTGGCCCGGCCACACGCAATAGCGCTCGATCTCGCGGCTCGCCGATCCTTCCGGCTCGGCGGCATTATCGATCATGTAGCGGATCGCCTGCTCGCGGCTCCAGCGCTTGTGGTGGAGGCCGCTGTCGACCACCAGCCGCACGGCGCGGAACAGATAGGACTGGAGATAGCCGATCCGCCCCGGCAGATCCTCGGCATAGACGCCGAGCTCGTCCGCCACCCGCTCGGCATAGAGCGCCCAGCCCTCGGAATAAGCGGAAAAGCCGCCGACGCGGCGGTAGAGCGGCAGCGAGCCGGCCTCGCGGGCGATCGAGATCTGGAAATGGTGGCCGGGAATGCCCTCGTGCCATGTCAGCGTCTTCAGGCCGTTCTTCGGCCATTCGGCGGTGTCCTTGAGGTTGATGTAATAGATGCCCGGCCGCGAATTATCGAGCGGCGCCCCCTGATAATAGCCGCCGGGCGCGCCGGCCTCGATCGTCGGCGGAACCCGGTTGATCTGGAGCCGGGCGCGCGGAATGGTGTTGAACATCCGAGGCAGGCGGGGCGTCATGTCCGCGACGAATCCGTTCAGATCCGCGAGCAGGGCCGCCCGGCCCGCATCGTCATTGGGATAGAGATTGCGCGGATCGACGTTCATCGCGTTCATCCGCGCGCCGACCGTGCCCTGGCTGTAGCCGGCGGCGCGGAGCAGCGGCTCGAGCTGGGCCTGGATCTCAGCGACCTGCTGGAGCCCGATCCGGTGAATCTCGTCGCCGCCCATCGTCGTCGTCGTGTTGGAGCGCAGGCCCCAGGCATAATAAGCCTCGCCGTCGGGCAGCCGCCAGACGCCGCCGTCGTGGGAGGCGGTCGGCCGCAGCGCCCTCAGCGCCGCGATCTGCCGGTCGAGCGCGGCGGCGATCGGGCCCGAGACGAGCGCGGCGGCGCGCGCCGCATGGTCGCCCGTCAAATTCGGCTCGCGCGCCCGCCGCGCCAGCGACCGGACCAGGCTGGTCTCCTCCACCGGCATGCGGCGAAGCCGCTCGAGATTGCCGATCGCCTTGTCGAGCACGAAATCGGGCGGCGCCACGCCCAGCGAGGCGTCGTGGCGGATCCGCTCGCTTTCCTGGTCGAGATTGCGCGCGAATTGCTGCAGCCGCGACAGATAATAATCCGCGTCCTCGGCGGTCCGCACCGGATGCTGGGTGTCGAGGAAATCCGGCACCTGGTAATAGGCGCCGCCCAGCTGGCTGACGACATAGGGCGCAGGGCGGCCGCCGGCATTGCCGTAGTGGAATCGTGAGCCCATCGTTCCGACCTCGCCGCGAAATTCGGTGATGTCGTAGTTGAGCTGGCCGGGCGCGCTGAGCCCGGCGCGGCCGAACGCCGCGAGCTCGCGCTTGCGCTGCACCGACTTGGCGCGGTCGGCCTCCGCCTTAGCCTGCGAAGCGTCGCCGAGCTCGCCGCGCAGCGCCGCGAGCGGCCCGGTGTCGAGGCCGAGCGAGGTCGCGAAGCCGGGATTGTCGCGCATATCCTCGTTGAACCAGCCGGTCAGAATCGCGTCGAGCGCGGGATCGCGCGCGCCGGCTTCGGCCGGCTGGGCGAAAGCGGGGAAGGCGGCATCGGCAAGCGTGACGGCGGCAAGGGCAGTGGTGGAAGCGAGGAACGTTCGGCGGTCGATCATGAGGGAGGACTCCTGTGGCCTCCCCGCGCTAATCCCGCGCGAGCGCCCGCGCAATATTGCAGCGCTGCAGCGCGCTCAGCCCGCCGCTTGCTCGCTCATCAGGCCGACATGATTGCCTTCGCCGTCATCGGTGACGGCGAGCCACACGTCCTTGTCGCCGACCCGGGCGATGCAGCGCGCCTCGGCAGCGAATTCGGCACCCGCGGCGGCGAGCGCGGCCTGCGCGGCCCTCGCGTCGGGAACCAAGTAATAGAGAATCACCGGGGCCATCTCGTCCCGCCCTTCGGTTTCGCTCAGCATCAGCCGGGTCTCGCCGCACTGGAAGAAAGCGAGGCCGGGCGGCGCGTCGAACAAATGGGTCAGGCCCAGCGACTCGCCGTAGAAGCGCTTGGCGCGGGCGAGGTCGCGCACCGGCATCCCGATCTGGGCCAGATGAGAGGGGCTTATGGACATGGATCGAGCCTCCCGTTCATGATAATAGTTCGAGTGCGGTAATCATTAGCATAGCTAATTAAAGGTGTAAATCGATGAGCGAGTGGGAAACCATGGACACCGCCGCGCGGCTTCACACCGCATCGATCCGGCTGCTGCGCACCCTGAGGCGCGAGGATGACGGCAGCGGCCTTTCGGCCCCGCGCCTCTCCGCTCTGTCGGTCATCGTCTACGGCGGCCCGATGTCGCTGGCCGAGCTGGCGACGGCCGAGCAGGTCCGCCCGCCGACCATGTCGCGGATCGTCGACGCTCTGGTCGAGAAGAATCTGGTGACCCGCGTCACCGCGCCGGGCGACCGGCGCAGCGTCCGCATCGAGGCGACCGCGGACGGCATCGGTCTCCTCAACGCCGGCCGCGAACGCCGCGTCCGCGCCCTCATCGCCCGCCTGGGCAAGCTCGCCGAAAGCGAACGAAGGGCGCTGGCCCGCGGGGTGGAGATACTGGAGCGGGTGACGCGCTAGCGCCGGATGTTTGTTCGCTGCAGGGCGGCCGTGCCGCGCCGCTGCCCTTGTTGCGCCGCAATATGATGCGTATAGGCGCGGCACATTCCTACCCGAAAGAGTTTAGAGACCATGAGCCTCCGTAACGTGGCGATCATCGCCCACGTCGATCACGGCAAGACGACCCTTGTCGACCAGCTGTTCCGGCAATCCGGCACCTTCCGCGACAACCAGCGCGTGGAAGAGCGTGCGATGGATTCGAACGACCTCGAGAAAGAGCGGGGCATCACCATTCTTGCCAAATGCACCTCGGTCGAATGGGAGCATGACGGCACCACCACCCATATCAACATCGTCGACACGCCCGGCCACGCCGATTTCGGCGCCGAGGTCGAGCGCATCCTGTCGATGGTCGACGGCGTCATCCTGCTGGTCGACGCCGCCGAGGGGCCGATGCCACAGACCAAGTTCGTCACCGGCAAGGCGCTCGCGCTGGGCCTCAAGCCGATCGTCGTCGTCAACAAGATCGACCGCCCCGACGCGCGCCCGGCCGAGGTGCTCGACGAAGTGTTCGAGCTGTTCCTCAGCCTCGACGCGAGCGACGAGCAGCTCGATTTCCCGACCCTCTACGCCAGCGGCCGCAATGGCTATGCCGGGCTGACCGACGACGTCCGGTCGGGTGACCTTTCGCCGATGTTCGAGACGATCGTTTCCCACATCCCGGCGCCGGACTGCGATCCCGACGGCCCGTTCAAGATGCTCGTCACCCTGCTCGACCGCGACAATTTCGTCGGCCGGGTGCTCACCGGGCGCATCTCCAGTGGCAAGCTCACCGTCAACATGCCGATCAAGTCGCTCGACGACGAGGGCAAGGTCGTCGAGGAAGGCCGCGCCACCAAGATCATGGCGTTCCGCGGCCTCGAGCGCGTCGCAGTCGAGGAGGCCAATGCGGGCGACATCGTCGCCATTGCCGGCCTCACCAGGGCGACCGTCTCCAACTCGATCGTCGAGCCGTCCGTAGTCGAGCCGCTCCACGCCCAGAAGATCGATCCGCCGACCCTGGCGATGAGCTTCGCGGTCAACGACAGCCCCTATGCCGGCCGCGACGGCGACAAGGTGCAGAGCCGTGTCATCCGCGACCGGCTCGAGCGCGAGGCCGAGGGCAATGTCGCCATCCGCCTCACCGAAAGCGCCGAAAAGGACGCGTTCGAAGTGGCCGGCCGCGGCGAGCTCCAGCTCGGCGTGCTGATCGAGACGATGCGGCGCGAAGGCTTCGAGCTTTCGATCAGCCGTCCGCGCGTCCTCTTCCGCGACGGCCCGAACGGCCGCGAGGAGCCTTACGAGACCTGCGTCATCGACGTCGACGACGAACATAGCGGCACGGTCGTCGAGAAGATGGCGCAGCGGAAGGGCGAGTTGCTCGACATGCGCCCGTCCGGCGGCGGCAAGACCAGGCTGACCTTCTCGGCACCGTCGCGCGGCCTGATCGGCTATCATGGCGAGTTCCTCTCCGACACCCGCGGCACCGGCATCATGAACCGCCTGTTCGAGAAATACGGCCCCTATAAGGGTCCGATCCAGGGCCGACAGAACGGCGTCCTGATCTCGATGGAGAATGGCGAGGCGGTCGCCTACGCGCTCAACATGATCGAGGAGCGCGGCATCCTGTTCATCTCGCCGGGCGACAAGCTCTACGAGGGCATGATCATCGGCGAGAACGCCAAGCCGCAGGACCTCGAGGTCAACCCGCTGAAATCGCGGCAGCTCACCAACTTCCGCGCCTCAGGCCCCAAGGAAGAAGGCATCCGCCTCACCCCGCCCAGGCGGATGACGCTGGAGCAGGCGATCGCCTATATCCAGGACGACGAGCTGGTCGAAGTCACTCCCAAGGTGATCCGCATCCGCAAGCGCTACCTCGATCCCCACGAGCGCAAGCGCGCCTCGCGCAAGGCGGAGGCGGCGTAGACAAAGCCCGGCCGCGCGCGTCGATCGAGATTTTCCCATTGGAATGATGCTCTTGCCCCGGCAATCCTCTCGCCGGGGGGAAATCATGTCCAACTTCATTACCCGGCCCTGGCGGCGGGCATTCTCGTTTCGCGGCCGTGCGACACGGCTCGAATATTGGTTCTTCCTGGTCCAGCTCGTGGCCGCCTATTTCGGCGCCATGGCGGTGATGGGAGCATTCCTCGGCGCGTTCGTTGTCGTTTTTCCGCATTTCGCCTTTCAGGCGTCCGAAATTGCGGTGCCCGTCCTTGCCTATGGCGGGTTTTTTGTTGGCATCGTCCCCTATCTTTCCGCATCGGTTCGGCGCCTGCACGACCATGACAAAAGCGGCTGGATGTATCTCCTGACCATGATCCCGCTGGTCGGCTGGATCTTCTACCTGATCATGATGCTGACGCCCGGCACGCCGGGCGAGAACAGCCACGGTCCGGATCCGCGGGATCGCGACGAGGAGGTTCGGGCCTCGATGAGCGAAGTCTTCCGCTGAACCCGCCCTAAAGGCAGCCTTCGATGAAACGGACGCTGCCGTCGCCGGCATGGATGACGTCGACGCGGCGGTTGTTGTCGGTCTCGAACCGGATGCCGCGCCGGTTCGGCCGCGCCCACCAGGTCAGATATTCCCCGGGCGCTCCGAGATATTCGTGGACCTCGGCCTCAATCCGGGGCCCGTAGGCGCGGCGGACCTCGGCAGCGGTGGAACCGATGCCGATGCCGCGCTCGGTGCGGATCGGACCGGCGCCGGCCAGCGATATCCGCGTGAGGCGCCCGGCCTGGAACATGAAGGCGAGATTGGGATGGCCGCGGGTGGCGGTGAGCTCGATGCAGGATTCCTCGTCCTCGATCGGCTCGCCCTCGAGCGGGCTGTGCAGCGCCGCCGAAACCTGGGCGCGGGTCATGCCGATGCGGACCGGCCCGTAGCCGTCCGGCGTCAGCAGGCGGGCGGGCGATTGCGCCGTGCCCGCGCCGGCCAGCGCCAGCAGGGCCGCGGCCACGATCGCCCTCGGCGTCACTTGGTCCCGCCCATCTTCAGCACCAGCGCCCATTCCTCGTCCCGCACCGGCGCGACCGAGAGGCGCGACTGGCGGATCACCTCCATCTTCGCGAGCTTCGGCTCGGCCTTGATGGCCTTGAGGGTCACCGGCGACTCCATTGGTTTCACCGGCTCGACCCGTACTGAGACCCACGTCCCGTCCTCGCCGTCGGGCCGGCCTTCGCGGGCGATCTTCATGATCCCGACCAAGGAACGGTCCTCGCCGCTATGGTAGAAGAAGGCCTCGTCGCCGGCCTTCATCGCGCGCAGGTGCAACCGCGCGGCATTGTTGCGCACGCCGTCCCATTCGGTGCCGCCGTCGCGGACCAGATCGTCCCAGCTGTAGACGTGCGGTTCCGATTTCATCAGCCATCTGGCCATGTGTGCTCCAACATGCGGCGGGTTCCAATGCTCGAATGCTAGGATTAAATCAGCTGCCATGAAAGCCCGGGCCTTTATGCTTTTCCTATTCGCGCTCGCCGGCTGCGGCGAGCCCGCCACGATCAACCGCACGGCCGAGGGATCGACCACGCCGCCTTATGTCCGCCCGACGTCCGACCCTTCCCTGCTCGGCGAGACGGTGACCCCGGTAGTGATCGGCTCAGGCGGGCCGAGCTTCGACGCCTGCAACGCCGCCGGCACCATTCGCCGCCGCGCCGCCGGCTCCGCCCCGGTGCCGGTACGGGCAGCGCCTTATGAAGCAGCGGCGCGGATCGACGCGCTCGCGGGGGACGCCCATTTCTTCATCTGCTCGCGAAGCCAGGACGAGGCCTGGTTCGGAATCGTCTATGACGAAGGCGGCCAGGCCAGCGCCCGCTGCGGCGTTTCCGCGCCGGTGCCCGAGCGGCGCGACTATCAGGGCCCGTGCGCTGCCGGCTGGGTGTCGAGCGCCTTGGTCCGGCTTGCGTCCAACGCGTCCCGCGTGGCTTCGTCCGCTGCGCCGCAGCAATAGAATCAATCGGGATTAACCCCGAGTTCCGCGACTCGTCCCGTCGCCCGCCCCATTCATCGCTGCACCGCAGCAATTCGCTTGATTTGGTAACCGGTGTCCCTCAGGTCGCGGTCACTGATTTGAGAGCGGGTGCCGCCAGAGCCTATTTGGGCCGGCGGCCGGTGCAAGTCGGTGCGGCAGGAATTCGGGGGCGCCCAAAGGCGCGGACCCGGGGGGACGGCCCACCGCATTGAAGCAAGAATTACATGATCCGACCGATTCGCGCCGCGGCTTATGCCGCAGGCGTTCTCGCCTTCGCCGCCTCGGCGGTGTGGGGTAGCCCCCTTCAGGCCTGGCAGGGCGACGCGCCCGTGGCCCACATCTCCTATGTCGCGCACGAGACCGCCGCCGCCGGCGTCAGCGATCTCGGCCTCAACGACGATGCGGCGGTCCCGGCCCCCGCTGCCGACGCGTCCGCCGTGCCTGCCACCCCCTCCGCGGGCATCGAGACCGCTGCCCACGCCGTCGCCGAGCTGCCGCGGCCGCCCGTTTCCCTCGAAGTCCAGGTCCAGACTCTCGCCGGCGCCGACCCCCACGGCGACGAGGAGGATTGCCTCGCCGCCGCCGTCTATTTCGAGGCCCGCGGCGAAACCCTCCAGGGCCAGCTCGCGGTCGCCGAAGTGGTGATCAATCGCTCCGCGTCCGGCCGCTATCCAACCTCCTTTTGCGGCGTCGTTCGCCAAGCCGCGCAGTTCTCCTTCGTCCGCCGCGGCGTCATTCCCCGCGCCGACCGCTCGTCCGACGCCTGGCGCAAGGCCGTCGCCATCGCCCGCATCGCCGAGGCCGGCGACCATCGGCTGCTGCCGACCGACGTGCTCTGGTACCACGCCGATTACGTGTCGCCGTCCTGGGGCCGTCGCCTCGCCCGCAACACCCGCATCGGCGCCCACATCTTCTACAGTTAGGGTCTGAGACTGGCGCGCGCAGGAACCTCCCGGCGCGCGCATTCGTTCTCCCTTCGCCGGGGCCGGGAAAACCTTTCCCCTGCCTGTGACCGGTGAAGGAGTCCGCCTTGCGTATCGCCCAGATTGCCCCGCTCGCCGAGGCCGTGCCCCCGAAACTCTATGGCGGCACCGAACGTGTCATCTGGTGGCTGACCGAGGCCCTTATCGACCAGGGTCACGACGTGACCCTCTTCGCCAGCGGCGATTCGGAGACGTCGGCCGAGCTAGTCGCATGCGCGCCGGAGGGGCTTCGGCTCGCCGGGATCAACGACCATACCGCCAGCCTGCTGGCCATGCTCGACCGGGTGCTGGCAGCGGAGGACGAATTCGACATCCTCCACTTCCATATCGATTTCCTCCATTTCCCCACCTTCCGCCATCTCGCCGGCAAGTCGCTGACCACGCTGCACGGCCGCCAGGACCTGGCCGATTTCCTGCCGGCCTTCCGCACCTTCCGCGAAATGCCTCTGGTTTCGATCTCCGATGACCAGCGCCGGCCGATCGCCGATTCGCGCTTCGTCGGCACCGTCCATCACGGCCTGCCGCGCGATCTCATTTCGTTCGGCCGGGGCGAGGGCGGCTATCTCGCCTTTATCGGCCGCATTTCGCCGGAAAAACGGCCGGACCGCGCCATCGAGATCGCCAGGCGCGCCGGGCTCCCGCTCAAGATCGCGGCGAAGGTCGACCGCGCCGATGCCGAATATTTCCGGCGCGAGATCGAGCCCTTGCTCGACGACCCCCTGATCGACTTCATCGGCGAGATCGGCGACGCCGACAAGTCGGCCTTCCTCGGCGGCGCCCGCGCTTTGCTCTTCCCGATCGACTGGCCCGAGCCCTTCGGCCTGGTGATGATCGAGGCGATGGCGGCGGGAACGCCGGTGATCGCCTGGCGCTGCGGATCGACCAGCGAAGTGATCGACCACGGCCGCAGCGGCTTCCTGGTCGACGACAT
The DNA here is from genome assembly GCA_036525215.1 of Allosphingosinicella sp. Lineage (GTDB taxonomy): Bacteria > Pseudomonadota > Alphaproteobacteria > Sphingomonadales > Sphingomonadaceae > Allosphingosinicella. Next base: position 29,394 of record DATDAU010000071.1, read on the forward strand.
TGACGCCGCGGTGGCGGCAGTGGCGGCGACTTCGGCGATGGACCGGTCCTCGGTTCGCGGAGCCTTCGAGGCCCGCTTCACCGCCGATCGCATGGCGCGCGACTATGTTCGGCTCTATGAGGACCTGCTCGGCGCCGGCCGGCCGGCGCTGTTTGGAAAGAGGCTGAGCGTGGTCTCCTGAACCAGGATCCTGAATGAACGAACTCACCCCCAAGGCCGACTGGGCCGGGCATGAATCGCACGAGGTCCCTGAAAGCTATCATATCGAGGCGACCAAATCGCTCGTCGACCGGACGCTGCGCACGCTCAAGCATGACGATCTGTTCGGGGTGTTCGACAAGCAGGGCGACTGCCACGGCGGCGAGGACGGGCCGGACGGCCTCTATCATCAGGACACCCGCTTCCTCTCCGGCCTGTCGATCCGTATCGGCGGCATGACGCCGCTCTTGCTCGGCTCGGTCCTGCTCGACGACAATGCCGCTCTGGTGGTCGATCTCGCAAATCCCGATTTCCACGATTCGGAGGGCAAGGTCTGGCTGCAGCGCGATTCGATCCACGCCTCGCGCACCAAGTTCCTCTGCGGCACCACCTGTTACGAGCGGATCCGGCTCAGGCGCTTCGCTCCGGTGGGCGAGGAGCTTGCGCTCGAAATCGAATTCGATGCCGATTTCGCCGATCTGTTCGAAGTGCGCGGCGACCGGCGGCCGCGGCGCGGCACGCTGGCGGCGGAGGTGATCGACGAACGGACCGCGCGTTTCACTTATATCGGTCTCGACGACATCGTCCGCTGCACGACCGTCCATTTCGATCCGGCGCCGGTCCGGCTCACCGAGCGTTCGGCGCGATGGGACATGGATCTCGACGCCTCCGACCAGTTGAGCGTGGCGATGAAGATTGTCTGCACGATGGACGGACCGGGGGAGGAGCCGCCCCACCTCTTCTCCGCCTATCGGAGCGCGCGCCGAATCCGCAGCGGCCGGGTCAAGGAAAGGTGCGGCGTCACCAGCTCGAACGATCTGTTCAACACGGTGATCGACAGGGCGACGTCGGACATCGACATGCTGCTGACCGACACCGAATACGGCCTTTATCCCTATGCCGGCATTCCCTGGTACAGCACGATCTTCGGCCGCGACGGCCTGATCACGGCGATGGAATTGCTGTGGTCGGCGCCGGAGATCGCCCGGGGCGTGCTGCAGACGCTGGCGGCGACCCAGGCGACCGAGACCGATCCGTCGGCCGACGCCGAGCCCGGCAAGATCCTCCACGAAATGCGCGGCGGCGAAATGGCCCGCCTCGGCGAGGTCCCGTTCCGCCGTTATTACGGGAGCATCGATTCGACGCCGCTCTTCGTCATGCTCGCCGGTCTCTACCTCGATCGTTCCGGCGACCTCGAGACGATCCGCGCTATCTGGCCCAACATCCGTGCGGCGCTCGCCTGGGTCGACACGTCCGGCGACGTCGACGGCGACGGCTTCGTCGAATATCAGCGCAAGACCGAAATCGGCCTGGTCAACCAGGGCTGGAAGGACAGCTTCGATTCGATCTTCCACGCCGACGGCGCCGCGGCCGAAGGCCCGATCGCCCTGTGCGAAGTCCAGGCCTATGTCTTCGCCGCCAAGGCCGGCGCGGCGCGGATGGCACGGGCGCTGGGCGATGCGGATCTCGCCGCCACCCTGGAGCGTGAAGCCGAAGCGATGCGCCAGCGCTTCGAGGACCGTTTCTGGCTCGACGATCTCGGCTGCTACGCGCTGGCGCTCGACGGCGCCAAACAGCCGTGCCGGGTGCTCTCGTCCAATGCCGGCCATGCCTTGTTCGCCGGCATCTCCAGCCCCGAGCGGGCGGCGCGGCTGGCGCGGTTGCTGACCTCGGATCGCTTCTTCAGCGGCTGGGGCGTGCGCACCATCGCCGCCGGCGAGGCGCGCTACAATCCGATGTCCTATCATAACGGCTCGGTCTGGCCGCACGACAATGCCCTGATCGCGCTCGGATTCGGGCGCTACGGCCACCAGGCCGAGGCGCTCAGGATTTTCGAGGGCCTGGTCGACGCCGCCTTCTACGACGAGTTCCGGCGCCTGCCCGAATTGTTCTGCGGCTTTTCCCGGCCCCGCAAGCGCGGCCCGACTTCCTATCCGGTGGCCTGTACGCCCCAGGCTTGGGCGGCGGCGGCGCCGTTCGCGCTGATCGCGGCGGTGACCGGGCTCGACCTCAGCCACGAGGGCGAGCGCGTGCGGCTGACCAATCCCGATCTTCCCGCCTTCCTCGACGATCTCACCCTCACCGACGTTCGCGTCGCCGGATCGCGGCTCGATCTCACCCTCAAGCGGGCCGGCGGCGACGTCACCACCGCCGTCACCAGGCGCGAAGGCAAGGCCAGGCTGGTGATCGTGAAGTAGGGGGCTGACGCGTCAGCTTTGCCGCGCCGCAACAATCGGCTAAACCGGGTCCATGTCCACCTACACGATCGACACGGCGACCAGCCGCGCCACGCCCAGCCCCGCGCCGATGAAGCGGCTGACCGTGCCGGCGATTATGGCCCGCAAGGGCGGCGAGCCGATCGTTTCCTTGACCGCCTACACGATGCGGATGGCGCAGTTGCTCGATCCCCATTGCGACTTCCTGCTGGTCGGCGACAGCCTCGGTCAGGTGATCTACGGCCTGCCCTCGACCATCCCGGTCAGCCTCGAGATGATGTGCGCGCACGGCGCCGCTGTGGTGCGCGGCTCGTGGCACGCTCTGGTCGCGGTCGACATGCCCTTCGGCTCCTATGAGGAAAGCCCCGAGCAGGCCTTCCGCAATGCCGCCCGCATCCTCAAGGAAACCGGCTGCGCGGCGGTGAAGCTGGAAGGCGGCGAGGCGATGGCGGAGACGGTCGCCTTCCTGTGCAAGCGCGGGATACCGGTGATCGGCCATGTCGGCCTCACTCCGCAGGCGGTGAACGCGCTGGGCGGCTATCGCGCCCGCGGCCGCGACGACGCCGAGGCGAAGAAGGTGCTGGCCGATGCCGAGGCGGTGTCCGCGGCGGGCTGTTTCGCTCTCGTCCTCGAAGGGGTGATGGAGGAGATCGCCGCCGAGGCGACCCGCCGGGTCGCCTGCCCGACGATCGGCATCGGCGCCTCGGCCGCGTGCGACGGCCAGATCCTAGTCACTGAGGACATGATGGGGATGTTCGAGCGCACGCCGCGCTTCGTCAAGCGCTTCGGCGACCTCGCCGGCGAGATCGGCGCCGCCGCCGCGGCCTATGCCGAGGACGTCAAGAGCCGCGCCTTCCCGACCGAGGAGCAGATCTACCGCGCCAGGAAGTGAGGCCCTTCCGTTTCGCGCGAGGCGTGGCTAAGGAACGTCGATCCTGTTCCGGGGCGCGGGCTTGCCACGCATCAGCAAGCCAGGAATGTTGTTGAAGGGTGGCCCCGGCGGTCCCCAAGATGGAGATAAAATTGGCGCTCAGCCCGAATGACGGCGAGACATTCTTAAGGGAAGTCGACGAGGAGCTTCGCAGGGAGCGAGTCTCGCGTTTCTTCACGCGCTACGGCTGGTGGGTGCTTGGCGGAATCGTCCTGCTGCTCGGCGCGATCGCCGGCGGCATCTGGTGGCAGGCGCAGCGCGCCGCCGCGGTCGGCGCCGAGGGCGAGAAGCTGATCGAGGCCCTGTCCAGCATCGAGGCCGGCAACCGCGCCGCGGCCGCGCCCAAGGTCGCCGAGCTCGCGCAAAGCCGCATCCCCGGCTATCGTGCCGCCGCCCTCTTCACCCGCGCCAATACCGAGACCGCGGCGGGCAACACCCCGGCCGCCATCGCCACCCTGCGTACGATCGCGCAGGACGAGGAGCTGGACGAAACCTATCGCCAGGCCGCCCTGATCCGCCAGACCGCGCTCGAGTTCGACACGCTGCCGCCACGCGCGGTGATCCAGCGCCTCGCCCCGCTCGCCCGCGCCGGCAGCCCCTGGCTCGGCACCGCCGGCGAGCTGGTCGGTTCCGCCCATTTGAAGATGCGCCGGCCCGATCTCGCCGGTCCGGTCTTCGCCGCGATCGCCCGCGACGAGCATGTGCCCGGCGCCATTCGTGCACGCGCCGTTCAGATGGCCGGGTCTCTAGGTATCGATACCAGCAGCATCGTGCCCGCCGCCGGCGGCGCCCAGCCGCAACCTGCTCCGACCGCCCCGGCCGCTCCGGCCGCGCCGGCCAATTAGGGAATACCCAATGAAGCGTTTCGTCCTCGCTCTGACCGCGCTCTCGCTCCTGTCCGGCTGCGGCATATTGGGCGGCCGTCGCGGCGCCACGACACCGACCGTCGGCACGCGGATTCCGGTCCTCGCCGCCAATGCCGACGTCGAGGTCGATCCGCTGCTCGCCGATACGCCGGTCACCGTCCCGGCGCCAGCGGCCAATACCGACTGGGCCCAGCCCGGCGGCAATCCGTCCAAGTCGATCGGCCATGTCGCGCTCGGGCCGACGCCGACCCAGGCGTGGAGCGTCTCCATCGGCGCCGGCAACTCGAACCGCACCCGGCTGGTCGCCGAGCCGGTCGTCGCCGACGGCCGCATCTATACGATCGACACCATGGCCCATGTCCGCGCCTTCAGCATCGAAACCGGCGCAATGATCTGGGATCACCAGATTCGCAGCGAAACCAGCCCCGAGGACGCCCTGTTCGGCGGCGGTGTCAGCTTCGACAATGGCCGCGTCTACGCCACCAACGGCGCTGGCGACGCGGCGGCGCTCGACGCCGCCACCGGCGCCCAGGTCTGGATGGTGAAGCCGGGTGGGCCGCTGCGCGGCGCGCCGACCGTCGCCAACGACACCGTGTACGTGCTCAGCCAGGACAGCCAGCTCTTCGCGCTCGACGCCTCCAATGGCGCTCCCCGCTGGAACGAGGCAGGCTCGCCCGAGCTCGCCGGCGTGTTCGGCAGCGCCGCCCCGGCCTTCTCGCAAAGCACGATCGTCGCCGGCTATTCGTCGGGCGAGCTCACAGCCTATCGCTACGAGAACGGCCAGACCGTGTGGCAGGACGCGCTGGCGCGGACGGGCATCAGCACCACCGTCGGCACGCTTTCCGACATCGACGCCGATCCGGTGATCGACAATGGCCGCGTCTTCGCGATCGGCCAGGGCGGGCGCATGGTCGCCGTCGAGCTGATCACCGGCCAGCGCGCCTGGGAGCTCAACATCGCCGGCATCTCCACCCCCTGGGTGGTCGGCGACTGGGTGTTCGTCGTCACCGACAAGGCGCAGTTGCTCGCCGTCGCCCGCTCGTCCGGCCGGATCCGCTGGATCTCGCAGCTCGCGCGCTACCACAATCCGCGCAAGCGCAGCGGCCCCATCTTCTGGCGTGGCCCGGTCCTCGCCGGCAACCGCTTGGTCCTGGTCAGTTCGGAAGGGCAGATCGTCTTCGTCTCGCCGGTCGACGGCAGCGTCCAGCAGACCATCGACCACGGCCGGGCGATCTCGCTGCCGCCGGTGGTGTCGAACAACACCCTGCTGGTCCTCGACGACGTGGGCCGCCTGGTAGCCTTCCGCTAAGGCCGCGCCGGTTGACCCTGCGCCCCATAGGGGGCAGGGCAGCCGGCTTATGGCCAAATTACCTACCGTTGCAATTGTCGGACGTCCCAATGTCGGCAAGTCGACCCTGTTCAACCGCCTCGTCGGGCGGAAGCTGGCGCTCGTCGACGACCGGCCCGGCGTCACCCGCGACCGGCGCGAGGGTGAGGCCACCCTGCTCGGGCTCGAGTTCCGGGTGATCGACACCGCCGGCTATGAGGACGAGGATCCCGAGAGTCTGCCCGGGCGGATGCGCGCCCAAACCATCGCCGCGGTGCGCGAGGCCGACGCCGCCCTGTTCCTGATCGACGCCCGCGCCGGCCTCACCCCGCTCGACGAGGAAATCGCCCGCTGGCTGCGCACCGAAAAGACGCCGATCATTCTCGCCGCCAACAAGGCCGAAGGTCGGGCCGCCGAAGCCGGCATCATGGAGGCCTGGTCGCTGGGGCTTGGCGAGCCGATCCCGATGAGCGCCGAACATGCCGAAGGGGTGGTCGACCTGTTCGAGCATCTGCGGCCGCACGTCGAACGCGACGAGGGCGAGGAGGAAGCGGAAGATGAGAATCCGACGCTGAAGCTCGCCATCGTCGGACGCCCCAATGCCGGCAAGTCGACCCTGATCAACCGCATCCTCAGCGAGGAAAGGCTGATCACTGGCCCCGAGGCCGGAATCACCCGCGATTCGATCGCGGTGGACTGGCTGTGGAAAGCCCCGGACGGCGAGACGCGGCCGGTCCGGCTGATCGACACCGCCGGTATGCGCAAGAAATCCAAGGTCGACGACAAGCTCGAGAAACTGTCGGTCGCCGACGCCCGCCGCGCGGTCGATTTCGCCGAAGTGGTGGTGCTGCTCCTCGACGGAACGCGCGGGCTGGAGGCGCAGGATCTGCGCATCGCCGATCATGTCCTCCAGGAGGGACGGGCGCTGATCGTCGCGATCAGCAAATGGGACGTCGCCGAGAATGCCTCGAGCCTCTTCAACGGCATCAAGGCGGCGCTCGAAGAGGGGCTGAGCCAGGCCCGCGGGATCCCCGTGCTCACCGTTTCGGGCAAGACCGGCAAGGGCATCGACCAGCTGCTCGCCGCCGCCTTCGAGATTCGCGAGAGCTGGTCGAAACGGGTCTCGACCGGCATGCTCAACCGCTGGTTCGAGGATGCGGTGGAGAAGAATCCGCCGCCCGCACCCGGCGGCAAGAGGATAAAGCTGCGCTACATCACCCAGGTGAACACAAGGCCGCCCAGCTTCGTCCTGTTCGGCACCAGGGTCGACCAATTGCCCGACAGCTACATGCGCTACCTCACCAATTCGCTGCGCAAGGAGATGGATTTCGGCGCCGTCCCCGTCCGCCTCCAGGCCCGCGCCTCCCGCAATCCCTTCGGCGAGGGCGCCAAGAGCTGATCTCGCGAGGGCCGTCCGCGCGATGTTCCGCAATCGTCGTCAACACCCTGTTTACCCGGCGAGCCTAAGATAGGGACTGGCCCAAAAGGGGATTGGCGTTGGAAGAACTGGTCGACTGGTCGACATTCTCGCGGATGCGCACGGAGCTCGGCGCGAACTTCGTGCGGATTCTCGGCTATTTCCGGGAGGATGGCGAGAAAGCGGTGGCCAAGATCGAGGACGCCATGCACCGCCGCGACGCCACCGGCCTGGTCCTTCCCGCGCACACGCTGAAGGCTGAAGCCCGCCAGTTCGGGGCCCAGCCCGTCGCCGCGCTCGCCGAGTCGATCGAGCAGGCCGGCCGCCGCGCGGTCGAATCCCGCCAGTTTCCCGATCACATCCTGCCCGAGGTCGCCAAATTGCGGCCGCTCTACTGCCAGACGATGGACATGCTCGAGGAGGAAACCAACCCCCTCGTCTCCCGCCGCGGCAGCGGCGACGGCTTCGGAAAGAAGCCCAGCAACCAGGAATTCGGAAGGTTGTAGGGGAGGGGCCGCGTCGGGTCCTTCCTCCCGGCTCCACTACTTCCGCATCTTCTGCAGCTGGAACCGCGACAGGCTCCGCCACAGCCATTCGAACGGCCCGTAGCGGAAGCGGGCTAGCCAGGGCTTGGACCAGAGCAGCATCAGCGCCCACATCGCCACCACCGGGATCCACAGCTCGACCCGGCTCAGATGGCCGAACAGGCCGAAACCGAAGCCGTAGAACAGGGTCGTCATCGCCAGGCTGGTGACGAGATAGTTGGTGAAGGCGGCGCGGCCGGCGGCGGCGATGCGGTCGACCAGCGGACCGCCGCGGCGGGTGAGGAGTATGATCAGGGCGGCGGTGGCGACGATCATGCCCGGCCGGAACGGCACTGCGGCCGCGATGGTGGCGGCGACCAAAGTGTCCACCGCGAAATGGTCCTTGAGGGTCAGCCAGGCGAGGATCGAATAAGCTGGAATGCCGACGCCGAAGCCGATCGCCATGGCGCGAACATAGGCTCGGTCCGACCAGGCGCCGGCGAGGAAGCCCGATTTGAGGGCGGCCATGCCGAGCAGCATGTAGGCCAGCGTCTCGCAGCCGAACAGGTAGAGGCCGGACAGCGGATCCCACAATTCGTCGGTGATCTGGTGGTGGAAGATGCCGAGCCACGGGCCGCGATAGAGCGCGAGCTCGTTCTGGAGATCGGCCGGCGAATAGGGGCCGAGCCCGTTCTGCATGTCCACCCAGGCCTGGATCGCCTCGGCGCCGGCGCCGGGCGCCGCGGCCGCCCGCGCGCCTTCGATCAGTCCGTAGGCGAATTGCGAGAAGAATAGCAGCTGGAGAAGCAGGAAGCCGATGGCGATCGCGATCAAAGGCCGCGCGGCCCAGCGCCGGAACAGGAAGGCGATCATGCCGATCGGCGCGTAAAGCGACAAGATGTCGCCCCACCAGACCAGGTAGAAATGCATCAGGCCGAACAGCAGCAGCCAGAACATCCGGCTGTAATGGGTGAAGATCGGCGAGCGGCCCGCGGCCTCGGCCCGCTCGACGACCAGCAGCGTGCTGGCCCCGAACAGGAAGGAGAAGAGGCCGCGCATCTTGCCGTCGATGAAGATGAAGCTGACCGTCCAGGAGATGATGTCGGCGGGTCCTTCGGCGCCATAGGCCATCGGGTTCACATAAGCGGCGCCGGGCAGGCCGAAGCCGAGGACGTTCATCGCCAATATGCCCATGACGGCGACACCGCGGACGATGTCCAGCGTGGCGATGCGGGTCCCGCCCCCGGCCGGCTGGTTCATGCGGGAAGCTCGGCCAGGGCGGGCAGGCGTCGCATCGGCTGCAACCGGCGGCGGGCGAGACTGCGCCACAGCCATTCGAACGGGCCGTAAAGGTAGCGGTCGAGCCAGGGCTTGGACCAGAGCAGCATCAGCAGCCACATGATTGGCGCCAGCGCCCAGGCTTCGAGCCGCCCCAGGCTGCCATAGAGGCCGAGGCCGTAGCCGTAGAAGACCAGCCCGGCGACGATGCTGGCGCCGAGATAGTTGGTGAAGGCGGCGCGGCCGGCGGCGGCGATGCGCTGGACCAGCCAGCCGCCGTGCCGGCTCAACAGGATGATCAGCGCGGCATAGCCGCACATCATCGCCAGCCGGAAGGGGGCGGAGGCGGCCATGAAGACGCAGAAGAAGACCGCGGCGTCGAAGCCCGACCGCCAGTTGATCCAGGCCAGGATCGCATAAGCGGGGATCGAGACGCCCAGCGTCGACAAGGCGATCCTTTTGTAGCGCCCGTCATGCCACACGCCGCGCAGGAAGCCGCTCTTCAGCCCGGCCATGCCGAGCAGCATGTAGCCCAGCGTCTCGATCGAGCCGAAACCGAGTTGGAAGAGCGGACCGGTCAGCCCTTCCGTCACCTGGTGATGGACAATGCCGGTCCAGGGGCCGCGGTAGAGGGCGAGATCCTCGGCCACTCGCGCCGCGGTCGGCGGCGAGAATTCGCCCGCCATGCTCTGCCAGCGGGCGAGCGCGTCGGCTGAGGCGCCGGGCGCGCGCGCCGCCGCCTCGGCGGCGAAGAACTGCCAGGAAATCGTGCCGACCATGGCAAAGTCGATCAGCAGGAAGCCGATGCCCCACAGGACCAGCGCGCGCACCCGCATCTGACGGAAGAAGAAGGCGACCATGCCGACCAGGGCGTAGAGCGTCAGGATGTCGCCGAACCAGATCAAATAATAATGGACCGCGCCGAGGACGAGCAGCCAGACCATCCGGTTGTAATGGACGGCGGCGGGCGAACGCCCGCCCGCCTCGGCGCGCTGGATCACCAGCAGCATCGAGGCGCCGAACAGCAGCGAGAAGAGCCCGCGCATCTTGCCGTCGATCAGGACGAAGGTGGCGAACCACAATACGAGGTCGCGGCTGCTCTCCATGCCGTAGGCCGACGGGTTGAAATAGGCCTGGAAGGGCATGGCGAAGGCGATGACGTTGACGCCGAATATTCCCATCACCGCGACCCCGCGGATGATGTCCAGCGTGGCGATGCGCTCGCCCCGGTCGGCTTCGGTGATCGCGCTCATCGGGTTCCCCCTCCCGGACGGTCCGGGGAGTGTTAACCGATATGGAGGCGCGTTCAACCGCTAGTGGGTGGAAGTCTCCAGCTTCGCGGCTTCCAACCGCCTTACCCGTCATTCCAGCGAAAGCTGGAATCTCACTAAACCTCTGCTAGCCTGCGAACATGCGTGGCGGGTGGACGTACATCATGACCAACCACGTCCGTGGCGTCCTCTACATCGGCGTGACCGCCGATCTCGCCGCACGGGTCTCGCAACATCGAGAGGGCAAGGGTTCGGCCTTCTGCAAGAAATATAAGCTGAAGCGCCTCGCGCTCGCCGAGCATCACGAGGAGATCTACGATGCGATCCGTCGCGAGAAACTCCTCAAGACTTGGAAACGCGCCTGGAAGATAGAACTGATCGAGACTGCGAATCCCGAATGGCGGGATCTATGGGACGACCTCCCGATTTAGGAAGTGAGATTCCAGCTTTCGCTGGAATGACGGGCTGGGGCTGGCGCACCTCCGAGCCTATTCCTCCGCCGGCTTCGACTGCAGTTGGATATAGTTCTGCAAGCCCATCCGCTCGATCAGTTCGAACTGGGTTTCGAGGAAGTCGATATGCTCCTCCTCGCTGGTAAGGATGGATTCGAACAATTCGCGGCTGACGAAATCGCGGACGGTCTCGCAATGGACGATGGCGCCGCGCAATTGCTCGACCGCCTCGCGCTCGAGGTCGAGATCGGCGCGCAGGATCTCCTCGACGGTCTCGCCGATCCTCAGCCGCCCGAGCATCTGGAAATTGGGCAGGCCCTCGAGGAACAGGATTCGGTCGGACAGCCGGTCGGCATGCTTCATCTCGTCGATCGATTCGTGCCGCTCATAATCGGCGAGCCGCTTCACGCCCCAATTGGCGAGCATCCGGTAGTGGAGCCAATATTGGTTGATCGCGGTCAGCTCGTTCTTGAGCGTCTCGTTGAGGTGCTGGATTACCTGATCGTCGCCCTTCATCGCGGCCTCCTTTTATGGGCGCGCTTCTACGCCTCCCGGGCCGGGAAAGACATCAAAAAATGGCGGAAAACTGCGGAAAATTAGATGCGAACGTCAGGCAGTCGCAAGTTCCGCGGCGATGATTTCGCGCGCGAATGAGAAGCATTGTCCGCAGCGCGGCTTGCGCCCCAGGCTGGCATAGGCGCTGCTCGGGCAGGACGCCCCTTCGCGCGCCGCCTTGCGGACGTCGGTTTCCTTGAGAGCGTTACAGATGCACACAACCATGGATATGAGATAGCGCTAATGCGACTTGTTCGCAATAGCTATTCGCCGTTCCCGCCGGATCATCAGCTTCAGCCCCGACCAAGTCTCGTCGACCGCGCAGACCTTGACGTCGACCAGGCCGGTGGGGAGGGCGACGTCGCGGATCACATCCTCATTGATGTCGGTCTCGACCTTCGACGCCTTCTTCGGCCAGGATACCCAGAGGAATCCGGCCGGGGCGAGCAGGGGAAGCAAGGCGGCGACCTTCGTTTCCAGATCGGCGCGCTCGGTAACGAAGATGTGGGCCGCGTCGATCCCCGGCGCGGGAGCGGCGAGCCGCTCGACGCCGGTCTCGCCGATTTCGGCTTCCACGCTTTGCGGCATCGCATCGAACCAGGCCCGCTGGCCCGGCTTCAGCGACAGCTTGGTCGCCAGCGGCGTCCCTGAGTATCCAGACACGTCAGTCCCCCGGCCTCACGCGAAGGCGGACCTCCGCCCGAGATGGCGCGCGGCGATCAGCGCCATCGGGATGCCGACCAGGACGATGTGGCAGAAGAGCTGGGTCGCGATTGCGCGCGGGCTCGGCGGGAAGTTGCCGAAGCGCAGCGGCACGACGAGGAGGTTCATGACCACATAGGTGACGAGGCCGTAGATCACGCCCCACTGGATCGGCTTGGCCCGAAGCCCCGGATAGCGGCCCGCCGCCACCATGTAGACGGTCGCCATGATCGCCATCAGGGTGAAGTGGACGATGAGCCCCAGGACCGAGCCGCCATTGCCCCATTGGCTCGCGCCGGGAAACGGGCCCGAGGCAACGCCGCGCAGCATCGCCATCGGGCCGCGCCCGAAGATCGTGCTGAGCAGGACGGCCGCCAATATGTCGAGCGTGCCGCAAACGACCGTGGCGAGGAGGATGGGGCGCAATAATCCTCTGGGCATGGGTCTTCTCCCTCCGAGATGGCCCGAGCCCGGGGCTATGGAGCGGCGATGCTATCACCCATCAATCGCGGGAAAAAGCCCCCGTGCGCAGCCCTCAGATCGGCGAGCGAGACGGTATTGTCGCCGTCGGGCAGCTCGAAGATCAAGCGGCTGCCCTTGGTCCGGCCGATCGCTTCGACCTCGACGCCGGCGGCGTGTGCGCGCTTCAGGAAGGTCAGCAGGCAATCGTCGGCGACGGTGGCGACATAGACGCCCTGGTCCTCGGCGAAATAGCCGGAATGGCCGAAATGGGCGGGGCCGTTGATCAGCGCGCCGATCCCGCTGGCCAGCGCCATTTCCGCGATCGCGACGGCGAGGCCGCCGTCGGAGACGTCGTGGCATGCGGTGATCGCGCCGCCGGCGATGGCGGCGCGGACGAACTCGCCCGCCGCCCGCTCGGCGAGCAGGTCGACCGGCGGCGGCGGGCCGTCCTCGCGGCCGTGCAGCTCGCGCAGCCACAGCGACTGACCGAGGTGGCCGTGGCGGTCGCCGATCGCGACGATGACGTCCCCGGCCTCCAGGAAGCCGATGCCGACCGCCTTCTTCCAGTCCTGGATCAGGCCGACTCCGCCGATCGCCGGGGTGGGCAATATGGCGGTGCCGGCGCCGTCCTCGTTCTTGGTCTCGTTGTAGAGCGAGACGTTGCCGCTCACGATCGGGAAGTCGAGCTCGCGGCAGGCCTCGGCCATGCCGGTGATGCAGCCGACGAACTGACCCATGATCTCGGGCCGCTGGGGATTGCCGAAATTCATGCAGTCGGTGGCGGCGAGCGGCCGGGCGCCGACCGCGCAGAGGTTGCGCCAGGCTTCGGCGATCGCCTGCTTGCCGCCTTCATAGGGGTCGGCCTTGCAATAGCGTGGCGTGCAGTCGGTGGTGATGGCGAGCGCCTTGTCGCTGCCATGGACGCGGACCAGAGCAGCGTCGCCTCCCGGCGCCTGGACCGTGTCGGCGCCGACCTTCTGGTCGTACTGGCGCCAGATCCAGGCCCGCGAGGCGATGTCGGGCGAGGCCATCAATTTCAGCAGATCGGCGGCGACGTCGCCGCATTCGGGGATGTCGGCCAGCGGGGCGGGGGCCTCGGTCTTCACCCACGGCCGATCGTAGAGCGGTGCGTCGTCGGCAAGCGGCGCCAGCGGGATGTCGGCCGCGACCGCGCCGTCATGCTTGAGGACCATGTGGCCGGTATCGGTGACCGTGCCGATCACCGCGAAGTCCAGCTCCCATTTTCGGAAGATCGCCTCGGCTTCGGCCTCGCGGCCGGGCTTCAGCACCATCAGCATCCGCTCCTGCGATTCCGACAGCATCATCTCATAGGGGGTCATCCCCTCTTCGCGGCAGGGGACGGCGTTCATGTCGAGCTCGATGCCGACGCCGCCCTTGGACGCCATCTCGACCGAGGACGAAGTCAGGCCGGCCGCGCCCATGTCCTGGATGGCGACGATCGCGTCCGAAGCCATCAGCTCGAGGCATGCCTCGATCAGCAGTTTCTCGGTGAAGGGATCGCCGACCTGGACGGTGGGGCGCTTCTCCTCGCTGTCCTCGGAGAAGTCGGCCGAAGCCATGGTCGCGCCGTGGATGCCGTCGCGGCCGGTCTTGGAGCCGACATAGACGATCGGATTGCCGACCCCGGACGCGGCCGAATAGAAGATCCTGTCCTGCTCGGCGACGCCGACGGTCATCGCGTTGACCAGGATGTTGCCGTCATAGGCGGGGTGAAAATTCACCTCGCCGCCCACCGTCGGCACGCCGACGCAATTGCCGTAGCCGCCGATCCCGGCGACCACGCCGGCGATCAGGTGGCGCATCTTCGGATGATCGGGCCGGCCGAAGCGGAGCGCATTGAGGTTGGCGACCGGCCGCGCACCCATGGTGAAGACGTCGCGCAGGATGCCGCCGACCCCGGTCGCCGCGCCCTGATAGGGCTCGATGTAGCTCGGGTGGTTGTGGCTCTCCATCTTGAAGATGGCGGCCTGTCCGTCGCCGATGTCGATCACCCCGGCATTCTCGCCGGGGCCGCAAATCACCCAGGGGGCGGTGGTCGGCAGCTTCTTCAGATGGAGGCGCGAGCTTTTGTAGCTGCAATGCTCCGACCACATCACCGAGAAGATGCCGAGCTCGGTGAGGTTCGGCTCCCGACCCATGGCGTGGAGCACGCGCGCATATTCCTCGGGCGTGAAGCCGTGCTCGGCGACGATCTCTTGCGTGATCTCAGGCATGGCCGCGCGCTTAGCGGGCTATGCGGTTCCTTGCCACCCACCACGCGAAAAGAGCGGCCGGGCCCATGAAAAAGGCCGGCCCGGACGATCCGGACCGGCCCTGGATTGCCGTGGCTGGTGTCGCGATCAGGTGTGGCAGGACTTGCCGTTGATGGTGGCGCGGGCGGCGTTGGCGCTGACCGACTGGCCGCTGCCAGCATAGGGGCCGGTGCCGCCGGTCTGGGCGAGCTGGGTTGTCGGGCCGTCCTGGCTGGTGCGGATCGTGGCCGTGTTGTTGTTGTAGTAATCGACATAGAACAGGCTGTTGTCGCTGCAGCGGAACATCCGGTTGTCGGTGATCGCCGGCGGCAGCTGCACCGGCGCGGCCTTGGCCAGCGCTTCGGCCTGCGGGTCGTATTGTTTGACTTGCTCGGGCTCTTGGTTGCAGGCGCCGAGGGCGAGGAGGGCCGCGGTTGCCGCGGCGGCGAGGAGCGGGTGTTTGTACATGGCGTCTCCCTTCGCGAGCGAAGCATATGACGTCAAGTGCGAATCATTAGCAAGAGGGTGTGGATTTTCGACGAACCGCCGTCCGCGTTCGACAAAGGCGGGTGATTTGATTAATTCGGGCGAGGGTTTAATCCGAGGGGACCGATCGTCGCCACGGAGGAAAGAGAGCGTAAAATGCAGCGGGTTCGGATCGGATTGACCGGCCTCGGCTTCGTCTTCCTGGCGGTGTTGCTGGCCGCGATCTTCACCGGCAGCAGCCAGGACGAGACTCGAATTACGCCCAATCTCATCGAGCAGCAAAAGGCCGGTCCGCACGCGGCGGCCTCGGTCCAGCCGCAGCCCGCCCAGCCCGCCGAGCCCCTGGCCGAGCTGGGAGTCGCCCCCGGCAATGTCGATGCCAACGCCGCCGCCGCGCCGCCGCCAGCGGCCGCGGGCCAGCAGCCCAGCCAGTGAGTCGGTGCCCGGCGAGTCGGCTCGCTCGCGCCACCCACTTACTTATCCACAGACACGCATATCGGAACCAAAGCGGAACAAAATTGAGAACATAGCAAGAATAAACCAGCCGATTCCGCCTTTCGGGCATGAAATCCCCAAAAAAGGCATCGAATCCCCTTCCAAAGGCCAGCCCTTGCTGTTATCCACCGGCGGGTAATTAAGGGGCATTTCCTGTTCATCCGCCAAGAACGCGGACGCGTGAAGGTGCGCGTCCGCGAACGGGGAAGCCTGCGCAAAGGGACAGGCAAACGGTGGAGCTCGAGCATCTCTTCAACGGGAACGCGCTCAACGCGGTGGACGCCAAGGGGCGCCTGTCCGTGCCCGCCTTCATCCGCTCGGTGATCGAGCGTCGGTCCGACGCCAAGGTGATCATCCTCGCCGGCCATGAGGCCGATTCCTGCATCAGCGGCTATGACCGCAACTACGCCCGCTTCCTGTTCGGTGAGAACGAGCGGCGCCGGCTCAACGAGGAAAATGACGATCCCCGGGCCCATTTTGCCCGGGCCCGCCGCACCTTCGGCATCACCGAGGAAGTTCCCTACGATCCCAGCGGTCGCATCATCCTGCCCCCGATGATGCGCCGCAAGGGTGGGATCGAGGACCTGGCGCTGTTCATCGGTGTCGGCGGCACCTTCGAAATCTGGAATCCGCACGTCGCGCTGAAGAGCGGCGATGCGGGTCTGATGGAGCTCGCCGCCTACCGGCTCGAGGAACGGGGGCTCGCGTCATGACCCCCGCGTCCAGCCCGGTTCAAGCCGGCTCTCCCCATGTCCCCGTCCTCCTCGAAGAGGTCGTCCAGGCGCTCGCCATTGCCCCCGGCGAGACCCATGTCGACGGCACCTTCGGCGCGGGCGGCTACAGCAAGGCCATCCTCGAAAAAGGGGCGGCCCGCGTCTTCGCTTTCGATCGCGATCCCGAGGCGATCCAGTATGGCGAAGCGCTGGCGGCTTCGAGCGGGGGGCGCCTGACGCTTGTGCCGGAGCGTTTTTCCCGGATGCGTCAGGCGCTTTCCGACCATGGGGTCGACGCCGTCGACGGCGTCACCCTCGACATCGGCGTCTCCTCGATGCAGCTCGACCAGGCCGAGCGCGGCTTCTCCTTCCAGAGCGACGGCCCGCTCGACATGCGGATGGGCCGGGAAGGGACCAGCGCCGCCGATTTCCTCAACCGTGCCGACGAAGGCGAGATCGCCGACGTCCTCTTCCATTATGGCGAGGAGCCGAAGTCGCGCCGGGTGGCGCGGGCGATCGTCGCCGCGCGGCCGATCACCCGCACCGGCCAGCTCGCTGACATCGTCCGCAAGGCGCTGGGTCACCATCCCGGCATGAAGAAGGACCCGGCGACCCGGACTTTCCAGGCGATCCGGATCTATGTGAACGAGGAATTGCAGGAGCTCGAGGGCGGGCTGGCGGCCGCCGAACAAAGCCTTTCACCCGGCGGCCGCCTAGCCGTTGTCACCTTCCACAGCCTCGAGGACCGGATCGTCAAACGCTTCCTCAAGGAACGCAGCGGCGCTCTGCCGTTGGGCTCGCGCCACCTGCCGGCGCAGGCCGCCACGGCGGGGCCGAAGCCGACCTTCGAAGCCGTCGCCCGGCCAGTTCGCGCCGGCGAAGCCGAAACCTCAGCCAATCCGCGCGCCCGTTCGGCGACGCTTCGCGCCGCGCGCCGGACCAACGCACCATCATGGCCCGGTCGGCCGGAAGGAGCATCGCGATGATTGCCAATGGATTCAAACCCGTCGGATGGGTCGCCGGAGTCGGCGCCGCCGCCTTGGGTTGCTACATGCTCTCGCTCCAGGTCGCGGCCGAGCGCGCCAGCCTCGCCGGGCTCGACCAGCGCATCGTCGCCGCCCGCCAGCAGATTCGCTCGCTGCAGACCGAATTGGGCACGCGCGGGCGGATCCAGCAGCTCGAGGCGTGGAACGACGAAGTCCTGGCCCTGTCGGCGCCGGTCTCCGGCCAGTTCGTCGAAGGCCAGGTCAGCCTCGCCCGCTTCGACGCCCGCCAGGCGTCGCCCATGGCCGACACTGCCAACGTCCGCATGGCCTCGGCAGGCAGCGCGGCGCCCGCCCCGGCGCCCGCGGCCCCCGCCGCCGTGCCCCAGCCGCAGCGCGCCATCGCCGTCGCCAGCGC
>DATDAU010000072.1:0-9783 GCA_036525215.1 Allosphingosinicella sp.
CAGGACAATGGCGAGGTCGAGGCCGACACGGTCGACATCCCCCAGACGGTGACGCGCGAGCCGCCGGGGACGACGCCGATGGCCCAAAGGGTGGCGGTGATCGGCCTCCTGAACAAGCGCAACGGCGTGTCGCGCGACCTCACGCTGCGGCCCGGCCAGGCGATCCGCGTCGGCGACGTGATCGTGCGGCTGCGCGCCTGCGAGATCACCGCGCCGTGGGAGGTGCAGCAGCTGACCGGCGCCTTCGTCCAGCTCGACGTGCGCGCGCCGCGCACCGACCGGTTCCGCCGCATCTTCTCGGGCTGGCTCTACAAGGAAACGCCGTCGCTCAACACCGTCGAGCACCCGATCTACGACGTCTGGCCCAAGAGCTGCGCGATGACCCACCCCGACGGTGGCACGCCGGCGCCGGCCTCGCGTCCGTCGAACAGCCGGTCGAGCGCCTCGAATTCGACCGGACCGGTCGAAACGCCGGCCGCGCCGTCTGCCGAGCCCGCGGCCCCGGCCGCGCCGCCGCCCAGCGCCGACGCCAACAGCGCCAGATAATCTTTCTGGTCGATCTCGATCGCGCCGAGAGTGGCGAGGTGCGGGGTCATGAACTGGCAGTCGAGCAGGCGAAAGCCGCCGACGATCAATCGCGCCACCAGCCAGGCCAAAGCGACTTTGGAAGCGTCGCGGTCGAGCGACACCATCGATTCGCCGAAGAAGGCGGCGCCAAGACGGACTCCGTAGAGGCCGCCGGCGAGAGCGCCGTCGCGCCACACCTCGATCGAATGGGCGCGGCCGGCTTCGTGCAGGCGGATATAGCCGGCCTCGATCTCGGCGTTGATCCAGGTTTCGTCGCGATCGGCGCAGAGCCTCACGATGCGGGCGAAGGCGCGGTCGCGGGTGACCTCGTAGACGCCGGACCGCAGCGTCTTGCGCAGCGACTTCGACAGGTGGAAACGGTCGAGAGGGATGATCGCGCGCCGCCGCGGCTCGACCCAGTACAGTTCCTGGGCGTCGCGGCTGTCCGCCATCGGGAAGACGCCGATCGAATAAGCCCGAAGCAGGAGGTCCGGGTCGAGGGATTTCATGACTTCAGCCTCTACCCGCCGGGCGGCAAGGTCAACCGTGCGGTAGCGCCGGGGCGATCAGGTTTGCGGCGCCGCCACCGGCGCCGGGGCCGCCAGATTGGCGGCCACGGCGCGATCGGCGATTTCGTTGTTCGCCGCGACCCACTCGCTCAGGACCTCGCGAAGCAGCGATTCGGGAATGCCGCCGGCGCCAAGGATGATGCTTGCACGGAGCGTCAGCAGATTTTCGGCATCGCGAAGCACGGTGACATTGTCATAGTCCCGGTTCAGCGCGTTGAGCCATTCCAGCGGCGGATTGGAAACATCGGTGTAGGTATTCACCAGCACCAGATAGGTGCAGCCGCGGCCGTTCGTGCAGTTGCCGAAGCCGACGCCGGTGCTCAGCCCGTCGATGGTGATGAGGAAAGACGGCGTCTCGCCGTTGGTCGTAATCTCGCCCGGGTGGTAGCCCCAGCGGTCTAGCAGGGCGCGAACCCTTTGCGGATCATGGGCGGTGACCATCTGCGCCGAGCCGGCGGCCGGTGCCGCCAGGCCCGCAAGATAGACGGCGGCGATCAGCGCCGGCAGCAGGATCTTCTTCATTCGTCCCCCCATTTCCGCGCCCGATCCTAGGCCGCGACGCAATATCCGGAAAGGGAGGAAACGACCGCTGCGATTCGGCGGCACTTTCGACGAGCGGGGGTTCGGGATGGCCGAGGCCCGGCAGAACGGCGCTGGGCCTTTTGCCGAGCCCTTCGAGCATGGCGCGAAATCCTTTGCCGAACCGCACCCGCAACAGCCAGAAGAACATGATCGCGAAAGGCGCGAAGGCGAGGACGAAGAGGATCGGCGACCCGCGTACCGCCCGGGGCAGGACGTCCTGCTGGCCGAGGAAGAAGGATCCGGTCGCGATGAAGAAGGCGAAGCACATCCGCCACAGGTGACGCGCGATCCTCTGGGCGGCCGAGAGCCTCGCGCGCAGGATCGCATTGAGGTCGAGCAGGCCGGCGAGCAGGCATATCCCGGCGAGGGCGAAGACCGGGCCGCGGCCGGCGGGAGTCGTCGCGTCTCCGGCGAAGGCGCCCCATGCCATGAGCCCGGCCGTCCCGAGCGCGGCCGCGCAGGCAAGGATCTCGAACCTGCCGGTCGGCCCATCCCGGCGCCTCGCGGCGACCCAGGAGGTGACGACGAAATAGCAGACCAGGATCCCGCCCATCGGCGACCGGAACGGCTCCAGGATCGAGGCGGTGACGCCGAGGACCAGCATCGCCGCAAAGAACCATGTGCCGGCGAAGGCGTGCACCGGGCCGCCCTTGCGCGCCGAGACAGCCGCGGCGCCGGACGCCAGAGCGACCAGCCCGCCGCCGATGTGGATCCCGATGACGCCCTGGTGAATCCAGTCGTTCATCAGCGCCACCGCGCGCCCGGCTGGGTCACGTAATGGCGCCAGACATAGGGCCAGGGGATGACGAGCGGCATCAGGACGACGCCGAAGCCGATGTTGAAGAAGTCCTCGGCAAAGGTTGGCGGAAACCGGCCCGCCGACCATTGCGGCAGCCCGTAGGCGACCATCCAGATCGCCTTCCAGCCGAATTCGAACAGCAGCAGCGGCAGCATCTGCAGCGGGTGGCGCAGGCCGATGAAGGCCAGCAGCCAGACGCCGCCCAGCAGGCTGGCGATGACTCCGCGATCGATCAGCCGGTGGCTGACGATATCGGGCACGATCATCGCCCCGAGCCCGACCACCAGCAGCAAATAGGCGGAGCGAAGGACGTAGAGACGGAAGAGCGACACCTCGCCGGCGCCGCCGTACTCGGCAAGGGAGGAGGCGGAAATCGCGGTCGAAGCCATGTCGAGTCTCCTTATCAGGCAGCGCGCGGCTGTTCGGCCGCGCCGGAGTCGGGCACGAACTCGAGGATGTCGCCGGGCTGGCAGGACAGAGCGGCGCAGATCGCTTCGAGCGTCGAGAAACGGATCGCGCGGGCCTTGCCGGTCTTCAGGATCGAAAGGTTCACGATAGTGATGTCGACCCGCTCCGCGAGCTCGGTCAGGGTCATCCGGCGCGCATGGAGCAGGTCGTCGAGCTTGACGGCGATCGCCATGTCACACCGTCCCTTCGAGGTCTTCCCGCATCCGCGCGCCTTCGGCGAAGACGCGGGCGAGGATGAAGGTAAGGAGCACCGCCAGCCAGCCGTTGACCGAGAAGCCGGTGTCGAGATCGACGGGATGGGCCGGCGACCAGATCGCCCTGGCGATGGCAAGGACGACGAGGCCGAGCAGTTGCAGCGCGAGCAAGGACCAGGCGATCCCCTGCAGGCGCTTGGCGTTCGCGGCGACGAACGGGTCGCCGGCGCGGACCGTCTCGACCATCGCCAGCAGCCGCCTGAGGATGAAATGGTTGATCGGAATGGTGACGAGGCCGATCGTCGCGACGGCGCGCAGGCCCCAGACCAGCCGGGTCGCGTCGGGCGAAGGCGCGAGCTTGAACGAGCTCATGATCCACTGCTCGTTGGGCATGAAGACCAGCAGCACCAGGATCGCGGCGCCGAACAGCCAGTTCAGGACGATCAGGATACGCAGGACGACGAAAGCGATCGGCAGCGCGGCGGAATAGGATTTGGTCATCAGTTCTGCGTCTCCAACGACTCGGCATATCGATAAACGATAATTACATTATCGAATAACGTCAAATTCATTATCGATTTCCGTTATCGTCAGGGCTTGATCAGCTGGCCTGACGATCCCGGCGCGGTCTGACCAACCGCTTTTTTCATGCTACGTCCACAGCCATGGAGGAGGAGACGCCAACCGAACCGCTGCCGCCCGCGCCGCGAGGGTTTCGCCAGGCGGCGACGGACAATCTGCTCGGCTGCGGCTGCATCGTCTTGCTGTTCGTCATCGGCCTCGGCCTGTTCATCGGTTGGGATTATCTCGACCGGACCCGCTACAACAGGGTCAGCGCTCGCGTCCTGACCGTGGCCAGAAGCTGCCTGCTGGAATGGGAAGCGCCGCGCGACCCGCTGCCGGGGCAAAGCAGCGAACGGCCGCGAAGCGGTGAGATGCCGTGCGACCAGGCCCGGCGGCAAGCGCCCTCGGCCCGCGCCTCCGTGATCGAACGGCTGGCCGTCACCTACGCGTACACATCGCCTGTGGACGGGCAGACCTATCGGGGAACGCTCCATCGCGACGCGATCGACTTCCCGCCCGATGTCCGCGTCGGCGGCGAGATGCCCGTCTATTCACTGAAGACCGATCCGGGCCGGAGCCGCGGAATCTATCAATGGCCGGTCGATTGAAGTCTGGCGGCCAGGCGTCAGACGGTCTTTCGCGCCAGCTTCTTCTCGATGCCCGTCCACAGCGCGAACAGGGCGGTCGCCGCCGGCGAGCCCTGGGGAAGCCTTGCGACGCCGCCCGGCTCGGTGCTCATCCGCTCGAACGCACTCGCCATCGGGATGACCGGCCAGCCGGGATTGGCCTCCAGCGCCGCGCGGTGGAGCGAGCGGCGCCGGTCGACCATGTTGAAGACCGGCAGGATCGGCCCCCTCCGGCCCTTCTGGCGGTCGAGAAATTGGACGACCTCGTCGAGCGCCCGCTGCGACAAGGGTGAGGGGATGACCGGGACGATGATCAGATCGGCTGCGCGCAGCACCTGCTCGCTGGTTTCGGTAAGACCGGGCGGCGCATCGAGGACGACCCGGTCGTAATCGCGGCCGGCATCCTCGATCAGCTTCAGGAGCCTTTTCCCCTTGCCGAGTCCGTACAGGAAACGGTCGAGCCCGCGCAGGCTTGCGTCGGCGGGGAGCAGGTCGAGCCGGTCGATCGCGGTCGGCCGGATCAGCTTGCCGGGATCGAGATCCTTGGCGAACACTGCCTGCGCTTCGCCCTTGTGCGCCGTCGCCCCGAGAAGGAAGCTGGCCGCCGACTGGGCGTCGAGATCCCAGAGCAGGGTCCGCCGCGCCGATCGCATCGCCGCCGCCCAGGCCAGGCTCACCGCGAGAGTGGTTTTTCCGACGCCTCCCTTCAGGCTGTAGACGGCGATCGAGCGCATGGCGCCTCCTTGCCGGCCGCCCTTACAGGATTTCGCGCACCTTGTCCTGTGGTCGACACAGGCGCGCGCCTTTATCCGTTTCGACCAGCGGACGCTCGATCAGGATCGGATCGGCGACCATCGCGTCGAGGATCTCGTCGTCGCCGGCGCTGCGCTCGATCAGCGCCTTGGCGGCGTCCTCCTTGGCGCGAAGGCCCTGGCGCGGGCCGATGCCGGCGCGGGCGTAAAGCCGGGCAAGCTCCGCCTTCGACGGCGGCGCTTTCAGATAGTCGACGATGGTGACGTCCGCGCCCTCATTTTCGAGGATTTCGAGCGTCTTGCGCGAGGTTCCGCAATTGCGGTTGTGGTAGATCGTGGCCTTCATGCGCGCTCCAATAGCGGGCGCGGGCCGCCGCTACCAGCCGCCGCCGCCACCCCCGCCGCCGCCGCCGCCAGAAAAGCCGCCGCCGCCCGATCCGCTGCTCGATCCCGGTGCGGTCGCGGCTGAGGCGACGCTGGTCGCCAGCGCGGCGCCGACCGTCGAGGCGAAGCGGCCGGGATTGGTCCAGGCGTTTTGGCTGCCGACATACCAGGCCATGCCCTGATTCTGCCCGGGCGTCTGCGCGGCGCGGGCGAGCACGTCGGCGAACCGTTCCGCCCAGCGATTCTCGACGCCGAGCGCGATCGCGTAGGGAAGGAAGCGCTCGAACAGTTCCGGGGTCTTTTCGGGCGGGTGGAGGACCTCCAGCCGGTTCTCCTCGGTGACCGACAGATAGCGCTGGAAGCCGGCGATCCGGTCCATCACAGCGCGGCCTTCCCGGGTCGGCGCCGCCATCCACCAGAAAGCCGAAACGACCAGGGGAAGCGCCAGCAGGGGTGAGAGGATCGGAAGCACCTGCCAGGGTCCGTCGGCGACGGCGAGGCTGCCAAACAGGAAGAACAGGCCGGCGATGCCGGCCACCACGGCCACTGCGATCGCGATCCAGCCGGAAGCGCCGGCATGCGCCCCGCGCGGCGAGACGCCGAGCGCGACGAGGAGGAGGCCGAGCGCCAGGAAAGCGACCCCGGCCGAGCCCGGCTCGGCGTAGGAATCGGCCATGAAGAGGATGGCCGCGACCAGGGCCATCACTGCGAACATCAGCAGGAAGCCGGCCCAGGCCCAGCCCTTGTTGGTGAGGAAATAACGGCCCTTATAGGCTTCGGCGAGGCCGCCCTCGAGCGAACCCTTGGCGGCCTGGAAGACGCGGTAATTGGCCTTGTCCATCTCGACGCTGTCGCCGCTCTGGAACAGCGAGCTCAGCATGTTGCGCAGCGGCGGATCCATGTCGCCGCCGTCCGCGGTCTTCTCGACGGTGGTCTTGTTGCTCTTGAAGATCAGGCCTTCCTGATGCTCGGTCAGCCTAATCTTGCCCTTGACCCCGCTCTCGACGATCGCCGAGGCGAAGACGCGGTTGTCGAAGCCCATCCGCCGCACATAGCGCACGGCCGGGGCGCTCATCCCCTCGGGAGGCTGGAAGAGGGGAACCACCGTCCCCGGGATCGGCCCGCGCCCCGCCCTTTTCCAGGCGTAGAAGTAAAAGCCGGCCATCAGGAGGAGGCCGAGAATCGCCGTGGCGAGGCCGCCATGTTCCGCCATCCACTGGCTGAAGGCCGATGGCGGCGGAGGCGGCGGGATCACCCCTTTGGGCCAGGCGACGGCGATCGTCAGGCCCTCATGCGGGCCGAGCGGACGGGTGGTGCGGAAGACGATCTCGCCCGGCCGTTCGGAAACGACCCGGGCGTCGGTAGCCTCCGATCCCTGCGCCCCGGTGTAGAACGAGCGCTGACCGAAGGTCGCCGGCTGCGGCAGGTGGATGCGCGCCTCGGCCATATCGATCGGGAACATCCAGTCGGTGCCGGTGACGTTCCAGTAGAGCTCGTCAAAGGCCGGAAAGAAGCCGATCTGGCGCGTCGTCGTGTAGGTGATGACGTAGCTGTGCTCGCCCTCGCTGACATTGGTGTCGGCGTCGCCGATCCGGACGCGCACGCCGTTCGAGATCGATTCGCGGCGGTAGCGGACGGGCTGACCGTCGAGCTGGACCCCCTGGACGTCGAAGCCGACGCGGATCGTGCGGCCGTCGCGCTCATAGCGCGTCGGAAAATCGCGATAGATGCCGTGGAGGATGTTCCGGCCCTCGGCATTGACCCGGATCGTCTCGACGACGCGGAGGCTGGCGTCGGTGGCGACGGTGACATCGCTGACAAAGGATAGGATTCGCTCGCCCTGAGCGTTCGAGGCGAAGGGGCTTGGCTCTGCTTCCGGCGTGCCTTCGGGCTTCTTGGCGTGGGCCGCGGACAAGCCCAGGGTGAGCGCCGCGACGAGCAGCGCCAGTTTTTTCAGCAGTGACATAGGGGTCAGGCCTTCGCGCCGAATTTCACGACCGGGGCGGACTGGATGGACGAGTCGGTGTCCGTGTAGAACTCCTCCTCGGTGAACCCCATCGGCCGCGCGACAAGGACGTCCGGGAAAGACTGGATCTTGGTGTTCAGGTCGCGGACGGTGGCGTTGTAATAGCGCCGCGCGCTCTGCAAACTGTCCTCGATCTCGGTCAGTTCGGACTGGAGTTGCTGGAAATTCTCGTTGGCCTTGAGGTCGGGATAGGCCTCCGCGACTGCCATCAGCCTTCCCAACATACCGGTCATCGCCATGTCGGCCTGGGCGGTGGCGGCGACGCTGCCGCCCTGGACGGCGTCGGCGCGGTGGGCGGTGACTTGGCTCAGCACCTCGCGTTCGTGGGTGGCATAGCCTTCCACCGTGCTGACCAGATTGGGGATGAGGTCGGCGCGGCGGCGCAGCTGGACGGTGATGCCGCTGAAGCCTTCCTTGACCAGGGCCCTGAGGCGCACCAGCCCGTTATAGATGGCGACGCCCCAAATCAGGCCGACGACGACGACACCGAGGATGATCAGACCGACAAGCATGAAAGCCCCTCCCGCTAAGCGTTCCGCTTCATAGGGCGGCGCGGGAGGTGTGTCGATAATGACGGTGGCCCGCCGGCGGACCTAACCTTCCTCGCGGGCCAGCCACTCTTCGAGCCATTTGATCGTATATTCCCCCGACTGGAATTCGGGGTCCTCGATCAGTTTTTGGTGGAGGGGGATGGTGGTCTTCATCCCTTCGATGACGAATTCGTGGAGCGCACGCCTCAGGCGGCGGATCGCGCCGGCGCGGGTGGTGCCATAGACGATCAGCTTGGCGATCATCGAATCGTAATAAGGCGGCACCCTGTAACCGGCGTAGAGCCCGCTATCCACGCGCACATTCATGCCGCCGGGCGCATGGTATTGCTTCACCTGGCCGGGCGAAGGCGCGAAAGTCCTGGGGTCCTCGGCGTTGATCCGGCATTCAATCGAATGGCCGCGGAAATTGACGTCCTGCTGGCGAAGGGTCAGCGGATGCCCCTCGGCGATGCGGATCTGCTCGCGGACCAGGTCGAGGCCGGTGATCGCCTCGGTCACCGGATGCTCGACCTGCAGCCGGGTGTTCATCTCGATGAAGTAGAACTCGCCGTTCTCGTAGAGAAATTCGATCGTGCCGGCGCCGCGATAGCCCATTTCGGCCATCGCTTTGGCGACGAGACCGCCCATATGGTCGCGCTGCTCGGGGGTGACGACCGGGGAGGGCGCTTCCTCCAGCACCTTCTGGTGGCGCCGCTGTAGCGAGCAGTCGCGCTCGCCGAGATGGATGGCATTGCCCTTGCCGTCCCCAAAGATCTGGAATTCGATGTGGCGCGGGTCGCCCAGATATTTCTCGATATAGACGGTGTCGTCGCCGAACGCGCTCTTCGCTTCCGAGCGCGCCTGGCTGATCTGGGTTTCGAGCTGGTCCGCCGAAGTCACCACCTTCATGCCGCGGCCGCCGCCGCCCGAGGCGGCCTTGACGATCAGCGGATAGCCGGTCGCCGCGGCGACCTTGCGCGCTTCCTCGATTCCCTCGACCGGGCCGTCCGAGCCGGGAACCAGGGGCAGGCCGAGCTTGGCCGCGGTCAGCTTGGCCTCGATCTTGTCGCCCATCGTCCGGATATGCTCGGGCTTGGGGCCGATCCAGATGATGTCGTGGGTCTCGACGATCTCGGCGAAGCGGGCGTTTTCCGACAGGAAGCCGTAGCCGGGATGGATGGCGTCGGCATGGCTGATCTCGGCGGCGGAGATGATCGCCGGGATGTTCAGATAGGATTCGCTCGCCGGCGGCGGCCCGATGCAGATCGCCTCGTCGGCCAGGCGGACGTGCATGGCCTCGGTGTCGGCGGTCGAGTGGACCGCGACCGTCTTGATTCCCATTTCGTGGCAGGCGCGGTGGATGCGGAGCGCGATCTCGCCGCGATTGGCGATCAGGACTTTCTTGATCGGCGTGACGGCCATTGAAGCTGCCATCCTATTCGATGATCGCCAGCGGCTGCTCATACTCCACCGGCTGCGCGTCCTGGACCAGGATCGATTTCACCGTTCCGGCGCGCGGCGCGGTGATCGGGTTCATCACCTTCATTGCCTCGATGATCAGCAGGGTATCGCCTTCCTTGACCTTCATGCCGGCCGCCACGAACGGCGACGCGCCGGGCTCGGGCGAAAGGAAGACGGTGCCGACCATCGGCGACTTGACCGCGCCGGGATGGCTGGCGGGGCTGGCCTCGGCGGCAGGGGCGGGCGCGGCCTGCGCCGGTG
>DATDAU010000073.1:0-15577 GCA_036525215.1 Allosphingosinicella sp.
TGCAGCGCTCTCCCATCTGAGCTACAGCCCCGCGCCTTCGGAGGCGCCCAGATAGCGACGGGCGGCGGGCGATGCAATCCCGCCGGCGCCCTCTCGGAAAATCACTCCGCCCGATGCCCGCCACGGGCCGCCTCTCCCTCCCGGAACGCGCGCAACAAGCGGGCGTTTCTCGAACGCGCCGCCCTTTGCGGCGCCTGTTCAGCGTAGGAGAGTGGCATGGTTTACGACCATCGGGGCGAAAGGCGTCGCTGCGACGAAGTCGACATTGACGAAGAGAAGGATCGCGGCGGCGAGGCCCCGTCGAGCTTCGACCGGGAATTCGGCGCCTGGCTCGACAAGCGAACCCGGCAGCGCGGGGCGCTGCGCAGGATAAGCGGGCATATGGAGGTAGTCGGCTCCGACGGCGGCCATGTCGGCACCGTCGATCGCACCCGCGGCGACCATATCGTCCTCACCAGGAACGACGCGACGGCGGGCGGTGTCCACCACGCCATCCCCAGCGGCTGGATCGAGGACGTGACCCACAAGGTCGCGCTCAACCTCAGGGCCGAGGAAGCAATGGAGCGCTGGCGGATCGCGGGCCGCAGCCGCGCCCTGTTCGAGCGCGAGGGCAGCGGCAGCGACGGTCCCCATGTCCTCAACCGCAGCTTCTTCGGCACCTATCCAGAGAAACCATAGTCCTTCCCCCGATCCCGCCCCTTCCCTGTCAGGGCGGGATCGAGCGGCCCGGCCGGCGTGGATGCCGGCCGGGCCTTTCTTTTGACTCTTGGCGCCGCCGCGCGGAAGAAGGACGGCGACCGGACAAGAGAAGGAAAGACGATGAGCAACCGCGCCTGGCACC
Source organism: Allosphingosinicella sp. (assembly GCA_036525215.1). Taxonomy (GTDB): domain Bacteria; phylum Pseudomonadota; class Alphaproteobacteria; order Sphingomonadales; family Sphingomonadaceae; genus Allosphingosinicella. The sequence continues at coordinate 842 of DATDAU010000073.1, forward strand.
TGATGTCGCGCCCCGACGGGCTGCCCACCATGAGCAATTTCGCGCTCAAGGAAGCGCCGCTTCCCGAGCTCGAGGACGGCTGGGTGCGGGTCGAGAACGTATGGCTGTCGGTCGACCCCTACATGCGCGGGCGGATGAACGACGTGAAAAGCTATGTGCCGCCGTTCCAGCTCGACGAACCGATGCAGGGCGGCGCCGTAGGCAAGGTCGTCGAGAGCCGCTCGCCCAACCTGGCGGTGGGCGACACCGTCTTCCACATGCAGGGCTGGCGCGAGCAGGCGGCGGGGCCGGCCGAGACCTTCAACAAGGTCGCGCCGCTGCCGGTCGAGGACCATCAATGGCTCGGCAATCTCGGGCTCACCGGCGGCACCGCCTATTTCGGACTGCTCCGGGTCGCGGAAGCGAAGGAGGGCGACACCGTCTTCGTCTCGGCCGCCGCCGGCGCGGTCGGCTCGGCGGTGGTCCAGATCGCCAAGGCCAAGGGCATGACCGTGATCGGATCGGCCGGCGGCCCCGACAAGGCCCAATGGGTGCGCGAGCTCGGCGCCGACGCGGTGATCGACTACAAGGCCGGCCCGGTGGTGAAGCAATTGATGGAAGCCGCCCCGAAAGGCATCGACGTCTATTTCGACAATGTCGGCGGCGACCAGCTCGACGCCGCCTTCGCCACCGCCCGCCCCAATGCGCGCTTCGCGATCTGCGGGATGATCGACAATTACAACAGCGGCACGCCGCCCAGCTTCCGCTACATCATGCGGGTGATCTCTGCCCGGATCCGGATCCAGGGCTTCATCTACACCGACTATCTCGCGGAAATGGGTGACTTCTACCGCGACATGGGCGGCCTGATCGCGGCCGGCAAGGTGACCTCGCGCGAGACCGTGCATGACGGAATCGAGAGCACGCCCCAGGCCTTCCTCGACCTGTTCAGCGGCGGCAATACCGGCAAGATGCTTGTCCGCCTCTAGGGCCGGGACAGCGCCTTCGCCCGCTTTCCGATCCGCTTGAGGTCGGCGACGAACTTGTCATATTCCTCGCGCTTGCGCTCCGCTTCGGGGACGCGGAGGAGGTAGCTGGGGTGGACGGTGACCCAGGCCTCGCTGCCGTCGGGCAGTGCCTGCGCCGCGCCGCGCAGCTTCGAGATCGTCACCACCTTGCCGAACAGCGCGCGGGCTGCGGTCGCGCCGAGGGCGACGGTGATGGGCGGCCGGATCAGCGCCCTTTCCTGCTCGAGCCACCAGCGACAGGCCTGGATTTCGGCGCCGTCGGGCTTTTCGTGAATGCGGCGCTTGCCGTGCCGCGCGAACTTGAAATGCTTGACCGCGTTGGTGACGTAGGTTCGCGTCCGATCGATGCCGGAATCGGAAAGCGCGCGGTCGAACAGTTGACCCGCCGGGCCGACGAAGACCCGTCCGGCCAGGTCCTCGCGGTCGCCGGGCTGCTCGCCGACAAACAGGATGGCGGCGTCGACCGGCCCCTCGCCGAACACGGTCTGGGTGGCGTGCTCATGGAGATGGCACCGCCGGCAGACCACCGCCCCGTCGCGCACCGCTTCCCAAGCTTTCAGAGCATTGTCGTCTGCTGCGGCCAATTTCGTCTTTCGGGCCCCGTAATCGGCCTTCAACGCGGTGGCGCGCTTCCCTATCCATTAATTCCCCCCATGGAACGGTTCCGGAATCGGTGCGTTCAGATTTCGCCAGACCGGTTGCCGATTGAGAGAGACGCGCCGGGGCAGACCATGGAGCCCTCCAGCAGCCCCACCCCCTCGGGCTTCTGGAGGGCTTCCCGCATTTGGCAGACCAGCGCTGCGCGCGCCTTCGCATCCTCTTTCGCCTCCGGGCGTTCCTGCCCCGGGGGAAGGAGGAGCCGACATGTCCCGCCCGCTCGACGAATGGAAAGTCCTGCCGCACGACGATCTCGTGCGGGTCACCGACGACATCCTGACCGTGACCGGCGAGATCAGCATGCCGCTAATGGCCCTGAAGCGGCGGATGACGATCGTCCGCCTCAAGGGCAGTCGGCTGGCGATCTTCAGCGCGATCGCGCTCGACGAGGACGAGATGCGCCGGATCGAGGATTTCGGAAAGCCGACCTTCCTGATCGTCCCCAACGATCACCATCGCCTCGACTCGAAAATCTGGAAGGACCGCTATCCCGCGCTCCGGGTCCTCGCCCCGCCGGCGGCGTGCGAAGCGGTCGAGGAATTGGTGGCGGTCGACGCCTCGGCCGTCGATTTCGGCGATCCCGACGTCGCCTTCGTCATCGTCGACGGCACCGGCGGCGGGGAAGCCGCGCTCGAGGTTCGCGGAGCCGACGGCCTCACCCTGGTGCTCAACGACATCGTCGCCAATATCCGGGACGAGCATGGGATCGGCGGCTGGCTGCTGCGGCGTATGGGCTTTGCCGGCGAGGAACCGCACGTGCCGGGCCCGGTCAAACGGGCGATGGTGGAGGACAAGGCGGCGGTGCGCGCGCAGCTGCTGCGCTGGGCCCAGGAGCCGAGGCTCAAGCGGATCATCGTCTCCCACGGCGAAAACACGGGTTCGAGTCCCGTAGGGGTCACCAGCGAAATCAATGACTTAGCTGGCATATTTCGGTCTCCGCGGCAAACTTCCCCAATACATCCCCAATAAGCAGTCCCGCACGAAGACGGACCAGGGTGGACGATTCCCGCGCCGATCCCGGCGCGGGCATCCAACCAGATTGTCCGATTCGACGTGAGCTGTCCGCGGCAAGTCCAAGAAGCCTTGAGCGGCTCTTGGGTCGGAGATTTAGCCGCCCGGCCCATCGCGCGGAGTATCCGATGACTCCCCGCACAGGCCCACGCCTGCGAGCGCCATAATGACACTGGCGAGCACCAAGTGGCCGCCGAAAAAGGTCGGCTCGATCCGTAGGATGCCAATTGCTCCTGCGAGGGGAATGAGCGCGAGCAGCGCGGCTGCATATCGCCACGCGGTGCCGGGCCGCCACGCTGCGACCAGCCAGCCTGCCGCCACGACTGCCCAGTCAAAAGAGTCGGTCAGCCAGACGAGGCGAAGGGCCGCGCGCGGCTGTTCGTCCATCGCCACGGTCCAGTGGTCTACCATGGCCGTTCCGGTGGAGTGGATGACAGCCGTCGCCCCAAGCACGACGCCACCGGCTATCAGGAGCGCGCGGCCCACAGTTCGCCTTTTCATAGGAATTCCCCTGGCACCCAGTCCCAACCTACCGCTTCGCCCGCGCTTGCGTTAGCCTCATTTGATGCTGGATGTGCGGACGGGTGCATATGGTCGACCACGCAACACCGAACCTGCCGAGCGCGGACCTGAATCGCACTGCGTCTTTTTTCGCAGGACTCGGCTTCAGCCTCGGTTTCAGGGACGACGGATGGATGATCCTGTCGAGAGGCTGCATCCAGCTGGAATTCTTTCCCTTTGAGGTGGACCCGCTGAAGTCCATCGCGAGCTGCTGCATCCGCGTGGACGATCTCGACGGCATGTATGCGGAGTTCTCCAAGGCGGGCATCCCGGAAGACTGTCACTCGACGCCGCGCATTTCACCACCGGTCGATGAGCCCTGGGGCATGCGGATGTTCTACGTGGTCGATCCCGACGGCAACCTGCTGCGCTGCATACAGAATCGACCTGTGGACACCTGAGCGGAAGCGATGTTTGAGGAACATCTTCGCCGCTGGGCCCTGGTGGAGGACGGCGCTCCGATCATCACTGCAAGCAGCCACTTGCTACCGGTGCTGTTCGACGGACGTCCAGCCATGCTCAAGGTCGCCAAGACCGAGGAGGAAGAGCGCGGCCACCGCCTGATGGCGTGGTGGGACGGTGAGGGTTCGGCGGCGGTATTGGCGCAGGACGGACCGGCGCTGCTGATGGAACGCGCGATGGGGCACGCATCGCTTGCTCAGATGGCGAGGAGCGGGCGTGACGAGGAGGCAACGCTCATAATCTGCAAGGTCGCGAACGAGCTTCACGCCCACGACGGTGCGTTGCCTGAGCTCACGGACCTGAAAGAGTGGTTTGGGGAGCTCGCTCGTGCCGCTCAAAGGGGCGGACCCCTTGTCGCCGCGGCCGCGGTCGCGCGAGCGCTGCTTGCAAATCAGACCGAGCGCGTGGCCCTTCATGGCGATCTGCATCACGGCAACGTTCTGGATTTTGACGCAAGAGGCTGGCGCGCGATCGATCCCAAGGGTCTGCACGGCGAGCGGACGTTCGATTTCGCCAATCTACTCCGAAATCCGGATTTTCCCCTCGCTACCGTGACGGGCCGGTTCGCGCGACAAGCCACGATCGTGTCCGCAGCGGCCGGCCTCGATCGCACACGGCTGCTTCAGTGGGTTTTGGCATTTTCCGGCCTTTCGGCGGCTTGGCTCCTTGCGGACGGCGACACCCCGGTCCTCGACTTTGCAATGATGGAGCTGGCGATGGCCGAACTGGGTCGGGACGACATCCCATCCGGGTGATTTTCGGGGAAGACAGCTGTCGGAGTTCCTCTGAACTCAAGATCGCGTCCCATGCCTGGTATCTCGGGAACCTGTATCGGGTGCAGCTTTGTTGACGCCGAGAAGGGAGACTGTGGGCATGGAACGCGATCTTCTAATCATCGGCACCGGCACGGCGGCCATGGTCGCGGCCATGCGCGTCCGCGCTGCCGGGTGGAGCGTCGCTGTCATCGACGAGAAGCCATTTGGAGGAACATGCGCTCTTCGCGGCTGCGATCCCAAGAAGATGCTGATTGCTGGAGTGGAGGTAATCGATGCTGCGCGCCGAATGAGCGGGAATGGCGTAGCCGGCGACGTCAAGATCGATTGGGGCGACCTCATCGCATTCAAGCGGACATTCACCGATCCGATACCGGACAAGCATGAGCATCGATATCACGAGAACGGCATTGCCACGTTCAACGGCCCTGCCCGGTTCACCGGCTCAAACTCACTTTCGGTCGCCGGGGAAGAACTTCATGCCCGACATATCCTCATTGCTGCCGGCGCGGAGCCGATGCGGCTCGGAATTCCCGGCGAGGAGCATCTCGTTGACAATGAGGGCTTCCTGGCAATGGAGACCCTGCCGCGCCGGATCGTGCTCGTGGGCGGCGGCTACATTGCAGCCGAATTCTCTCACATTGCGGCTCGCGCCGGAGCCGAGGTCACCATTCTGCAGCGGAACGCTCGGATGCTCGTTCACTTTGAGCCTGAGCTCGTCGGTTGGCTCATGGAGTCCTTCGAAGCCATCGGCGTGGACGTGCGGACGGGCACGTCCGTCACCGCGATCGAGGAAACCGCTCGCGCCTTCATGGTGCATGCCAATGCAGAAGGCCTAACCGTGGCGATCGAGGCGGACCTGGTCGTTCACGCTGGGGGCCGGACACCCGCGATAGGCCGCCTGAACCTTGCGGCAGCGAACGTCGCCGTCGAGCGGGGCCGCTTGCAGCTCAACGATTTCCTGCAAAGCGTGACTAATCCCGCAGTCTACGCGGCGGGCGACGCGGCTCAGATAGGGCCGCCGCTGACGCCTGTTTCGAGTCATGACGCGAAAGTGGTCGCGGCCAACCTCATCGAAGGCAATCACAGGAAGCCCGACTATCAGGGCGTGCCGAGTGTCGCCTTCACCCTCCCGCCCATCGCCGCTGTCGGAATGGGCGAAGAAGAAGCGCGAAAGTCGGGGCTGCGCTACCGCGTCAAGTCTGAGCGCGCTTCCGGCTGGTACACCGCGCGGCGGGTCGCGGAGCCAGTCTACGGGTACAAGACGCTCGTCGAAGAGGACACCGACCGCATTCTGGGCGCGCACCTTGTCGGCCCCAATGCCGACGAGGTTATCAACCTCTTCGGGCTCGCCATTCGCCATGGCCTGACCGCCGATGACCTAAAAAGAACGATATTCGCTTACCCAACGGGCGCATCGGATATCGGCTACATGCTTTGACTGGCTTAGGAATGTTCGAGCATATCGATCACCGCACAATCGGGCGCCGTCCCGCCCGAGCATTGCTCGATGGTCGTGGCGAGCAGGCGTTCGAGTTGGCCAAGATCAGCCATCTTCACGCGGACCCGTTCCAGATGGTGCGCCGCTATGTCACGGACTTCATTGCAGCAGGCCTTTCCGGGGCCGCCGAGGTTCAGGATCGCGCGGACCTCGTCAGGCGTGAAGCCGAGCTCTCGCGCCCGGCGAATGAAACCGAGCGCGCGGACATGACCCTCGTCATACACCCGATGCCCCCCTCCCGTGCGCGGCGGCGGCGGCAAAATGCCTACCTTCTCGAAGTAGCGGATCGTCTCGATGTTGACGCCGGTGCGCCGGGAAAGCTCGCCGATCGGAATGCCTGTCATGAGAATCTTCTTGATCCTGTAGTCGCTACAGGTGGCACATAGCAGCGAATCGATAGGGAGACGACGATTGTCTGATGGAAATGTCGCGCCTGCGGCTGGGCTGAAGAATGCCGACCGGGGCGTCGCGACCCTTGGGACCGTGGCGGGCTTCGGCGCGCTCTTCTCCGCGGCCGCCTGCTGCGTTTTGCCGCTGATGCTCGCTGGCATTGGTGTTGGGGCCGGCGGGCTGGCCACGATCATTCCGTTCCACTGGCCCCTCACAATCGCGGCAGTCGCGGCAGTCGCGGTCGGTTGGGTGCTCTATTGGCAGAAAAAGCGGGCCTGCGCCCGCGACGCAACCTGCACCATCGCTCCTCCGAGACGCGTCACATTCGTGCTGCTTTGTCTGGCAACGACGTTTGTGACCATCTCGGCTTTTTGGAGCTTTATCGAGACGCCCCTCATGCGGCTGATGGGAGGGGCATGATGCAGCTCACCTCGACCCTCACCTGCCCTGAATGCGGCGGCGTCTCGGTGGAAGCAATGCCGACGAACGCATGCCAGTTTTTCTACGACTGCCCGCATTGCGCTGCCGTATTGCGGCCCCTGCAAGGCGATTGCTGCGTCTTCTGCTCTTATGGCGACGTGCCCTGCCCACCGATCCAGGACGAGCGTGCAGGCGGCAAGGCGTCCGGTTGCTGCGCGGCAGCCTGAATTGTCCGCTGAACTCGTGGGCGATGGCTGACAGGCACCCGAGCGCGAGGGCCGTGCTCCGCACGCCCACCAGGACGCCCGCTGTTTCAGCCCGCCACGCGCCGACGCGCGGGGAAATTGTCGGCCGCAGCCCGGCTCCAGAAACCGGAATAGGCTGAATTCCGTGGAGATACTCGACGAGGATGCCGACGCGCTGCGCACCCAATTCAACCGCGACGCGGGCAAGGTCCGGCTGCTCTTCATTCTCGACCCCGCTTGCGCGTTATGCCTGCGCGGGCTTGCGGAACTCGACAGGGACCTTCTCGCATCGCTGCCCCCTTCGGTCGCGGTCTATCTGGTCCACGTCCCGATGATCGGCGGTCGCGACAGCCATATTCCTGCAGCGGCGGGACTGGTCCACAATATGTCCGTGCGCCACTACTGGAATCCCAGCGGCGCATTCGGCCGGACCATGGGCGCCTCGCTGCTACTGAGGCGAAACGGGAAGCCGATGTATGCTTGGGACGTTTGGCTTCTCTACGGCCCTGACGCTGTCTGGAGCGACCAGCAGCCCCAGCCTCGCCTCTTGATGCATCAACTGGCCGGTCTCGACCCTGCACCGAACGCTGCCCCCCTGGATAGCCGAGCGTTCGCCGAAGCCACCAGGTTCCTGTTGGCCCAGGCACCAGCAAACCGGGAACGATAACGAAGATCAACCTGGCAAACCCGCGCCTGCGCCCAACCGCCGCCGGAGACGGCCGCGTGCCTCAGGATGGCGGCGGCGCCCGCCGCGCGGCGATGAATGCGTGAAGGCTTTCCACCGGCACGAGCGTCGAGCGGCCGACCTTGATCGTCTCGATGTCGCCGGCCGCGATGCAGAGATAGAGGGTCGAACGCCCGATCCCAAGCATCGCAGCGGCCTGAGGGATGCGCACGGCGACCGGCTCGAGGCCGAGCTTTACGTGCCGTGCCCTCATTTCGCCCGCCCCTGCGCGCGACCCTGGCGCGTTCGCATGAACTCGCGGTCGCTTTCGATGAACGAGGCGAGCATGGCGGGCACGAGCTCGGCAATCGGAGCGCCGGCGCCATAAGCGGCCTGATAGGCCGCGGCATAGTCGCTCAACGCCTCGTTGAGCTCGGGCGGGACGAGGATCGTGAGCTTGACCGGTGTGCGGTCGGGAATGCGTGCAAGCTTCAGCATGACGGCCCCCTCACCCGCGCCACGGCCGCAGGATGAGGTCCTTGTGGACCACGACCCGCAACGGGTAGCCGGGCCGGACGCGGATCGTCGGCTGGATGTCGAGGTTGCGCTCGACGATGCGCTGTCCCGCGCGATCGGCATTTGCTTGCGTCGATTCCCTGAGCGCCCGCACAAGGTCCGCTTCCTCGCTGCCGAACGTCAGCTGCGTCCCGACGCCGAGCAATGTCGAAAGGCCGATGCCGCGCAGCAGCCGCCAAGTGTGGAAGTCGACCCGGTCCCTCACCCCGGCATAGCCCGAGGCGTCGGTGGCGGGGTGATTGTCGAGCTGAATCGACGAGCCGTCCGGAAAGACGATGCGCTGCCAGACGAGCAAAGCCCGGCTCTGGCCGAACGCGACGACGCTGTCATAGCGGCCGATGAGCCTCGCACCCTGCGGAATCAGCACCGTTCGCCCCGTAGCGCTGTCATGGGCATTTTCGGTGACCTGGGCGATGACCATGCCTGGCAGGTCCGAGTTGAGCCCGGTGACGAGGCTCGCCGCGATCACGCTGCCGGCGCTCAGCTGCCAGGGCGAGGCCGGCGCCCGCAGGCGATGCGGATTGACGGTGCCGCTCTCGTCGCGCGCGTTCGCGAACGCGATATTTTGGCCTTGGCCCGGCTGCCCGGCGACGCCCGCGCCGCTTGGCGCCGGCTCGGCAGCCGTCACGGTGGGTGCCGGAGCGGCAGCGCTTGCGGTCTCGGCCGGAGCGCTTCGCGACAATTGCATGAGCACCGGCGCTTCGCGCGCCTGTCGCGCCTCGGCGAGGCGCCGCTGACGCTCGGCTTCCGCGGCCTGCGCCACCGCATCCATCGACGCCGCCGGCGGTTGTCCGGGCAGCGGCGCTTCGGTCGCCATTTCCCGCTGCCGCTCGAGGATCGGGCGGCCGAGGTCGCCGGGCAAAGGCGGCCCGAGCCTCGGCACGTCGCCATAGGAGCGCGGCGCACCCGCGAGCACGTCCGGCGCGGCGCTGGCCGCATTGGCGGGCCGGTCCTCGCCCGAAGCGATCATGCTCAAGGTCGTGGGTTTCAGCGCCAGCCAGGCGGTGCCGATGAGCATGATCGAGCCGAGCGCCGCGATCCCGATGATGACGCCGCGGCGGAAGCGGACGACGCGGGCGGGCCTTCCCCTCAGGACGAGGGTTTCCGGGTCGACCTTGGCGGGCTCGTCCGGGCGGATCGAGGATCGATCGTCGCTCATGACGCCCTCCGCCGGCGCTCGCCGCGCCGCCCGGCATCGTCGCGGCTGATCCGGACGATCCTCTGCCGATCGGCGCCAAGCCGCAGCTCGGCGCGCGCGAACAGCCGGTCGACGACATAATAGCGCCCCGACATGCGATAATTGACGAGCTCGGCCTCGCCGCGCTCGCCGAGGACGAACAAAGGCGGCGCCTCGCCCTGCGCGATCGTCGCCGGAAACTCGATGAAGGTCTGCCGCCCGTCGTCGAACGCGCGCAGCGGCCGCCAGGGCGGATTGTCGCCGCCGATCGTATAGCCGAACCGCAGATTCTCCACGGCCAGGCCGGCCGCGACCGGCATGGCCGCTTCCGCGGCGGCCGAAGCGCGCTGCAAGGCGATCAGCTCGTCCCCGGGATAGGTCCAGGAGAGCGCCGCCATCGCCGTCGCGCGCGTGCTCTCGAGCTGGATATGGTAGACGCGCCGGTCGGTGGTGATGACGAGATTGGTCCTGAGGCCCGCCGAGAATGGCTTGACCAGGATGTGCGTCCGCCGCGTCGGTCCGCTGCCGCTGGTCGTGTCGCCCACCGTCCAGCGCGCCGTATCGCCGGCCGCGACCGCGGTGACGGTCTCGCCGGGCTGCAGCGCGATGTCGGTCACCCGCTCGGGCGCCGCATAAAGCCGGTAGAGCGTGCCTTCGGAATAAGGATAGATCTGGACTGCGTTCACATAGCCGGCGCGCGACGGCTCGCGCAAAGCCGCGCGGTTCGCCGACTGGACGCGTGAGGTCGGCGCCGCCTCACGGCGCGCGTGACGCGACGGGGTCGCCGAGGCGGGCATGGCGGCGCTCAGCAGCGCCAGCAGGCAGATCGATGCTGGAATCTTTCGGGTCATTGGGCATTCCTCTCGGAAGGATTGATCGGGTCCGCCCGCTGTGCGCCGGGCGCCGGATCGAGCGGCGATCCCTGCGGCACGGCCTCGGCCGACGGGGCCGGTGCCGGCATGAAGGCCGGCGCTTCGCGCGTGGGCCGGGCGGGAGCCGGAGACGCGGGTGCGGGGGCCGGGGTGTCGAGCTCCCGGCTCCAGTCGACCGCATCGACATAGAGGCCGAGCGGGTTCTTGCGCAAAGTGTCGGCCGAGCGCGGCGGGCGGAGCTGGACGGTGAGGATCGCGGTCCAGCGCGAGGTGCTCGCGAGGCTGCCGCGCTCGAAATGGCTTTCGGTCCACTTGACCTGGAATGAGGTATCGGAAGCGCGAACGACGCTGGTCACCTGCACCGAGACCGTCCTGTCGCCGACATCGGCGAACGGATTTACGGCCCGGGCATGCTCGCCGAGGAAGAGCGCGCCGCGCTCGGTGACGAAATCATAGGCCGACAGCCAGTTCTCGCGCATCAGCACGGCATCGAGCGACTTCCCCCGAATATTCGCGATGAACCTGGCCAGATGCCAGGCGATCTGCGGATCGGTCGGGCGATAATCGGAGGCGGCCGGCGACACGGCGCGGGCCTCGCCCAGCGAATCGACCTCGACGACATAGGGCACGACCCGGCTCTGCATGGACTGCCAGACCAGGCCGCCGGAGAGGCCGATGGTCAGGAACAGCCCGCCGAACGCCATCAGCCGCCAGTTGCGGGCCTGGACCCGGGCCGAGCCGATCCGCTCGTCCCAGAGCTGGCCGGCGCGCTGATAGGGGGTCTCGGGCTCGGGGGTTCGCCCGTAGCGCTGGATGGCGCGCTTGAATCGCATGGTCAGTCCCTTTCCTTGATGTCGGGAGTGGCGCCGGCGCCGCGGCTCGAGCCCGCGCCGAGCATGTGGACGGCCATCTGGCGGCGATGGCGCGAGGTCTGATCGGCACGGAGCCGCTGCGCCCAGGCCGGAGCCGCGTCGCCGGCTTCGCCGGCACCGGCAGCGGCGCCCGCGCCCGCGCCCGAAGAGGACGAACCGGACGCCGGCTTGCCGGTCATCGCCGACCAGGCGCCGTCGCGGCCGCGTTCGGCCGCGGCGCCAAGCCCGAGCCCGCCGCCGATCCGCTGCGCCGCCGCGCCTTTGGCGGCCGTGGCCATGCCGCCGAGGCTGGAGCCGCCGGTCTCGCGCCCGAGCTGCGCCGCCGTGGACGCCGCACTTCCCATCGTCGTGCCCGCGCGGATCGCGCCAAGGCCCGCGCCGGCCCCGGCGCGCGTCGCCCCGATCGCGGCAGCGCCGCCGATCCCGACCACCGCGCCGGCGCCAACGACGGTGCCAACGGCGGCGCCGGCGCCGAGCTGCGGCGCGCCCGAGACGAGGCCCGAGGCGATGCTCGGTCCGAAGATGCCGAGCCCGAACAGGGCAAGGCTCGCCAGCATCAGCGACACCGCCTGCTCGAGATCGGGCTCCTGCCCTTGCAGCGAGCTCGTGAATTGGGAGAAGTAGCTGGAGCCGATGCCGACGATGACGGCGAGCACCATCACCTTGATGCCGGACGAGATAACGTTGCCCAGCACGCGCTCGGCGAGGAACGAGGTCCGGTTCCACAGAGCGAACGGGATGAGCACGAACCCGGCGAGGCTGGTCAGCTTGAACTCGAGGATGGTCACGAACATCTGCACCGCCAGGATGAAGAAGGCGACGATGACGATCACCCAGGCGACCATCAGCACGGCGATCTCGACGAAGTTGGTGAAGAAGGCGATCGGGCCGACCAGCTCGCCGGCCTGGTCGAGCAGGGGCTTGGCCGCCTCGAACCCCGTCCCGGCAAGGCGTCCCGGCCGCAGCAGGTCATCGGCGGTGATGGAGCTGCCGCCGGCCGTGAGCCCGAGCCCGGCGAAGGAACGGAAGATGATGTTGGTCAGTGTCGCGAAGCTGTTCAGGATCAGCGCGAAGACGCCGACATAGAGGATCTTCTTCAGGAACTTGCCGATGACGTCGTCTTCGCCGCCCAGCGCCCAGAACAGGCCGGCGAGCGTGATGTCGATGCCGATGAGGACGGTGGTCAGGAACCCGACGTCGGGTCCGAGCAGCCCGAACCCGCTGTCGATGTAGCGGACGAAGGTGTCCATGAACTGGTCGATGACGTTGAGATCGTCCACGGCAATCGGCTTTCAGTCGGGATTTGAAGGGAAGTCGCGGGGCCCGCAGGCCGAGGGGGGATTGGCCCGTCAGGCCCCGCGACGAGGAAACGCCGGCCGGGAAGAGGACGCGGGGGCGGGCGTCCTCATTGGCCGGCGCCGCCTCAGCTCATTGCCGCGGCCGCGGCGTGTAGGCGCGGCCGTCGCCGAGGAACCGGCGAACGCCTTCGCGCGACTCCCGCTCGATCTGCGCCCGCTCCGCCTGCTCGACCGCCTGGGCCCGGAAATGCGCGGCCATGAGCTGCTGGATCTGGAGCTGCTGCTGGGCGGTCAAAGCGAGCAGCTGGTTGGTCGCCTGCTGCGCCTGCAGCGAGCCTTCGGCGCCCTGGCTGCGCGCGACGATCTCGGCGAGGGCCTGGGTGTCGCTGCGGACATTGGCGACGATCCGGCTCTGCACGCCCATGGTCTGGCGATAGGCGGACATCGCCGCCTCGAGCCGGGCGCGAGCGGCCGCCGCGCGCTGGTCCCGGCTCACCAGCTGGTCGAAGGCGTCGGGATAAAGCTGGCGGAATTGCTGGTCGAGCTGGTCGACCCGGAAGTCGATGCCCCGCGCCTGGCCCATCAAAGTGTCGATCTGCTGAAGCCGCTGCTGGAGCTGGTTCAGCTGCGGAAAGTCGATGCGGCTGAGGTTGCGCTCCATATTGGTCAGCATCCGCGCTTCGTTCTGGAGGCTCTGGATCTGCTGGTTGATCTGCTGGAGAGTGCGCGCCGCGGTGAGCAGATTCTGGGCATAATTGGCGCTGTCAAACACCGGGATGGCATGTGCCGGCGAGGGCGCGACGATCATTCCCGCGCCGAGCGAGCCCGCGGCGAGCGCGAGGCCGAGCAGGCCTGTTTGAACGATCTTCCTCATTTTCATTCTCCTTCGGGGTTTTGGGTGGCGTTGAAGCGGCCGGCCAGAGCGGCAGCCCAGGTGAGGCCGGCATCGCTCAGGAAATTGCGGACGAAGTCGCCGGCGCCATGCTCGGCGAGCAGCGCGTCGATGCGCTGCTGCGTCACCGGATCGGAGGCGCCGCACAGCGCCAGCGCGACGGGGCCGAGGCCAAGCTCGAACAGGCGGTTGCCGCGCGCCGACTGGAGATAATAATGGCGCTTGGGCGTCGCGCGGCTGACCAGCTCGATCTGGCGCTCGTTGAGGCCGAACCGTTCATAGGCGCTACGCGACTGCGGCTCGATCGCGCGGTCGTTGGGCAGCAGGATGCGTTGCGGGCAGCTCTCGATGATCGCCGGCGCGATCGTCGAGTCGGCGATGTCGGCGAGCGACTGGGTGGCGAAGACGACCGCGACATTCTTCTTGCGGAGCACCTTCAGCCATTCGCGGATGCGCGCGGCGAACAGGGGATGGTCGAGGAACACCCAGGCTTCGTCGAGCACGAGCAGGGTCGGCCGGCCAGTGAACCTCTCCTCAAGCCGGTGGAACAGATAGGTGAGCACCGGCGCGACCACGCCCGCCTGCCCCATCAGGGCTTCGGTCTCGAAGCACTGGACGTCCGCTATGGCCAAGTCGTCCTCGGCCGCGTCGAGCAGTCGGCCGAACGGGCCTTCGAGCGTGTAGGGCGCGAGCGCCGAGCGCAGGGCGGTGGACTGGAGCAGCAAAGCGAGGCCGGTCAGCGTCCGTTCCTCGACCGGAGCGGTCGCGAGGCTGGTCAGCGCCGACCAGATTGCTTCCTTGATCTCGGGCGTGATCAGCACCTTCTCGTGCGCGAGCAGCGCGCCGATCCATTCCGCGGCCCAGGCGCGCTCAGCGGCCCGGTCGACATGGCGGAGCGGCTGGAAGGCGATCGCGCGAGCCTGGCCGTTCTCGCCCTCGTCCTCTCCGCCAAGGCCGAGCGCATGATGGGCCCCGCCCATCGCAAGCACGGCGGCGCGGGCCGAGAAGCCCTTGTCGAAGATGTAGACCTGGCTCTCCGGATAGCGCCGAAACTGGAGCGCGAGGAGAGCCAGCAGGACCGATTTGCCCGCGCCGGTCGGGCCGACGATCAGCATGTGGCCGACGTCGCCGACATGGGTCGACAGCCGGAAGGGCGTGGAGCCGCTGGTCTCCGCGTAGAGCAGGGGCGGCCCGTCCAAGTGCATGTTGCGCACCGGCCCGGCCCAGACGCTCGACAACGGCATCAAATGGGCGAGGTTCAAGGTGTGGACGAGCGGCTGGCGCACGTTCGCGTAGACATGGCCGGGAAGCGAGCCGAGCCAGGCCTCGACCGCGTTCATCGTCTCGCGGATGCAGGT
>DATDAU010000074.1:0-8811 GCA_036525215.1 Allosphingosinicella sp.
TAGGGTGGGTTGGGGCCAGTGCTTTCGTCATTCCAGCGGAAGCTGGAATCACACTGCCTTTGCTGAATCCGGAGAAGAAAAGGGAGATTCCAGCTAGCGCTGGAATGACGGCTAGGGGGCGTGCTTTCGGGGGCGGAAGAAGGGAGGGTTTCGCGCGGAGACGCGGAGGGGCGCGGAGACGCGGAGAGGCGGTGCGGGGCTTGGGCGGGGTGGCCTTTTCTCGATGCGCGTTTTCGCGCTTTTTTCTTTCTCCGCGTCTCCGCGTCTCCGCGTGAACCCTTTCTTCGGCGCGCTTCGCGCGCCGAGCTGAACGAAGCGCGCGTTCATCTCCGTGCGAACCTTCAAACGCCGAACCCCCTCACCCTACCCTCTCCCCCCCAGGGAGAGGGTTTTTTGGTGGGGCTCGGGTGTCACGGGTGTAACTTTGGCGGTGGGGCGTGTGACGGATTGGGTGAGACAATCCGGGTGGCTGCCGGGGTCATGAACGGCGGAAAAGCGCGATTTCTTCAAATGGCATGGTTCCTGCTCCTTGTTTGGGGAAGCGAGGAGTGGAGTGCCTATGACGGAGGGGCAGACCGAGGTTCAGGCTGGGGGCGGCGGGGCGAATGGGCCGGCCGCGGGGGCTTCGCTTTACGTCAATTATTTCGAGGTCGGGCAGAACCCCTATGAGTTCCTGCTCGAGCTTGGGCAGTATCGGCCGGGGCAGAGCGGCGACAATGGATCGATCCTGATCCATACGCGGATCGCGACCGCGCCTTCCTATGCGAAATTGCTGTCGTCTTTGCTCGAGCGCGCGGTGCGCGAGCATGAGCAGGCGAACGGGACGATCCCGGCCTTCGGCGAGGCGCCCGACAGCCCCTTCGACATCGTCCTGAGATCGCTCCCCGAATTCGAGGCGCGCGCCGAGCGCGCACGCGCGGCGCCGATGCCGCCGCTCCAGTTCCCGGCCGCGGCCCAGGACCCAGATTCTTCGGACTTCCAGCACAGGTGAGATCATGACAGCTCAAATCCGCCCGAACCGCCTTGAGGTGAACGACCGGTTCCCGATGCTGGGATTCAGCATCCGGGCCGACCAGCGCGACGTCGAGGCCGAGGTTGCGCTCGCCACCGACATCGAATTGTTCAAGCCCGAGAACAGGGGGCGGCGGACCGCCGCCAATTTCTATTCGAGCCGGGAGACGGGCAAGCTGGCGATCCCGCGCGGCGAGGGCGTGTTCGTGGTTCCGCCCGACATCCTCTCGCGCTTCATCGGCGGCGACCGGCTCTATTTCGGGCTTGCGAGCGGCCATGCCAACAACGGGGGGCTCCAGGTCGACGCGCTCCCGCGCGACGGAAGCCCGTTCGTCTCGCTGCGCGGGCTGACCGGGCGGACGATCCGCCGGTCGCCCCGGCGCGGCCCGAGCAGGCCGCCTTTGTTCGACTGGGCCGGAGACGCGGCAAGGCCGGGCAGCGAGCGGCCGGCGAACGGCGGCGGCAACGGCGGAAACGGCGCGAGCCATGGGGCGAACGGCGGCGGCGGCCAGCAGAGCGCTTCGGCGCCGCGGAGCGAGATCGACTATGACGACGGGTTCGGCGACCTGCCGGCGACTCCCCGGCCGTCCAACGGCGGGCAGGCGCCGGTATCGGCCCAGGCGCTGTCGATCCCCGCGGTCCGGGCGATGTCGGATACGCCGGTGGCGGTCACTCCGCCTTCGGTCACGGTCCTCGGAACGGTCGCCCGGATGGCGATCGAGGCCGGGATCCTGGCGCTCGGCGGGCCGCTCGGGGCGCTGGTGCTGTCGCTCAAGACGGCCGCCAACGCGCTCGGCTGCTCGGTCGGATTCGGGCCGCAGGTCGGCGCCGGGCTCGGCGCCGGAGGCCAGCTCGGCTGCGGAATCATCTTCGCTCCGAACAACGAGATCGGAGTCTATGGAGCGACCGAGATCGACATCGGGTTCATCACCTCGATCTCCGCGACCGCCAACGTCACCATCGTCAGGGGCGGGATCAATGCCTTCAACGGCTGGAGCGGAGCGCTCGCCATATCGGGCGGCGAAGGCGTGGTCGGCGGAGGCGCGGCCCTGTTCGACCCGCAGGGCAATTTCGTCGGCGTAAGCGCGAACGTCGGAATCGGCGCCGGCTTCTCGCCGGTCGATTTCTACGTCGCCGCCCAGAGGGGCTGGGCGACCCGGGTGCTCGCGCTCGCCGCGGCGGCCGGCAATCCGGCGCTCGCCCGGCCGCTGGCCCAGGTCACGATGATCTATACGCCGAGCGACCCGGCCCAGGCGGCCACCGCGCTGGCCGAGTTCAGCGCCCGCCAGTCGGCGTGGCGCGCGGGCGTGCCCGACACGACATTCTTCCCGCACAATGCGATCTGCCATATCGAGGCGACCGGCGCCGACGGACGGACCTATCTGGGCACCGGCACCTATGTGGCGCGCGACCTGATCCTGACCGCGGCGCACGTGCTGCGCAACAAGACCAGCCTCCGCATCCGGCCGGGACGGAACGGATCGAGCCATGTCGCCGACTTCACCGCAAGCCCGGCGGACTGGACGATCCATCCGCACTGGAACCCGGATTCGGCGTTCAGCGACCACGATCTCGGAGTGATCAGGGTGGGAACGCACAAGCCGGCCGGGCCCGACTTCGAGCTTCACTATCTCAACGTCAGCCAGCCCTCGCCGATCATCGTGTGCGGCTATGCGGCCGGAAGCGTCGACCCGACCAGGCAGCATCTCGACGGCGACATGATCCGCGAGCTTTCGCCGAACATGCACGTGCTCCGCTACAATCTGCAGACCGAGGGCGGGACCAGCGGATCGCCGGTCTTCTACGTCGACGTCTATGACGATGCCGAGCGCCAGCAATGCGTCCAGGAATGGAAGCTGGTCGGAGTCCATTCGGACCGGCACGACGGAGTGCTCAACCAGGGCTGCGCGCTGACCCCGGCCAAGATCGACTGGATCAGGGGCCGCGGCCTGAGCCCGCCCTCCGCAGGGTTCGGAGCCGAGACGGCGTCGCGGGCGATGACGATCGGTCCCGAGGACGTGCAGCGCGCCCAGACCTATGCGCCGCGCTGGGCCGACCTCTACAATTTCCAGGTGCCGGCATCGGTGGTGAGCGCGATCCAGGCGCGCGGGATGAGCGTCCAGCGAATCGCCGACGCCCATGGCGAGCTCAACCTCGACCGCTACGAGATCGTCGTCGACACGCCTCCGCCGGGGATGGACGGAGCCGAGCTTCTCAAGCGCTTCCTCCACAACATCAACGGCTTCGTCGACACCGACAATACCGAGTTCAACCCGTACGGCCCGGCCGACGCGGCGCAGATCGTGTCGGCCAATCCGGTCGGCGCGGTGTTCAACCTGAACATCATCGGGCCGGACAATGCGGCGGTGGTGGTGAGCCAGGCGAACGCCAGCCATTTCCGGGTGTCGACGGTCAACACGCCCGACACGGGCGACCATCCGGTCAGCGGCCACCGCGAATGGGGCCACAGCATGCGCGACGGCAAGATCATCCTCTACACGCGCGGCGCCGACCGGGCGACGGGGAGCATCGCGACCAGCGTGGTCTTCGCCGGGGCCGACCATCTGTGGCGCAGCTTCCAGCGCAAGATGGTGGAGTATATCAACGCCAACGGAGGCTCGGCGCACGCGCCGGCGCCGTTCAGCGAGCGATTCCACCCCGAGGTGGTCCGGATCCTCTACGGAACGGCGCAGAGCCTCGGCAAGGGAATGGCGGCCGAGGATGCGTCGGACCAGCTCGTCCGCCCCGTCCTGCCGGGCGACCAGCGCGCCCGCGCCCAGCGCATCGGAGGCGCGTTCGGAGAGCGGATCGGCCAGGCGCTCGACCTTGGGCTCAATCCGAGCTCGGTCGATCCTTTGCTCGAGAAGCTCGATCCGCCTTCGGCGCCGAGCCCCTACGGGCGCCAGCAGGCGGCCAGGGAGCCCGGCAGCGCCGGGGCCGACGTGCCCCTGCCGCCGGCCCCGCCGCCGCGCGCCCGGGCGATGGGCGGCGGGGCCGACGCGATCATCGAGATCGGCGGGATCGTCCTCGACCGCATCCTCAACAACGAGGGCGACGTCAGCTGGGAGCTCGACCAGTTCAACGGGATCAAGCATCCGAACGACAGCGCTCCGGCCAATCCGGCGCCGTTCCGCGACGCTCCGACGATCAGGCTGGACAGCTGGCCTTCGAGCGGCGGCGTGCTCGACGACATCAACGCCTGGTTCAAGATCGACTGGCAGTATAACGGGCGGTCGCTCGGCAACGTCCGGATCGAGAATGTCGGATCGAACGACGCCGTCGGCTGGGGCCTGAAGGTCAAGGCGCGGATCATCAACGACGCCAGGCTCTACGAGCCGGGCCAGTGCGCCGCTCTGAGGGTGACGATCCACTACAAGTTCGAGCGCTCGATCGGATCCGACCAGATCGGGATCACCGAGATCAAGCTGTACGGCGACGGCACCCACGAGATCAGCCAGAATTGGGAGCAGAACAGCTGGCTGTTCGGGGTGAGCGAGAGCAAGGCCGGCGGAGGCGCGCGGGCGCTCGGGGTGACCCAGCAGCACGTCCGGAGCCCGAGCGGCCAGACCGATTATTCGCTGGCCCAATATGACGGGATGAAGCAGCCTGCACGGCCCGGCCAGGCGGGGCAGGTCCAGTCCGCGCCGACCATCCAGCGCGGGCACCGACCCTGGGTCGACGCCGGCGGCGGCAACAGCGTGAGGGCGCCCTTCTCGGTCGACTGGCAATATGACGGAAGCGCGGTCGGCAACGTGCGGCTGACCGCGGGCAATGCGCAGGAGGCCCAGGATTGGCAGACCAGGGTCTCGTCGCAGATCGAGGACGAGGCGGATTCGCCGAGCGGATGCGCTCAATTGAAGGTGCGGGTCAGCCACCAGTTCAGCCATGGCGGCCAGATCCACGCGACCGAGTGGACCGAGATCATCCTGCGCGGCGACGGCACCGCCGACGCCCATCCGCAGTGAGCAAGGCGATGGCCAGCCAGCCCGACTTCCCCCCGGCCCCGCCGCCGCGGCCGCGCACCCCCAATGCGCGGGCGGCGGGGATCCGCGACGACTTCATCATGAAGACGATCGAGGGCGGGGTGGACGGAGTCCAGTGGCAGCTCGACCAGTTCGAGGGCGTCAAGCATCCGAACGACGTCGCGCCCAATCCCAATCCGCCGTTCACATGGGCTCCGACGATCCGGATCCGCGACTGGGAACGCGGGATGATCATGGACTGCAGCGCCGATTTCGACGTCAAGTTCCAGTATAACGGGACGTCGATCGCCAACATCAACATCTCGAACGTCGGATATGACGACAGCTATGCCTGGCGGCTGAGGGTCACCGGAGAGATCACCCCCGACAACGGAGTCTATGACAATCGGGTCGGGATCCCGGTGATGGTGGACGGATGGCTCAGGCCGCTCAAGATCGGCGACCGGCCCGCCGGCACGGACATGAGCCGAAAGCCGTGCGCGGCAATGCGGGTGCGGATCGAGTTCAACTTCTCGCAATGGCCGGCCGGCGGAGTCCATAAAGGCCTGGTCGACCTCGTCCTGTTCGGGGACGGCACCCATGCCCGGTTCGGGCGCTGGGTGCAGGAAGACTTTTTCTGAGGGGCGGCGAGATGGCGACCGACCCCCTCCTTCCGCCGCCGCCGGCCCCGGTGACCCGGGCGGCCACGGCCCAGGCCATGGCCGGCCTGTGGGGCGGCGGAGGAACCGCGCCCGCGGCGCCCCAGCCCGTCGCGAGCGATCCGGCCGCGGCCGCGGCGAAGCGCGAGGCGGCGACCGAGTCGATCGGGCGGCGGGCGGGATCGCTTTCCGACGAGATCGACTTCCCCGAATTCGTCGCGAGCCTGATCCACGGCACGTTCGACGCGATGGTCGACAGCTCGATCCGCCAGATGGAGGCGTTCGGGGACCTGATCGCGGCGGTGGCGAAGCCGGTGGAGCAGTTCCGCGACGAGAACGTCACCGCCAACCAGGCGCGCGACTGGCTGGTCGCCCAGCATCCGGCCGATTTGCAGATGGTGCGCGACAGCTCGGGCTTCGCGCTCCAGCCCAGGGCCCGGCCGGAAAGCGACGAGGAGACGCCCGCGGCGCCGTCCTGGCTCGCCGATTACGGGCTGGCCGACGAGGAGCTGACCCCCGAGCTGATCGAGGAGAGCCTGGTGCCGGCCGCGCGCGACCGGATCGCCACCGACCGGATGCAGACCCTGGCGACGATGGTGATGCTCGGGCTGAACCGGATCATCGTCAAGGACGGGACGATCGCCGCCCGGCTGCGCTTCAGGGCCGCCGCCGCCGACCATGCCAAGGTCGATTATGCCGTGTCCGACGATAGCGCCGCGGGAGCGCCGCCGCCGACCTCGAGCTGGGGAACGCGCGGGAGCACGGCCTATGCCGCGCCCTCGACCAAGGTCTCGACGGTCGGGGTCAATTCGCAGACCGACAGCGAGCTCAAGGCCGAATTGTTCGGCGAGGTGAAGATCAATTTCGCGAGCGAGACTCTTCCGCTCGACCGCTTCGTCGACGACGCCAAGAGGGTTCTCCTCGAGCGCGCGGCGCGGCCGGTGCTTCCGGCGCCCGCCGCGGCCGCTCCGGCGCCCGTGCCGGCGCCGGCGCCGGCGCCTCCGATTGCGGTCGCGGTTCCCGCGGTCCCGGTGACTCCATGAGCGATTACGCCCCGAGGCGCCCTTTGGGCGAGACGATCGCCGAGCTGAGCGCGGGCGCTCACGGCGCGAGCGGCGACCGGCTCCGCGCCGTCGGGATCAGGGCGACGGGGATCGAGCTTTCGCTTCCGGTCGAGACGATGTTCGAGGGCGAAGGCGAGGGGCTGGTGGTGCTGACCGACGTGCCCCGGTTCCGCCGCCGGACCGATTTCGACCTTCCGGCGGGACGGCTCGAGGTCAGGCTCGTCGCCCATGAGACCGGGGAGGCGCTGCCATGAACCCGGCGGGAAGCTCGGTGCCGCTCGAGGACTTCATCCAGGCGGTGCAGTCGCAGCTCGACAATGCGCAGGCGCGGATGACGCTGAAGGCGCAGAACGACAGGCTCGCGCTCACCTTCGCGATCAAGGACATCTCGCTCGACCTTCGAGCCCATGTCGAGATGCAGCAGGGCGACATCAGGATCCGGCCGGCCGGCGCCAACGACGGCGACGCGAGCGTCTTCCACCTCGTCTTCACGGCGATCACCAAGCCGATGATCGACGAGAATGCGGTCCAGCTCTCGGTCGAGGACGACGAGGATCCGAGCATCGATTCGCTGGGCGACGCGCTCGACGACGACGAGAAGCAGCGCCTAGAGCGGATCGGGGTGAGGACCGTCTCCAAGCTTCGCGACATGCAGCGCCAGGGGCTCGAGCGCTCGGTCGGGCGGATCACCAGCCTTTCGCCCGAAAAGCTGCGCGGCGCCTTGGCCCGGGCGTCGCGGCCGATGGTCGACGACGTCTCTTCGGACCCGGACGGCGACGGGGCCGACGCGCTCCGATCGCGCCTGAGGGTGCGGGGCCGCAATCTGCTGAAGGACGGGCTTCCGGCGCGGGTGACGATCGCCGGCCAGCCGGTGAGCGTGGTGAGGGCGACCGACAGCGAGCTCGTGCTCGCTCCGGCGCCGCACCAGCTGGCCGGCCAGATGAGCATCGAGCACGATCCGCGCGAGAGTGCGCAGGTCTATTTCGATGCCCAGCCCGCCGTTCGCCCGGCGCCCGCGGCCGAGGCCGCCGCGGCCGCGCCTTCGCCCGAATGGACTCCCAGCGAGGTCGAATGGCGGGATCCGGCCTTTACCGAGGCTCCCGCGGACCAGGGGCCGCTGCAATGAGCGTCGCGCGAAGCATCATGCCCTGGGCGCACCGCAGCGGCGCCTATGCGCTTCCGACCAGCATCCTGGTCCGCCTCGCTCTGGGCGAGGCGCCCGAGGACATCCCGTCCGAGCTCGACGTGCGGCGCGGCGCCGCGATGGCGGCGGGGACCACGGGAATCAACGTGATCGACCGGATCGTCTCGACTTTCGGAGGCGCGGTTCGGGTGTCTCGGGTCCACAGCGCGGCGGCTGGGCTGGGAAGCGTCGGCCGGCGCCATTGCGGATTCAACGACGAGGAGCAGCTCTCCGGGGTCGCCCGGCTGCTGCGATTCGACGTCGCCCCGGGAACCCATGTCGGGTCGCTCGCGATCTCGCTGCGCCAGCTCGGAATCGTCGAATCGGCGATGCCCAATTACCTGTGCACGGTCGGGATGGACGGGCCCGATTCGCCGGTCCGGGCAGCGCCCGCCGAGCCCGACCCCTGGGCCGCGCGCGAGATGATCAACGCCGCCGCGGCTTTGGCCTACGAGCCGGGCGACCCGGCACTGATCGTCGGGGTCGTCGACAGCGGAATCGCGATGAAGCATCCCGAGTTCGCGGGGCGGCTTCGAAGCGGCTACGACACGGTGCGCCTGGGAACCAGCGAGATGGCGGGCGGAGTCTCTCTGCTCGGCGACAGCAGCGGAACCGACACCAACCCGACCGACCGATTCGTCGGCCACGGATCGGGCTGCGCGGCGATCATCGGCGCGAACGGCGAGGGCATTCCCCCGGGCCTTGCCGGAGCGGCGCAGATCCTGGCCATACGGTCGCTCGGAGCGGCGCAATTCCCGGGCAAGAAGGACGCGGTCGGGATCGGCGCGATCAGCGACCTCGACATGGGGGTCAAGATGGCGGTCGACCTCGGCGCCAAAGTGATCAACATGAGCTTCGGGACCGACGACGAGGCGCTCGAGCCCGGTGCGACCAAGCCGCACAGGGAAGCGATCGCCTATGCCGCCGCGCGC
>DATDAU010000075.1:0-20087 GCA_036525215.1 Allosphingosinicella sp.
GAGGGTGCGCTGGACCATCGGCAACAGCCCGGTGTCGCGCAGCTGGTTGGCCGAAAGGTTCACCGCGACCTTGAGATCGTCGAGGCCGCGTTTCTGCCAGCGCCGCATTTCCTTGCAGGCGAAGTTGAGAGTCCATCGGCCGATCTCGTCGATCAGGTCGGCGTCCTCGAGGATCGGGATGAAGCGGGCGGGCGAAACCATGCCCTCCTCCGGGTGGCGCCAGCGCAGCAGGGCCTCGGCGCCGATCAGCCTGCCCTCGGACAGATCGACCACCGGCTGGAAGGCCATGTCGAACTGGCCGCGTTCGATGGCGTGGTGGAGATCCTGCTCGAGCGCGAAGCGTTCGCGGGCGACATGGGCGGACTGGCCGGGCGCGAGCTCGGCGACGCCGGTGGCGCCCGGTCGGGCGAGAGACGCCAGAGCGTGGTTGATCAGGGCGGCCGGTTCCTCGCCGTCGGTGGGATAAAGCGCGGTGCCGACCTCGATCTCCGGGATGACCTTCATCGTGCCGGCGATCAGCTCCGCACCCAGCGTGTAGCAAAGCGCCTGCATCTCGACGATCGCGGTTTCGACGTCGCTGCCGCGGAACCAGATGGCGAAGCTGTCGCGATCGACATGGGCGACCGGCCGAAGCGGCCCGAGGCTGGATGACAGGCGGTCGACGAAGCGCTTGAGCGCGGCGTCGGCGACAGCGGGATCGAAGACGGCAAGGCGGTTATAGTCGACGAAGCGGAGCGCCCCGACCAGGGTCGGGCCGGCGCCCCTCACCAGATCCTCGCCGATGGCCTGGGCAAGGCTTTCGCGGATCGGCAGGTTGGTGAGCGGGTGGCGCCAGACCCAGCGATGCTGGAGCGACCGGACCCGCTCGGTGAGCTGATCGACGCATTGAAGGATGAGCTCGAGCTCGTCGTCCGGCAGCCCCGTCATGTCCGGCTGTTCGGCGGCCGCATAGGCCTTGAGCCGCTCGACGATCTTTTCGAGAGGCCGGAGCAACCGGACGAGCGCCGCCAGCGCCAGAAGCGAAGCGGTGAGACAGGCGAGAATGACCGCCGCGGGCGGGACATCGGACGCGGCGGCGAGCCAGGACAGCGGCCAGGGCGCGACCGCCGCCGCGGCGTAGAGCTTCGCCCGCGACCTGAATCCCGAAATTGTCCCAGCGGTCGCCACGTTTTGACCGGCCCCTTCCATCCATCCATCGCCAAGCGTGGGTGTCGTCTAAAGCAATTAACTTGCGGGTTTCTTACTTGATTTGGATCATGGAAGGAGTTTGGCCGGGCGCGTCGGCATGGCGTCCTGCGGCCAGGAGCGGGACGTCGCCATGTCCCGAAATTCAGGAATTCGTCGTGCCGGCGAGGCGACCCGATTGGCGCCGCGCGCCCTATATCCTTCGGTATAGACGCCCCTTTTCCGGACCGGGCCGCAGCCGATTCGCGGGCACGGCGATTCGGTTGGCGGGCGCGACAGGCTGTGGAAATCGCCGGGTCGGGAGGCGGTTCGGGGGCGGGATTCACGGTCCCCGGCACCTGCGGAAATCACGGTATCTTTCAAAGAAACGCCCTCCGGAGAATCCCGGGGTCGGCCTCAACAGGTCGTGCCGGTCGCCGGGTTCCCGCCCCGACACCCCGCCAAAACGGGTCGATCTCTCGTAGTGGAAGCCCTCGACAGGACAAGACGATTAGCATCGTGATGTCCAAACACGTACAAGAATATCGAACAAATAGGTAAATGAAAGGTTAAAAGTCTTTAGAGTCGAAGCCGAAGTCGCAGAATTGTGTAAATCTAGTCTTATGTTCTGTTTTCAATCGACCATTGGCAATTTCCCCTAGGTAGAATTTACACTTGCGAAATAACCTACATCAGGCAAATCCTGTGCAGGTGACCGGCCGAGGTGAGTAAACCAAGGTTTAGTTGTTGGGTCATTTGTTCGATTCAAGCTTGCGACAGGGGATTGGTGTTCGATGGGGGCAGGGGCTCGCATCATTGTTGCGTTCCTGGCAGCGGCATCTTTTGCCGGCTCGGCCTCGGCGCAGTGCGTCGGATCGTGCACCACCGGCATCGCCTACGCGCCCGGCGACGGCACCCCGAACGTCGCCCAGCTCCAGATCCCGGTGACGGCGACGGTGGCCGCGCCCTGCGGTTTCGCCACGGCGCCGAGCGGCACCCATAACGAGCCCAATTTCGACAATCATGCCTGGCAGCACGATTTCGGCTTCACCATCAACTGCTCGGTCGCCTCGCGGGTCGCGGTCGTCTCGGCCAACGGCGCGCTCAAGGCGCCCGGCGCGGCGCCGGCCGGCTACACCACGCTCGCGCCCTATGACGTGACATTGAACGTCGTCCAGAATGTCGGCGGCGCGGCCAGCGGAACCTGCGCAGTCGCCAATTTGACAGCGCCTGGCGGCAGCTGCGCCTTCCGCGGCCCGGCGACGGGCGGGCAGGGGCTGTTCGTCGCCGTCTCTCAGAATCAGCCCGGATCGTACATCCGCGTCGGCGCCCCCGTCTATGCGGGCGCCAACGTGCTGGTGGCGAGCTCTGGCTACACCGACACGCTGACCGTGACCCTGATCCCGGCCAGTTGAATTTCGCGAACCCGGCCCACGCTCTCCCCGGGCGTGGACCGGAACTTCAATCCTGGGGGGTTCGGCGACCTAATCGCCGGTTGATCGGGATAGCCGGCACGCCGGTCCCACAGGCCAGAAGACGAAGGGAGACTGTTATGAAGAAGTTTGTACTTACAGCGGTGGCGGCCGGCTCGGCCTTCATCGCCACTTCCGCTCCGGCGCAGACCGTGAGCGGCGACGTCACCATTACCGGTTCGGTCGCGCCCAAGTGCCTGGTCGTCACCGGCGGCACCCCCAACGGCACCAATTTCGCCGGCACCATTCCGCTGGGCGAGCTTGCCCAGGCGAGCGGCATCCTGCGCACCGGCCTCACCGCCGACTTCAACACCGGCGGCGGCCTGCTCAACTTCCAGGTGGTCTGCACCTCGGCCCGTCCGACCGTGACCGTCGACGCCAATCCCATCGTCGCGGCGACCGCCGCCGCCTCGGCCGGCTATGCCAACACCATCCATTACAATGCGGCCGTAACCTTCGACGAGTCGCCGGGCCCGGCCGAAACGGTCCAGAACGACAGCCTGATCAATGCCGCGGCGACCAGCCTTCAGCTGGCCAACCGGCTCGCGACGGGCGCGACCAACATCCACATCGCCGGCTCGAACTTCAGGACGCCCAATGCGACCGACGTGCTCGTCGCTGACCCGGTCTATACGGGCCACCTTCTGATCACGATCGCGCCGACTTCGTAGGGACGGGGGGCGTCGCTTCGGCGGCGCCCAAATCCGTTCCGCGTCACGATTGGAGCGTCGACATGCGCGCCTGGTACTCGATCGCGGCTCTGCCGATTGCCCTGCTGGCAATGCCAGCTTCGGCACAGGAAAGAGGGGACTTCACCCTGCAGGGAAGGGTGAATCTGCGCTGCGTGTTCCTCCTGCCTTCGGCGGCCATCTCGCTCGGCGAGCTGGCGCGCGGCGGCAGCGGGGCGAGCGCGGGCAAGCTCGATACCAGCCGGGTGAACGGGCAGACCCGCGAGCTGCTGGGATTCTGCAACAGCGCCGCCTCGGAGATGACGGTCGAGGCCCAGCCGCTGGTCAACGTCACGGCGCAAAACGCGCCGCCGGGCGGGTTCGACCGGCGGGTCGATTATGTCGCGACCGCCACCGTCGACGATGTCGATGCGACGGATCAGTCGGCGGACGCGGGCGCCGGACCGGGCCAGAATGTCGGCCGCTTCATCGGCCGGGTCGCGGTGACCCTGTCCGACGCTTCCACCCCGAACAGCGGCATCCTCGTGGCCGGCGCCTACCAGGGCCAGGTTTTGGTGACGCTCAACCCGCTTCCCTAGGCGGCAGGAGAGAAAAGGGACGATGAAATGAAGACGCGGATTGCCCTGCTCGTTCTGTCGATCGCCATCCCGGCCGGGGCGGCGAGCGCGCAGCAGGGCGGTCCGGTCCAGGGCAGCGTCGCACTCGACGCGATCGTCGCGGGGCGCTGCACGCTCGGGCCGCCGTCACGCAACTCGATTCCGATCGGCCAGCTTTCCAACAGCTCGGGCGCACGCGTCGGCCGGCTGGCGACAATTCCGGACCAGCAGATCAGCCTGCCCGGATCCTGGTGCAATTTCGCCAATACTACGATGACGGTCGAGGCGCGGGCCCTCGTCGCCCTCGACGCCAACCCGGTCCAGGCCGGCTTCGCCCGGGCGGTCAACTATACCTCGACCGTGACCAACTGGGCTGCGACCAACGCCGCCACGACCACCGCGGCGACGGTTGCCGGGTCGACGCCCTCGTCGCAGGGGGTGAGCAGCATCCACCCCGAGCCCAAGCTCGCCGACGTGACGCTGATCCTGAACAATTTCACCGTGCCTTCGGACGGCATCCTGGTGTCCGGCGCCTATGCGGGCGCGGTCACGATCACCCTTGGCCCGGCGTCGTAGGAGATGGCGATGAACCTCCTCAGCCTTGCACTCGCGGCGGCGCTGATCGCGGGCGGAGCGACGGCGGCCTCCGCCCAGACGACGGCGGAAGCGGGGCCATTCCCGGTCACCGGCAACGTGCCGAACCTGTGCGCCGCGGGAACGCTGACCGGCGGCGGCACCGCCTTCGATCTCGGCATCCTCTCCAATGAATCGACCGGCCGGATGCGGCGCGACCTCGAGGCGACGCCCAAGATCCTGACCGCCGCCTATTGCAGCACCGCCAGCACGATCACGATCGAGGCGACGCCGCTGGAAAGCGTCAACAACACCAATGCACCGCCGCCCGGCTTCTCCCGCCGAATCGACTATAGCGCGACGGCGAGCGGCTGGACCAATGTCGCGGCGGTCTACGACACCGGCAGCACGAGCAATCCGGCCGCCACGCAGAGCCGCGCGACCGCCTTCCAGGGCGACATCACGGTCTCGATCGGCACCTTCAGCACCAATGGCGGGGACATTCTGAGGCTGGTGGCCGACCCGGCCTACCAGGGCATCGTCACGGTCACCCTGGCCGCGACGACCTAGGAGCATGACGATGCGCGCATCAACGATCCTCGCGATCCTGCTCCCGCTGGTTCCGGCGAGCGCGCATGCGCAATCGACGACGACGAGCGATACCCGCACCTTCACCGTCAACGGCAGCGTGCCGGGAACCTGCGCGGTCGGCCCGCCGACGCTGGCGCCCGGCTCCCAGAACAATTTTCGCGGCCTCAACGGCTCGACGCTGCAGATCGACCAGCTGGTCGACACGACCACGCTTTCGACCAAGGCCGCGTCGATCGACGTCCGCTTCGATTCCATCTGCACCTTCCCGCACCGGCTGATGATCGAAAGCCAGAATAACGGCCTGTGGCGGACGAGCGAGCGCAGCAGCACGCCGCCCGAAGGCTTCGGCTATGCCGTGCCCTATCGCGCGCTGGTGCGCTGGGCCCGGGAAAGCCTGCGGCTGAACGCCGACGCCACGATCCGGCGCATCGCCGACAGCAGCGTGTTCGTCAGGGGCAGTGCGATCGGCGACATCGAGCTGAGGCTCGAGATCGATTCGGGGTCGACCAACGAGGCCGCCAACGCGCCGCTGCTGGCCGGTGTCTATGGCGACACGATCCGCATCACCCTGGAGCCGCAATGATGATCCGCCACCTCATCGCCGCCGCCCTGCTGGGCGCGCCCGCGCTGGCCGCGGCCCAGACGACGGTCGATCCAAGCCGCGGCCGGCTCGAGATCCTGGGCACGGCGCCAAGCGCCTGCCTGATCCGGACCCCGGCCGCGGCATCGGGAAGCAATGCGACCTTCCAGCCGACCGGGGGCTCGACGGGCGAGATCAGGATCAGCCGGATGGTCGATGCAACGACCGCCCAATCGCTCGGCGCTTCGATCGACCTCGTCATTCCGGTGATCTGCAACAGCCCGCACCGCGTGGTGGTGCGGAGCAGCAATGGCGGCCTCCGCAGGATCGGGAGGCCGGTTGCACCGGGCCGGTTCCGTGATCTGCTTCCCTATGAGGTGAACACGGTGTGGGGCGACAGCCAGCAGGCCCTGTCGAGCGAGGCAGGCACGCCTGTGCTGATCGTCGCCTCGACCGCGCGGGCGGGACAGCTTTCGCTTTCGCTGCACGTCGCTGCCGGGGGGCAACCGCTCGTGGCGGGAATTTACGGGGACCAGATCGTCCTGGAACTGACAGCAGCCGACTGAGCGATGGCCGGGGCGGTGGGGAGAAAATTTGTGAAGACAGGGTGGGGTAAATTCCTGATCAGAATGGCGGCGCTTTGCGGAGTCCTCGGACTCGCGACCGCGGTCGTCGCGATGACGGTGCAGCCGGTCGTACTCAACCTGACCACCTCCGGTCGGGGGATGAGCCAGGTGATCACGGTCGAGAACACCTTCGCCAATCCGCTGCCGGTGGAGATGCGGATCCAGAGCCTGACGCTGGATCAGAACGGCGTCCACGGCACCGGCACCGATCCCGGAGACCTGCTCGTCTTCCCCGCCCAGGCGATGATCCAGCCCGGCCAGACCCAGACCTTCCGGGTGCAATATGTGGGCGACCCGGCGCTGGCCAGCAGCAAGCATTATTACGTGACGGTGGCGCAGTTGCCGGTGCAGATGCCGGCCGGCCAGTCCGCCATCCAGATCCTCTACAACTTCCAGGTGCTGGTGAGCGTAAGCCCGGCCGGCGTGCGCCCGGCAATCACGGTGACCGGGGCGGAAGTGGCGCATGACGCGGAAAACCATCCCGTCGCCGCGATCACCGTCACCAACAGCTCGACCGCGCACGGCTATCTCTCCAACGGCCGATTGCGGATCGTCCAGCGCGACGGATCCGGCCGCGAGGTCTACCGGCGAACCTATCCGGGACCCGAGCTGCAGCAGACCATCGGCTTCGGCCTGATCGGCGCCGGCCAGACGCGGCGGATCGTCGTGCCGGTCACGCTGCCCGCCGACGGCGGCACCGTCGAAGCGCAGTTCACCCCCGATGGCTGATCGCAAGGGGCGCCTTCACGCCTACACGTTGCTGGCGACCTGCGCGGCATGCATTCCCGCCGCCGCGACCGTGGCCGCGCCCGCGGCCGCACCCGCCGCGTCGGACCAGCCGGGCCAGACGACGCAGTCCCAGGAACGGCGGATCGTGATCGAGAACGCGGCATCGGCCCCGTCGGGATCGCCGAACCGGATCAACACGACCGGTCGGACGATCCAGCTCACCGTCCCGGCCAAGGACGGGGCGGTCTACCTCGGCGACATCCTGGTTTCGATCGACCCGAACGACAATATCGAGTTTTCCGCGCAGCGGCTGCTCGACGTCCTGTCCAACGTGGTGGACCCGGCCGTGCTGACGACGCTGAGGGGCAGCTTCGCCGGTTCGACGACGCTGACGCCGGCGAGCTTCGAAGCCTCCGGAATCCGCATCCATTACGACCCGCAGCAGCTCGCTCTGGTCCTCGACATCGCTGCCGAGCGCCGGGCCTCGCGCTCGGTGCAGGTGAGCCCTCTCGACCGCAGCCGGATCGGCGAGTTCGACCAGCCGGCGGGGTTCAGCGCCTATCTGAACGTACGCGGCAATCTCGATTATTTGTGGGACGGGGCCAATGACGGCCTGCAGTCGCCGATCATGTATCTCGACGGCGCCGCCCGCATTGGCGGGATCGTGATCGAATCCGAATCGGCCTGGCAGCCCGGCTCGAACAGCGTCGACTATCAGCGGCTGGGGACGCGCGCCGTTTATGACGACCAGCACAATCTGATGCGGTGGACCGCTGGCGACCTGCAGCCGGTGACCCGCGCCCTGCAATCGTCGCCCGACATCGCCGGCATTTCGGTCTTCCGTTCCTACAGCGTGCTGCAGCCGCAGGAGATCGTGCGCCCGCGCGGCGACCGCAGCTTCCAGCTCCAGCGCGCGTCGCAGGTCGAGATCCAGGTCAACGGCCAGATCGTGCGGCGCCTGCAGCTGCAGCCGGGCACCTACAATCTTCGCGACTTCCCCTACACGCAGGGCTCCAACGACATAAGGCTTTCGATCCTGGACGATACCGGCCGGACCGAGACCTTGCGGTTCAACGTCTTCCTCGACCAGTCGCAGCTCGCCAAGGGGCTGACCGAATTCGGCTTCTATGCCGGCGTGCTGGCGCCGCTGGGGCCGCACGGCCCGGACTATACCGACGAGTTCGCGATGACCGGATTCATCCGCCACGGGTTCAGCGATTTCCTGACCCTGGGCGCGAACGTCCAGGGCGACCAGCGCACCCAGATGGGCGGCATCGAAGCGGTGTGGGCGACCGGCTTCGGAACCTTCGGCGGCAATTTCTCGATCTCCAACATCGACCATTTCGGAACCGGCGCCGCCGTCCAGCTGACCTTCCAGCGGCTGATCCAGCGCTCCGGGGGACGGGCGGATTCGCTGAACCTGTTTTTCGAGTCGCGGACCAAGCGTTTCGGCGAGCTGGGCACGATCATTCCGATCAATCCCTTCGAGTGGGAAGTGGGCGGCGGCTATTCGCACGCCTTCACCGACGACATCTATGCCGGGATCGACGGCCGCTATTCCAAGGGCCGGGCCTTCCAGCCGGACCTCTACAACGTGCGCACCACGATCGGCTACCGGATCAACGACCAGTTCAGCATGACCGGCGACGTTTCCTACGAGCGCGACAATATCGGCGAACGCTTCGCCGGCCTGATCTCGCTGACCGTGCGGCTGGGCCGCTATTCGAACGGGCGGGCGGATTACGACACGCGCTACGACCGGGCGCGGCTCTCGTTCAACACGCTGCACGGCGAGGGCGTCGGCGCCTACAATCTGTCGGCCGACATCGAGCGCAACAACCTCGGATCCGGGGTCAATATGGTCGGCAATTACTACACCAACCGCGCAGAGCTCGGCCTCAGCCATTTCGGCACCTTCCTCGGCGATTTCGGCTCTTCGACCAGCCAGCGCACGTCGCTGCGCGCCGCCGCCTCGTTCGCGTTCGCCGACGGCGCCTTCTCGGTCGGCCGGCCGATCTACGACAGCTTCGCGATCGTTCGCGGCCACCGGACGCTGGAAAAGGCGCACGTCTTCGTCGATCCGACGATGTTCGGATATACGGCGAACAGCGGCGCGCTGAACGCGGCGACCCATCCAAGCCTTTCCTCCTATGCGGAGCGCACGATCACGGTGGACGCCCCCGAGGCGCCGAGCGGAATCGATCTCGGCCGCGGCTCGTTCCGGGTCTTCCCGCCCTACCGCAGCGGCTATGTGCTGACGGTCGGCTCGGAGTACAGTTTGACCGCGCTCGGGCGACTGCTCAACCGCGACGGCGAGCCGGTGTCGCTGGTGACCGGAACCGCGACCGAGCTCGCCCATCCGGATCGCGAGCCGGTGCAGGTCTTCACCAATCGGGAGGGCCGGTTCGGCGCCGTCGGCCTGGCGCCGGGGCGGTGGCGGATCGAGATGCTCGACGGCCTGCACAGCACCTACGAGATCGACGTGCCTGAAAATCCTGACGGCGTGTGGCGGGTCGGCGACCTGACACCCTCGGCAAGCGGGGTCTCACAATGATGAAGCGTCTGTTCCTGATCCTGTCGGTCCTGGTCGCGGGAGCCTTGCTGCTTCCATCGAAAGCGGAAGCCCAGGTGCGCCGTTGCCTGGTGGTAGCGACGAGCGCCGCGGGAGTCGCCAATTACGATCCGTTCAACCCGAGCGCGCTCAGCATCAACGCCGTCCAGATCACCTTCAACCGATTGAACGGACCGGGCGGCGAGAAGCCGGCGGCGATCGATTTCTACATTCATTCGAACAATCCGGCGACCAACGGCATCCAGCTGATCCCGACCAGCGTGGTCGGCGCGGGCAATGCGTCGGGGCTCAACCAGAACATCTTCTACGGGACCAACGTCGCGCCGCCGGTGATCCCCGTGCCGCTGGGCGGCAGCCCGGTCCCGGGCACGATGCGTTATGAGTTCACCGGCAACAACGCCGCGTCCGACGTGTTCGTGGTGACCTTCAACATCACCCTGCCGCCGAACCTCAGCCTGATCTCGTCGCAATCCCTCAACTTCGACATCGAATATGGCTGCAACGGCACCGGCGGCGGCCCGCCTTTCTCGGAGCGGAGCGCGGCGCCGGACGCCTATACGCTGCAGATCCATGTGAGCAGCGGCCTGCAGGGGAGCTATATCGGCCCGGCGCTGAACTTCGGCGAGGTCGGCGACAAGACCGACGCGCAAGCGGTCCTGATCGACCCGACGGCGGGCCTCAGCAAGATCCGTGTCGCCAGCACCGGCCCCTACACGATCGAGATGACCTCGCAGAACGGCTACCGGATGACCTTCCCCGCGGGCAATCCGGCGACCGAAAACCAGAATCTGCGCTACCAGCTGACCTTCCTCGGCAATACGCGCAATCCGTCGAACACCGCGGCGATCACCAAGACCTGCATGTTCGCGGGGATCGGCGCGCCGCCGCTGACGGGCGGCCGGGATCATCCGATCGGCGTGCAGCTGCTGGAAGGCGGGCTCGACGGAACGCCGGAAATGCCGGGCGCCTATCAGGACATATTGACGATCACGCTGACGCCGCTGGCTGCGGGGGCGCCGGGACAGGTGAGCTGTCCCTAGGGCCGAAGCGGGCATGCAGCGCCGGGGCGGCGCCTCATGCCCGCGGGCCTTGGTTAAATCACAATGCGACGATCCGGACGGACAGCGAGCCGCTGACACCGCCTTCGGGAACGTCAATCGCGAGCTGGCGCGACTCGATCGCCGGGCCGCTGGAAGCGGCGACGAGGGTGGGGCCGTTGCCGGAAAGACTCACTTCGCGGCCGTCGACGACGAGGGTCGCGTTGGCGAGCTCGGGCGAAGCGTCGATGAACACCTGATAGCCGCCCGGGCTGTTGCAAAATTCGTTGAGCGCCCCGAGGCTGGTCCGGCCCGGAGCGCCGGGGACGATCGTGGCGTCGATCCGGGCGCGGCAGACGACCGGCGCATAGCCGGTGATGTCGATGGCGAAGCTGCTCGAGCGGGCCGGCGCGCCGGGTTCGGCGGCGGTGGCGGTTCCGGCCGCCAGGGCCGAGGCGATCACGAGGACAGGCAGTTTGAGGTTCATGGCAAGGATCCTTTCCTCCCTGCCTGCTAGAGACTGCGCCCAAAGATATGGTTGAGGGGGGTGGTTAACGGAGCCTCGCGGTGTTGCCGCCTGAAGGTCCCCGCAAGCGGCGCCGGAGCAGATTAGGTGCAACATGTCATTGTTATAGGAAGCAAACGATATACTTTGGGGGAGTGAGGCTCGGATGATACCCAAGGAACTATCACTAATAGAATGGCAGGACATCGAAGCGCTCGTGGCCGCGGGTCGCGAGGAGGACGACACCATAGAGTTCAAGTCTGGCTTCAAGGGCGGGGACGACTACATCTGCCTGTCGGACAGTGAAAAGAACAAGGCCCTTGAATCGATCGCAAGGGAGGTGATCGCTTTCCTGAACACTCGCGGCGGCGACGTGATTATTGGGTTGCAGGAGAAAAGCGGAGACCATCCCCGCGCAGAGTCGATCCGGCCGATCAAGCAACCTCAGGAGGCATCTGATCGCATCGCGCGCGGGTTGGCTGCGATCATTGAGCCTGCACAGACAAGCATCGCTATGCGAGCGCTATCCGATCCTTCCGATACCCAACAAGGCGCGATCATCATCCGGGTCCGGCCATCGACCCGAGCGCCGCACCGGTCAAAGCGGTCCTTGGAGGCCTTTGCGCGCCGTGGCACTGAATCAGTACCGATGCCGATGGATGAGATACAGGACCTTACGATGTATCGAAGCCGCATGCGTCAAGAGCGAAACGACCTGCTCGATCGACAGTTCACGGGCTTTCGCGCCAGCATGGCGGAGCAGCATACATTTGATACGAACTTCGTCCATATTCGCACCGTGTTCTTCCCCCTCACCGAACAGGAAATCGAACTCGACGCATACGTTCTTGGGCCTCTGACTGCGGACGAACCTTCGTACTATGAGAGATCAGGCGCCGCGACGCAGAATGACGTTGCATTTAGAGATGTTTGGGGGAGTTGGCGCTCGATCCTGCGTGGCCAAAAGCTGGAGCATTTCACTTCAAGGGACGATGGCTTTAAATTTGCCGGTATCCAGATGAAGCAGAGCGGCATAGCGACGTTCGATTTCGCTATGCGCTATGCCAAGGATGGTGAGCTTCGGTTCCATTATAGTTGGCTAATCGGATATTTAGCGCGCGTGTCTGACTCGGTGAAGCGGCTGGTCGCGGCTCGTCCGACTCTCGCGCCGGCCGTCTTGCGACTGGGATTACATGTCAGTGATCCGTATCAATTGTTAGTGGGCGAGAGCCATTGGGGGCATGCTTGGGCTCTTCCTGCGCAACTCGTCTTTTTACCCGACTCCCCGATTGCCTCGCCCGATGATGCCAACGAGTTTTTCCGTCAGGCTCAAATCGACGTCATGTCTATTGTTGGTCAAAACGAGGAACATCCATTTTCGCTCGTTGACCCTAACGGCGCTTGAAGCGCTGACTTGAGATCAGTCCTCGCCCCGCCGGGGAGTGGGAGTCTTTCAGCCCTATCGCTCGGCGAGGCCGGAGACGCGGAGGAGGGAGGCGAGGTCGACGCGGGTGTTGAGGCCGAGCTTCTCGTAGATATTGTGGAGGTGGATCTTCACCCTCCCGCCGGAAACGCGGATCGAAGGTTTCAGCGAAAGCCCTTCGGATCGATCCCGTGCCGGGCCATCTTGTCGTAGAGCGTCTTGCGGGGAATCCCGAGCAGCTTCAGCGTCTCGACGATCGAGCCGCCGGTGGCGGCAAGGCTTTCGCGGATGATCGCCGCTTCGAAGCGGCCGACGCGCTCCGGGAGCGACGAACCCGAATCGGCGACAGGGGCGAGACCCTGGCTCGGCAGATCGAGCACCGCGCTGAAGGCGAAGTTTCGCAATTCGCGGACGTTGCCCGGCCAATCGTGATCGACCAGGTGGCGGCGAACCGCATCGCTCATCCGGAAGCGTCCGCCGCCCGTCTGCTCGACCGCCTCGTTGACGAAATTGGCGAAGAGCTGGGGAATGTCCGAGCGCCGCTCACGCAGGGGCGGGATGCGCAGCCGAACGACGTTGAGGCGATAGAAAAGGTCCTCGCGAAAACCGCCGGCGGCGATCATCGCGGCGAGATCGGCCTTGGCGGCGGCGATTACCCTGAGCTTCACCGCCCGCGGCGTGGTCCCGCCGAGACGCATCACCTCGCGCTCCTCGAGCACGCGCAGCATCTTGGCCTGGACCGACAGCGCCATGCTGTCGATCTCGTCGAGGAACAGGGTGCCGCCGCTCGAGGCCTCGACTCGTCCGACCCGGTCGAAGCGTTCGTGGGGACCGGCCTCCTGGCCGAACAATTCACTCTCGGCGACCGCTTCGGGGAGTGCGCCGCAATTGACCGCCACGAACGGCTTCCCCCGCCGCGGCCCGGTGCGATGAAGGAGGACCGCGACCAGCTCCTTGCCGACCCCGGTCTCGCCCTCGACCAGCACGTCGATGTCGGCCATCGCGACCTGGGCGATGGTGTCGCGCAGCCGCGCCATGACCGGGCTGTCGCCGATCAGCGGACTTTCGCCGCCTTGCTCGGCGGCGGCGCGCAACCGGCGGTTGTCGAGCACCAACCGGCGCGTCTCCAGCGCCTTGCGGGTCGCCGCCACGAGATGGTCGGCGGCGAACGGCTTGGTCAGGAATTCGAACGCGCCGTCCTTCAAGGCGGCGATCGCCATCGGCACGTCGGCATGGCCGGTGATCAGGATGACCGGGATTTCGGGATCGATTGCGCGCACGCGGGCGAAAAGCTGCAGCCCGTCCATGCGCGGCATGCGGATATCGGAGATGAGGACGCCGCTGAAATCGGCGTCGATCGCGCCAAGCGCGCCCTGCGCATCGCCATAGGCCGCGACCTCGATCCCGGCGAGCTCCAGCGACTGGACGTTGGCTTCGCGAAGCTTGGCGTCGTCGTCGACGAAGCAGACCGTCTGGCGATCGGTGAAGATGCTCATGCGCGCCTCAGGACGAGGCGAAAGGCGGTGCCGCCGAGCGCCGACTGCGCGCGGTCGAGATCACCGCCGAATTCGCGGGCGATGTCGCGGGCGATGCCGAGACCGAGGCCGAGGCCGTCGGGCCGGCCGGTCACGAACGGGGTGAACAACTGGTCGGCGATTTCCGGCGGAATTCCGGGACCGTTGTCGTCGATCTCGACGGTCACCGCTTCCGCATAATCGACCGAGATCCGGATCCTGGGATCGGTGCGGCCTTCCAGCGCGTCGAGCGCGTTCTGGAGGAGGTTGATGACGATCTGCTCCAATCGGACGCGATCGGCGACCACGCGGATTCCGCCCTGTTCGCCGGAACGCTGGACCGCCGCGCCGACCGCCCGCACCCGGTCCCCGATCAGGAGCAAGGCCCCGTCAACGACCGGCCCGATCTCGACCGCGTCGATCGCCGGCGCGCCGCGACGGGCGAAGCCGCGCAGTTCGGCGGTGATCGCGCCGATCCGCGCGGTGAGATCGACGATCAGGCCGAGGTTCGCGCGCGCACGCTCGGGCCTGGCCTGATCGAGGAAGGTCGCGGCATTCTCGGCGAAGGTGCGAATGGCGGCGACCGGCTGGTTGATCTCGTGGGCGACGCCGGCGGTGATCTGGCCGATCGAGCCGAGCCTGTTGGCCTGGGCGAGCTCCTCGCGCGCCGAGCGATAGCGCCGGTCGGCATGTTCGCGCTCCCGCGACTCTTCTGTGAGCCGCGCATTGGTCTCGCGAAGCTCGGCGGTGCGCAGCGCCACCTCGCTTTCCAGCGCGCGCCGCGCCTCGGCCTGGAGATGGCTTTTCTCGCGCGCGCGGTAGAGCCAGGCCAGCGACAGCGCGATCAGCACGAAGGCGGCGAGGATTAGGGCGCGCGCGGTGGCGACCGCGCCTGCCTCGTCCTCGGCCAGCGGACGCAGATAGCGCAGCGTGCCGCCGTCGAGCCCGGTCGGCGCGTCGGCGGGGAGATAGCGATTCGCCTCGCCGTCCCGCAGGATCGGCCCGTCCACCTCGAGGCCGAGCGGCGGCAGCGGCAGGCTCCCGAACTGGCGGATCCGCCGCATCTCGGCGAGCGCGTCGGGGCCGAGCGGCCTGGTGCGGCGGAAGCGCCACCCGGACCGGCTGGTGATGATGATGACGCCGTGCCGGTCGGTGACGAAGGTCGATCCAGGCTGGCGCGCCCAGGCGCCCTCGAGCCGGTCGAACTCCACCTTGACGACGATGACGCCGAGGATTCGGCCCCCCTCCTCCACGCGCCGCGCGATGAAGAGGCCGGGCCGCCCGCTGACCGTGCCGAGCGCGAAGAGCTCCGCGGCCCCGTTGCGAAGCGCGCCCTGGAAATAGGGCCGGAAGCCGTAGACCTGGCCGACGAAGCTGGTCGGAAGCCGCCAGTTGCTGGCCGCGAGCGTGCGTCCATTGCGGTCGATGACGTAGATGGCGGCGGCGTCGGTGCGGTTCGAGAGCAGTTCGAGCTTGCCGTTGAGCCGGGCGACCACCGCCGGCTCGGGATCCTGGAGGATGGCACGCACGTCCGGATATTCGGTGAGGACCAGGGGCAACAGGCGGAATTTCTGAAGCTCGCTGGCGAGAAGCCCGGCCTGGGTCCGCGCCATTTGCGAGGCGGCGAGCCCGGCGTTGGCGAGCGCCCGCTCCTCCGCCCAGCGCCAGACCGCGACGCCGAACAGCGCCAGGACCAGGACCGAGGCGACCGCGGCGACGGCGAAGAAGCGGCCGGGGCGGATCATTGCGACGGCGAGTCGCCAGGGCGTGCGGGATATTCGCACATGGTCGGCGCGTTTTGTGTGAAAATCCGCACATCCCAGCGCGAGCAAGAGTTCGAAGCGGCGCGAGAAGTCACGTGAATCCAGCTCCTTAGGCCCAAGAGGCGATTTGGCGTCGCGGCTCTGTTCCTTGAGTATATCATTCTTCACACGGCGCAAAAGACGCCGATGGGGAGGTTCGATTGGCGTCCATCGCGAACAAGGCCGAAAATGCGCGCCCGCGCCGGCGTCTCGCCGGCCATCTCTACGTGCAGGTGCTGACCGCGATCCTGCTCGGCGCGCTGATCGGCCATTTCTGGCCGGCCTTCGGGGAATCGCTGAAGCCGCTCGGCGACGGCTTCATCAAGCTGGTGAAGATGATCATCTCGCCGGTCATCTTCCTGACCCTGACGACCGGGATCGCGAGCATGAAGGAGCTGGCCACGGTCGGGCGGGTCGCCGGCAAGGCGTTCGCCTATTTCCTCTTCTTCTCGACTCTGGCCCTGATCCTCGGCCTGGTCGTCGCCAATGTCGTCCAGCCGGGCGCGGGGATGAACATCGATCCGGCGACGCTCGATTCGCAAGCGGTCGCCACCTATTCCGAGCGCGCCCATCAGAGCGGCGTCACCGCCTTCCTGCTCGACATCATCCCGACGACGATGGCGTCGGCGCTGACCGAAGGCTCGATCCTCCAGACCCTGTTCGTCGCGATCCTGTTCGGGGTCGCCCTGTCGCTGGCCGGCAAGCCGGCCGAGCCGGTCCTTGCGCTGCTCGAGCGGCTGTCGCTTGTCGTCTTCCGGATGGTGGCGATGCTGATGCGCGCGGCGCCGATCGGCGCTTTCGGCGCGATCGCCTTCACCGTCGGCGCCTACGGCATCGACAGCCTGGTCGATCTCGGCGCGCTCGTTGCCACCTTCTACCTGACCTCCCTGATCTTCGTCCTCGTCGTGCTCGGCGCGACGGCGCGGCTGGCCGGCTTCTCGATCCTGAAGCTGATCCGCTATCTGAAGGAGGAGCTGCTGCTGGTGCTCGGCACCTCTTCGTCGGAGGCGGCCCTGCCCAATCTGATCGACAAGATGGAGCGCGCCGGGTGCGCGCGCAGCGTTGTCGGCCTCGTCGTCCCCACCGGCTATTCGTTCAACCTCGACGGCACCAACATCTACATGACGCTCGCCGCCCTGTTCATCGCGCAGGCGACCGGCGTCGATCTCTCCTTGTGGGACCAGATCGCGCTGCTGCTCGTCGCCATGCTGAGCTCCAAAGGCGCGGCCGGAGTCACCGGCGCCGGCTTCATCACGCTGGCGGCGACCCTGTCGATCGTCCCCGGCGTGCCCGTCGCCGGCATGGCCCTGATCCTCGGCATCGACCGTTTCATGAGCGAGTGCCGCAGCCTCACAAATTTCATCGGCAATGCCGTCGCCACCATCGTGGTCGCGCGCTGGGACGGGGCGCTCGACCGGGCACGGCTCGCCGAGGCGCTCGACGGACGTGCCGTCGCGACAAACGAATTTGTACTGGAAGCGCCCGAAGCGGCGCCGCAGGATTAGGGGGAAGGAAAGATGCGGATCAGAACTCTCTTGCTCGCGACGGCGCTCGGCGCCGGATGCTCCACGGTCCCCGCTTTCGGCCAGCCATTGGAGCCGGCGCAAGGCGCGACGGATGCTCAGCCGGCCGCGGCCGAGCCGCAGGCGCCCGGGGCCCTGCCCTCGAGCGCGACAGCCGAGGCGCCGGGCAGCGCCGACATCGTCGTCACCGGGTCGCAAATCCGCGGCAGCCGCGTCACGGATGCGCTGCCGGTCACCGTGCTGGACCGGGCCCAGATCGATGCGACCGGCGCCGTCACCGGCGACGATCTGCTCCGTTCAATTCCGCAGATGGGCGAGGTGAATTTCAACCCGTCGAACAATCCCCAGACCAGCAACGCGGCGCGCGGCGACGTCAACTCGATCAACCTCAGAAACCTCGGCACCGGCAACACGCTCAACCTGCTCAACGGCCGGCGCATGGTGTCGCACCCGACCAGCCAGGCCGGCGAGGGCAATATCCCGGTGCTCGGCCCCAACGCCAACGCCTTGCCCGTCGCCGGGATCGAGCGGCTCGAAATCCTGCGCGACGGCGCTTCGGCCATCTACGGGGCGGACGCCGTCGCGGGGGTGGTGAATACGATCCTGCGCACCGACCATGACGGACTCTCGCTCGACGGCCGTTATGGCTGGGCGGAAGGGACCCATCGCGACGAATGGCAGATCACCGGCCTCGCCGGCACGAATTTCGGCGGCGACCGCGGCAACGTCACCCTTTATCTCGACTATGTCAGCCGCACCGCGCAACTGGCCGAAGACCAGCCCTATACGGCGACGAACAATCTTCTTTCCTTGTTCGCCGACGACCCGGCCTTCGCCGGCAACCTCGCCGCCGACGACCGCGCCACCCAGTCGCCCTGGGCCAACCTTGCCGTCGTCGGCGGGCCAGGCACGATCAGGAGGAGCCCCGGCAACCAGGCGCTGACCTCGTCGGCCGGCGCCTTCCACACC
The DNA here is from genome assembly GCA_036525215.1 of Allosphingosinicella sp. GTDB lineage: Bacteria > Pseudomonadota > Alphaproteobacteria > Sphingomonadales > Sphingomonadaceae > Allosphingosinicella. The sequence continues at coordinate 18,366 of DATDAU010000075.1, forward strand.
CAATCGATCGGAAATCCGGGCTGCCTGTTCACGATCAATGCCGAAACCTGCCTCGGCAGCGGCACGCGGGCGACCGCGACGACCCTGCGCAACGAGCGGTTCGACAATGCGATCGACACGACCGTCAGCCCCCGGATCCACCGCTTCAATTCCTTCCTGACCGCCCATTACGATGTCAGCGACACGGTCACCGCTTATGCCGAAATCGGCTATTATCGCGCCAGTTCGCATGCGATCCAGCCGCCGGTCATCAACCTCAACGCGATCGTGATCCCGGCCTCCAACTACTGGAATCCGTTCGGCCCGGTCACCTTCGCCAATGGCCAGGCCAATCCCAACCGGATCCCGAACCTGACCAACGTGCCGACGGCCGGCCTGCCGGTGCGGCTCACCACCTACCGTTTCGTCGATACCGGACCGCAGACGGTGGACGTCGACAACTGGCAATCGCGCTTCCTCGGTGGCCTGCGCGGCCGGCTTGGCGGCAATTGGGATTTCGACACCGCCATCCTCTACTCGGAGGCCCAGGCCTCCGATGTCAGCCCAAATGTCGACATGACCGCGCTGCAGCGCAGCCTCGCCCTGTCGACGCCGGACGCCTACAATCCGTTCAGCGGCGGCTGTAACGCGACCCCGTCGATCAACGACTGCACGCCGTCCTCGCAGGCCGCGATCGACTCGATCGTCTTCCAGCTCAGGCGGCGGTCGCGGACGACGCTCGGACTAGCCGACTTCAAGGTCTCCAACCCGAGCTTCTTCGCATTGCCCGGCGGCGACGTCGGCATTGCCCTTGGCGTCGAGGGACGGCGCGAGACCCAGCGCGACGACCGCAACCCCAATCTCAACGGCACGATCACCTTCACCGACTCCGTGACCGGCGAGGTCAACCTCAGCAATGTCGCCGCGGTCAGCCCGACGCCGAGCACGCAAGGCGCGCGGACCGTCTTCTCGGGCTTCGCCGAGGCCGCCGTGCCGATCGTGTCGCCGGAGATGGACATACCGCTGGTCGAGCGGTTCAACATCCAGCTCGCCGCCCGCTACGAGAATTACAGCGATTTCGGCTCGGTGCTGAAGCCCAAGATCGCCGGCGCCTGGGACATCGTCCGCGGCATCAGGCTGCGCGGCTCCTATTCGCAGGGCTTCCGAGCGCCGAACCTCGAGCAGACCAAGACCGTCCAATACAGCCGGCTCGGGTCCAACACCGATTTCTACCGCTGCGAGGCGGACCTTCGCGCCGGCCGCATCGCCAATTTCACGGCCTGCAGTCGCGGGATCAGCTATTCCATTTTCATCAGCGGAAATCCCGACCTGCAGCCCGAGGACAGCACCAGCTGGACGGTCGGCGCCGTGCTCGAGCCGCCCTTGCCGGACGGCTGGGGACGCCTGACGCTCACCGCCGATTTCTGGTCGATCCGGCAGGTCGGGATCGTCGGCCAGTTCGGGCCCCAGAACGCGCTGGTGCTCGACTATCAGCTGCGGCTCCAAGGCTCGAGCAACCCGAACGTCATTCGCGCCGCGCCGACCGCCGACGACATTCCGGTCTTCGCCGGCACCGGTCTCGCGCCGGCCGGCGCCGTCCTCCAGATCCGCGACCAGTTCCAGAACCTGCTGCCGCAGACCGTCGAGGGGATTCATGCCGATTCCGACGTTCCGCGCACGCTCGCAGCGCAGTTTTTCGACATCGTCCGTCCGCGGCGCGCTGGTTCGACTCCTTCCGTCCTT
>DATDAU010000076.1:0-148086 GCA_036525215.1 Allosphingosinicella sp.
ACCTACCGTTCGTCGGGCGCCGGCGGCCAGCATATCAACACCACCGATTCGGCGGTGCGCATCACCCATTTGCCGACCGGCATCGTCGTCCAGTGCCAGAACCAGAGATCGCAGCACAAGAACAAGGCCGAGGCCTATAACCAGCTTCGCGCCCGCCTCTACGAGGCCGAGCTGCAGAAGCGCGAGCTCGAGGCCAACGCCACCGCTGCCGCCAAGACCGACATCGGCTGGGGCCACCAGATCCGCTCCTACGTCCTCCAGCCCTATCAGCTGGTCAAGGACCTCAGGACCGGCGTGACCTCGACAGCGCCCTCGGACGTGCTCGACGGCGATCTCGACCGTTTCATGGCCGCGGCCCTGTCGCAGCGGGTCACCGGCGAAAAGGTCGAGGTGGAAGATGTCGACTAAGGCCCTGCTCTGCTTGGTCGGTTTGGCGCTCGCCGTATCGGGCTGCCGCCAGCAACAGCAGAAGGCCTCGGCTTTCCCCGAGCCGCACCGGCCGGTCTCGGCCGTGTCCTCGCGCTACCTCAACGAAGACACCCGCCAGAGCATGGGCGAATTCACGACGGTGACCCGGCTCGCCGAGGTCGGCCAGCGCATGTCGGTCGCCGATATCGGCGCCGGCGGCGGCTATTATACGGTGCAGCTGTCGCCGATGGTCGGCCCCAAGGGCCGGGTCCTCGCCGAGGACATCGTCCCCGACACGATCCGGGCGCTCGGCCAGCGCATCCAGCGCGAGCGGCTCGACAATGTCGCGATCCGGCTCGGCCAGCCCAACGACCCCCAGCTTCCCGCCGGGTCGTTCGACCGGGTGTTCATGATCCACATGTATCACGAGATTTCGCGGCCCAGTGAGTTCCTGTGGAATCTGCGGCCGGCGCTGAAGAGCAGCGGCCGGGTGATCGTCGTCGACGCCGACCGACCGACCGAGCGTCACGGCACTCCGCCGCGCCTGCTGCTCTGCGAGTTCAGCGCCGTCGGCTACGGCCTCACCCGCTTCGAGCGCCTCCCCGACAACGAATCCTATTTCGCCCAGTTCGAACCGCGCGGGCCGAGGCCCGCGCCGGGGGATATTCCGATCTGCACGCTTTGATGGGGCAAAATAGCCCTCTCCCCAGCGGCGGAGGGAGGGAGTTATTTTCGGGTGGCGAGGGCTTCGCGGAATCGGCATAGCTTTCACCCATGCGGACCTATCTCGATCTCCTTCAGCGCATCCTCGATGAGGGGGTGGCCCAGCAGGACCGGACCGGAGTCGGCACGCTGTCGGTGTTCGGCCACCAGATGCGGTTCGACCTGTCCAAGGGCTTCCCGCTGCTGACCACCAAGAAGCTCCATCTGCGCTCGATCCTGATCGAATTGCTCTGGTTCCTGAGGGGCGACACCAATGTCCGCTGGCTGCAGGACAACAAGGTCAGTATCTGGGACGAATGGGCCGACGAGGTCGGCGATCTTGGGCCGGTCTACGGCAAGCAATGGCGGCACTGGCAGGCGCCGGACGGCGGCGAGATCGACCAGATCGCGGGGCTGATCGACCTGATCAAGCGCGACCCCGCCTCGCGCCGGCAGATCGTCACCGCATGGAACCCGGCCGACCTTCATCTGATGGCGCTGGCGCCGTGCCACTGCCTGTTCCAGACCCAGGTCGCGGGCGGGAAGCTCAACCTCCAGCTCTACCAGCGGAGCGCCGACGTCTTCCTGGGCGTGCCGTTCAACATCGCCAGCTATGCCCTGCTCACCCATATGCTCGCCCAGCAATGCGGGCTCGAGCCTGGCACCTTCGTGTGGACCGGCGGCGACTGCCATCTTTATTCCAACCATCTCGACCAGGCGCGCGAGCAGCTCACCCGCGCCCCGCGTGAATTGCCGACCCTGACCCTGCTGCGCCGGCCGACCGCGATCGACGAATATCGCTACGAGGATTTCGAGATCAGCGGCTACGACCCTCTGCCCCACATCAAGGCGGCGGTGGCGGTTTGACCCGGCCGCGCGTCGAGATCGTCGTCGCCCGCGCCGACAATGGCGCGATCGGCGCCGGCGGCGCCTTGCCCTGGCGGCTCCCCGCCGACCTGCGCCACTTCAAGGCGCTGACACAGGGCGCACCAATGATCATGGGCCGCAAGACCTTCGACAGCCTGCCCGGCCTGCTGCCGGGCCGCCGCCATATCGTCCTCACCCGCGATCCGGAGTGGCGGGCCGAGGGGACCGAAGTTGCACATTCGGTCGAGGAAGCGCTGGCGCTGGCCGGGGGCGAGCGGGTGTCGGTCATCGGCGGCGCCGACATCTTCGCGCTGTTCCTGCCGATCACCGACACCATCCACCTCACCGAGGTTCATGTCTCGCCCGCCGGCGACACATTCATGCCCGCGCCCGATCCGGAAGCGTGGCACCACACCTTGCTGCCCGAGCGCCATCCGGAGGAGGGGACGTATCCGGCCTACAGGTTCACGACGCTGGTAAGGCGGGAGGCATTGGTGAGGGCGTAAATCACCCCTCCATCGTCACTCCCGCGAAAGCGGGAACCCAGCTTCTTGTTCGTTTCGTTCGCCCAAAAAAGGCAGCTGAATCCCCGCTTTCGCGGGGACGACGAAGAAGAAAGGGCGCGCATTCATTGGGGCGCATTGTCCCCCCCTCCGTTCCTTCCTATAGCCACCTGATGGAGCGTCTGGACGGGGGCTCGGCGGTTCCGGAGCGGCTTCGCGGCGGTATCGTTGCGCTCGGCAATTTCGACGGGTTTCACAAAGGTCACCAGGCGGTGGTCGGCCGCGCCGTGTCGCGCGCCAAAGCGGAGGCGCGGCCGGTGCTGGTCGCGACCTTCGATCCCCATCCGGTCCGCCCCTTCAAGCCCGATCTTCCGCCGTTTCGCCTGACCACATTGAACCAGCGCGAGCGGCTGTTCGGCGAGGCCGGCGCCGACGCCATGCTGGTCTTCCATTTCGACGCCGCGCTCGCCCAGGTCACCGCCCCCGATTTCGTCACCGACTATCTGGCCAGCCGGATTGGCGCGGCCGGGGTCGTCACCGGCGAGGATTTCACCTTCGGCAAAGGCCGCGGCGGCAATGTCGAGGTGCTGAAACTGCTCGGCCAGGCCAACCGGGTCTCGGTCGACGCGGTGGCGCCGGTCGACGACGGCGACGAGCCGGTCTCCTCGAGCCGGATCCGCGAGGCGCTAGAGGCCGGCGACTGCGCCACGGCCACCCGCCTGCTCACCCGCCCCTTCGCCATCGAGGGCCTGGTCGAGCATGGCGACAAGAGAGGGCGCGAACTTGGCTACCCGACCGCCAATGTCGCGCTCGGCCCCTATCAGCGGCCGCGTTTCGGCGTTTATGCGGTGCATGGGCACTTGCCCGATGGCCGGATCCTCGACGGCGTCGCCAATCTCGGCACCAGGCCGATGTTCGACCCGCCGAAGGAACTGCTCGAACCCTATTTCTTTGATTTCGACGGCGACCTGTACGGCCAGACGGTCGAAGTCGCGCTGATCGACTTCCTGCGCGACGAATGCACCTTCGACGATCTGGCTGGCCTCCAGGCGCAGATCGGCCGCGACTGCGACGATGCCAGGCGCGTGCTGGCACGATGACCGACATACCGACGATCGAGACCGAGCGGCTGATTCTTCGGGGGCAGAAGCCGGGTGACACCGAGGCGCTGATCGCGGCCTTCGCCGACGATGATTATGCCCGCTTCATCACCAGCGAGAAGCGCGGGCTCGATCCGGTCGAGGCATGGCGGGTGGTGTCGCTGGTCGCCGGCAGCTGGGCAACGATGGGCTACGGCCAGTGGATCGCCGAGGAACGGGCGACCGGGCTGCCGGTCGGCCGGCTCGGTCCGTGGGGACCGCCTTACTGGCCCGATTTCGAGATCGGCTGGTCGATCTTCCCCGGCCACCAGGGCAAGGGCTTCGCCCGCGAGGGCGCGGCGGCGGCGATGGTCTGGGCCCATGAGGCGATGGGCCGCGACCATGCCATTCACCTGATCGACCCGGCCAATGTCGCCAGCGAACGGGTCGCAATCGCGCTCGGTGCCGAGCCGACCGGCCGCTGGACGGTGCCCGGCGGCTATGAAGTGCCGGTCTGGACCACGCGCTGGGAAGATTTCATAAAAACGTCAGCTTTCCAGCGGCATGTGGCCGCATGAGAAAGACCAACATCCTGCTGATCCTGGTCGCGATTGCGACAGTGACGCTGTCGGCGATCAATGCTTCCTGGGTCGCGGCCAAGCCGGCCGGGCCGCTGATCGTCGTCGCCCATCGCGGCGTCGCCCAGCCGATCGATCCCAACGCGCCGGCCGGAGACTGCAGCGCGCGGCGGCTGGCGGAGTCGGGCCACAATTTCATCGAGAACACGCTCTTCTCGATGCAGAATGCGATCCACGACGGCGCCGACGCGCTGATGCTCGATATCCGCGCCTCGTCCGACGACCGCGCGGTGATCTTCCGCGATGCCAGGCTGGAATGCCGGACCAACGGTACCGGAGCGGTCGGTGAGCGTCCGCTCGATTATCTGCGCTCGCTCGACATCGGCTACGGCTACAGCGCCGATAATGGCCTCACCTTTCCGCTGAGGGGCCGCCCGCCGGGCGGCATGGCGACGGCCGAGGAAGTGATCCGCGACTTTCCGCGCACCCGCCTGGTTTTCGAGCTCGCGGATGAACGCGCCGCCGACGCCCTGGTCGCCGCCTTCGCCCGCGCGGGAAAGCCGATCGGCCCATCCCACGGCTTCGTCGGCGACGCCGCGTCGCTGGCGCGGCTTCGCCAGCTGACCCAGGCCGGCTGGATCCTCGACCGCGCCGCCGGCGACGCCTGTCTCTCCGCCTACCGAGCCACCGGCTGGCTCGGCCTGGTGCCGGGAGGGTGCCGCGGCGTGACCCTCGACCTGCCGCGCGCGGGCGAATGGACCCTGTGGGGCTGGCCCTACCGCTTCATGGACCGGATGCAGGCGGACGGCGCGTCCTTCTTCATCGCCGGCGAGCCGCAAGCCGGCGCCGTCACTGGCCTCGACCGGGTCGAGCAGCTCGAGGAGGTGCCGCGTTTCTATGCGGGGATGCTGCTGATCGAGGACATGCATGGGGTTGGCAGGGCGCTGCAGCGATAGCTTCCCCTCTCCCTGACCAAGGAGGGGAGTTGGTGGTTTGCAATCTCCCCCCGGCCCGCTAAGTCCGCCGCCAATGTCCGAAGCAAAAGACTATAGAGCGACCGTCTTCCTCCCCAGGACGGATTTCCCGATGAAAGCCGGCCTCTCCCAGAAGGAGCCGGCGATTCTCGCGCGCTGGGCGGAGACGAAGCTGTACGAACAGTTGCGCGCGCTCCGCGCCGGGCGCGAGCGCTTCATCCTTCACGACGGCCCGCCCTACGCCAATGGCGACATCCACATGGGCCACGCCATGAACAAGATCTTGAAGGACATCGTCGTTCGTTCGGCGAGCCTTCGGGGCTTCGACGCGCCCTATATTCCGGGCTGGGACTGCCACGGCCTGCCGATCGAGTGGAAGGTCGAGGAGCAGTACCGGAAGAAGAAGCTCGACAAGGACGAGGTGCCGACCGCCCAGTTCCGCGCCGAGTGCCGCGCCTATGCGGAGAAATGGGTCGCGGTTCAGTCCGAGCAGTTCCAGCGGCTCGGCGTGCAGGGCGAATGGGACGATCCCTACCTCACCATGAAACACGAGGCCGAGGCCAAGATCGTCGAGGAATTGCTGAAGTTCGCCGAGAGCGGCCAGCTCTACCGCGGCGCCAAGCCGGTCATGTGGTCGCCGGTCGAGAAGACCGCGCTGGCCGAGGCCGAGGTCGAATATGAGGATATTGTCTCGACCCAGATCGATGTCGGGTTCGAGATCGTCGAGAGTCCGGTTCAGCAGATGGTCGGCGCCTACGCGGTGGTCTGGACCACGACGCCTTGGACGATCCCGGTCAACCAGGCGATCGCATTCAATCCCCAGATCGACGCCGAGCATTTTGATGCGAGCTACGGGGTGTTCAAAGCTGACGATGGCCGTCGTTACCTTTTGTCTCGCGCGCTGCTGAAACCGTTTGCCAAGAGAAGCGGCCTCGCGCTTGAGCAGGAGAGCCTAATTTCAACGGAGGCGCTGGCAGAAACGGTCGCCCGTCATCCGATGCACCATCTCGGCGGCTTCTTTGCCCGCCCCCGCCCGTTCCTGCCCGCGGACCATGTGACGACCGAGGCCGGCACCGGGCTGGTCCATATGTCGCCCGACCATGGCGAGGAGGATTTCCTGGTCTGCAAGGCGGCGGGGATCGATCCGGTGTTCGCGGTCGAGGACGACGGCAAGTACCGCAACGACTGGCTGTGGCTGGGCGGCTTGGGCTCGGTGATCAACAACAAGTTCAATGCGCCGGACGGGCCGATCTGCAACGATCTGCGCGAGGCGGGCGCCCTGCTCGCGGCCAGCGCCGACTTCCACCACTCCTACCCGCACAGCTGGCGGTCCAAGGCCAAGGTCATCTACCGCTGCACGCCGCAATGGTTCATCCCGATGGATCAGGTGAACCAAAATGGCGCAGGGACGACGCTCCGCCAGACCGCCCTTGCCGCCATCGACGACACGCGCTGGGTGCCGGAGAAATCGCGGAACCGCATCCGCGCCATGGTCGAGGGGCGGCCCGACTGGGTGATCAGCCGCCAGCGCGCCTGGGGCGTGCCGATCGCGCTCTACCTGAACAAGAAGACCGGCGAATATCTCAAGGACGCGGCGGTCAATTCGCGGATCATCCGCGCCTTTCACGAGGGCGGGGCCGACGCCTGGTTCACCGCCGACCACCAGGCTTTGCTCGGCAACGGCTACAAGCTCGAGGATTACGAGCCGCAGAACGATATTCTCGACGTCTGGTTCGATTCAGGGTCGACCCACAGCTATGTGATCGAGGCGCGCTACGGCGAGGACGTCCGCGCCGATCTCTACGTCGAAGGCTCCGACCAGCATCGCGGCTGGTTCCAGTCCTCCTTGCTCGAATCCTCCGGCACCCGCGGCCGGGCACCGTTCAAGGGCGTGCTGACCCACGGCTTCGCGCTGGACGGCCAGGGCAAGAAGATGTCGAAATCGGTCGGCAACGTCGTCGACCCGCTCGCCATCATCCGCGACAACGGCGCCGACATCCTTCGCCTGTGGGTCGCCTCGACCGACTATTTCGAGGACGTGCGGATCGGCAAGGAAATGCTGGCGACGACCAGCGACGCCTACCGCAAGCTCCGCAACACCTTCCGCTATCTGCTCGGCGCGCTCGACGGCTACACCGCCGACGAGGCGGTGGCGCCCGCTTCCATGCCGGAGCTGGAGCGCTGGGTGTTGCACCGGCTCGCCTCGCTCGACGCCGAATTGCGCGAGGCGGCCGAGGGCTATGAGTTCAACCGATTCATCCGGCTGATCACCGCCTTCGCCAATGACGATCTGTCGGCCTTCTTCTTCGATATCCGCAAGGACAGCCTCTATTGCGACGCGCCGACGTCGGCGAAGCGGCGCGCCTACCGGACCGTGCTCGACACCGTCTTCCAGGCTCTGGTGCGCTGGACCAGCCCGATCCTCTGCTTCACCGCCGAGGAGGTGTGGACCACGCGATATCCCGAAAGCGGGTCGGTCCACCTGCTCGAATGGCCTTTGATCGACGCCGGCTGGCGCGACGAAGCTCTTGGCACCAAATGGGACGTGATCCGCGCCACCCGCGAGCGGGTGACCGAGGCGATCGAGCCGCTGCGGCGCGACAAGGTGATCGGCTCCAGCCTCGAAGCAAAGGTCGCCTATCCCGAACCGGAACTGGCGTTGACCGAACAGGGTCTTGCCGATCTCGCGGAAATCTTCATCGTGTCCGAAGTCGCCGCGTCGGGCGGCGAAGGAATCGACGTGACCAAGTCCGACTATCGCAAATGCGGACGCTGCTGGCGGCTGCTGCCGGAAGTGGCCGAGGACGGCGCCTTGTGCGCGCGCTGCGAGGAGGTGGTGAATGGGTGACGCCGAAACCGGCGCCGCGCCGGCCGCGCCGCCGCTCGCCGACCTGAAGCGGCGGCGCACCCGCTCGCTCGCCTTCTTCATCGCCGGCCTGGTCTTCCTGATCGACCAGATCGTCAAATGGGTGGTGACCTATCCGCTGTCGCTGCAGCGCCAGCCCTACCAGACGATCGAGATTTTCGACTTCTTCGACCTCCGCTGGGTCGAGAATAACGGCGTGTCGCTCGGGCTGCTGTCGGCCGACAGCGAGACGGGACGCTGGCTGCTGGTGGCGATGACCGCCGCGATCGCCACCTTCGTCTCGGCCTGGCTGTGGCGGGAGAAGAGGCGCGACGATTCGACCGCATTGGCCCTCGTCCTCGGCGGTGCGCTCGGCAACATCGTCGACCGCGTCCGCGTCGGCTATGTCGTCGATTATGCCGACCTGCATTTCGGCGACTGGCACCCGTTTTTGGTCTTCAATGTCGCCGACGCAGCGATTACCATCGGCGTATTGCTTTTGCTTGTCCGCGCGCTGCTAATGCGCGATGGCAAGGCACCCAGGAAGGAAGTCTGACTCATGCGTATCGCGCCCCTCGTTCTGACGGCCGTTGCCGCCGCCACGCTTTCCGGCTGCGCCAACAGCGGCCCGTATAACCGCTCGCGGCCGGACGAATTCGCGGTCGCGCGCAACGCGCCGTTGGTGGTTCCGCCCGAATTCGCGCTGACCCCGCCCCGCTCGGGCGAGGCCGACACCGGCAACACCGATCCACGCGCCCAGGCGCTCCAGGCCCTGTTCGGCGGCCCGCAGCCGCGCAGCGCCGTCGAGAACAATCTCCTCCAGGTCGCTCATGCCGACCGCTCCGCGCTCGGCGCCCGCTCGGTCGTCGGCGATCCCCAGACCACGGTGGTGAGCCGCGGGACTCTGGTGCAGACCGTGCTCGCACTTCCGCAGGGCGACGGGCAGGAAGCGGCGGTTTCGGTACCGAACTAAGGCGCCGCCCTCGCATTCACCCCTTTGGCGTTAGCGCTTCCTTAGCCACGCTTCGCTAGCCTGTGCGCATGACGCATCAGGCGCCGCCATCGCCTTCTTCCGCCGGCTCCGATCCCGGCCGCACTGTCGCGCAGCTTCGCGAGGCGCTGCGGCTGGTCGAATCGATCGCCGGACGACGGCCCTCGGGCCCCGAGGCCGACGGCGCGCTCGACGAGGCGGCGCGGATCAGCGGCGCTTATGACGGCGCCCTGCCGGTGATCCAGCGGCGCTTCGACGCGCTCGCCAATGAAGTGACGATCTGGACCGCCGCCGGGGTGGAGGCACTGCTCGCCGGCGGGGAAGACACCCCGCCCCGGGCGGCCGCCGGGCGGCTGGCTGCGCGGCTGGACGCGGCGCTGGGCGAGATGGCGGCGCTGCTGCGATAGGGTGCTTCCATACTCCCTCTCCCCAGGGGGAGGGGGTTCCAGAAGCCGAATTACTTCGCCCGCTCCGGCACCTGAGGCCCGCCCTCTGGCCATTCCCGCACCCTGATGTCGCGCAACGGCGCCGGCAATTTGATGTCGTGCTCCCGGAACAAAGCCAGCAACCGGCTGAGAATTTCGGAGCGGACGCTGCCGAGGCCGGCTTCGGGGTCGCTGATCCAGACGCGGATCTCATGCTGGATGGCGCTTTCGCCAAGGCCGACGATCCAGACGGCGGGCTTGGGGCTATCGAGAACGCGGGGGGAGGCGTTGGCGGCCTGGATCATCAGGGTGTTGGCAAGTGCGACGTCGCAATCATAGGCGATGCCGACCGGGATCGAGATGCGCACGTCGCGGGTGGAATAGGACCAGTTGACCACCTCCTGCGTCATCAACAGCTCGTTGGGGATCAGATATTCCTTGCCGTCGCGGGTGACGATCGAGACGGCGCGGACGCCGATCTTGTTGACCGAGCCGAAGCTCTCCCCGACCGAGATGACGTCGCCCGGCTTGATCGACCGGTCCATCAGCAGGATGATTCCGGCGATCAGATTGCCGAAGGTCTTCTGCAGGCCGAAGCCGACGGCGAGGCCGAAGGCGCCGGAGAAGAAGGCGAGTGCGGTGAGGTCGATGCCGGCGAGATCGATGGCGACGAAGAAGGCGATGGCGATGATCGCGATCGCCGCCAGTTTCTCGGCCAGTGCCGCCTGGGTGGGATCGAGGCCGCGGCTGCGCCGGATCGACTGGGAGATAAGCCGGTTGGCGAGGCGGACGATGGCGTAGAGCGCGATCAGCCCGATCACGATCTGGATCAGCGCCAGCATGGTGATGCGGCGGCTGCCGAGGCTGAGGCCGGTCCTGCCCAGCTCGGCGCTGAGCGGGGCGAGGCCGCCGACCGCCTCGGCGAGCAGGGCGGCGAAGGTGAAGGCGGCGAGCAGCCAGGCGCTCCAGCGCGGCAGGTTGAGACCGCGCATCAGCGCGCGGACGAGAAGGGCGGCGGCGCCGGCGCCGAACAGGCCAAGCAGCCAGGTCGCCGACATCGGCCATGGATAAACGCGGAGCGCGATCATCGCACCGAAGCCGATCACCAGATAGCGAAGCACGGCACAAATCCGGGCGAGCAGCCCTTCGCCCTGGCTGCCGAACCGGCTTTCCCAGAGATCGGCGAGACGGGGGCCGACGAAGCGCCCAACGAGCCAGCCGGCGAGGCCGAGGGCGACGACGATGGCAAGCGCCGCGCCGCTGGCGCCGAGATCGGGCGTGGCCGGCAGGGGCACGCCCAGATCGCCGGCCAGTGTCCTCACCCGTCCGCCCCGTAGCGCGCCAGCCCCTCCGCGAGGTCGGCGATCAGATCGTCGGGATGTTCGAGCCCGACATGGAGGCGGACGATCGGGCCGGCATAGGAAGGCTGCGGCGTCGTCCGCAGCGAATCGACCGGCACCGCCAGGCTTTCATAGCCGCCCCAGCTATAGCCGATGCCGAACAGGGCGAGGCCGTCGATCAGCCGCGCGCGAGCCGCATCGTCGCCGCCGTTCAGCACGAAGGAGAAGAGCCCGGTCGCACCGGTGAAATCGCGCGCCCACAAATCGTGGCCGGGGCAATCGGGCAATGCCGGGTGAAGCAATTGGGCGACCTGCGGCTGTTCGGCGAGCCAGCGGGCGACCTTGAGGCCGTTCTCCTCGTGTCGCCGCAGCCGGACGTCGAGCGTCCTCAGGCCGCGCAGCGCCAGCCAGGCATCGTCGGGGCCGGCGGTCTGGCCGAGCACACGGCTGGTGAGGTCGAGAGGCTTGGCAAAAGCCTCGGTCACCGTCACCGAGCCAAGCATCAGATCGGCATGGCCGCCGATATATTTGGTGCAGGCAAGGATCGAGAGATCGACGCCGGCGGCGATCGCCTGGAAGAAGAGCGGCGTCGCCCAGGTATTGTCGATCAATGTGGCGATGCCGCGCGCCTTCGCCGCCGCGCAGATCGCCGGCACATCCTGGACCTCGAAGGTCAGGGAGCCCGGGCTTTCCATGAAGATCGCGCGGGTCCTGTCGCCGATCAGCGCCGCGATGCCGGCGCCGACCATGGGATCGTAATAGATAGTTTGGACGCCGAAGCGCCTCAGCACATTGTCGCAGAAGGCGCGGGTCGGGCCATAGGCGCTGTCGACCATCATCAATTCGTCACCCGCTTCCAGCACCGCAAGCAAGGCCGCCGCGACTGCAGCCGATCCCGACGGATAGAGCCGGGTCGCCGCCGCGCCGGGCTCGAGCTCGGTGAGCGCTTCGGCGAGGGCCCAGGTGGTCGGCGTGCCGTTGCGGCCGTAGTGGAGCACGCCCTGGCGGGGCGGGCCGGCCGCCTTCATCTCGGCGACGCTGTCGAACAGGATCGTCGAGGCGCGCCACACCGCCGGGTTGACCAGGCCAAGGGTCCATTCGTCGCGCCGGCCGGCCTCGACGAGGCGGGTTTCAGGCTTCTTTTCAGTCATGCCGTTCCCGTCGCCTTGGGGGTGGCCGGATCGGCACCCCATTCCGACCAGCTGCCGTCGTAGAGCCGGACGTCCTCCTTGCCGAGGAGATGGGCGCCGAACAGGACCACGGCGGCGGTGACCCCCGATCCGCAGGTCGTCACCATCGGCCGGCCGAGGTCCACCCCGGCGGCGTCGAAGACGGCGCGCAATTCGCCGTCCCTTTTCCAGCTGTTGTCGGCGCGGAAGAAGTCGCTTTGCGGCGCGTTGCGCGATCCCGGAATATGGCCGGCGACGACGCCGGGGCGGGGATCGGCCGCCTCGCCGGCGAAGCGTGCCGGCGGCCGCGCGTCGACCAGCATTTCATTGGCGTCGAGCGCCAGGACCTGCGCCTTGTCGACCACCGCCGAGGCATCGAAGGCTGCGGTGAAATGGCCGTGGCGCCGTGCATGAATGCCGGCCTCGACCGGCCGGCCCTCGGCCGTCCATTTCTGCATGCCGCCGTCGAGCATCGCGATCCGGTGGGCGCCGAAGGTGCGGAGCATCCACCAGGCCCGCGCGGCGGTGTGGAGCGGGCTGTTGTCGTAGATCACGATCCGGTTGCCGTCGCCGACGCCAAGCGACTGCATGCGGCTGGCAAATTTGTGGATCGGCGGCAGCATGTGCGGCAGCGGCGAATCCCGGTCCGAAATCTCCTCGATGTCGAAATAGGCGGCGCCGGGGATATGGGCGGCCTCATGTTCGGCGCGCGCGTTCCGGCCGGAGCCAGGCAGGAAGCCGGTCGCGTCGAGGATGCGGAGGTCCGGCGCCCCCAATTCGGCCTCAAGCCATTCCGTCGAAACCAGCGTGTCCACACTGGTCTCCTAGCCGGTCACCGGGCCAAGGTGAAGGCGAAGGCTCAGAGGATGCCCGGGAAGGCGCCGCCGTCGATCAGCAGGCTTTGGCCGGTGATGAAACCGGCCTGGCCCGAGCAGAGGAAGGCGCAGGCGGCGCCGAACTCGGCGGGATCGCCGAACCGTTTGGCCGGAATGGCCTTCTGACGTTCGGTCCGGACTTCATCGGGAGTTTTTCCGCCCTGCTCCGCCCAGATCGCGACCAGGCCGGTAATCCGGTCGGTGTCGAACGTGCCGGGCAGGAGATTGTTGATGGTGACGTTGGCATGGGCGACCGAGCGCGCGACCCCGCCGACGAAGCCGGTCAGCCCGGCCCGCGCCCCGCTCGACAGATCGAGGCCAGCGATCGGGCTCTTCACCGATCCCGAGGTGATGTTGACGATCCGGCCGAAGCGGCGCTCGACCATGCCGTCGATCACCGCCTGGATGAGCGCGATCGGCGCGATCATGTTCGCCTCCAGCCCGGCGATCAGATCGTCATGGCCGACAGCGCGGAAGTCGCGCGCCGGCGGCCCGCCATTGTTGTTGACCAATATGTCGACCTCGGGGAAGGCGGCGAGCAGGGCCGCGCGTCCCGCCTCGGTCGACATGTCGCCGGCGATCGCCACGATCTCCGCGCCGGTCTCGGCGGCGATCTCGTCGCGGGCGCTCGCCAGCCGTTCGGGATCGAGGCCGTTGATCGCGACAGCCGCGCCCGCCCGCGCCAGAGCGGTAGCGCAGCCGCGGCCGAGGCCGCGGCTCGACGCGCAGACGATCGCGCGCCTTCCCTTGATTCCGAGATCCATCAGTTGCCGCCCGTCCTTGCGATGACGCCGAGGCGCGCCAGCGTTTCGAGATACTCGGCGACCTCCTCGACCGGCACCTCCCCGACCGTGGCCGCGAGCGAATCGCGAATCTCGCCGAGGCTGCGGCGGCCGTCGACGAAATTGAGCGCCTCATATCCGAAGGAGCCGCCATCGCCAACCGGCGTGCGGGCCAGCAAGCGCGGCCGGGGCAAGCCGGCGCGGGCGAGCCGGTCGTCGAACCAGCTATAGCCGAAGCCGTTCATCGGCCCCTGGCTCAGGACGCGGCGATAGACCGGTCCGGAAGGCGGCAATGGCCTGGCGAGGGTCAAAGCGTTCATCAGATGCCCTTCGCTCGCGACAACCATGTTGATACGCTGGGTCGAACGAAGCACCTCGGTCTCCGACCAGCGATAATGGCGCCAGAGCGCGAGCGTGGCGTCCTCGCCGGCGCCGCCCGCCCGTATCGCGGCGGCCCGCCGCTCGGTCTCGGCTGCCCGCTCGAGCGAACCGGCGCGAATGGCGTTCAGCACGCCCTCGCCATTGCCCGGATTGGCCAGAAAATAGCCCGACGCGGCGGCGATGAAGATGGCGCGTCGCATCTTGGTGGGATCGAGATTGGCGGGGAGATCGCGCTGGGTGTGGATGTAGCGGTCCGGCCAGTCGGCGATGTAGATGATCGGCACCCGCCAGCTTCCTTCCGCCCAGACCTGGTGGTCGCTGCCCTCGTTGAAGCCGCCGATCCGGGCTTGCAGGGCGCGGCGGTCGCCGTCCGGCTCGACCAGCGGAGAGTCGGCGCGGCCGGTATCGGCAAAGGCCAGCGACTGGGCGTTGACCCAGTGGGCGAAGGCGAAGCCGACTTCGGAGACGAAGCTCGGCAGGCTGGGCGGGGAGCCGTAGACGCGGAGCACCGACTTGGTGATCTCGCTATTGCCGCCGATCATGTCGAGATGGATGGTGGCCAGCGCCCGCCGCGCGAATTCCGGCCGCGCGTTCAGCAGGGAAATCGTGCCCTCGACCTCGGCCGGCCAGAGAAAGCGGATGGTCCGCTCCGGCCGCGGCAGGGTGCCGGCGCGGATCAGCCGGCTCAGGGTGCGCGCGATCTCGAGCTCGCCGGCGCAGCCCGACGCATTGTCGTTGGCGCCGGGATTGGGATGATCGAGGTGGCAGGAAAAGACGATCTCCTGGTCGCGTCGGCGGCCCGGGATCACCGCCGTCGGGATCAGATAGGCGCTGGGGCTCTGGCCGGCGTCGACTTCGGCGCGCAGATGCACGGTCTCGCCGCGCCGCAGCCGCTCCTGCCAGCCGCGCGCCCGCGCCGGCGAGACCATGAAGGCGAAGGTCGGATGTTCGGAGAAGGTCTCGAGATGACCCCAGCGGACCAGATTCTCGTCGTCGCCCCACCAGGCGGTGCGCTGGTTCTGCGCCCAGGAGACGATGCCGGCGGCGCCGAAGCGGCCGATGGCGAGATCCTGCACCGCCTCCGGCTGCGACGAGGTCAGGACCAGCTTCCCCCTGATGTCCCTGCCCGCATAATCGCTCTCGGCGGTGCCGGCGCCGATGTCGACGAGGTCCGCGTCGGCGCGGCCGGAGACGCTGTCCTGGGCGAGACTGATCGGCTGCTCGGCCCAGGAGGCAATCCGCTGCCGGCCTTCCCAAAGCTCGGCGGAGCGGGCGTTCCAGCCGGGGCGCGAACGCTGGGTCCCGTAGAAGATGCGGCCGTCGGCGGGGAGCGAGATGATCTCGACCTCGTCGAGGCCGAAGGCGCGCAGGCGATCGCGGATCGCCTCGGCCGCCGCGCGATAGCCTTCGGAGCCGCGCATCCGGTGGTTGTTGGAAAGGATGCGGACGGTGCCGAGCGCCTGCGCGCCCGACACCTCGGCCGCGATCGCCTCGCCCTGCGCGCGGGGCAGCAAGGGCGGGGCCGAGGTTGGAGCAGGCTGGGCGACTGCCGCTCCGGCGGCAAGGAGCGGAAGGAGCAGCGGCCCGACCTTGAACTTCATGCCCGTCCTTCCCGCCGCAACGGGCGCTTCAAATAGAATTCGCTGTAATAGGCCTGGAAGAAGGCCGCCGCTGGCACCGCGACGATTGCGCCGAGCAGGCCGAAGGCAAGCGCGAAAGCCAGGGTGAAGAAGAGGATCAGCACCGGGTGGAGCTGCATAGTCCGGCCGCGGATCTTGGGCGCGACCACGCTCCCCAATATCTCGTTGGAGATGAGGTAATAGAGCGTCACCCAGATCGGCGTCATCGGCCCGACGGTGAGCGACAACAGGATCGGCGGGGCCGCCATCACATAGCCGCCGATCCGCGGGATGAAATCGGCGAAGAAGGCCAGGGCGGCCCAGACCAGGGCGCCGGGCACGTGCATCATGGAGAGGAAGACGAACACGCCGAACGCCTGGATGGCGCCGATCACCAGGCTCGCCTTGGTCCAGCCGATCACCGCAAGGGCCGCGCGGCGATAGGCGCGCATGCCGGGCGCCAGCGAGGCGCGCGGCAGGCTGCCGAGATAGGCGCGCAGGATCGGCCGCGGATCGAGGACGATATAGGCGACCGTTGAGAAGAAGATGATCGCCAGCGCGATGCCGCCGAGCAGCCCCAGCGAGATGCCGCTCAGCCCCTGAAGCAATTCGGTCGGCGGCGGCGCCAGCGCCCTGGTTCCCGACGGACCGGCGAAGAAGGCCTGAAGCTCGGGATAGCGTTCGAGCAGAGCGGCGAGCTGGCCGTCGATGCGGACGACGAAGGCGGGCAGCTGGTTGACCAGCAGGGCGATCTGCGTCGCCAGCTGGGGAATGACCAGGGCCGCGAGCAGGACGATCGCCCCGAAGAAGAGGAACAGGGTGAGGGGCCCCGCAAGTTGCCGCGAGAGACCGCGGCGCACGAACCATTCGACCGGCGCCGACAAGGCGATCGCCACCACCGCCGCAAAGAAGAGCAGCAGGATGGCGATGACGATCTTCTGAAGGAACCAGAGCGCGACCACCGCGCCGGCCGCGGCCAACACGAAGGCGAGCCACGAGGCGAAGATGCCGTTGCGCTTCGGGCTCGTTTCGGGCTCGTCCATGACCCTCCCCTAGCGCGGCGCAGCCCTTCCGCCAACACGGCCGAGCGGGTAAGGAGCGGCGATGGACCTGACCCATCTCGGCCACGCCAGCGCGCTGCCTGCTTCGCCCGACGAAGCGGTGCTCGACTATGTGCCCAATCCGCGCGCCGGCGCGCTCTATCTGGTGCGTTTCGCCGCGCCCGAATTCACCTCGCTCTGCCCGGTCACCGGCCAGCCCGATTTCGCCCATCTGGTGATCGACTATGCGCCCGGCGAGACGATCGTCGAATCCAAGTCGCTGAAGCTCTTCCTGGGCGCCTTCCGCAACCACGGCGCTTTCCACGAGGACGTCACCGTCGGCATCGGCCAGCGCCTCGCCGGGGAGATGAAGCCGCAATGGCTCCGGATCGGCGGCTATTGGTATCCGCGCGGCGGCATCCCGATCGACGTCTTCTGGCAGACCGGCGAGCCGCCTGCCGGCCTGTGGGTGCCCGACCAGGGTGTCGCGCCCTATCGCGGAAGAGGTTGAGGCCTTGGCCGAGGCCGTTTCGCAGCCGCATATCGTCGTCCACGGCGCCGGCTCGATCGGCTGCTTCGTCGGCGGTGCCTGGCTGGCCGCCGGTCTCGACGTCGCCTTTCTCGGCCGTCAGCGGCTGAAGGCGGAGATCGCCGAGCACGGCCTGGCACTCAGCGACACGCCCGGCTGGGGCGTCCATTTCGCGCCGGACCGGGTGACCTTCGAGACGGACCCGAAAGCGCTGGCCAGGGCCGATATCGTCCTCCTCACCGTCAAGAGCGTCGGCACCGAGGCGGCGGCCGGGGAGATCGCCCGCCACGTTCCCGCCGGGGCGGCCGTGATCAGCCTGCAGAACGGAATCTCCAATGCCGAGACCTTGCGCGTCCTGCTGCCCAAACACCGTATCGTCCAGGCGATGGTGCCCTACAATGTCGTCCATCTCGGCCCCGGCCGCTGGCACCGGGCGACGGGCGGCGACCTTTATGCCGAGGACAATGAGGTGACGCGCGACCTCGCAGCGCGGATCGGCGACCGGCCGGGACGGCTCAGGCTCTCCGCCGACATGCCGGCCGTGGCGTGGAGCAAATTGCTCCTGAACCTCAACAATGCGCTGAACGCCCTTTCCGGCCTTACCTACGTCGAGGAGCTGAAGCAGCGCGACTATCGCCGCGTCTTCGCCGCCGCCATCGTCGAGACATTGGAGCTGCTCGATCTCGCCGGGATCGAGCCTGCGAAGATCGGCGCGGTCGGCCCGCGGCTCCTCCCTCACGTCATCGGCGCGCCCGACCTCGTGTTCAACAACATGTTCCTCAAGGTGCAGAAAATCGACCCCAAGGGCCGCGGCTCGATGGCCGACGATTTCGACGCCGGCCGGCCGACCGAGATCGACTATCTGAACGGCGAGGTGGTCGCCCTCGCCGAGCGGCTGGGCCGCAAGGCGCCGGTCAACGCCGCCATCGTCGCCCTGGTCAAGCAGGCTGAAGCCGGGGTGCAAAGGCTGTGGAGCGCGAAGGAGCTCCGCGCCCACGTCCTGGGCCGCCACAAGGGAGCCGCCGGCTTCGGATACTGAATATCATTTCTTTCGTTTGACAGCTGCTTCCGCCCACGGCATCGCGCCGTGGGCTCGTTGATTTGAGGTATGAAAATGCGCCCGTTCTCCGCCATCTCCACGCTCGCCTTGGCCACGTCGCTGCTTGCCGTCGGCCCCGCTCCCGCCCAGCCTTCTGCGCCCGCCGCTCCGGTCGCCGCCGCGGTCCAGGTTCCGAGCCAGTTGCCGCGCAACGTCCGCCCGCTTCACTATGCGATCGCAGTCGTCCCCGACGCGCCCAACATGCGCTTCACCGGGACGGAGACGGTCGACGTCGAGGTGCTCGAGGCGACCGACAGCATCACCGTCAACGCGGTGGAGATGACCTTCGCATCGGTCACCGCCGCCCGCGCCGGCGGCGCGGCGATGCCGGCACAGGTCTCGACCGACGCCGAGGCCCAGACCGCGACTTTCCGCTTCGCCGCCCCGCTCGCGCCCGGCCGCTACCAGCTTCGCATCGCCTATTCGGGCAAGATCGACACCCAGGCCGCCGGCCTGTTCGCCTTGGATTACGAGGTCGAGGGCGTTCAGAAGCGCGCCTTGTTCACCCAATTCGAGGCGCCCGACGCCCGCCGTTTCTTCCCCGGCTGGGACGAGCCCAATTTCCGTACGCCCTATGATCTCACCGTCACCGTGCCCGCGGGCCAGAGCGCGATCGGCAACATGCCGACGGCGCGCACCGAGACGCGGCCCGACGGCAGCAGCGTCGTCACCTTCCGCACCACGCCGGCGATGTCGAGCTATCTGCTATTCCTCGCCGTCGGCGAGTTCGACCGGATCACCACCAATGTCGCCGGCACCGAGATCGGCGTCGTCACCCGCCGCGGCGCCGGCGAGCAGGGCCGCTGGGCGCTGGAAAGCGCGGCGCGGATCCTGCCCTGGTACAACGACTATTTCGGCACCAATTATCCGCTGCCGAAGCTCGACAACGTCGCCGGCCCGGGCAGCAGCCAGTTCTTCGGCGCGATGGAGAATTGGGGCGCGATCTTCACTTTCGAGAACG
This sequence comes from Allosphingosinicella sp., assembly GCA_036525215.1. GTDB lineage: Bacteria > Pseudomonadota > Alphaproteobacteria > Sphingomonadales > Sphingomonadaceae > Allosphingosinicella. Next base: position 19,168 of record DATDAU010000076.1, read on the forward strand.
TGCTGCTGGTCGATCCCGCGATCACCAGCGAGGCGCGCCGCCAGGACATCTTCACTGTCGCCGCCCACGAGACCGCCCACCAATGGTTCGGCGACCTCGTCACCATGGCCTGGTGGGACGACCTCTGGCTGAACGAGGGCTTCGCTTCGTGGATGGAAACCAAGGCGAGCGCCGCCATCCATCCCGAATGGGAGCCGCTGCTCGGCCGGATCGACGGCCGCGAGGCGGCGGTGCAGCTCGATTCGCTGCGGACCACCCATGCGGTCGTCCAGCACATCACCACCGTCGACCAGATGAGCCAGGCCTTCGACGCCATCACCTATCAGAAGGGCGAGGCGGTCATCACCATGCTCGAAGACTATGTCGGCGAGGATGCGTGGCGCAGCGGCGTGCGCGCCTATATCGCCGCCCACCGGCTCGGCAACACCCAGACCGACGATCTGTGGCGGGCGATCGAGACCGCCGCCGGCCGGCCGATCACCGCCATCGCCCACGATTTCACGCTCCAGCCGGGCGTGCCCCTGATCCACGTCGCCAGCGGCGCCTGCACCGGCGGCAACACCCAGGTCGTGGTCCACCAGGCCCAGTTCAGCCGCGACAATCGCGAGGGCCGCGCGCTGTCGTGGCGGGTGCCGGTGATCGCATCGGCCGGCGGCGCCGAGGCGCGGACCCTGGTCGAGGGCGGCGAGGGCCGGCTCGCGGTTCCCGGCTGCGGGCCCTTGGTGATCAATTACGGCCAGACCGGCTATTACCGCACGCTCTACGATGCTCCGCTGCTGGCGCGGCTCACGCGCGACTACGTCTCGCTCCGCCCGATCGACCAGATCGGCCTGCTCGCCGACAATTGGTCGCTGGGCCTCGCCGGCTACCAGCCCGCCTCGGCGGCGCTCGACATGGCCGACGCGGCGCCCGGCAACGGCAACAATAGGCTGTGGACCCGGATCGCGGGCATCATGGGCCAGATCAACGGCATGTATGACGGCGATCCGGCGCGCAAGGCGATGGTCGCCCGCTACGCCTCGGCCAAGCTCGGCCCAGTGCTGCGCCGCATCGGCTGGGCCGCGCGGCCCAACGAGCCCGCCAATGACGGCATCCTGCGCAACGATCTGATCTCCACCTTGGGCGGTCTCGGCGATGCCGAGGTGGTCGGCGAGGCGAGGCGCCGCTTTACCGCCAACGACGCTTCGGTCACCTCGGGCCCGATGCGCGAGACCATCCTCGGCATCGTCGCCCAGAATGCCGATGCCGCGACCTGGGACCGGCTGCACGCCATGGCCCGGGACGAGCGCAACCCGCTGGTCAGGCAGCAGCTCTACCGGCTGCTTGGCGCCGCCCGCGATCCGGCGCTGGCGCGGCGCGCGCTCGACCTGGCGCTGACGCCGGAGCCCGGCGCCACCAACAGCAGTTCGCTGATCTCGGCGGTGTCCGGCGGCCACCCCGACATGGCCTTCGATTTCGCGCTCGCCAATCGCGAGCGGGTCGATCCCCTGGTCGACGCCTCGTCGCGCTCGCGCTTCATTCCGGGCCTGGCCTCGCGCTCGTCGGATCCGGCAATGGTCGGCAAGCTGCAAAGCTATGCCGAGCGCTACATGACCCCGCAGTCGCGCGGCGCCGCCGACCGCGCCATCGCCTCGATCCAGGATCGGGTGCGGGTCCGCCAGCAGCGCCTCCCCGACATCACGCGGTGGTTCGAGGCGAGAAGGGGGTAATTCAATTCCTCCCCGGCACGGAGAGGTGGCAGTGCGAAGCGCTGACGGAGGGGCTGCTCAGGATTCGGACGTCGCGCCAGCGCCTCTACCACGCCGCCTCGGCGTATGTGTCAGCAGGGCGGCCCGAGCGTGATCGGTACTTCGCCATAGGTCTCAGCGCCGACCATGATCGTCGGATTCGCTCGTTGCCCGATGATCCGGAAGCGAGCTGTTTCCACTGAGCTGCTAAGAGCCGAAACTCCAGGCGGGTCTGTCAAATAGAAGCTGGGAGTGACTTCGAGATGCGGTCCATCACTGTCGGCGAGCGCTCTCACCCGAGCTAGGTGAAGGCGCGTTTGGGAATTCGGATAGTCGCGTCTCGGCGGTGGCGTGAGGATGACTCCCTCCTCACCGCGGATTCGCAGGACCGGCGTCCCATCCTCGGCGTAATAGCATCCTTGCTGAATCGCATAAGGCCGGCTCGTCTCGCCGCATCCTGCCAGCGCGATCGACCACGCCAGAATTGCGGCGCTCCAGAGCTTGCGCCGCATCCTTCGACCCTAAACCGCCTCGGCGCGGAGCGCCGCGCGGGCGTTGCGGCGGTAGAGCCACCAGGTGAGGAGGGCGAAGACCGCCGTGCCGCCGCCGACTGCCCAGGGCCGGAAGCCCGGGCCGACGATGGCGAGCGGGTTGGCGTTGCCGGCGGCGACGACGAGGCCGGCGAGGAGTACGCCGAACAGGCTCTCGCCGACGATCAGCCCGGTCGCGGCGAGGACGCCGAGGCGCTTATAGCCTTCGGGGTCGCGCGCCCGGTTCGCGCGGCTTTCGTAGAAAAGACCGATGACCGAACCGACCACGACCATCAGCGAGGTCGACATCGGCAGGTAGATGGCGATGCCGACCCCGAGCGGCGGCAGCCTCAGCTTCTTCGCCCGGGCGAGCATGGTATCGAGGGCGATCAGGGCGACTCCGAGGATCGCGCCGTAGAAGATCATCGTCCAGTCGAGCTGGCCGCCGAGCACGCCCCGCGCCAGGGTCGAGATCAGGGCCGCCTGGGGCGCGCCGAGCGCGTCGTCGCCGGCGCCCGGCATGCCGGCGAAGCCGTAGCCGGCGTTGAGGAGGTTGAGCACCGGCGGGATGATCAGGGCGCCGAACAGGACGCCGAACAGCAGGGCGACCTGCTGCCGCCACGGCGTCGCGCCGACCAACTGGCCGGTCTTCAGATCCTGGAGATTGTCGTTGGAGATGGTGGCGATGCCGAACACAACGCCGGTGACCACCAGGGCGTAGGCGACCAAAGGCATGGGGTCGCCGCCGCGCCCGAGCACGACGACCAGCAGCAGCGACGCGCCCAGCGCCGACAATATGCCGATCCCGGATACCGGGCTGTTCGAAGCGCCGATCAGGCCGGCCATGTAGCCGCAGACGGCGGCGATGAAGAGACCGACGATCAGGATGAAGAGCAGGCTTCCGCCGACGACCAAGGCGAGATTGGGGCCGGCGACGCCGTTCAGCTGCCAGACCAGCAACGCTCCGATCGGCACCAGGGCCGCGAGCGACCCGAGGCCGACCAGGCCGATCGGGATATCGCGTTCGGTGATCGCAAGTGCGGCGCCCTCGCCGGCCTTGCGCGCGTTGGACGCGGCCAGCGCCGACTTCAGCCCCTTGAGGATCGGGCCGATAACGGTGAGCAGGGTCCAGACCGCCGCGACGCCGATCACGCCGGCGCCGAGCAGGCGGACCTGGTGGACCCAGACGTCGGTGGCGAGGTCCTCGGCGCTGACTCCGGCGACGTGCGGCGCCATCGCGCTGAGCCAGGGCACCGCGATGCCCCAGGCGATGACCAGGCCCAGAGCCATGGCCATGCCGACCGAAATGCCGACGAGATGGCCGGCGCCGAGCAAAGCGAACTGGAAGCCGGGGTTGAAACCGCTGACGGCCGGCCCGACCCGGAAATAACCGGCGGCGTCGGCGGCGGCGAGCTTCAGCGCGGTAAGCAAAGCGAAGCCGCCGGAAACCGCCGAGCCAGCGAGGATCGCGGCGAGGCCGGCCTTGCTTCCGGCCTGGCCGGCGCGCGAGGCTTCGCCGACCTTCAGCACCTCGGCGGCGGCGACGCCCTCCGGGAAGGGCAGAGGCGAATCGCTGACCAGGGCGCGGCGCAGCGGCACCGAGAAGAGCACGCCCAGGGCGCCGCCAAGGCCGGTGATCAGGGCCGTGTCCCAATAGGGAAAACGCTGCCACCAGCCGATCATCACCAGGCCGGGCAGGACGAAGCAGATCGCCGCCAGCGTGCCCGCCGCCGAGGCGACGGTCTGGACGATATTGTTCTCGAGAATGTTCGAGCCCCGGAACAGGCTGAGCACCGCCATCGAGATCACCGCGGCCGGGATCGACGTTGCGAAAGTGAGCCCGACGCGCAGGCCGAGATAGACGTTGGCGGCGGTGAAGACGATGGTGATGAGGCCGCCGAGCAGGACCGCCCGGACGGTCAGCTCACGCAATGCACTGGGCGCAACGGCCGCCTTTGAATCGCTCATCTCAACGTCCCCGGAACAGGCCGCCCAGGACGCCGCGGACCAACTGGCCGACGACGCGGTTGATCACGGTGTTCCGCACCGTCCGCCCGACCTGGCGTATCACCTGGTCCTGCATCGAGGGATGGAGCCGGGCCTCGCGCTCCTGACGCGCCTGCTCCTTGGCCGCGTCGGCCTCGACCTTGGCGGCGTCGGCCACGGCCTTTTGCTGCGCGGCCGCCGCTGCGGCGGCGCCGGCGCGGGCGGCGAGGATTTCATGGGCGCTCTCGCGGTCGACGGTCGCGTCATATTTGGTGCCGACCGGCGAGATCGAACGGATGATCGCCCGCTCCTGGTCGGTCAGCGCGCCGGCGCGCGAGCGCGGCGGGCGGATCAGGGTGCGCTGGACCGGCGACGGCGCGCCGTCGTCGCCGAGCAAAGAGACCAGAGCCTCGCCGATCTTCAATTCGGTGATCGCCTGCTCGACATTGAGCTCGGGGTTGATCCGGAAGGTCTCGGCGGCCGACTTGATCGCCCTTTGATCCTTGGGGGTGAAGGCGCGCAGCGCGTGCTGGACTCGGTTGCCGAGCTGGCCGGCGACGCTCTCGGGGATGTCGATCGGGTTCTGGGTGATGAAATAGACGCCGACGCCCTTCGAGCGGACCAGACGGACGACCTGCTCGATCTTCTCGAGCAGGGCCGGGGGCGCGTCGTCGAACAGGAGATGGGCCTCGTCGAAGAAGAAGACGAACTTCGGCTTGGCCGGATCCCCGACCTCGGGCAGGTCCTCGAACAGCTCCGACAGCAGCCAAAGAAGGAAGGTGGCGTAGAGCTTGGGGCTGGTCATCAATTTGTCGGCGGCGAGGACGTTGACGTTGCCGCGGCCATTTTCGTCGACCTGCATGAAATCGGCGATGGCCAAAGCCGGCTCGCCGAAGAAGGCGTCGCCGCCCTGCGATTCGAGCTGGAGGAGCTGGCGCTGGATGGTGCCGACCGTCGGCCGCGTGACGTTGCCGTAGGTCGCGCTGAGGCTCTGTGCGCTCTCCGCACAGAAGGTCAGCATCGACTGGAGATCGTCGAGGTTGAGAAGCAGCAGCCCCTGCTCGTCGGCGATGCGGAAGGCGATGTTGAGCACGCCTTCCTGGGTATCGTTGAGCCCCATCAGCCGGGCGAGCAGCAGCGGCCCCATTTCCGAGACGGTGGTGCGGATCGGATGGCCCTGCTGGCCGTACAGATCCCAGAACACCACCGGATTGTCGGCATAGCTATAATCGGTGAGGCCGATTTCGCCGGCGCGCTTGGTGAAGATGTCGTGCAGGGGGCCGGTCGGCGAGCCGGCCATCGCCATGCCGGCGAGGTCGCCCTTGACGTCGGCCATGAACACCGGGACGCCGTGCGCCGAAAAGCCCTCGGCGAGGCCCTGTAGCGTCACGGTCTTGCCGGTGCCGGTCGCGCCGGCGATCAGGCCGTGACGGTTGCCGCGCTTGAGCAGGAGGTTCTGGGGCTGTCCGCCGCCAAGGCCGACGAAAATCGAGTCTTCAGCGTCCACCGGCCATTCCCTCCAACGTAAGGCTTGCCGCACCTATTCCCCAAGGGAAGCAGCGCGGCAAGCTGTTACGCAGTTACGAACAGGTCAGTTCGACGGCGGACGTATGCCCGGCCGGGCCGGGCCGGCGCGGACCAGCTCGACCCCGATATAGGCCGGCGGATTGGTGCCCCGCTTGACCAGCAGGAGCACGGTGCCGCGTCCGGCGCGCCGGGCCGACTCGACGGCGCTGGCCGCAGCCTCCGGTGTCGGCGTCGCCGTCTGGTTGATCGAGAGGATCAGGTCGCCGGGCTGGATACCCTTCTGACCGGCATCGCTGTTGGGATCGACGACGCCGACGACCAGGCCGCGCAGAGTCGCGTCGGTGATCCTGAGCTGCTGCGCCAGCGCCGGAGTCAGCGCCTGCACCGACAGGCCCAGATGCTGCTGGGTCGCGCGCTGGCCGGCGGATTCGGTCGGCGTCGGCTTGCCGCCGGTGCCGCCGTCGTCATTGTCGTCGGCATTGGCGCCGTCCTGGACGCCGTTGAGACGGGCAAGCTCTTCCTCGCTCGGCCGTTCGGCGATGGCGATGGTGACGTTGCGGCGTCCGCCCTGGCGGATCAGCTCAACCGGAATCCGGGCCCCCACCGCCTGGCGGGAGACGAGATAGGCGAGCGACTGGTCGGGGGTCACCGGCTGGCCGGCCACGCTGATGACGACGTCGCCCTGCTGGATGCCGGCCCGCGCGGCCGGACCGCCCGGGGTGACCGAACGGATCAGCTCGCCGCGGTTGCGGTCGATGCCGAGCGCCGCTGCGACGCCCTCGTCGACCGGCTGCAGCGCGACGCCGATATAGCCGCGCTGGACGCGCTGGCCGCGCTGCAGCGATTCGACGACAGGACGGACCTGTTCGGCCGGGATGGCGAAGCCGATGCCGACATTGCCGCCGGTGGGCGAGATCAAAGCGGTGTTGATGCCGATCACGTTGCCGTTGATGTCGAACATCGGGCCGCCCGAATTGCCCGAATTGATCGCGGCATCGGTCTGGATGTAGCGGTCGTAGACGCCGGCATTGAGGTTGCGGTGCAGCGCCGAGACGATGCCGGCAGTGACGGTGCCGCCCAGGCCGAACGGATTGCCGATCGCCACCACCCAGTCGCCGACCCGGGTCTGGGTCGAATCGCCGAAGCGCACAAAGGGCAGAGGCCGGGTCGGGTGGATGCGGAGCACGGCGATGTCGGACGCCGCGTCGCGGCCGACCACCTCGGCCTCATATTCGGTGCGGTCCGAAAGGGTGACGGTGACCTGCTCGACCACCGCGTCGGCGCGGGCCGGGGCGACCACGTGGTTGTTGGTGACGACATAACCGTCGGCCGAGATGATGAAGCCGGAGCCGAGCGAGCCGCCGCGCTGGGTGATCGTGCCGCCGCTATTGTCGTCGCCGCTGCCGCCACCGCCGCCGGGCGCCTGGCCGCCGAAACGGCGGAAGAAATCCTCGAACCCCGGGGGCAAGCGCTGGCGCTGGACCTGGACGCTCTGCCGGGTCGAGATGTTGACCACCGCCGGCTGCAGCCTCTCTGCCAGAGCGGCGAAGCTCATCGGCGCACCCACCGGCGCGACGGCGCGGACCGTGCCCGGCTCGTTCTGCGCCACCTGGGCGCCGACCGGGTTGAGACTCAAGGTCGCGGCGGCTCCTCCGAGCAGTATGGCGCCGGTAATCCCATAAACGTAACGCACGTGCTGATCCTTCCTTCTACATATTCCTGCGACACGAGCCCGGAGGCCGGAAGGCTAGAGCGGGAGGCTGAACGGGGATTGAATGGGCCCCGTCCGGCCGCCGGCTCACCGATTACCCCGGAATTGCCGCAGATATTCATTGTTCGGCGACAGGATGATGCTTGTCCTGCCGCGTCCGTTCGCTCCCTGAGGCTGGCTGATGAAGCTCGTTTCGTACGACTGCATCGCCCTGTAAAAATCGAAGAAGACCGGGTCCTGATTATAGGCCTGGGCGTAGGTGGCGGCCGCCTCGGCGTCGGCGTCCGCGCGGATGATCTGGGCCTGCTTCAGCCCCTGCGCCTCGATCGAGCTCGCCTCCTGGCGGCGCGCGGTGCGCATCCGGTCGAAAGCGGCCTCCAGCGGCGTGCCGTCGGGAAGATCGGCGCGCTTGATCCGGACGTCGACGATCTGCGCGCCATATTGGCGGGCGACGCGATCCAAGGCGTTGCGGATATTGTCCATCATCTGGCCGCGTTCGGGGCTCAGCAAAGCGGCGAACGGCCGGCGGCCGAGTTCGTTCCTCAGCGCCGAGGCGAGGATCGGCCGCAACTGCTCGGTCACCCGCTCCTCGGTGGTCGCGGATATGTACATGCGCAAAGGATCGACGATCCGGTAGCGGGCGAAGGCGTCGACCTGGAGCCGGTATTGATCGGTCGACAGGACCTGCTGGTTCTCCATCTCGATCGACTGGATGCGCTTATCGATCCAGTAGATCTGCTCCATGAACGGGATGCGCGCGGCGAGCCCGGCGCCTGTGCGGCCGAACGGCTCGTTCGGCCGATATTTGTTGAGGATACGCTGCGGCTCGCCGAAGCGGACGATCACCGCCTGCTGGGTCTCGGGCACGATCGCGACGGTGCTCGTCACCAGGATCAGGAGCAGGATGGCGAGGAATCCGAGGGCGATCGGGTTGCGGGCGATACGGCTCATTGGCCAGCTCCCTGCGCGGGCTGGGCCGGCTGCGGTTGCGCCGACTGGGCCGGCGCCGGCTGCTGGCGGCGCTGGATTTCGGGCAGCGGCAGATAGGGCGTGATTCCCGGCGCCTCGACGATCGTGGTGTCGACCCGGGCCATGATCCGCTCCATCGTCTCGTAATACATGCGCCGGCGCGTCACTTCGGGGGCGAGGCGATATTCGGCATAGACCTTCTCGAAGGACGCCGCGTCGCCCTGGGCGCGAGCGGTCTGTTGCAGCGCATAGGCGCGGGCGCCGTTCATATAGGATTGGGCGCGCTGCTGCGCCGCGGAGACTTCGAGGAAGGCGTCGTTAACCGCGTCCGGCGGCACCGACTGGTTGATGGCGACGCCCTGGATCTTCACCCCGGCGCCATAGGCGTCGAGCAGTTGCTGCATATTCTGTTCGACCCTCTGCTCGATGCTGCTGCGGCCGGCGCCGATCGCGTCGTCGAGCGAGACCCGCGCTACCGCCGCGCGCATCGCGCTTTCGGCGACCTCGCGGATGGTGGTCTGGGGATCCTTGATCTGGAACAGGTAGAGCTCGGGGCTCTTGATGTTCCAGCGCACCGAATAGGCCAGGTTGATGACATTCTGGTCGCCGGTCAGGATCAGATTCTCGGTCTCGCCGCCGGGGATGGCGATCGTGCGAATCTCCTCGACGTCGAGCTTGGTGACACCGCCGAACGGCCAGGGCAGCGAGAAGCCGATGCCGGGGCGAAGGGTGGAGGAATAATAGCCGACGGTAGTGACGACGCCGCGTTCCTGCGGCCCGATCCGGTGGATGCTCGTGAAGGCCAGCCAGATCGCAACCAGGGCGAGCAGGCCGTAGAGAATGAACGGGCGGCTGTTGCCGGGCATGCCGGGGAAGCCGCCGCCGAAACGCTCTCGGCCCTTGCGGAACAATTCGTCGAGCGGCCCACCGTCGCTCTCGCCCGCCGGCCGGCGCCGCCGCGGGCCCCAGGGATTGCGCGGCCCGTCGCCGTCGCCCCCGTCGCCGCCATTGTCACCCCCGCCACCCCAGGGGCCGCCCCGATTGTCGCTGAGCATCGGCTTGTTGCGCGGGCGTCGCCCGAATATTCCTGTCATGGCTCTCTTATAGGAAGCAGGTTGGAGGAAAAACAGTGCCAAGCCGCTTTGCAATGCTTAACGAGCGCGCATGACCGAAGACAGCGACCCGATCGCAGCCGCACTCGCACAGATCGCCGACCCCGCCGGACGGGGCGACCTCGCCGCCGCCGGCCGCATCGCCATGACCCGCCTCAAGGACGGCAAGGCGACCATCGTCCTCGAGGCGACAGGCCTTTCCGCCGAGCAGCGCGCCGTGATGGAGCGCCAGGTGCGGGCGGCGATGATCGGGGTGAAGGGCGTCGCCGAGACCCAGATCGCGATGACCGCCGAGAAGCTCGAGCGGACGATCATCGCCATCGGCAGCGGCAAGGGCGGTGTCGGCAAGTCGACCGTGTCGGCCAATATCGCCGTCGCGCTCGCCCGGATGGGCAAGAAGGTGGGCCTGATCGACGCCGACATATACGGCCCCTCCCAGCCCCGGATCATGGGCCAGACCGGACGGCCGGAGCTGGTCGACGAGCAGATCGTGCCGGTCCCGGCGCACGGCGTGCGCATGCTTTCGATCGGCCAGCTGATCGAGCCCGGCACGGCCGTCGCCTGGCGCGGGCCGATGACGGCGAGCGCGCTTTCCAGCCTGATGGAGGGCGACTGGGGCGATTGCGAGATATTGATCGTCGACCTGCCGCCCGGCACCGGCGACGTCCAGATGACCCTGATCCAGAAATGGAAGCCTGCCGGCGCCGTCATCGTCTCGACGCCGCAGGATTTGTCGCTGATGGACGCGACCCGCGCGATCGACATGTTCCGCAAGATGGACGTCGCCGTGATCGGCCTGATCGAGAATATGGCGGGCTATGCCTGCCCCCATTGCGGCGAGGTCAGCGACCCGTTCGGCAGCGGCGGCGCCGAAGCCGCGGCCAAGGTGATGTCCATCCCCTTCCTCGGCCGCATCCCGCTGCGCATGTCGATCCGCGTCGCGTCGGACGCGGGCAAGCCGCCGGCGGCGGGCGACGGGCCCGAGGCGGCGATCTTCCGGGAACTCGCCGAGGCCCTTCTCACTCAGATCAGCCGCAAACAGGGAGGTATGGATGCCGCTCACGCGTGACGAGGATATCTACGAACTGCTGGCCGGAAGCCGCACCATCGCCATGATCGGGGCGTCCGACCGGCCCGACCGGCCCAGCTACGGCGTGATGGCCTATCTCCAGAGCCGCGGCTACCGCGTCCTGCCGGTCAACCCGCAGATCACCGGCGAGCATGTCCACGGCGAATATGTCTGGCGCGAGCTTTCGCAGATCGGCGAGCCGATCGACCTGGTCGACATCTTCCGCCGTCCGCAGGCCGCCGGCGAAGCGGTCGACGAGGCGATCGCCGCCGGCGCCAAGGCGGTTTGGCTGCAGATCGGCGTGATAAACGAGGAAGCCGCCGCCCGCGCCGAAGCCGCCGGCCTCAAGGTGGTGATGAACCGCTGCCCCAAGATCGAAATCCCGCGCCTCGGCGTGCCGAAGGTGGACTGAGAAACCGGACAGCGGCTGGACAGGGCGCGCGTCCCGTTACATCCTGCCTGCGTCGCCCGGGGGGCGGGCGACGGGTTATGGGGGCGGGTGTTGGACTCATTCAGTTGGGGGAATGCCTGGTCGTTCGGCTATCAGGCCGTCGCCAGGCGGGCATGGCATCATTGCATCATCTTGGTCGGGATCGGCATCCTGGTCCCGCTGGTGGTCCAGATCGCCGTCAGCGGCACCCCGACAGAGGCGCTGGGGCCGCTGGCGAACGGTCCCGCCGATACGACCATCGTGGGAGGAATTTCGCCGCCGCCGCTGGCCGTCGCCGGCCTGCTTAGCTTCCTGCTTCAGACGACAAGCTATTTCGGATCGTGGCGGGTTTCGCTCGCCGAGAACGAGGCGCCCGGACGCGCGCTCCTTTACGGCCTGCTGGCCGGCCTGATCGCCGTCCCGCTCGTCGCCGCCCTGCTCGGCCTGGTCGTCGTCGCCGGCTCCGCCGCGCCGGAGGGCCTGGGCGTCCCGGTGGTCATGATTCTCGCCATCCCATTGTTGATCGCTTGCGCCGCCTTCTTCTCGCTCGCCTCGGCGACGATCGCCGTCGCCGTCGGGCTGATGCTGCTGATCGCCATGATCGGCGGCATGGCGATGGGCCAGACCGGCTTCGCCGCCACCATCATGGGCGGCAGCGGCGTGGTCGTGGTCATGGCGATCGTGCTCAGCGGCATCCTTTTGTGGCTGGCCGCGCGGCTCTGCTGCACGACCGCGATCATGGCGGAATCGCGTTCGTTCAACCCGATCGCCGCAATCCGCATCTCCTGGGATCTGACCTGGGACGAGCAATGGGCGATCCTGCGCTATCTCGCGACGATCGGACTGATGCTCGCGATCGTCACCGTCGCGCTCGGCGCCGCTGCCACCGCGCTCGCGCTCGCCCTCATGCAAATGAGAGACAATGACGCCCCTTGGGTCGTGCAGGCCGCGGCCGGCCTGATCGCCGGACTTCCAATTGCCTTCCTGATGGCGATGGCAACGCCCGGCATCTACCGCGAGCTCAATCCGGCGATGGTGAACGCCGACGTATTCGCTTAGCCGATGACCCGCACGCCCGGCACGGTTCCGGCCATCCGCGTCATCGGAATCTGCTGCGACGTGCCCGGCAGAAGGACGCGGACGCGGCGGTTGGCGAAGTCGATCGAGACCCGCTCGAACAGGTGCATCGCGTCCATGCCGAGCAGGATCGCCGGCCGGTCCATCAGCTGAAGCTGGCGGAAGGGGTGGACGTCGGCGAAAGCGATGGGCAGGTCCCTGATGTCGATCGTTCCGATGCGGATGCGGTGGGCGACGCCATATTCCGCCGAGAGCTGGCCGCCGGTGATGCTGAGCAGTTCGATCGGGTGGAGCGCGCCGAGCCTGTTGCGCGCGGTCAGGGCGCGGCGGAGCGCGGTGTTACCGACGGTGACCTGCGAGCCGGTGTCGACGATGACGACGACCCTTTGGCCCTCGATCGAGGCGTCGACCAGCATCAGCCGGCCGAAATGGCGGCGGCCGGTGACGACGATGGTGCCGTCGTCGGGCCAGTGCACTTCGCGCCGGCGCGACGGCACGATGGTCATTTCCCGCCGCTTGAAATCGAACATCACCCGCTGGCTCTGCAGGCTGTCGACGCCGAGCATGCCCTGCGCGCCGAGATTGCCCTGCGACAAGGCCGGCGCATGGATGTCGTTGACCGAACGTCCGGCGATGCGAAGGTCGGGAATGACGACGGTGGCGATTTCGCTGACCTCGGTCATCGAATGGACCGTCGCGGTGCGGCCGGGGTCGAGATCGAGCGTCCGCGCCAGCTCGCGCGAAATGACGGTGCGCTCGGCGCCGGTGTCGACGACGAAGCGGAACGGCCCCTGGCCGTCGATATCGACCGGCACGGTCATCCGGGTCGTCTCGTCGGGGAGATAACCGAGGATCTGGGCGACCTCTTCTGTGATCGGCAGCCGGGTTCCGGTTTCGGGCGCCGGCGCGGCGGCGGGCGGCGGGGCCACTACCGTCACCGGTTGCTGCTGACCAAGGACCGGCGCCGTCATCGCCATGATGGCGGCGACTCCGGAAATCCAGAGCGCCTTCGAGCCCATCTTCACTCTCCAATACGCATTGGAAGAGAGAATACAGCAATCAAGCGGGAATAGCGAAGGCGTTCGACGAACCGCTTAAGGGCTTCGATGGTGGTCGCGCTTTCCGGGCGCAAAACCGGGAGCCACTTTTGCTGAAAGCGCTCCTGGGGTTAGACCACCGCCATCGCCCGCTCGCGCAGCCGTTCGACCGCGGCTTCGTGGATTCCGGGGGTGGCGACGAGCACGCCGAACGACTCGCCCGAGGCGGTGTTGAAGGCCAGAGGCTGGCCGAGCGCGCCGGTTACGGTCGCCCCCGCTTCCTCGGCGATCAGGGCGGCGGCGGCGATGTCCCATTCGAAGCCCCAGCGCAGCGTCGCCAGCAGATCGGCCTCCCCAGCCGCTACCATAGCGATGCGGAGCGCAATCGAATTGGGCTTGGCGACCGCGACCAGGTCGCCGTCCACCTTGGGGAGCTGATCGGCCGGCACCCGGGCGCAGGCGAGCTCCGCGCGCGGGCTGACCTGCAGCGCGACGCCGTTTCGCCAGCTGCCGAGGCCGCGTTCGGCGGTCCATAATTCGCCCCGCATCGGCGCGGCGAGCACGCCGAGCACCGGCACCCGGTCCTCGACCAGCGCAACCGACACGCACCAGCCCGGCCGGTTGCGCAGGAAGTCGCGGGTGCCGTCGATCGGATCGACCACCCACAGCCGCCGCCGCTCGATCCGGTCGGAGGAATCCAACGTCTCCTCGGAAAGCCAGCCCGCCTCCGGGTCGAGCGCGCCAAGCTGCTGCTGAAGGAAGGTATCGATTTCGAGATCGACGTCGCAGACCGGATGGCCCGGCGCCTTGTCCCAGCGCTTGTAATCGGTGTCGCAGCGCCCGGCGGCGATCCGTCCGGCCTCCTCGGCAATGCGGGCTACGTCCTCAAGCACCGGCGATGGTCATCCCGTCTATTCTCAGGGTGGGAACGTTGACGGCGCGGCGAAGCTCCAGATCGTCGGCCGGTACCAGCGCGCGGAACATGTCGATCAGATTGCCGGCGATGGTGATCTCGGCGGCCGGGGCGGCGATCTCGCCATCCTCGATGATGAAGCCGGCGGCGCCGCGGCTATAGTCGCCGGTCACCGGATTGACGCCCATGCCGATCAGCTCGGTGACGTAGAGGCCGCGTTTGATGTCCGCCATCAGAGCCGCGGGGGAGAGCACGCCCGGCTCGACATGGACGTTGGTCGCGCCGGCGCCGGGCGCGCCGCTGGTGCCGCGATTGGCGTGACCGCTCGTCTCAAGCCCCAATTGCCGGGCCGAAGCGCTGTTGAGCAGCCAGCCGGTGAGCCGGCCCTTCTCGACCAAGTCGCGCCGCTGCGTCGCCACGCCCTCGCCGTCGAACGGCTTGGACCGGAGGCCGCGGCGGCGGTGGGGATCGTCGACGATGACCATCTCGTCGCCGAACAGGATCTCGTCCTCGCGGCCGAGCAGGAAGCTCGCCTTGCGGGCGATGGCCGGCCCGGTCATCGCGCCGAGAAGATGGCCGACCAGGCTGCCGCCGACGCGCGGATCGAATACCACCGTCATCGTCCCGCTGGCGAGCTTGCGCGGGTCGAGCCGCTTCACCGCCCGCTCGGCGGCGAGACGGCCGATCGCTTCGGGGCCGTCAAGATCGGCGAGGAAGCGGGTGTTGTGGCTCGCGCTGTCGCGCTGCATCCGCTCGCCTTCGCCGGCGATGACCCCGGCGAAGCCGCCATAGCCGCTGGTCGTGTAGCCGCGGCAGAAGCCCCGGCTGGTAGCGAGCGCGACCACCGTCCGGCCGGCGCTGACCCCGGCCCCTTCCGTATTGGTGACGCCTTGAACCGCGCGCGCCGCATCCTCGATCGCCAGCGCCCGGTCGCGGAGCGCGACCGGCAGGGGATCCTCGCCGTCGTCGGCTTCGAGATCGGGCGTGTCGCCGCGCAGCAGCCGATCGTCGGGGGCGAGGCCGGACCAGGGATCCTCGGGCGCCTCGCGCGCCATCGCCGCCGCCCGTTCGACCAGGGCGGCGAGCGCGTCGGCGGAGAGATCGGAGGAGGAGACGCTGGCCGACCTCTGTCCGACAAACAACCTCAGGCCGATCTCCTCACCTTCGGAACGGGCGACATCCTCGAGTTGGCCGAGGCGGACCTGCACTTCGGTGGAGGCGTCCCCGACATAGAGAACGTCGGCGGCGTCGGCGCCCGCCCGGATCGCGGCTTCGACGAGCGCGCCCGCGCGCCCCTCGGCTTCTTGTACGCTAAGCATGGCGGGGGACGTAGAGCCTCGACCGCCAAAAGCAACCCGAGGGAGGCATGTGAAGGGACGCGAGGCCGCGATCGTCTTCAACTGAACCGTCATTGCGAGCGAAGCGAAGCAATCCAGTGCAGCGTATCCGCCCGCTGGATTGCCGCGTCGCTTCGCTCCTCGCAATGACGGTATGATATTACGAAGTACCCACCACGAAGCAGGCGGCGAACATCAGGAGGCCGGCGAAGCGGTTGGAGCGGAATTTGGCCAGCGCGTCGTCGCCGTCGCCCGGCTCCAGGGTGGCGACCTGCCAGCCGAGGTGCGCGACCATCGGCAGCAGACTGAGCCAGGCGAACCATTCGATGCGGATTTCGTGGATCGCCACCGCCCAGATCAGCAGGGCCATGGCGTAGCAGAGGGTAACGCCGAGCCGCGCATGGCGGCCCAGCGCCAGCGCCGAGGAGCGCACCCCGACCAGGGCGTCGTCCTCGCGGTCCTGCAGCGCGTAGATGGTATCGTAGCCGATCACCCAGAACACCGAACCGCCCCACAGCAGGATGGCCGGCGCCTCGAGCCGCCCGGTCACCGCCGGCCAGCCGACCAGCGCCCCCCAGGAGAAGACCAGGCCGAGCCAGGCCTGCGGCCACCAGGTGATCCGCTTCATGAAGGGATAGGCGGCGACCAGTGCGAGGCTGGCGAGGGCGACGATCTGCGCCGTGCGGCCGAGCTGGAGGAGGACAACGAGGCCGATCAGGCTCATCGCGATAAGCAGCACCCAGGCCGCCTTCAGCGACACGCGGTTGCTCGCCAGCGGCCGCAGGCGGGTCCGCTCCACCTTGGCGTCGAGGTCGCGGTCGACGATGTCGTTATAGACGCAGCCGGCGCTGCGCATCGCCCAGGCGCCAAGCGCCAACCACAGGATCAGGATCCAGCCCCCCTCGCCCATGCCGGCAAGCGCCACGCTCCAGGCGCAGGGCCAGAACAACAGCCAGGCGCCGATCGGCCGGTCGAGCCGGATCAGCGAGGCGAACGGCCGCACGCTCGCGGGAAGCGCGCCAATCAGGCCACGCTGCTCGCTGTCGGGGACGACGAACAGGTCGCCATGTCCCCCGGACATGGCATTAGGATGCGGGGCATCCTTATCCTGTTCGTCTGTCGCGCTTTCCACCTTCAGCCCCTTGCCGTAACGGGAGCCATGGTCGCAACCCCCGCCTGGCCGCCGACGAGCCTGCCGCGCCTGTTCGTGGACCAGGCATTGGCGGCGGGCGCGAGCGTCCCAGTGGACGGCAACTACCTCGGCGCGGTGTTGCGGCTGGGGCCGGGCGACCGTGTGATACTGTTCGACGACCGGACCGGGGAATGGCTGGCCGAGATCGCCGAGGCGGGGAAGAAGAAGGCCGTCCTGACCGTCGGTGAGCGGCTGCGGCCGCGCGAAGACGTGCCGGACCTCTGGCTGCTGTTCGCGCCGATCAAGCGCGGGCGGATCGACTGGCTGGTCGAGAAGGCGACCGAGCTCGGCGTCGCCCGGCTGGCGCCGGTGCTGACCGCCCGGACCATCGTCGACCGGCTCAACCTGGACAGGCTGCGGGCACATGCGATCGAGGCCGCCGAGCAATGCGAGCGCACCGCGCTCCCTGAGCTGGCCGAGCCGGCGAAGCTGGCGGCGATCCTCAAGGCCTGGCCAGAGGACCGCCTTCTCTACTTTGCCGACGAGCAGGGCGGCGCGGCGCTGGCCGAGGCCGCCGCGCCCGGGCCTGCGGCGATCCTGATCGGGCCGGAGGGCGGCTTCACCGACGAGGAGCGCGCGGCGATCCTCGCTTTGCCCCAGGCGCGGGCGGTCTCGCTCGGGCCCCGCATCCTTCGCGCCGACACGGCGATGGCTGCCGCGGTCAGCCTGTGGATGGCGGCGGCCGGCGACTGGTCGCGCCATGGCGAGAGGTAGTCGGCGCGCCATCAGGCAGCCTTATAGGTGGCCCATCGAAAGCGGCTGGCGGGTCATTCGCGCCGCCGCTAGAGGGCGGCGATGACCACCCGTACCGACAGCGGCAAGGGCGACCGGCCGATCGAGAGCCGGGACGACCTCCTGGCGACCTTCGCCAGGGGCGAGAAGCCGGTGGACCGCTGGACGATCGGCACCGAGCACGAGAAGTTCGTCTATCGCTGCGCCGACCATCGCGCGCCCTCCTATGACGAGCCCGGCGGCATCCGCGACCTCTTGGGCGCGATGCAGGAATATGGCTGGCAGCCGGTCGTCGAGAACGGCAATGTCATCGCCCTGGCCGGCCCGGACGGGGCGATCAGCCTGGAGCCCGCCGGCCAGCTCGAGCTTTCCGGTGCCCAGCGCGTGCATCTCCACGAGACGTGCGCGGAGGCCGGCCGCCACCTCAATCAGGCCAAGGCGGTGGGCGAGAAACTGGGCCTGTGCTTCCTCGGCCTCGGCATGTGGCCCGACAAGAAACGTTCGGACCTGCCGGTCATGCCCAAGGGCCGCTACGGGATCATGCTGAATTACATGCCCAAGGTCGGCAGCCTCGGGCTCGACATGATGCTGCGGACCTGCACGATCCAGGTGAACCTCGATTATGCGTCGGAAGCCGACATGGCGCGCAAGTTCCGGGTCGGCCTCGCCCTCCAGCCGCTGGCGACGGCCCTGTTCGCCAATTCGCCCTTCACCGAAAGCCGTCCCAACGGCTTCCTTTCCTTCCGCAGCCACATCTGGTCGGACACCGATCCCGACCGCACCGGCATGCTGCCCTTCGTTTTCGAGGACGGGTTCGGCTACGAGCGCTACCTCGACTACGCGCTCGATGTGCCGATGTACTTCGTCTACCGGAACGGCCACTATATCGACGTCGCCGGCCAGTCCTTCCGTGATTTCCTCGACGGCCGCCTGCCCGGCCTGCCCGGCGAGAAGCCGAGGGTCTCGGACTTCACCGATCATCTTTCGACCATCTTCCCCGAAGTGCGGCTGAAGAGCTTCCTCGAGATGCGCGGCGCCGACGGCGGCCGCTGGGGCCGGATCTGCGCCCTGCCCGCTTTGTGGGTCGGCCTGCTCTACGACGACCATGCGCTCGACGCCGCCTGGGACGAGGTCAGGCACTGGAGCCTCGCCGGCCGCCAGGCGCTGCGCGACGCCGTCCCGGAGCAGGGGCTGAAGGCAATGACACCCGATGGCGAGACGCTGCGCGAGCTCGGCCGGCGCATCCTCGCCATCGCCGAATCCGGATTGAACGCCCGCGCCTGTCTCAACGAGGCCGGTGACAATGAATCGGGCTTCCTCGATCCGTTGCGCGAAGTCATCGCCTCGGGCATGACTCCCGCCGACCGCCTGCTCGAACAGTATCACGGGGCATGGGCCGGCGACATTTCGCGCATCTACGAAGAACAGAGCTTCTAACCCCTCTTCGAAAGGTCCGTCATGGCCGACGATTCCGCCGCACGCCGTCCGCTCTATCCGCCGATCGAGCCCTATCGCAGCGGCCGCCTCGACGTCGGTGACGGCCACAATCTCTATTGGGAGCAATGCGGCAGTCCCGACGGCAAGCCGGTCGTCTTCCTCCACGGCGGGCCCGGCGCCGGCTGCAGCCCCGACCATCGCCGCCAGTTCGATCCGGCCCGCTACAATATCCTGCTGTTCGACCAGCGCGGCTGCGGACGATCGACCCCGCACGCCTCGCTCGAGGCCAACACCACCTGGCATCTGGTCGACGATATCGAGCGGTTGCGCGAATTGGCCGGGATCGAAAAATGGATGGTCTATGGCGGTTCCTGGGGTTCGACCCTGGCGCTCGCCTACGCCCAGGCCCATCCCGAGCGCGCCACCGAACTGGTGCTGCGCGGCATCTTCACCTTCCGCCAGTCCGAGCTCGACTGGCTCTACAAATATGGTGCGTCCGAGGTCTATCCGGACAAGTGGGAGGAATTCCTCCTGCCCATACCGGCAGAGGAACGGGACGATCTGGTCGCCGCCTATCATCGCCGGCTGACCGGCCCCGATCCCGCCGCTCGCCTCGCCGCCGCCAAGGCGTGGAGCAAGTGGGAGGCCGAGACGGTGACATTGCTTCCCGATCCGCACGTGATCGACGAGCATACCGACGACGATTTCGCCATCGCCATCGCCCGCATCGAGAACCATTATATGGTCAACAAGGGTTGGCTCGATGAAGGCCAGCTGATCGCCGCTGCCGGCAAGCTGCGGCACATTCCCGGCGTCATCGTCCAGGGCCGCCACGATTGCTGCACCCCGCCCGCCGCCGCCTGGGACCTTAAGAAGGCCTGGCCGGAGGTCGAACTCAACATCGTCCCCGACGGCGGCCATCTGTTCAGCGAGCCGGGTATCAAGGACGGGTTGATCCGGGCGACGGACCGGTTCGCGGGCAAGGCTTAGGGCGGGTAATCCGCGGTCAGCCGCCGGTTTAGGGGCATATACGGATAGGCGGGCCCGCCCGGGCGACGCAGGATCGCGCCGACAACGCGAAGGAAGCTGCGATGCCCGATTCCCCGACGATCGAAACCCAGCCGCCCTTGCAGCTATCCGAGTGGTGCGCGGAATTGACCACGCGCGACGGTACGAAGCTGCGCGTCCGACCGGCCAGTGCGGAAGACGAGCCGTTGCTCGACGCCTTCTTCGGCCAGGTCGATCCCGATGACATTCGTTTCCGGTTCCTGTCGCCAATGCCGCGGCCCGGCCACGATCTGCTCGCCCGGCTGGCCGGCGTCGACCATGTCCGCAACGAGAATTTCCTCGCCTTCACCGAGGACGGCGAGACGCTTGCCGCGACCGCGATGATCGCCGCCGACGACAAGATGGAGGAAGCCGAAGTCGCGATATCCGTCCGGTCGGACCATCGTCACAAGGGTGTCGGCTGGACGATGCTGGAATATCTCGGCGACTATGCCGAGCGCAGGGGCTTCCGCGCGATCGTCTCCTACGAATCCGCCGACAATCGCGAGACCATCGCGCTCGAACATGAAATGGGTTTCACCGCCGCTTTCTGTCCCGACGATCCCAGGCTGGTGCTGGTCCGCAAGACCCTTGGCGCGTCCGCCGCCCCGGCAAAAAACCGCGACGATTGATCTCAACGCGCCGAACCGAGCCGGTTCCGGGGCAAATGCAGGCTCAACTACAAACGGCCTAGTAACAAATCCAAATTAGTCAGGCATATTCTGAAGCCATGGCAGGCGTGCGCCAGCGGGTTGCCAAATGTGTTTCTGAGTGAGGGTATTCACATGCGGCTCGTCGCTTCGCTTGCCTGGCTCCTTGCCTTCGTCGCCCAACCGGCCTTCGCCGCGTCCTCGCCCCAGTTGGCGCCGCTTGAGCAGCGTCTCGCCGGCCTGGCGACCGAGAATCCCGGGGAATATGGCTTCGCCGCGCTCGACCTGACGAACGGTGACATGGTGAGCTTCAACGGCCACCAGAGCTTTCCGATGGCGAGCACGGTGAAGGTCGCCATCGCGGCCGTCTATCTGGCGGAGGTCGATGCCGGACGGCGGCGGCTCGACGACATGATCGGCAGCACGACGGCCGGCGCGCTGATGGACGCGATGATCACCCATAGCGACAATCGCGCGACCGATCAGCTTCTCGCCTCGCTCGGCGGGCCGGTCATGGTCGATTCCTGGCTTCGCAATCATCAGCTCCGGTCGATCCGGGTCGACCGCACGATCGCCCAGCTGCTCAGCGACCGGCGTGATCTGCGGGACATCAGGGATTCGAGCACGCCGATGGCGATGATCGACCTGCTTCGCCTGATCGACACCGGCGACGCGCTGAGCCCGTCGAGCCGGGCAGTGCTGCTCGACATGATGCGGCGCTGCGCCACCGGATCGAACCGCATCCGCGGCATCCTTCCGCCCGGCGCCGGGGTCGAGCACAAGACCGGGACGCTGAACGGCTATACCGGCGACGTCGGCTTCCTGACTTTGGCCGACGGCCGGCGGATCGCGGTGGTCTTCTTCGCCCGCGGCGGATCGAACCGGCCCGCGGTCATCGCCACCGCGGCGCGCGCCATCTACGACGGATTCAGCGCTCAGGGACTGGCCGGGCAATATGGCCGCCGCGTCGTCCAGGCCGGATCGGGACCGGCCGCCGGCGTCAGTTTCGCGCGGGAAGCGCCGCGGACTTCGACCTGCCTGCTGGGCGGGCAATTGGTCCAGGCCCAGTGCTGAGCGCGGGAGCGGAGCTTCTCACGCCTGCCCGGTGATCACGACCGCGTCGGGGAAGGACAGGCTGTGGACGACGGCACCGGCTTCATTCGCGATGTCGAGGCGCATGGCGAGTGGCAACCGCCCCTCCAGCACATCGGCGCTCAGCATTTCGCGGGCCGTCTGCAGGGACCTTTCGACGGCAGCCGCGAGATCGGGCAGCACGCAACCCTCGGGGTCGAGCAGCACATCGCTCCCTTCAGGGAGATTGAAATAGTAGCGGGCCACGACCTGCTCCTCGCATTCCAGGCGGGAGCGCTTGACGTCTCTCAGCCACCGAGGCCTGGGAGAGACCTTCCTCGGCGATCCCCTTGATTTATCCCGAAAAGGGGAATGGCGCAAAGAATATCTACATAGATCAAGCAAATCTAACACCACATAAATCAAGCTATTTTTGAATAAACATGTTAAGGATGCCGGATCGCTGCGCCGTTAATCCGGGCTACAGCGGCTGAGAGATGCGTGTGCTCCCGCCCCATGTGGGAGAAACGCCATGGTCAGTCATCCTGATATGTTCATGCGCATGGTGCGCAAGTTCGAAAAGCGGGCTGCGCTCGACGACGAGGATCGCGCCGCCCTCCTGTCGCTTCCCCAACGGCTGCACACGGTCGAGCCGGCCGCCTATATCATTCGGGAGGGTGAACCGCCCAGACAATCGTGTCTGATCGTCGCCGGCTTCGCCTATCGGCACAAGGTGACGGTGGAGGGGACAAGACAGATCGTCAGCGTCCACATTCCGGGCGATTTCATCGACCTCGAAGGCACGCTGCTCAATGTCGCCGACCACAATGTCCAGGCGCTGACTCGCTGCGAGGTTGCGTACATTCCCCGCCAGACGATGCGCGACCTGATCCTCAGCCGCCCCCGCGTTGCCATGGCGATGTGGGTCGACACGTTGATCGACTCGTCGATCTTCCGCGAATGGGTGGTGAACGTGGGCCGGCGCGACGCGCGGTCGCGGATCGCCCACCTGCTCTGCGAATTCGCACGCCGGCTGGAAGTCGCCGGCCTGGCGGAACATTATGACTATGAGCTGCCGATGACCCAGGAACAGCTTGCCGATGCGACCGGCCTGACCTCGGTCCACGTCAACCGCGTGCTGATGGCGCTCGCCCGTGAAGGCCTGATCGAGCGCAACAAGCGCAACATCCGCATCCCCAAATGGGAAGCGCTGCGCCGTGTCGCCGGGTTCAGCGAGCTCTACCTGCACCTCGATCAGATGGATGAGGGGGCCGCCGCCCACCAATTCCAGTAGCACCTGGATTGTCGCTTCGACTGGTTGCGGCGCGTGGAACCGCAATCCGCGGGGCGACGTTGAGGCGGCGCGCGTCGATCAGGGCGCGCTTTCAAACCGGGAGGCCGTCATGCTTTGGACGATCATCGTCATTCTCCTGATCCTGTGGCTCGCGGGCTTCGCCTTCAACGTCGCGGGCGGCCTTATCCACGTGCTGCTGGTCGTCGCGCTCGCGGTCCTGCTCTTCAATTTCATCACCGGCCGGCGCGCCGTTTGAGACCGACCGGAGCGCTCGGCGAGCGATAAGCGGCCTCTCGCGCTTCAAATCAACGACGAATCCGTCGCATCGCGCGACGAAGACGCATCCGCGTCTCCGCCATTCATTGCGGTGAAAGAATGAACCATCTACCGCCAAAAATGCACGGCCTATCGTGCCTTTTTTGGGACAGTTGGTCCTTCTCCGGGGAGAATTCTGCATGCGTTTCGCTATCTCGCTTGTCGCCACCGCCGCCGCCCTCGCCATCGCCGCGCCCGCTTCGGCGCAGGGCAGCCGGCCGGTCACCTATCACGGCAATCTCCAGGGCTGCGGCAACGGCCAGTTGATGCCGCTCCGGCTCGAGGCCGGGCGCCGCTACACGATCATGGCCAACAGCACCGCCTTCGATCCGGTGCTGCGGATCACCCGCCGCGGCAATTCCACCGCTCTGGCCCAGGACGACGATAGCGGCGAAGGCAATAATGCGCGCCTCGCCTTCAGCCCGACCGAGCCGGGCGACTATCTCGCCTGCGTGACCGCGTTCAGCGGCGACGGCGGCGGCGCCTTCGACCTGATCGTCGAGCCCTCCGTGCCGCTGCCGCCGATGGCGCCGGTCCAGCCGACCGGCACCGAGACCCAGGTCTGGCAGGTCTATGACGGCGCGCTGACGGCGGGCGACGGCGAGGAAGCCGGCAAGAGGTTCGACGACGTCCCGGTCACGATCCCCGCCGGCCACCGCGCCTTCATCAGCCTCGAATCCACCGCCTTCGACCCGATGGTGAAGGTGTTTCGCGCCGACCAGCGCGGCGGCGAACCGGTGGCGAGCGACGACGACAGCGGCGGAAGCCTCAGCGCATTCCTGACCTACGCGCCCGACGAGGGCGGCAGCTTCGTGGTGCGGGTGACGAGCTTCTCGGCCGAGGGCCTCGGCGCCTATCGGCTGAGGGTCTCGACCCAGCCTACTCCGCGGCCTCAGACGCAGGGGCAGCAGCCGGACGAGGACGAGCACTCCGCGCACTGAAAACCCGATTTATGAGGCGTGTGATGGGGCCGTTGCGCTCCATCCACGCCGCGTAGTCGCGGTAGACAGGATCGGCCGACAAATGCCGCTCCTCGGTGCGGGCGCGCCAGTAATAGACGCCGCTGACGATGGCGAGCACCGCGGTGTTGCGGATCGCGTCGACCGTCGAGCCGGTGGTCGCCAGCATCGGCACGGTGGCCAGCCACCAGAACAAATTCTTCGACACATAGGCCGGATGCTTGGTCCAGGCGTAAGGCCCGTTGGTGATGATGCCGCGCTCGGTGAGGTTGGAGAAGCGGTAACCGAAGGCGACGGTCGCCCAGGCATAGACGCCGGTGAGGAAGACAAGCATCACCGCGATTCCCGCGGTCACCAGCGGATAGCCGTCGAGCCAAAAGGCCCAGCCGTCCTCGCCCAGGGTGCCGACATGGTAATCGAGCGGGCCGCCGCCACCCATCAAGGCGAAGGGCGGATAGCAGATCAACGCCGCCGTCCATCCCGCCGCATAGGGATTGGCGGTGCGGATGTGGCCGTCCAGCGGCTTGAGGGTCAGCAGATAGCCGACCGTGGCGAAGCTGACGTCGATCATGAACATCACCGCAATCAGCCATTGGGCCAGCGCCACCGGATTGGCGGTGACGTCGGCCGAGGCCGGCTCGATCGCGTGCAGCCAGTTATAGGCGATGATCGAGAACATGAAGGCGGTGAAGAAGGCCTTGACCGCCCAGGCGCGGAAATAATGGTAGAGCTGATCGCGGTCGACCAGATCGGCGCGGCCGATCAGCAGCTGGCCGAAATGCCAGGCGCCGTCCTTCGGCTCCTTCAGCCGGCGGTCGAGCCAGAAGATGTAGGGGATGGAGACGATGAGCAGCGGCACCGCGGCGACGCCGAGCACGTACATCGAGAAGAGATAGCCGCCGTCCCAATACCAGCGGGCGACGCAGTAGAAGGCGGCGATCACCGCCCAGATCCCCCACAGGCCGACGATCTTGGCGAGGCTGACGTCGGCGCTCTCCTTCCAGGGACGCAGCGGTGCGTCCCAGTCGATCCCCGTCGTCGGATTGCGGTGCACCTTGTCGACCAGCAGCGACCACAGCACCATCGGCACGCCGCAGGCGATGAGGGCGGTGAGTGCCGCCAGCGGCCCGATCATCCCGTAGCTGCGGGCGATCGCGGTCCAGGCGAACAGGCCGATCAGGCCGACGACGCCGGTCATCGTGCTGACCGCCGATCGGGGCCGGGGGTCGTGGCTGAAAGCGGGGTCGATCTTGAGGTCGGACTGGAGCGGCGCGTTCATGGACGGCGTGCTTAACCGAAACTGGTAAGCAGTTCGTGAACGATAAATCAGCGGCATTGCGGATAAAGCGGTGGCGCCGGTAAGCACTTCTTAAATGCCTTTTAAAGCACAAGGTTCGCTCGAATCGCAGACGAGCGAAAGTGTCGCCGGAGTAAAGGAAGCCTATGTTTGCCGAGGACCGGTTCGTGGAGACGGGCTTCTCTTTCTCGAACGACGTTCCGGCGCCGCCGGAACGGCGCCAGGGCGAGCGTCATCTCAAGATCCTGCGCGTCGGAACATTGGTGCTGAATGGCCGGCGCGAGCTTTGCCTGATCCGCAACATCTCGGCGGGCGGCCTGATGGCGCATGTCTACAGCCTGGTCGTTCCCGGCCAGAGCGTGGCGGTCGAGCTCAAGACCAATCACCAGATCGCCGGTCGCGTTATCTGGACGCGCGGCGGCAATGCCGGAATCCAGTTCGACGAGCCGGTTGACGTCGCCGAGTTGCTCGCCAACCCGCCGCTTCTCGACAATGGCTGGCGGCCGCGCATGCCCCGGGTCGAGATCGACCGCGGGGCGACGCTCCGCGCCGGCGCGCAGACTCAGCGGGTCCGCGCCCGCGACATCTCGCAGAGCGGGATCAAGGTCGAGAGCGACCAGGCGCCCGGCGAAGGCGAGGAGATTGTGCTGACCCTCGACAATTTCCGCCCCCTCGCAGGCGTCGTCCGCTGGCGCAACGACAGGGTCTGTGGGATCGAATTCAACGGCGTGATCCCTTTCGGCGAGCTGATCGACTGGCTGAAACTGGACCGCTGAGGCGCGGCTGAAGCGGGTAGCGGGAATCGAACCCGCGCGTAGCCCGTCAGGGCGGAGCGCCACAAGAATCTCGCGGGTTCGACCACCGACGTGCGAGGCTTGGAGCGGGTAGCGGGAATCGAACCCGCGTCACAAGCTTGGAAGGCTAGTGCTCTACCATTGAGCTATACCCGCTGAGAGCGCGCTCCCTGCCACCGCCGGGGCGGTCGCGTCAACAAGATCGCAATCCTTTGGCCTCAATCGGGACAAGCTCCGCGGCGCCCGCACAAATCCGCGACTTGCGTTTCACTTGCCACTATAGTGCGCCGAGGGAGCGAGGATTTGCTGGGGGTGGATATCAAGCAATCCCCGAACATGGCAGCGGCAAGCGAAGCGAACGGCGCGATCCCGCCGTTCGAGCGCATCGTCGCCGATTATGGTCCGCTCATCTCGCGTATCGCCATGTCCTACGAGGCCGATCCGAGCCTCCGCGAAGACCTCGTCCAGCAGATCTTCCTCGCCGTCTGGCAGGCCCTGCCCTCCTATCGCGCCGACGCCTCGCTGAAGACCTTCATCGCCCGGGTGGCGCAGAACCGTTCGATTTCGTTCGTCACCCGCCAGGTGCGCCAGGGGCCTGTTGCCGAAATACCGGACCGGCTGGAAGACGATCTGCCCAATCCGGAAGAAAGCGCCATAGAAGCGAACGAACGCCAGATGCTTCTCGACGCGACTCGGCGCTTGCCGCTGCCCCAGCGTCAGGTAATCATCCTGATTCTCGAAGGCTTCACCTATCCGGAGATCGCTGAAATGCTTGAGATTGCCCCCAATGCTCTGGCGCTCAGGCTGTCGCGCGCGAAGGCCGCGCTCAAATCGATGCTGGAGGAAGCGCAATGAGCGATTTCGATCTCGATCGGCTCGGCGACGTCTGGAGACGCCAGCCCGATCCGGCCGAAATGGAGAAGCTTCAGCGCACCGCCGCCGCGGTCAGCCGCCGCGCGCGCCTCGGCCAGATCGTCGACATCGGCGCGGCGCTCGCGGTCGCCGGCGTCGTCGTCCTCCTCGTCCTCAACAATCCCCAGCTCAACACCTTCGTCCTCGGCGCCGCCGCCATATTGATCCTGCTGTTCAGCGTCTTCCGCCAGCGCCAGCTGCGCGCCGCCGAGCTGCGCGGCCTCACCGGCAGCACCGAGGAAATGCTCGACCAGTCGATCGAGCGCGTGCTCGCGACCCGCAAGCGCAATCTGTTCGGCACCATCTCCATGGTCCCGGGTCTGGCGATCGGCTACTTCTTCGCTTCCGCGGTCTTCCCGCAGAGCGGCAACCAGCGCTTCGCGACGATGATCGCCAATTCCGGCTCGGGCCGCTTCGTCTTCCTGGCGGCAATCGTCGCCATATTGCTGGCGACCCTGGTCTGGCTGATCCGCTCGATCCGCGCCTCCGACCGCGAGCTCGAGCGGCTGCGGGCGCTGCGCGACGCCTTTGCCCGCGAGGACCAGATCAGCCAGGCCGAATGACCGCCCGGTTGCCGACCCGCTGCGGGTTCCACTGGGTTATTAGCAAAGTTTAAATCATTGAGTGGCATATGCCTCCCGGTCGAAAGACTAATAAAAATGGGAAGGCAAGCAGATGAACCAGGTTCGATTTGAGGTCGAGGCTCTCCCGGAGCTCGAGACTGAAGTCGCCATTGCGGGTTCGACCAAGCAGCAGGAAGTTGGTGGGCCCTGTTGCCTGGGCGTCGCCGCGGGCATTGCTATTTGGCTCTCGCTCTGACGAGACACGGGTGACGGCGCGGCGGCCGGAGCGGAATAAGACCGCCCGCGCCGCGCCCCACCGAAACAGTCGGTGGGACTGAAATGATTTTCGGCAACGATCTTCAAGACTGGGTTGCCGATCGCGAGCGTCAGCGCCTGACCCAGGCCGGAATCGACGCCTTCCAGCAGCATTGGAACAGCAGCGAGGCGCATCTGCGCTTCCGCTCCGCCATGGCGCTTTTGGTCGACGCGCGAGACGCGCACGCCGTCGCCGGGACAGCGCGGGAATTGTTTGGCGACGATGGCTGGGTCGAGGCGCTGGTCGACGGCCTCGCCTCTGCAATGGCCCGCGATCCCTTCTTCGATCCGCCGTTCCGCGCCATCAACAGCGACATCCACAGGGGCCTGATTGTCTATGAGGACGCGTTGATGACGGTGACCGCCGGCGTGAGCGGCGCCAGCCAGCTCGCCGCCAAGAAGAATGGCGAGCGCGGCGCCACCTCGGTCCATTTCACCGGCCATGTCAGCGTGCTGAAGTTCGTGAAGAGTGGCGGCGCCGTCCTCTCCTTCTGGGAAGCGCCGGCGATCGGCCCGAATTTCTCGGTCACCGCCGCCGGCCGCTGCGTCCCGACCGGCGCGCGGAGCGTCGCCGACGGCGAGATCCTGACCGTCGACGGCCGCTTCCAATCCTATGTGATCGACCGGGTCCAATCCAATCTGGTCGTCCTCCAGGCCGAGATCAAAACGGACCAGGCCCCGGTCGCGGTCGAATATGACAGTGCAACCGGCGCCTATGTCGGCTGCTGCGCCACCGACGACAGCGCCTCGCGGATCCAGCTGCTCGCCAGCCTGGTCCGCAAGCTGGGCCATGACGACGCCTTCGCGGCCCTGGCCGAGTTCCTCACCCACGAGGATTTCTTCGTGCGCTGGCACGTCATGCGCGAACTGCTCGGGATCGACGCCGGCGCCGCCTTGCCGCTGCTCCGCAAGATGGCCGAGGCCGATCCCCATCCCGATCCGCGCCGCGCCGCCCACCAGGTCCTCGCCCGCATCGCCGCCAACGACGCCGCCAACGCCCGCGCGCCGGGAGAAGCCGCATGGCGCGCGTAATCGCCTGCGCCGACCAGCCGGCCTTGTCGCTCGGCGACCTGGTCCAGGGCCTCAACGACAGCGGCTTCGATCCCAATGACGAGGAGAGCTTCGCCGCGGTGGCGCCCCTGCTCAAGGGCTTGGCCGCCAACCGATCGTTCCTCGCCGACATCGCGCTCGCCGAACTCAAGGACCGCTGCGGCCGCCAGAGCCTGGAGAACCGCTACAGCTCGCAGGTGATCATGTTGCACCGGGCGTCGGAGAAATATTTCATCCGCGCCAATTTCTGGCCGTCGGGCGAGGACAGTTTGTTCAAGTCGAGCGGCGCCTCGCCTTTCTTCTACCACGTGCCGCACGACCACAATTTCTCGTTCCTCACCGTCGGCTATCTCGGGCCCGGCTATTGGAGCGAATATTACGAATATGATTATCCCGGGGTGACCGGGATTCCGGGCGAGAAGGTCGACCTTAGATATGTCGAGAAGAGCCGGCTCGAGGAGGGCAAGGTCATGCTCTACCGCGCCCACAAAGACGTTCACAACCAGCTCCCTGCCGAGAAATTGTCGGTGTCGATCAACATCATGCACGCCTCGCCGGCGCTGCCCTTCCTCGACCAGTACCGGTTCGACGTGAAGAATTGCGAGATAGCCGGCATCCTTACCCGCTCGTCGAGCGAAGCGCTGCTGGCGCTGGCCGCCAGCCATGGCGGCGGCAACGGGCTCGACCTGGCGGAGAGCTTCGCCGCCGCCCACCCTTCCGACCGGATCCGCTATGCGGCCCTGCGCGAGCTCGCTTCGGCCGCGTGGGACGTGGATGCGGGGCTGGAGATACTAAGCCGGGGCCGGACCTCGGCCAACGCCTTCGTCGCCGCGATGAGCGCGCGCGAAACCGCAAGGATCGCGGCCAACCGCGCCTGGCTCGAGCGCTAGGGCCCCCACTCGGGACCTGGGGTCCGGCTAGCTCTTTTGCTTCGACGCCTTCTCGTCGGCGGCCATTTCCTCGATCCGGCCTGGCACGATCCAGCGCACTTCGGACGGCGACGCGCCGTCGAGTTCCGCCTGCCGCGCCTTGACCGCGTCGAGCACGGCTTCCTCCTCGGAATCCCGCCAGGGTCCGGTAAGCACGGCGGTACGATAGCGAAATCGTCGCACGGCAGATCCCTCCTGGCCCATTCAGTCCCCCATTAACCGTAAATCTGTCTCTCGAACCGCGAATAAAGTTACATCTATTACAATTGAGATAACTTCGCTCCCGTCGGGGCTTGCCGGGAAAGCCCCGGCGGGCCACGGAAGGGGTATGACGGAGGCGACATCGAGCGGCGGCAACCAGAGGTTGCTGCGCCGCTTTCTGGACAACGAAGCCGCCGGCGGCCTGTTCCTGATCGGCGCCGCAGCGCTGGCGCTGATCGCCGCGAACAGCGGCCTGGCCCCGGCTTATGACCGGTTGCTCCACCTCGTGCCCGGGCCCGTCCTGTCGCCCCGCCTGGGCCCGATGAGCGTCCATATGTGGATCAACGACGGCCTGATGGCGCTGTTCTTCCTGCTCGTCGGCCTCGAGATCAAGCGCGAGCTCGTCGCCGGCAACCTCGCCACCGCCAGACAAAGGCGGCTGCCGCTGATCGCCGCCGCCGCCGGCATGGCGCTGCCTGCTCTCTTCTATCTCGCCATATCCGGGCGTGGCGGGCCTGATTTGGCGCGCGGCTGGGCGATTCCGGCGGCGACCGACATCGCCTTCGCGCTCGGCGTCCTCGCTCTGGTCGGCAAGCGGGCGCCGGCCTCGCTCAGGATCTTTCTTGCCACCGTCGCCGTCGCCGACGATCTCGGCGCGGTCGCGATCATCGCCTTCTTCTATGCCGGCGCGCTTGATCTCGCCGCCCTCGCCGCCGCGGGCGTGATCTTCCTCGCCATGATCGGCCTGGCGCGAAGGCGGGTGATGCGGCTCTGGCCTTATCTGGGGTGCGCGGCCCTGCTCTGGTATGCGGTCCTTCTTTCCGGCATCCACCCGACCGTGGCCGGCGTGCTCGCCGCGGCCGCGATTCCGGCCGGAGCGGGCCGGGAGTCACCGCTGCACCGGCTCGAACACGCTCTGTCGCCCTTCGTCGCCTTCGCGATCATTCCCCTGTTCGGCTTCGCCAATGCCGGGGTCGCGCTCGGCGGTGGCGCCGCCTGGGCCGCGCCTCTCCCGCTCGGCATCGCCGCCGGCCTGTTCCTCGGCAAGCAGATCGGCATTTTCGGCGCGATCAGGCTCTCCGTGAGTTTCGGCATTGCCGAACGCCCGGCCGGAACCAGCTGGCGCCAGATCTATGGCGTGGCGACCCTGTGCGGCATCGGCTTCACCATGAGCCTGTTCATCGGCGCCCTCGCTTTCCCGCACGATACGGCGCTGGTCGAGCAGGCGAAGATCGGCACCCTCGCCGGCTCATTCCTGTCGGCGCTGGCCGGCTATGCCCTGCTCCGATTCGCACCAGCCGCGCCCGCCGGGGCGGATCCACCCGTCGCATTTCAAGGCGATATCAGCGCAAGCGATTGACCTCGCTGCGAAAAGGCACATTGGTTGATCTCAGTTAAAGCTGGCGTTCAGCTTCGCCGGGCTCTACAGCGCGCGGCCTGTCTTTCTTGTGGGGTCTAGTGCGCGAAATTTCCCGATTCGCGGCAGCATCTGTCTGTCTTGCGGTGAGTGCGACTGCGCTCGCCCAGACAACGTCGACTCCGCCGTCGCCTGTGCCCTCGACTCCGGCGCCGGCGCGCGTGCCCCGGGTCAATATCTATCAGGCACCCACCGTCGCCGCGCCCTCCGGAACCCCGCTGGCGGCCGAGACCGGCAACGACCCGATTTTGCAGCTAAGCCAGCGCCATGCCGGCTTCGAGCAGTTCCGCCAGGTCGTCGCCTGGGTGGTCGAGCACCATCCGGCTACGGCCGAGGCCCATGCCGGCGAGGACGAGGCGATGGCCGCTCTCGAGGAAGTGCGTCAGGCCCGGATCCCGACCGTCGACCTCAGCATGACCTCCTACCGAGTCATCGCCCGCGACTTTTCCGACGATCCCGACAATATCATCGAGCGGTCGCGCCCCGCGCAGCGCACCGACGCCATATTGAGCGCCCAGCAGACCATCTTCGATTTCGGCGCGACCTCGCGGCGGATCGCGGCGGCCGGCGCGCGACTGCGGGCCGCCGGCGCCGAGTTGGAGGCGACCGCGGACCGGACCGCGATCAACACCGTCGCCGCCTGGTACGACGTCTTCGCCTATCGCGCGATGGCGACGCTGACCGAAGCCTTCGTCGGCAGCCAGATGAACCTGCGCGCCGCCGTCCAGCGGCGGATCAGCGAAGGCGTCAACGCCGAAGGCGATCTCGCCCGCGTCGATTCCTACATCGCCGACACCCAGAACACTTTGGCCCGGTTCCGCCGGCTGCGGGCCAATGCCGAGGCTCGGTTCACCGCGCTGACCGGATCGCCGCCGCCCGCCGACCTGCAGCGGGCGCCGAGCCCGGGGCCCGCCCTTTCGAGCAGCGACGCGGCCATCCTGGCGGCCAGCGAGGCCGCCGCGGTGCGCAGCGCCCAGGCCGTCGCCGACGCCAGCCGCCAGGACGCCCGCGCCGCCCGTTCCGACCGGATGCCGCGGTTGAGCGTCGGGCTCGACGCCGGCCGCTACGGCGTGTTCGAGAACAACCGCGACTATGACATCCGCGGCAGCGTTGCGCTCCGCTACAGGCTGTTCGGCGGCGTGGATCCGCGCGCCGAGCAGGCCGAGGCCCGCGCCCGCTCCGCCGACGCCCGCGCCAGTCTGGTCCGCGAGGAAGCGGGCCGCGACGCCGCCATCGCCTGGTCGGACGTGCGCGCGCTGGAAGAGCAGTTCCGGGCCGTCGAGGCCGCCTATATCGCGAGCCGCCAGTCGCGCGACGTCATCGTCGAGCGTTTCCGCGTCGCCCGCGGCACACTTTTCGACGTGGTCGCCGCAGAAGATTCCTATTTTGAGAGTGCGACTTCCTATATCCAGGTCTTGTCGGAGCTGGACGCGGCGCGATACGTGCTGCTGTCGCGGACGGGCCGGCTCCTGGATGTTCTGGAAATCGACCCCGATCGTTTGCGAGGTACAGGTTGAGTTCTGAGAATCTGATCAAGATGCCGGTACCCCGGCTGGCCCCATGGCTTATGGAGCCGATGCGCCGCAACAAGACGACCTATTACAAGGTCGCGCTTGCCGCGGTGTTCATCAACATCTTCGGCCTGCTCACGTCGCTGTTCACGATGACGGTCTATGACCGCGTCATTCCCAACAACGCGACCTCGTCGCTGGTCGCGCTGTCGATCGGCTTCGCCATCGTCGTCATCTTCGACTTCACCCTGAAGCTGCTCAGGGCCTATTTCGTCGACCATGCCGGCGCCCAGATCGACCGCGACATCGGCGACGAGGTGTTCGACCGCATGCTGGCTATGCGGCTGGAACTGAAGAAAGGGTCGACCGGCGCGCTCGCCGGCCTGATGCGCGAGCTCGAGGCGCTGCGCGACTTCTTCGCCTCGGCGACCCTGACCGCGATCGTCGACGTCCCCTTCATCATCATTACGCTGATCCTCGTCGCCATCATCGGCGGCCCCGTGGTGCTTGTCCCGGGCATCATGGTGCCGCTGGTCGTCCTGATCGGCTGGCTGACCCATCCCGCGCTCGAGCGGCTGTCGGCGAAGGCGATGGGCGAGGGCCTGCTGAAGCAGTCGGTGCTGGTCGAGACGATCGGCGGGCTGGAGACGGTGAAGACCGCCGGCGCGGCGCCGCTGCTCGCCAAGAGGTGGCGTCGGGCGGTCGAATCGCATTCGGATTCGTCGCTGCGCCAGCGCCTGGTCGGCTCGATCGGCGTCACCTTCGCCACCTCGGCCGGGACGATAAGCTATGCCGGCGTCGTCATCGTCGGCGTCCACGAGATCGCCGTGCGCGAGATGACCATGGGGGGCCTGATCGCCTGCTCGATCCTGGCCGGCCGCGCGATCGCGCCGCTCGCCCAGATCTCGCAACTGCTGACCCGCCTGACCGCGACACGCACTGCCTATCGCCAGATCAACGAGATGATGCAGATGCCGCCGGAAGGGCCGCAAGGCGAGGCGCTTAAGCTCAGCAATGTCCAGGGCAAGATCGAATTCCGCAACGTCGGCTTCCGCTATCCCGGCGCGCCGGAGCGGGCGCTGGACGGCCTCGGTTTCACCATCAATCCCGGCGAGCATGTCGGCCTGCTCGGCCGCGTCGGATCGGGCAAGTCGACCATCGCCCGGCTGATCCTCGGTCTCTATCCGCCCGAGGAAGGGCTGATCATGATCGACGGCACCGACATCCGCCAGCTCGATCCTTCGGACCTTCGCTCCCATGTCGGCGCGGCGATGCAGGAAAGCGTGCTGCTGACCGGCTCGGTGCGCGAGAATATCGGGCTGGGTCGGACTGTGGTGACCGACGAGGAGATGGTTCGCGCCGCCGAGATCTCCGGCACCCACCAGTTCATGGGCCAGATCGCCAACGGCTACGACCTCAGGCTCGCCGACCGCGGCGAAGGCCTTTCCGGGGGCCAGCGCCAGTCGATCGCGATCGCCCGCGCCATCGCCGGCCGGCCCGAGATCATGGTGATGGACGAGCCGTCCTCCGCGATGGACGCTCAAAGCGAAGGCGCGCTGATCCAGCGATTGCAGGAAGAGCTGAAGGGCCGCACCCTGATCCTCATTACCCATCGCCCACCGCTGTTGCAGCTGGTCGACCGGATCATCCTGCTCGACCACGGCAAGATCATCTCGGACGGCCCGCGCGATAACGTCCTCAAGCAGATCATGCGTCCGCGGGCGGCCTAGAAAGTCCTATTCCAATGCACGGCACTCACCTCGAAGACCTGACGACGCGGATCAAGCCGCGCTCGGCCTCCAACATGCTGTTGTGGATTGTGGTCGCCTTCTGCGTCGCCTTCTTCGCCTGGGCCGCCCTCACCAAGCTCGACCGGACGGTGCGCGGCGAAGGCCGCGTCATCCCCAGCTCGCAGCTGCAGGTCGTCTCCAACCTCGAGGGCGGCGTCGTCCAGGACATATTGGTTCGCGCCGGCCAACGGGTCCGCGCCGGCGACGTCCTGATCCGGCTCGACCGGACCCAGACCGGCGCCGAGTTCGGCAGCGGCGAAGCGACGATCACCGGCCTGATCGTCAAGATCGCGCGCCTGCGCGCCGAGATCCTCGACCAGCGGCCGGTCTATCCCAACGCCACCGACCCGGGGGTCGCCGATCAGATCCGCATCGAGGAATCGCTCCACGCCTCGCGGCTCGCCGAGCTTCAGGGCATCCTCGGCGCCGGCCAGGCGCGGATGAGCCAGGCGGAGCGCGCGGTCGCCGAATCCGAGGCCAACTACCGGTCGCGCACGTCCGCCTATCACGAGCGCCAGACCGAGGTGCGGATGATCCGGCCACTGGTCGAACGCGGCATCGAGCCGCGGCTGAGCCTGATCCAGGCCGAAAGCGCCGAAACCGTCGCCCTGGGCGAAATGCAGGCCGCCAGCGCCACGATCGGCCGCGCCCGCTCCGGCGTCGCCGAGGCCCGCTCTGCGCTTGCCCAGCAGCATCAGCAATGGCGCGCCCAGGCGGCGACCGAACTCGCCACCGCCCAGGCCGAATATGCCGCCCGCCGCCGCGCCCTGCCGGCGCTGGCCGACCGCGAGCGGCGCACCGTGATCCGCGCGCCTTTGTCGGGCATGATCAACCGCGTCCTGGTCAGCACGCGGGGCGGATCGGTCCGCGCCGGCGAGCCTCTGGTCGAGATCGTGCCCTCCGAGGAGAGCCTGCTGATCGAAGCCAGGGTGCGGCCCGCCGATATTGGGTCGGTGCGTCTCAACCAGCACGCACGGGTGGCGATCACCGCCTACGACCGGTCGATCTACGGCCTGCTCGAAGGCCGGGTGGTCAGCATCTCGCCCGACGCCGTCGCCGAGGAACGGACCGGCGAGACCTTCTACCTGGTCCGCGTCCGCACCGACGGCAACATCCTGCGCAACCCCGAGGGACGGACGGCGCAGATCGGTCCGGGCATGGTCGCCGAAGTCGACCTGCTCGGCGACAAGCGCACCATATTGCAATATCTGCTGTCGCCGATCACCCGGCTGAGCGAGAAGGCGTTCCGGGAGCCATAGGGAGACTGAGGTTTGGGTTTTGGGGGTTGGGATTTTCCCTAATCCCCAATCCCTAATCCCTCACCGCGGCGAGCCCCAGTCGCGGCCGCTGCCCATGCCCCAGCGGGCAGGCGAGACCTTGCGCGCGATCGACGAGATCTTGTCGGTCGCGCGGGTGCGGTACTCGCCGTGAAACTTGATCGCGTCGACGGTGAGCAGCACCGCCAGGAGCAGCGAAAAAGCCTTGATCTGCGTCGACATCATAGGCGCCTCCAGGCGCGGTTTCCCTTGATCCTGCCTATAGATGCGCGTGGTTGAGAAGGTCTTAAGGGGCGCAGCGCTGCGATCAGGGACGGCGCGATTCGCCGCGCCCTCACGTCCGATGCCGGCCGCCCGTCCCAACCACAATCCCGGCAATGAAGGCCATCTGCACAGCGCAAATCGTCGGCCAGACGCCGGTGTCGGGAATCGGCCTCCGCCACGGCCTATTGGCAAGGCGCGCCCAAAGGGGCAGTATTCTACAAAGAGGGCGAATCAATATGTTGGCGTGGGATATTGGTTACCGACTGAGAAAAGCGGCGCGAAGGCTCGCCGGCGCGTTCGCTTTTGTCCTGTCCACTGCCGCGGCCGCCCAGGACAGCCTGGCCGATCCTGCCGGCTCCGGCGTCATCGTCGCCGCGGTGCGCTGGCTCGAGGGAACCCTGCTCGGCACCATCGCCACCGTGGTCGCGGTGATCGCGGTGGCGAGCGTGGGCCTGCTGATGCTCACCGGACGTATCAACTGGCGCTACGGCGCGACCGTCATCCTGGGCTGCTTCATCCTGTTCGGCGCGGCAAGCATCGTCGCCGGGATCCAGTCGACCGCGCAAATAGGCAACTGACGTGAACGGGATCGAGCGGGATCCTCTGTTCGTGGCGCTGACGCGGCCGCAGATGTTCGCCGGCGTCACCTACAGCTTCTTCATCGCCAATGCGGTGATCGCGACCGAATTGTTCCTGATCTTCCGATCGGCCTGGGCGTTGGCCGCGGCCGTGCTCATCCATCTGTTCGGCGTTTTGATGTGCGTGCGTGAGCCGCGTTTCTTCGACCTGTGGGTCACTCGCCTCAGCCGTACGCCGCGCATCCGCAACTATGCGATCTGGCGATGCAACTCCTATCGCCCCTGACCCGCGACCGCCGAGTGGTCGCCCGCGAGAAGCCCGCGGGATACCACCTGCCTTATGCGCGCCACGTCGACGATCACACGATCGAGACCCGCGACGGCATGCTGATGCAGGTGATCCATCTGAAGGGCCTCTTGTTCGAGACCGCGGACACCGAGGAGATCAACTATCGCAAGCGGCTGCGCGACGCGATGCTGCAATCGATCGGATCGTCGCGCTTCGCCCTCTACCACCATATCGTGCGGCGGCGGATCGACGCCGACCTCTCCGCCCACTATCCCGACGATTTCTCGAACCAGCTCGATGAGGCCTGGCGGGCGCGGCTCGCCACCAAAAGGCTCTACGTCAACGAGCTGTTCCTGACCCTGATCCGCCGCCCGCTGCAGGGGCGTATCGGCGGGTTCGATCGCCTCAGGGAAATGCTGGGGCGCGCGGGGAGCGGCGAGGAAGCGGACGCCGGCGCGATCCATGAGCTGAGGCAGCTCGACACCGCCCGCGATGCTTTGCTCGCCGCGCTCGGCAATTACGGGCCGCGGCTGCTCGGCGTCTACGAGACACGGCAGGGACCCTGCTCCGAGCCGCTCGAATTCCTCTCCTCGCTCTACAATGGCGAAATGCGCCCGGTGCTGCTGCCGACCCAGGATCTCGGCGCCTATTTGCCCTATCGGCGGGTGAGCTTCGGCCAGGAGACGGTCGAGCTGGGGCCTGCGGGGCCGAGCCCGCGCAGCTTCATGGGGCTGGTCTCGATCAAGGATTATCCGGGGCAGACCGCGCCCGGCATGCTCGACGAGCTGCTCCGCCTGCCGTGCGAGCTGGTGGTCTCGCAAAGCTTCGGCTTCGTCGAGCGCCAGGCGGCGCTGTCGCGGATGAATCTGGCCCTGCGAAGGA
The DNA here is from genome assembly GCA_036525215.1 of Allosphingosinicella sp. Lineage (GTDB taxonomy): Bacteria > Pseudomonadota > Alphaproteobacteria > Sphingomonadales > Sphingomonadaceae > Allosphingosinicella. The sequence goes on from DATDAU010000076.1 coordinate 57,359, forward strand.
TGCGCTCGGCCGAGGACGAGGCGGTGAGCCTTCGCGCCGACCTCGCCGGCGCCAAGGACGAAGTCGCCGCCGGCCGGGCCGGCTTCGGCGAGCACCACATGACGATCGCGGTCCGCGCCGAAAACCCGGCCGCGGTCGACGAAGGCGTCGCCGAGGCGCAGGCGGCGCTGGCCGACCTCGGCATCATCGCGGTGCGCGAGGAGATCGCGCTCGAATCCGCCTTCTGGGCGCAGTTCCCGGGCAATTTCAAATATATCGCGCGCCGCGGACTGGTCTCGACCGGCAATTTCGCGGGGCTGGCCAGCGGCCACAATTTCCCTTTGGGCCAGGCCGCCGGAAACCATTGGGGCGAGGCGGTGACGCTGCTCGAGACCACCGCCGCCGGCCCCTATTATTTCAACTTCCACCATGGCGATCTCGGCAATTTCACCGTCATCGGCCCTTCCGGGTCGGGCAAGACGGTGGTGCTCAACTTCCTGCTCGCCCAGGCCCGCAAGTTCCGGCCGCGGATCATCTTTTTCGACAAGGACCGCGGAGCCGAGCTCTTCATCCGGGCGATCGGCGGCCGCTACGATCTGCTGCGGCCGGGCACGCCCTCAGGCCTCAACCCGCTCCAGCTTCCCGACACGCCGGTCAACCGCCAGTTCCTGATCGACTGGGTCTCGCACCTCGCCGGCGGTGCCGACATCGACGAGACGGCGCGGATAAAGGACGCGGTCGACGCCAGCTACGATCAGCCCGCGCCGCACCGGCGCCTCAGGCACCTGGCCGAACTGTTCCGCGGCGGCCACCGGCCGCACGGCGCCGACCTCTGGGCGCGGCTGAGGCCCTGGTGGGGCGAAGGCGAGCATGGCTGGCTGTTCGACAATGAAGAGGACCTGATCGATCTCGAGGCCGAATCGGTCGGCTTCGACATGACGCAGATCCTTGACGATCCGGCGCTCAGGACGCCGGCGATGATGTACCTCTTCCACCGCGTCGAGGAGCGGCTGGACGGATCGGCGGCGATCATCGTCGTCGACGAGGGCTGGAAGGCGCTGGACGACGACGTCTTCGTGCGCCGGATCAAGGATTGGGAAAAGACCATCCGCAAGCGCAACGGCATCGTCGGCTTCGCCACCCAGAGCGCGCAGGACGCGCTGGAAAGCCGCATCGCCAGCGCGATCATCGAGCAGGCCGCGACCCAGATCTTCATGGCCAATCCGCGGGCCCGCGCCACCGACTATATCGAGGGCTTCGGCCTGACTCCGCACGAATATGAGCTGGTCCGCACCCTGCCCGACAACGCCCACTGCTTCCTGATCAAACATGGCGCCGACTCCGTGGTGGCGCGGCTGAACCTGACCGGCGAGCAGGATTTGCTGACCATCCTGTCGGGGCGCGAGCGCACGGTGCGCCTGCTCGACCAGATCCGCGCCGAAAGCGGCGACGATCCGGCGGTTTGGATCCCGCGCCTGCTGGAGATGGCGTGATGGTCTGCATCCCCTCCCCGCCCGATGCCGGCTTCCTGCGCTCGATGATCGACTTCATCGATTGCCAGGCCCAGACCATCGGCGCCCGCGGCTATGCCGCTTTGGGGGCGCAGGGATCCTCTTTGTCGCTGGTCCTGACGGGACTCCTCGTGCTGTTCGTCGCTCTGTTCGGCTACCGCATGCTGTTCGGTCACACGCCGAGCGTCCGCGACGGGGTGCTGGCTTTGGTCAAGATCGGGGTGGTGCTGGCCCTGGCCACGGCCTGGCCCGCCTACCGCACCCTGGTCTACGACGTCGCGTTGAAGGGTCCGGCGGAATTGAGCGGGGCGATCGGCGGGGCGAGCGGCCTTCCCGGCGCGACCGGCGGGCTGGTCAACCGGCTCGATTATACCGACCGCGCCTTCGTGGCCCTCGAGATCGCCGGCCCCGGCCCGATCGTCTACGGCGCGCCGCCGGGCACCGTGCAGGGCGCGGGAATACCGCCACCGATCATCCCCGGCTTCGACGTGCTGGCGCTGGGCAGCGCGCGGGTGCTCTATCTGGTCGGCGTGCTTGGCGCGCTGGCGGCGGTTCGGCTGGTCGCCGGGCTGATGCTCGCGCTCGGCCCCTTCTTCATCGCCTTCCTGCTGTTCGATTCGACCCGGGGCCTGTTCGAGGGCTGGATCCGGGTCCTCGGCGGCGCCTTTTTGGGCGCGCTGGGGATTGCGGTCGTGCTCGGCGTCGAGCTCGCCTTGCTCGAGCCCTGGCTCACCGATCTGCTCGCCCGCCGCGCCGCGAGCATTCCGATTCCCGGCGCGCCGACCGAATTGCTGGTGGTGAGCCTGGTCTTCACTCTCGCGCTTCTTGCGATCCTGATCGCGGCGGCGCGCCTCGCCTTCGGCTTCCGAATGCCGACGGTGTGGCGCACGGCGCCGGCGCAGTTCCTGGAAGTGGTGCGCGGCGGCGAGACCAGGGTGCCCCTGCTCGCCCGCGAGGGCGGCGGCGAGGCGCCGGCCGCGGGCCGGTCGCGCGCCGCCATGGTGGTAGACGCGGTCGCCGCCAGCCAGCGCCGCGAAGCACTGCTGCGCGAAGCGGCTGCGGGAAGAGCGGCGGCGGGCGCGCCGGGCCGCGGCGCGCCGCGCCACATATTGGAACGGGAAGTGCCGGCGCCGGCGACGGTGCCGATCGGACAAAGCTTTCGCCGCCGCACGCGCAGCCGGATATCGCCGGGCGCGGGCCGCCGGGACATGATCTGATGATTGGCTGGACGTCATGAACAAGCAAAGCCGCGAAGCGCTCGACGCTTATTACATGGAGGCGCAGAGCTGGGGCCACGACCGCCAGGAGGCGATGCACAATGGCCGGCGCACCGCCTGGATCATCGCCGGCGGCGCCGCCGCGATCGCGATTCTGGAAGCGCTCGCCCTGATCTTCATGATGCCGCTGAAGCGGGTCGAGCCTCATGTGCTGATGGTCGACCGCCACACCGGTTTCGTCCAGGCGCTCAATCCGCTCAATCCCGCGCGCATTTCCGCCGACACCGCCCTCACCCAGTCCTTCCTGGTCCAGTATGTCACCGCCCGCGAAGGCTATGACATCGACACCATCCAGGCCAATTACCGCAAGGTCGCTCTGTGGTCGGCGGAGCGCGCGAGGACCGACTATCTGGCCCGGATCCCGGCCTCCAACCCGCAAAGCCCGCTCAACCTCTATCCGCGCTCGACCGTGGTCGAGACCCGGGTGAAGAGCGTGTCGCCGGTCGCGCCCAACGTCGCCATGGTCCGCTTCGACACGCGGCGGCACGATGCCGGCGGCCAGATCGGCCCGCCCCGCGCCTGGGTGGCCGTGATCCGCTATCGCTATTCGGGCGCGCCGATGCGGGTCGAGGACCGGTTCGTCAATCCGCTCGGCTTCGAGGTGTTGCGCTATCGGGTCGACGCCGAGGCGCTGCCGCAGGAGGCCGACGTGATCGTCGCCCCGCCGCCGTCGACTCTGAAGATCCAGGTGCCGGCGGCGCCCACGCGGCCCGCGCCCGGTCAAGCCGCGCCGGCCCGGCCGGTGGCGCCGGAGCCCGAGCTTTGAGCGCAATCCGCCTCCTGATTGGTCTCGCGGCGATCGCCGCGGCGCCGTTGGCCGCACAGGAGCAGCCCGCTCTGGTCCAGCCACAGACGCCGCCGGCGATGGTCGAGCTGCCGCCTCCCACGGCCCCAATGGGTATGGGCGACCCGCGGCTTCAGACGATCGATTATGTCGCCGACCAGGTGTTCCAGGTGCGCGCCGCCCCCGGCTATCAGGTAACCCTCGAATTCGGATCCGACGAGCGGATCGAAAGCGTCGCTGTCGGCGACAGCGGCGCCTGGCAGGCGACCGCCAACCGCCGCGGCAACCTCCTGTTCGTCAAGCCCATCCAGTCGGGCGTGTCGACCAACATGACGGTGGTGACCGACGTCCGCATCTATGCCTTCGACCTGATGCCCGGCGGGAGCGGCGACATGGCCTATACGGTCCGCTTCCGCTATCCGGGCGCGAGCGCGGTCGAGACCGCCGACGCGGATTTGCCGGCGCAGCCGCCGGGCCGCTATCGCCTCAGCGGCGAGCGGGCGCTGCGGCCGAGCCGGATCAGCGACGACGGCCGCCGCACCTATATCGAATGGCCCGCGACAAGCGCCCTTCCCGCCGTCTACGCGCTCGATGAGCGCGGCCGGGAGATGGTCGTCAACGGCAACATGCGCGACGATCTGTTCGTCATCGATTCTGTGGTTCCGCGGCTCATCTTCCGCATCGACGACCATGTCGCGCGGGCCCAGCGCGTTGCCATGGCGGAGCGCCGCTGATGGCCTCGCGCGCCGCCGCCGGCGACCCCCGCGTCGCCTTGCCGAGGCCGGGCGAAGAAAGCGTGCTGCCGGTCGTCGCCTTGCCCCGGTCGGGCCCGGGCTGGCCGGTGATCGCAGTGGCGATCGTCATCGCTGCCTTGCTGCTGTTCGCGATCCTCGACTCGCGGCGGCGGGCCGCGCAGGCGCCGGACACCGCCGTCGCGGAATCGCTCGTCGCTAGGCCGTCGCCGCCGCCTCTGGTGCTGCCGCCAGAGCTGCCGCCGGTGCCGGTCTACGAGATCGCGCCATCGACGCCGCTGCCTCCGCCCTCGGCCCCGGCGCCGCCGCCGCGGATCGTCTATGTGCCGCAGCCGGCGCCGGTTCCGGAGGCGCCGCCGCCGCCCAATCCCGCGCCGGCGCGCACTTCCACCGATCCCACGCTGGTCGTCGACACCAGCGCCGGCGGAACAGCCGCCGCCGCCGCGCCGGCGCAGGGCGAAGGGGGTGCTACCGCGGCGCAGCCCGAAGCCGCCGCCACATTTGCCGGCGCATCGCAGCAGACCGGACGGGTCCGCACCGGCGTGCTCGCCAACCGCGCGACGACGGTGCCGCAGGGCACGCTGATCCAGGCGGTGCTGGAAACCGCGTTCGATTCGACCCGGCCGGGCTTTGCCCGCGCCATCGTCTCGCGCGACGTGCGCGGCTTCGACGGCAGCCGCGTGCTGATCCCGCGCGGCAGCCGGCTGATCGGCGAATATCGCTCCGAGACCGCGCCCGGCCAGCGCCGTGCCCTGATCAACTGGTTCCGGCTGATTCGTCCGGACGGCGTCACCATCGCCATCGGCTCGCCCGCCGCCGACCCGCTCGGCCGCGGCGGCGTCCGCGCCAACGTCAACACCCATTTCTTCGAGCGCTTCGCCGGCGCGATCCTGCAGTCCGCGCTCGACATCGGCGTCAACCTCGCCTCGCAGGCCGGCAACGGTACGGTGATCATCGGCGTGCCCGGCTCGTTCCAGAACACTACGTCGCAGCTGATCCAGCCCGCCCCGATCATGCCGACCCTGACCGTGCCGCAGGGCCGCAGCGTCAGCATCTTCGTCGCCCGCGACCTCGATTTCACCGGCACCGAGAACAGGCGGTGAGCGCCCCCGCCACCCCGGTGGCAGGCGCCGCGCCGGCCCCGGCCAATGACGGGCGGATCTACCTTCGCTCCTATCTCGCGCCGCTGGCGCCAATGCTGGCGCGCGAGGACGTAACCGACATCTACGTCAACCGCCCGGGCGAATTGTGGATCGAGACGGTGGGCGGCGCGATCGAGCGCCACGACGCGCCCGACCTCGACGAGGCGACCCTGGCGCGGTTGGCGCGGCAGATCGCGGCCCTGTCGCACCAGGGCATCAGCCGCGAGCATCCCCTGTTGTCGGCGACCCTGCCCGACGGCGCGCGGGTGCAGGTGGCGGGGCCGCCGGCGACGCGCGGGCCGCTGGCGCTGGCGATCCGCAAGCATGTGTCCCAGGATCTCACGCTCCACGACTATTTCGCCGGCGGCGCATTCGCCGAAACGCGGCATCGGGATTCGTTCGAGCAATCGGAATCCGACCGTGCCCTGGCGAAGCAGCTTGCCGATGGCGACATCGTCGGCATGCTTGCGTCGGCGGTTCGCGCCCGAAAGAACATTCTGATCTCCGGCGGCACGTCGACGGGCAAGACGACCTTCCTCAACGCGCTCATCCGCGAAGTCCCGATCGAGGAGCGGCTGATCCTTATCGAGGACACGCCCGAATTGTATATTCGCCATCCCAATGCGATTGGCCTGCTCGCGGCCCGGAGCGACCTTGGCGAGGCGCGGGTGACCGCCAACGATCTTGTCGCCGCCTCGCTTCGCATGCGCCCGGACCGGATTTTGGTGGGCGAGCTGCGGGGCGACGAGGCCTATGCTTTCCTCAGGGCCGTGAACAGCGGTCATCCCGGCTCGATGACGACGGTGCACGCCGACAGCGCCGAGCGCGCGATCGAACAAATCGTCTTGCTCGTTCTCCAGGGAGGCACCCAGCTCAACCGCGAAGACGTCCGTCATTATGTGAAGACCACGGTCGACATCTTCGTGCATCTGACTCGGGTGGCGGGTCATCGTCGCGTCGGCGAAGTCGTCCTCAATCTTTGATTGCCGGCGCGCCGGACGGCGGCGATCAGCGGGGCGGCGTCTGGCGCCAGCGCGACGCTGCGGCCTCGTTCTCCGCCGCGCTCCGGGCTTCGGCGGCCGCGGTCTCGGTCGCGCGGCGCGCCTCCTCGGCCTGGCGGCGCGCCTGCTCAACCGAGCCCTCCGCATTCCCCGCGACAGCACCGGGACCTGTCCCCGGATCGCCCGTCGGGGATGGCGAGTCACCCTGGCCGGACGGGGACGGCGCGGACGAAGGCGGAGCTGCCGGCACCGGTCCGAAATCGTGCTCATGGGCGAGGCAGTATTGAACCGCGGTCCGGCTGCCCTGCCGCTGCTCTTCCTCGCTCATGGCGTCGATCTGGGCGTCGGACTTGCCGGCCATGAAGCGGTCGATGCCGCAACCGCAAATTCGATCGGCCACGGCGCCGGGCGCGCCACCCATTTGCATGCCGCTGGAGCAGGTCGCGATCGAATCCGTGCGAAACGTCTCACGGCTGAAGTGAAGAACCGGAGCCGATTCGTTACAACCGGAGAGGGCGGTGCCGAGCAGCATTGCGGCGATCATCTGACTAATGCGAACGGTGCGTTCCTCCTCGTCGACGCTTCTGACCCTAAAGGCAGAAACACGGATCGAAAACGCTGAAAAGCGCGGACGCGCACATCGGCCGCGAAAATTCCCGACGAGCCTGGAGCGGCCGCGCTAGCGATCCCGCGCCAGGTCGCGCGTGACCAGTTGGTCGTGCGCACGCCGCCACCTCAGCCCGACCATCAGGACAAACGGCCAGAACAATGTGTTGAGAACGTCGAGGCTGGTGTCCAGGGGCAGCCAGAGGCCGTTGTTCAATCGATCCAGAATTTCGTTCGCAAGCTCGGCCACGCATACGACCAGGAAGGGGATGGGAGTTGCCAGCGACCTGCGCGTGACGAGGCGGGCGAGGAACAGCACCGCCAGCCCGGCGTGAACGTGAAGCAGGGCGTCGGAGGCACCCGTGCCGTCGCCGATCCAGATGATAATGTTGTTGTAAATCTGCGGGATGTTCATCGCGCGAGCCTTAGGCCAGGCGCCGACAAGGGTTCAAGCGGGCGCCGCTCGATTTCGTGAACGCGGCAAGACATTGAGCCAGGCACCCTCCGCGCCGGCGTGAAAACGCCGACTGAAATCCCTGACACGCGGCAGGAAAATACCAGTAACTTCCGGTTCCGAAACGATATTTCCGGCCTGCCATTTTCGCTTGAGGCTTGGAATCCGGCCTTTTTTCTGCCACCGAAGACGTTGGGAAATAGATTGGGTGGGGATCAGCCGAAATCGGCAGCGTTCAAGGGCGCGCTGACATTGATGGCGCGAGCCTCGTCTTTGCGGACGCGGAAGCTTGACTATGGACATCGTTGAGGACGGCGCGACCGTCGACAACAGCAGCTTCCTGACCGGGAATCCGGCGCTCAGAATCCTTGGCAATCAGGTGCGCTTCACCAACAAGGCCGGCGGCTGGATATTCTCCAACCCCGACCAGGACCAGTCCGCACCCGTTGTTCAGCTGACCGGTTCCCAGATCGTTTTCATCAACGAATATGGCGGCAACATCAGGGCGCGCGACGACACGCATCTCGTGCTCGAAGGGTCGCAATATGCCGATCATATCGAGAATTACGGCATCCTCCAGGGCAAGGTCAGCCTCGGCGGCGGCGACGATTATTATTACGGGCTGATCGACCTCAGCCTCAACCAGCCGACGAGTTTCGACCTCGGCGACGGCGACGACAGGCTCGTCCTCGACGTGTCGGGCTCGAACTCTGTGTCGTTCACCAATATCGAGGGCGGCGCCGGCTATGACCGGGTCGCCATCACCGGTTATCACCTCTATCCATCCGGTTACCCGAGCCAGCTTCTGGTGGGCCAGCTCACCGGCATCGAGCGGATCGACTTCGGCGGCATCGACGGCGGCGCCACTTCCCTGAAGATCGAGGCCCTCCACACCAGTGCCGATATCTATCTTGCCCCGGCAATGTCGCTACTGGTCAACGCTTACTTCGCCCCGGGGGCCATTGAAACCGGCGCGATTCATCTCGACGGCGGCGACATCAACATCATGAATGGCGCGTCGATCGGCGACATTTTCGGCGGCGGCGATCCGGAGTGGGTTCGGATCGGCGTCGACGGAAATACCGGAGTCCCGCTCGATGTGGGCGCGACCTGGCTGGGCGGCGGCTCGGACTCGTTCACCATGGGCTACGGCGACCTGCCCTCGATGGAAGTCCATGGCGGCGACGACGCCGACCTGGTGCGAGGCGGCGAGCTGGCGGACTCGCTCTCTGGTGACGGCGGCGACGACGTCCTCAGAGGTGGAGGCGGCGCCGACATCCTGGACGGCGGAGCCGGCGACGACCGGATCGACGGCGGCATTGGCGGCGACAGCCTGATCGGCGGCAGCGGCGCCGACCGCTTCATCTTCAACGCCGCGCCTGGTGCGGCCAATATCGACACCGTCGCCGATTTCGAGATCGGCATCGACAGGATCTACCTTTCGCCCTTCGCCTTTTCGAACATCTCGATCTCGACCCTGGCTTCCTACCAGTTCCACGTCGGCACGCAGTCACTGCACTCGCTGACGCGGATCATCTATAACGATGCGACAGGCGCCCTGCTCTACGACAAGGACGGCACCGGCGGCATCGCAGCGGTTCATTTCGCCTCGATCGCGCCAGGCCTCGCCCTGACGAACCAGGACTTCACCCTCGCCAGCAACATCAATCCCACCTTCCGCGAGGCCGGCCGCCCGATCGTGAGGATCTCGACCGGCCCGAACGGCGAACAGGGGGACGGCCAGAGCAGCAACGGCGTCTACGCGCCCAACGGCCGGTTCGTCGCCTTCGAAAGCAGCGCCACCAATCTGGTCGCCGGAGACACCAACGGCAAGAGCGACATCTTCATCAAGAATCTGCAATCGGGATCGGTCTTCCGGCTGTCGCTCGGGCCATCCCAGGCGGAGGCCAACGGCAACAGCTCCATCCCGATCTTCTCGGCCGACGGCCTGAAGCTGGTCTACCAGAGCGCCGCCAGCAATCTCGTCGCCGGTGACACACCCGGCACGACCGACCTGTTCGTCTTCGACTTCACCACCGGCGAGACCAGACTCGTCTCCTCGAACGCTGCCGGCGCATTCGGCAACGGGGCAAGCTTCGGCGGGGGCTTCTCGCCGGACGGAACCAAATTCGTCTTCACCAGCGCGGCCAGCAATCTGGTCGCCGGCGACGTCAACGGCACCTACGACATCTTCATCAAGGATCTGGCGTCGGGTGCGGTGACCCTGGTCGCCTCCGCCGGGCCGCTCTTGTCGGGCATCGGCAAACCGGTCTTCTCTCCGGACGGCAGCAAGATCCTGTTCCAGAGCGAGGCCAGCGACCTCGTTGCCGGCGACACCAACGGCAAGGCCGACCTGTTCATCAAGGACCTGGTCACGGGCACGATCACCCGCGTCTCGACCAGCGACACCGGAGCCGAGGGAGACCATATCAGCAGCGACGGCACCTTCTCGCCCGACGGCACCAGGATCCTGTTCCAGAGCGCCGCGTCGAACCTCGTCGCCGGCGACGCCAACAACAATTTCGACGTCTTTATCAAGGATCTGTCGACCGGCCAGATCACCCTCGTCTCCGGCTTCGGCGCGACGGTGGGCAATGGCGGGAGCACCAAGGCGGTCTTTTCGCCCGACGGCGGCAAGGTCGCCTTCTACAGCCTGGCGAACAATCTCGTCGCCGGCGACACCAACGGCAATTTCGACATTTTCGTGAAGGACCTGACCGACGGCTCGATCATCCGCGTCTCGGTCAGCGCCGCCGGCCTCGAGGGCAATGACAGCAGCTACATGCCCAGCTTTTCGCCGGACGGGATGAGCCTGATCTTCCACAGCGCGGCGAGCAATCTCGTCGCCGGCGACACCAACGGCGCATTCGCGAGCTACGACACGTTCATCGTCGACATCGGCTCGCGCTACACCGAGAACGGCGCCGAAGCCGTGATTGCCACCAGCCTGGTGGTCGCCGACGACAGCGACAATTACCAGGGCGGCTGGCTGACCACGTGGGTGAGCGCCGGCCTGGTCAGCGGCGACCAGATCACCCTGGCTGCGGTCGGCGGCGTCTCCGTCGCCGGCACCCAGGTATCGGTGAACGCCGTGGTGGTCGGCATGATCGACATCAGCGGCTCGACACTCCGCATCATGCTCAACGCCAATGCCGACGACGCGGCAGTGGCCGCGCTCACCCGGGCGCTCCGCTTTTCGAGCACTTCCGACGCGCCAGGCACCGGCACTCGCACGATCATGGTCCAGCTCGCCGACGGCGGCGGCGACGGCGATACGCATTATTCAGCCAGCTTCACCCATCAGGTCGCCGTCACCGAGGTCAACGACGCCCCGGTCCTGGCCGCCTCGGCCGGCAAGGCCGCCTTCACCGAGGGCGTCGACGGGGCGGCGTCATCGGTCGCGGTCGATCCCGGCCTTGTCATCACCGACGTCGACGCCTCGCGGATCACCGATGCGACGATCAACGTCACCGTCGGCGCGACCGGCGACCTGCTCGGCTTCGTCAACAACAATGGGGCCGCCTTCGGCGATATCAGCGTTTTCGCCAGCAATGGCGGTGCGCTCCAGCTCCACTCGAACGGTGGCGCGACTCTGGCCCAGTGGCAGAATGCGCTGAGGGCGGTGACCTTCACCAGCACCGAGGACGCGCCGATCACTTCGGATCGGACCGTGAGCTTCATCCTGCGCGATTCCGACGCGACCGATCACGGCATCCTGAGCAACTACGCCAGCCGCCAGGTCACCATAACCGCCGCCAACGACTCGCCGGTCAACCATCTTCCCGCCGCCCAGTCGGTAGACGAAAACCAGGTGCTGACCTTCTCCGCCGCGAACGGCAACGCCATTACGATTTCCGACGGCGACGCGGTCGGCTTCGCCATGACCGTCACGATCGACGTCGCGGACGGCGCCCTGACCTTGGCCTCGCCTTATTTCTTCCAGACCGGCGACGGCGGCAACCATCTGGTCCTCATGGGGTCGGTCGACCAGGTCAATGCTGCGCTCGAGGGATTGACCTACACGCCCGTCACCAACGCCAACGGGCAGCGCAGCATCACCGTCACCACCGGCGACGGCGGCCAGGCCGGCGCGGTCAATCTGATCCTCAATCCCGGCGCCGAGACCGGCACGGCCGGGAGCCTTGGCTCCAACGTTCCACCGGCGGGCTGGACCATCGTCAGCGGCCACATGTCGGCGGTGCTCTACGACCCGCCGGGCGGCGCCAATCTGGTCGCCGACAGTTCCTATGCGGGCACCGACTATTTCGCCGGTGGGACCGGCAATCCCGGCGGCGCGCCCGCAGTCGCCAGCCAGACCATCGACCTCTCCGCCTTTGCCGGCCAGGTGCCGAGCCTTGCCGATATCGACGCCGGCCTGGTCCGCGCCAATCTCTCGGGCTGGTTCGGGGGACGCGGCGCCGAGAACGACAACATGGTCTTCAAGGTCCGATTCCTGTCGGCCGGCGGTCAGGAACTGGGGACGGCCGAGATCGGCGGCGTGCTCGCCGCCGAGCGCGGCGGCCAGACCATTTTGCTGCCGCGCGAGGCGATTTCGACGTTGCCGGCGGGAACTCGCTCGATCGAGCTGATCCTTACCGCCAACCATGCTACCGGGCCCTATATCGACGCTTATGCCGACCAGCTGTCGCTGACCCTGAGCAAGGTCGACGTCGACAGCTTCGGCGTGAACATCATCCCCGATCCGCACGACATCGTGTTCGGCACGCCCGGCGCCGACAACATGGCCGCCGGCCCCGGCAACGACATCTATCATGTCAACAATGCCGGTGACGTGGTGATCGAGGCCTTCAACGAGGGCAATGACGTCGTCTATGCAAGCGTCAGCTATGCACTGACCGCGGGTTCCTACGTCGAGCTGCTCGCCACCGAATCCAGCGCAGGAACCGAGACGATCCACCTGACCGGAAACGATCGTGACAATGCCGTCTGGGGGAATGCCGGCGACAACTTGTTGTCGGGCGGCGGCGGAATCGATTCGCTGCTGGGCTTTGCCGGCAACGACACGTTGATCGGCGGCGCCGGTGCCGATCAGATGTCCGGCGGAGCGGGAAACGACACCTATTTCGTCGACAATGCGGGCGACACCGTGATCGAGGCGGCCGGCGAAGGCTATGACGTCGTCGCGGCGGGCGTGACCTGGACGCTCGGCGCCGGCGTCTCGGTCGAGCTGCTCACCACCGGGTTCATCGCCGGGACGGCATCGATCGACTTCACCGGCAACGAGCTCGCCAACCAGATCTGGGGCAATGACGGCGCCAACACCATCAACGGCGGCGGCGGCAATGACGAGCTGTTCGGGTTCGGCGGCAACGACACGCTGATCGGGGGAACCGGCAACGACACCATGTTCGTCACCGAAGCCGGCGACATTGTCGTCGAGGGGGTCGGCGAAGGCTACGACGTGGTTGCGGCGGGCGTGAGCTATGTGCTTGCCGCCGGAGCCGAGATCGAGCTTCTGACCACCGGTTTCATCGGCGGCACGGCGGCAATCGACTTCACCAGCAACGAGTTCGCCAATCAGATCTGGGGCAATGCCGCGGGCAACATCCTCAACGGCCGCGGCGGCAACGACGCTTTGTTCGGGTTCGGCGGCAACGACATCCTGGTCGGCGGCGCCGGCGCCGACCTCCTGGCCGGCGGGACCGGCAACGACACCATGTTCGTCGACGATGCCGGCGATATCGCTCTGGAAGGCGTCGGCGAAGGCTATGACGTTGTCGCGGCCGGTCTATCCTACACGCTCAGGGCAGGGTCCGAGATCGAGCTTCTGACCACCGGCTTCATTGCCGGCACCGCGTCAATCGACTTCACCGGCAACGAGCTGGCCAACCAGATCTGGGGAAATGACGGGGTCAATATCCTCAATGGCGCCGGCGGCAATGACGAGCTGTTCGGGTTCGGCGGCAACGACACGCTGATCGGCGGCACCGGTAACGACACCATGTTCATCGACTCTGCCGGTGACACCATCGTCGAGGCGGCCGGCGAGGGCTATGACACGCTCGCGGCGGGCGTGAGCTACGTGATTGCCGCCGGAGCCGAAATCGAGCTTCTGACTACCGGCTTCATCGGCGGCATTGCGACGATCGACTTCACCGCCAACGACTTCGCCAACCAGATCTGGGGCAATGCCGCCGGCAACAGCCTCAACGGCGGCGGCGGCAACGACGCTTTGTTCGGCTTCGACGGCAACGACACCCTGGTCGGCGGCAACGGCAGCGACGCCCTGTTCGGCGGCAATGGTGCCGATACCTTCGCGTTCACCACCGCCCTCGGCGCGGCCAATGTCGACTTGATCGCCGATTTCGTCTCGGGCACCGACAAGATCGCGCTCGACGATGCGATATTCACCGGGCTCGGTCTTGGCGCGCTAAGCGCCAATGCCTTCGTCAACGGGACTTCAGCGCAGGACGCCGACGACCGCATCCTCTACGACGCCGCTACCGGCAATCTGTTCCTCGACGCCGACGGCAATGGGGCAGGGGCGGCGGTGCTGTTCGCTACCCTGCAAGGACATCCTGTTCTCGCGGCGAGTGATTTCCAGGTGATCTGAAACCCGAACCAAATTATGCCCATGTCGAACCAAAGGGTAGAGAATTGCCGCACATCATCATGCTTCCCGGCCAGCGCGACGGACCAGACAACATCTTCTCGCAGCAGGCGCTCCCTTACGGAATCTACACGCTTGCGGCGGGCGCAAAGGCTTATGGATCGCAGTATAATCTGTTCTGGTCGTCGGACAGCTTCGGCTCCATGGTCAACCACGGTACGATCTGGAACATCGGCCAGACCGGCTCCTTTGCCGTGGGTGGTCTCAACCTTTCCTTTGTCGAGAATGACGGCCTGATCGTCGGCGAAGCGCCGAACGGCAATGCCGGAGGCGTCTTCATCGGCTCGCGCGGAGATCATATCACCAATTCCGGCCGGATCTTCGCCATCGCGAACGGCAATGCCACCGCGGTCGAGAATTGGGACCCTGGCGTCACCGTCACCAATACCGGCACGATCGCCGCCTACACGCCGGCGGCCAGCGCGCCGGGCGGCGGGGGCGTGGGCGGCGCGACCGGCGTCGCCATGTTCAATGGAGGTCGACTCGTGAACGGCGCCGGCGCGTCAATCCTCGCCGAGGGGCTCTATGCAACCGCCGTCATTTTCAGCCGCGGCGACCTGATCGATCCCGGCATCCCCCAAATCCGCAACGCCGGCCTGATCGAGGCCTATGCGACGGCACCAGGCTCCGAATCGATAGCGATCCTGACCGGAGCACTGAGCGTTGAAACGCTGCGCATCGAAAATTCAGGAATCATCCGCGCCGACGTCGCCTATCGCAGCAGTTCCGAATTGGGCTATTCGCCGCCCCAGCAGCCCGGCGACCAGATTTACAACCTCGCGGGCGGTCAGATTTACGGCCTCATCGACACGCGGCTCGGCAACGACATCATCATCAATTCGGGCGCAATCCACGGCAATCTGAAGATGGGCGAAGGTGATGACGTCGTGTCCAGCGCCCACGGCACGCTGGACGGCATTGCCGACCTCGGATGGGGCGACGATTATTACGTCGCGGGCGACGGCGACAATCAAGCGATGGGCGGCCGGGACTCCGATTGGATGGAGGGCGGCGCCGGGCAGGACTTGCTGCTCGGTGGCCTCGGCGACGACACGCTGATCGGCGGCACCGGCAATGACGGTCTTTACGGCGAATATGGCAACGACCGGATCGTTACGGCTGGCGGCGACCTTGTCGACGCCGGAGCGGGCGACGACGTCATCGAGATCGGCGACCTCGCCTTTCGCTCGATCGAGGGCGGAAGCGGGTTCGATCGGCTCGTGCTCGCCATGGGTATGCACAGCCTGGATCTTGCGTCGATGCTCGCAAGCGGCCGAGTGCACGACATCGAAGCGATCGAGATGCGGGGACAGCAGAGGCTCGTCGTTCGCGCCGAGGACGTTCATGGGCTGAGCGGCGGCGACGACACGCTGCGGCTGTTGACGACAGGATCGGACAAGGTCGAGCTGATCGGATCATGGGGCGAACTGGCTTCGGTCGCCATTGACGGCGTCGCCTTTCGCCGATTCACACTCGGAGGAGAAATCGCGCTGGTGGCCGGCGCGGGCGATGTCACGATCGCCGCGAGCCCGTCCGCGCCCGCGGGCGGGCTCGATCCCATCGCGTCCGGCGCCAGCGCGCTGCTGCCAGACTCGGTGCCCGGCATGGCGCTCTCATCGACGGTCACTGTCCTCAACAATTACGCGCTGCACCATACGGAAACGATCCAGTCCTATGAGACCTGGCGCTCAGAAGGCGGCCAGCCGATCCTTTGGACCTATGGCTGGGACTATTCCCTCATAAATTACGGCCTGATCGAGAGCATTGGCCCGGGCAATGGCGGCGCCAAGGGCCTGTTCATCAACGCAATGGACCGCTTCATCAACTACGGGACCATGCGCGTGGTCGGCACCGGGTCAATCTCCGCGGACGGAATGTATTATGGTGGCGGTTTTGGCGGCCTGACCAATTACGGACTGATCGAAGTAACCGCCGAGTCCGGCCATGCGACCGGCAGCTTGACCCTCAGCGCGGTCTGGGACGAGATCAATTTCCAGAACTTCGGGACCATTACCGCACGAACGAACGGCACCCAACAAGCCATAGGCGCAATCGTCACCCGCGACGATCAGGCATATAATGACGGCACGATCTCCGCACTTGGCGGCAACAGTACGACCGGCGTCCAGGTCCTGGACCAACGGATGTTCACCAACCGGGGCACGATCACCGCGGATGTCGTAGCCGGAGTGAGTGGCAGCGCGACCGGCCTGTTCTACGTGCCGGGGATATGGGGATCAACCTTTTACAATTACGGACTGATCCAGGGCGACAAGGCGATCGAGGGCGGCACCGGACTGGGTTCTGCTGGTCCTACGAGTTTCTACAATTTCGGTCGTCTCGAAGGATCGATCACGCTCGAAAGCAGCAACAGCCGCTTTGAGAATTGGGGCGTCATCGTCGGCGAGGCCCGGCTCGGGGCGGGCAAGAATTTGTGGTTCGAGGCGGGCGGCCAGCATCAGGGCGCTGTCTTTGGCGGCGACGGAACCGACATGCTGGTCGGCACCGCGGCCGCCGACACGCTGAACGGCGATGGAGGCGATGATTATCTCCGCGGGGGCGCCGGCGCCGATCAATTGAGCGGCGGGACCGGAAAGGACATTTTCGTCTACACCGATCTCGGAGATTCGACGGCGGTCGCGTTCGACACGATCACTGATTTCACCAGCGGCAGCGACCGGATCGATTTGACCGCCCTCGGCGTCCAATCGATTTCGATTCAGGCCGGCGCTGGGTTCACCTTGCTGAATGCGACGACTGCCCAGGGCGTGCTCGAAGTCCATGTCAACGGCGCGCTCGCACAGTCCGATGTCCTTCTCGCCAACGTAGCTATACTTTCAGGCACAGGCGTTGACGATGTGCTTTGCGCCACAGCCGGCGGCTCGATCGTCAATGGCGGCGACGGCAACGATTTGCTCATCGGCGCGGCCGGTCTGGATCGCCTCGACGGCGGCACTGGTTCCGACTTCATGTGGGGCGGCGCAGGCAATGACATCTACGTCGTGGACAGTGGCGGCGACCTTGTCTGGGAGCTCAGCGATCAGGGCACCGATCTGATCGAACTCAATTCCGCCGGCGCGCTACTTGAGATGCCCGACAACGTCGAAAATGTGACGATGATCCAGTTCGGCTTCGTTCGCGGTAATGTTCTTTCGAACATCATCGCCGGAAGTGCGGGGGACGACGGCCTGAATGGAAACGCTGGCCAGGACATCCTTTCCGGCGATGGAGGTAAGGACCGACTGGATGGAGGCACCGACAACGATATCCTGGTCGGCGGCGTGGGCGCGGATCTGCTGATTGGCGGCGCGGGCGCCGATACCTTCCGCTATTTGACGGTTGGCGATTCAATTTCCGGAGACATGGACGAGATCAGCGACTTCCAGACGGGCGTGGACCTGATCGATCTTCGCGCCTTCGGGTCGACCCTGACCTCTATCAGCTGGTCGCAACAGGCCGGCATCGCCGACAGCTTCAGCGGCGATCCGATCGGCCCGCACAACGCAGTCGGCGGTCCCTCCTACCATCTGGTCAATATCGCCACCAGCGCCGGCACGATGACTCTGCGCGTCGATGGTGCCCTTTCGATGTCGGATTTCCTGATCGGCCAGGGTCAGGAATATCTCGGGACACCGGGCGCCGATACGCTCACCGGAAGCCTTGGCGACGACATGCTGAACGGCCTTGCCGGCGCCGACACGATGATCGGCAAGTGGGGTAACGACACCTATTTCGTCGATGATTTCGGCGACACGATCATCGAGGCGCCTGGCGAGGGATACGACGTCGTCGCGGCGGGCGTGCCTTATGTGCTTGGCACGGGCGTTTCGATCGAGCTTCTGACCACGGGCTGGATCGCCGGCACGGCGGCGATCGACTTCACCGGCAACGCCCTTGCCCACCAGATCTGGGGTAACGACGGCGTCAACATATTGAACGGCAGCGGCGGCAATGACGAGCTGTTCGGCTTCGGCGGCAACGACACGCTGATCGGCGGCACCGGCAACGACACGATGTTCATCGACTCTGCCGGCGACATTGTCGTCGAGGCGGCCGGCGAGGGCTATGACACGCTCGCGGCGGGGCTTTCCTACACGCTCGGCGCCGGGGTCGAGATCGAGCTGATCACCACCGGGTTCATCGGCGGCATGGTGACGATCGACTTCACCGGCAACGAGTTCGCCAACCAGATCTGGGGCAATGGCGCGGGCAACAGCCTCAATGGCGGCGGCGGCAACGACGCTTTGTTCGGGTTCGGCGGCAACGACATCCTGGTCGGCGGCACTGGCGCCGACCTCCTGGCCGGCGGCACCGGCAACGACTCCATGTTTGTCGACGATGCGGGAGATATCATCCTCGAGGCGGCCGGCGAGGGTTTCGACGTTGTCGCGGCGGGTGTGACCTATGCGCTGGGCACCGGGGCCGAGGTCGAGCTCTTGACCACCGGGTTCATCGCCGGCACCGCGGCGATCGACTTTACCGGCAACGAGTTTGCAAACCAGATCTGGGGAAATGACGGGGTCAACATATTGAACGGCGGCGGCGGCAACGACGCCCTGTTCGGGTTTGGCGGCAACGACACATTGAACGGCGGCGCGGGTGACGACACCATGTTCGTCGACAATGTTGGCGACATCATCGTCGAAGCGGCAGGCCAGGGAAATGACACGGTTGCCGCCGGAGTCGACTATACGCTGAGCGCCGGCGCCGAGATCGAGCTGATCACCACCGGGTTCATCGGCGGCACGGCGCCGATCAACTTCGGCGGCAACGAGCTGGCCAACCAGATCTGGGGTAATGACGGCGCCAACTCCATCAATGGCGGCGGCGGCAACGACGCGCTGTTCGGGTTCGGCGGCAACGACACGTTGAACGGCGGCACCGGCAGCGACGCTTTGTTCGGCGGCAACGGCGCCGATACCTTCGCGTTCACCACCGCCCTCGGCGCCGCCAATGTCGACCTGATCGCCGATTTCGTCTCGGGCACCGACAAGATCGCCCTCGACGATGCGATCTTCACCGGGCTCGGCCTCGGCGCGCTCAATGCCAATGCGTTCGTCAACGGCTCGACGGCGCAGGATGCCGACGACCGCATCCTCTACGACGCCGCCACAGGCAATCTGTTCTTCGATGCCGACGGCAATGGCGCGGGGGCCGCAGTGCTGTTCGCGACGCTGCAGGGGCACCCTGTTCTCGCGGCGAGCGACTTCCAGGTGATCTAGGAGGGCGGCAACGCCGGCCCGATCTGGCGCACGCCACGATGATCTGGAAGCCCGAGGCCTTTGCTACGGCGACCTGCGGGAAGGATCGCTGGTGGACAGGGCTGGATTCGAACCAGCGTACGGGAAACCCGGGCAGATTTACAGTCTGCTGCCTTTAACCACTCGGCCACCTGTCCAGTGGAGCGCGATAGAGGAAGGCGGCTCCAATGGCGAAAGGCGTCCGCCCTGTCAACGCCACAGCGCGGCCATCGTCCCGGCGAAGGCGTGCCAGGGTCCGGTGCCCATTACCGCCATCATCACCAGCTGGCTGGCGAGCATCGCCGGGCCGCCGATCAGCCACACCTTGTGGATTCTCCCCCGCGTCCGGAGGTCGTGGACGATGCCGGCGACGGTGATCAGATTCGGCAGGAAGATGAAGGTGAAGGGCGCGCCGGCCTGGAGCGGCGCCAGCGGGATGCGGGCGATGGCGGCGCCGAGCAGGGCGACGTTGGCGAGCAGGATCAGCCTCTTGTGGGTTTCGGCGCGGTTGCGGTGAAGGATGGCGAGGAGGACGACGACCGCGAAACTGTTGATCGAGAAGAAGGGCACCGCATAGAAGACGAGCGGATCGCCGAGGCCGCGAAAGCCGACGTGCATCGCGGCGATGCCGGCGAGATTTCCAAGCACCACCATCGCCGCCGCAACGCCGGCGCCGAACGCGCCGAACATGCGGTGGATGGGCACGTTGCGGGTGGCGATCAGCAGGGGCTGGATGACCATCAACGCCGTCCAGGCGGTGAAGGCGGCGGCGTGGATGGCGAGCAAGGGGCCGATCTCGGGCGTGGTCGGCGGCGCGGTCAGCCAGCGGGCCAGATAGAAGCTCTGGGCGAAACCCCAGAAGACCGTGACGAAGATGGCGAGCCCGACGCCGGTGTAGAAAAGGCGGTCGGTGCGCAGGCGCGCCGCGGGCGATGCGATCGTGGCCATGAGGTCCCCTCCCCTGAACTCGGGCTGGATATCATCGGCCGCGCCGGCTTGCCAAGACAAGCCGTCACCGCCAATGGGACCCTGATATGCGACGCAAGGCACGCCAGGCGACCAAGGCCGAGAACCGGCCCCGTTTCTGGGGGCGCCACGCCGTCGCCGCCGCTTTGGCCAATCCCGACCGCGGCATCGTCCGGATCTGGGCGACGCGCGAGGCGGCGGCCGAGTTCGACATCGACAAGTCGATTCCGGTCACCTTCGCCGACGTCGCCGACATGGGGCGGATGGTGCCGCGCGACGCGCCCCACCAGGGCATCGTCGCCGAGGTCGAGCGGCTCGACGACATCCTCCTCGCCGACCTGCTCGACCAGGCCGAGGACGGCCGCCCGCTGCTCGTCCTCGACCAGGTCACCGACCCTCACAATGTCGGCGCGATCCTGCGCTCGGCCGCCGCCTTCAACGCGCTCGGCGTGGTCACCCAGGACCGCCACGCCCCGCCCGAATCCGGCGCGCTGGCCAAGGCCGCGAGCGGCGCGCTGGAGACGATGCCCTGGGTGCGGGTGGTCAACCTCGCCCGGGCGCTCGACGACATGGCCGAGGCCGGCTTCTGGCGCATCGGCCTGACCGGGGAAGCGGAGGCGACCCTGGCGGAAGCGCTCGGACCGAAGCGGGTCGCCCTGGTGCTCGGCGCCGAGGGCGAAGGGATGCGGCAGAATACCGAAGCCCATTGCGACGCGCTCGCGCGGCTGCCGATCACGGGGATTGAGAGCCTGAATGTTTCCAATGCGGCGGCAGTCGCGCTCTACGCGGCGAGCGTGAGCTGATAACAAAACTCTTGTAATTATCTACAAGATATGTTATAGGGAGCCTCGCCTTAGAGTCGGACCCGATTCGGGGGCGGGCTCATTCTCATTGTCGATCGATCGAAGACGACGGCGGTCGAATTGCGCCGCACCGGGCGCGGGGATACTTTTTCTCCCAGGGAGCTGAACCTTTGAACCTTTCGAGGATCAAGGCTCTGAGAATCCAGCAAAAAATTTTTACGGGGATTCCAACAGCTGGAACGACAAGCCAGGGGACACAAAAGCTGGGGATTCCAGGGGTAAAGTTCACGGAGTTCACGCGTCTCACGGTGCGCGGCGGGACCCGTGGCATGTGTCTACTTTGTCTACTTAGCCCCCGAAACGCGGCCGCCGAAACGGCGTCGCTCGACCTGATCATCGGGGAGGAATTAGTCTTCCGGCGCGATCTGCACTCTCAGGCCATCCAAGTCCGGCGTGAACAATATCTGGCAGGACAGCCGGCTGTTCGCGATCTTGTGGTCGGAGGTGTCGAGCAGATCGTCCTCGTCCGCGCCGCGCGGGCCGACCTTCTCGATCCAGTCGGGATCGACATGGACGTGACAGGTCGCGCAGGAGCAGCAGCCTCCGCACAAGGCGAGCAGCTCGTCGAAGCCGTTGTCGCGGATGTTCTCCATCACGCTCCAGCCGGTGCGGGCCTCGACGCTTCGTTCGGTGCCGTCGCGGGTGACGATGGTGATCTGTGCCATGGGCCTCTTTGATGCGAAGAAAGGAGATGCGTTCCCGCGGCCCTATGCTAGGCGCCGCGGCGGAGCGCAAGCGGGAGCGACCATGGGCATTACGAAGCAGGACCTTGCCGCGTCGCTCAAGGCACTCGGCGGCATCGAGCCGGCCTTCGCGCGGGCGCTGGAGCGGGTCGGCGTCCCCGAGCCGCGCGACGGCGATCACGGCTATGTCACCCTCTTGCGCGCCATCGTCGGCCAGCAGGTCTCGGTCAAGGCGGCGGCGGCGATCTGGGCGCGGGTCGAGAGCGCGACCGGCGGCGCCGCCGATCCCGCGAACATGGCACGGACCAGCGACGAGGATCTGCGCGCCGCCGGCCTCTCCCGCCAGAAGATCGCCTATTCCAAAAGCCTGGCCGAGGAGGTGCTGTCCGGCCGGCTCGACTTCGACCATCTGCCCGAGGACGACGAGGAGGCCATCGCCCACCTCACCGCGGTCAAGGGCATCGGCCGCTGGACCGCCGAAGTCTATCTGCTCTTCGCCGAAGGCCGGCCCGACATCTTCCCGGCCGGCGACCTCGCCGTCCAGATCGAGATCGGCGTGATCATGGGGATGGAAGGCAAGCCGACCGAAAAGGCGATCCGCGCTTTGGCCGAAGCCTGGCGCCCCCACCGGGGCGCCGCCGCGGTGTTCGCCTGGCACCACCGGCGACAGTCCGATATTCTAGCCAAGGTTTGACGCGAGGGGCGGTGGTAATGAGCAGCCGGTGGGCCGACGTCGCATTCGTACCGGACTCCGAACTCGCCGCGAAAATCGTGGCCGCATGGCAATGGCTGGTGCCTGGGGGGTGGACGCCCTTCCTCTGCTCGATGACCGGCGACATCTTCCTTGAGGAAGAAAGCGGCGTCTATTGGCTCCAGAGCGGGTCCGGACAGGTGGAGCGGATCGCCAGGAACGCCGACGAGTTCGAGACGATCGTGCATTCCCAGCTCGACAAGTTTGAGGAGTGGTTCCTGCCCGGGTTGGTTGAGGCGCTGCACGATGCGGGCAAGCGACCCGACCCGGGCGAATGCTATGCCTTCCAGGTCCTGCCGGTTTTTGCCGAGGGGAAATACGAACCCGACAATCTTGTCGTCCGGCCCGCCGTGGTGCAGCTTGTCGGGATGGCTGCGATTCACGAGCAGATCGCCGACGTTCCGGACGGCGGCCAGGTCCAAATCAAAATCGGGGACTAAGGGGGACGCGGATGATCTCGGATTATTCACCGGGCGACTGGGTGCTGGCGCAATGGCAGGGGGAGCGCCTGTGGTTCCCCGGCGTGGTCCACAGCGTCGGCGAGGACGGGTCGGTGGCGATCCGCTATGACGACGGCACCAGCGAGATCCGGCCGGTCAACCAGGTGAAGAGTTTCGACTGGCACACCGGCTCACGGATCCAGGCCATCTGGTCGGGCAACGGCCAATGGTATGACGCGACGATCACCGAGATGGAAGGCGCCGGTCTCACCGTCCGCTTCGACGACGGCATCGTCGAGCAGACGGTGACCGGGCGGTGCCGCTCGGAATGAGCGGCGCGCGGAAGTTCGCCCGCGCAGTTCTCCAATTCCCGTCATTCCAGCGAAAGCTGGAATCTCCCTGCCTTTCAGGACGTCGGACAAGGTGAAGTGGGATTCCAGCTTTCGCTGGAATGACGGCTAGGATCACTCGCTCGGCGGCTGGCCGGGTTCGGGTTGGGCGCGGGCGGACGGACGCGCAGGGGGGCGGCTGGAGGCGGCGGTGGCCTGCGAATCCCGGTACCAGGCGGCGAGATCGTCGTGCATCCGGGCGAGCGCCTCGGGGTGCAGGTAGATCATGTGGCCGGACTGGTAGTAGCGGAAGTCGACGTTGCGCCTGAGCTGTTCGTTCAAGAGCATGTGGTTGACGTCGAATTCGGCGCCGAAGAACGGCGTCGCCATGTCGTAATAGCCGTTGAGGAAGAGCACCCTGAGATAAGGGTTGGTGCGCATCGTCCAGGCGAGGTCGACGGCAGTGTTGGGCGAGGTCTGCGGGTTGCGCTCGCCGGGCGGGCGGTGGCGCCAGTCCCACTCCCAGCCCTCGCCGCGGGCCGTGACCTTGTATGGCATGTCGCTGCGATAGCCCAGGGTGCGGGCGGAATAGTCCATGAAGCTCGAGATGAAGGCGCCGGAAATGGCGGTGGAGGCGGGATCGTCGGGCGGTGCGTCGGCATTGGCGTCGGCCGGGGTCAGCAGGTAGCGGGAGTCGAGCCGGCCAGTGACCAGCCGGCGGTTGCGCAGCAATTCGGTCGAGAATCGCGGCAGATCGAGGCGAAGGTCGGCGCGCAGGATATAGTCGGCGCTGATCCCGGTATAAGCCGACAAGCGCTGGGCGATGTCGCGCGCCTCGTTGTCGGGCAGGCTCGATCCTCGGGACAGGGCCGCGGCATAGGGCCCGGTGGTGAAGGCGCGGACCTCGGCGAGGAAGGCGTCGAGGTCGGCGGGGCGGTTCTGGATCCGGTTATGGTACCAGGCGGTGGCGGCGTAGCTCGGCAGTAGGGTCAGGTAATTCTGGTCGTAGCCGGGCTGGCGGACGCCGTAATTCATGATCGTCGAGAGGTAGACGACGCCGTTGAGGCTGAGCCCGCGCTGCTCGAGCACGGCGGCGACGGCGCCGTTGCGCAAGGTGCCGTAGCTCTCGCCGAACAGATATTTGGGCGAGGACCAGCGATTGTTCATGGTGACGTAGCGCTGGACGGCGCGGGCGAAGGCGTCGGCGTCCTGGTCGACGCCCCAGAAATCGCGCCCGGTCTTCTCGCCCAGCGGCCGCGACCAGCCGGCGCCGATCGCGTCGACGAAGACCATGTCGGTGGCGTCGATCAGGCTGTCGGGATTTGCGCCGAAGCCGTAGGGCGCTGGGCGGATATATTCGGGATTGCCGGTGGTGACGCGGACCGGCGCGAAGCTGCCCATGTGCAGCCACACCGTCGCCGAGCCGGGCCCGCCATTGTAGAAGAAGGTGACCGGGCGGCTGCCCGGAGCCGAACCGTCGCGCGTGTAGGCGGTGTAGAAGACCGAAGCGGTCGGCTTGCCGTCGTCGTCGCGGATGGTGAGCGTGCCGGCGGTCGCGGTGTAGGCGATCCGGGCGCCCCGGACGGTGACCGCACCGCGGCTGACCGAGGTCGCCTCGTCGACCGGCGGGCGCACCCAGGCGGCCTCGACGTCGGCGTTCAATGCTTCACGGTGCGTCGGCGGCGTTGCCGGGGCCTTGGCGGGCGCGGCATCGTGCGGGCGGGGCGCATTCTGGGCGATGGCGGCGGTGGCGAGGAGCAAGGCGGCGGCGGCAAGGGCAAGGCGCATCGAATCGAGTCCCCCGGATCGACGGAAAAGGTGCACTCCTGTGCCAAGCGCGCGGGGCGCTGGCAACGTACGGTAATTGCGGGGCGTGGGCGGCCCGGTCAGGCGTAGCGGGCGCGGCGTCCCTCGGCCAACCGCTCGCGCAGCAGCTCGTCGAGCTCGTCGAGGGTGAAGGGCTTGGCGAGCACCGGCACGTCCTCGCCGGCTGCGGTCCGCAGCGCGCGGAGCGCGGCGTGGCCGGTCGAGAAGACGATCGGCAGATCGGGATCCATGGCCGCGATTTCGCGCGCAGTTTCGGCGCCATCCATGCCCGGCATGACATAATCGAGGATGACCAGCATCGGCGGCTCCGCCGCGCGCAGGGCCGCCAGCGCCGCCTCGCCGTCCGCCGCCTCGCCGGTCTGATAGCCGAGCTCGGTCAGGGCGCGGACGATCGACGCGCGCACCATGGGGTCGTCGTCGACCACCAGAATCATTTCGAAGCTTTCATCAGCGGGCCAATAGGCTCAATCGCGCGACCGGCGCGAGAGTTCCTTCATTCGGCGGCTTCGCGCAGATAGGGACCGCTCTCGCGCATCAGCGGAAAAGCGTCCTGGTAGCCGTAATCGACCACTGCGCGCAGCCGGTAGGAAGCGGGGGCCGGCGGCCGGCGCGGCGGCACGGCGGCGGGCGGGATGATCCGCGGCCGGCCCTGCGGGCGCCGCACCACCATGTCGCGGAACCATTCGCCGACATAGGTGCCGTCGAACCGGTGGACGCGGCAGCCGACGATCCGCCCGAGTGGCGTCCCGTCGAGATCGTAGATATCGGTCTGGAACACGAAGCCGACGGGGTCGCCGTCGGTGCTGTACACATACATCGCCACTGAAACTGGTCCCCACCCGGGCGGGCCGAAATCGGACCGCCAAACAGACGCTTGTACTCTGTCCCAATGGGCAGGCGGTGGAAAGCGCCGGACGGGCCGCGCTGCGACGGGTTGTTTTCCCGGGGCGGCAGGCGGAATATGAAGGCGGATGAAATCGGGCCAAACGGCCAAGTCGTTGCAGGAGCGTTATAAAATGGAGGGACTCGCGATGAGGTTCAAACCTGTTCTGGTCGGGGCGGCTCTGCTGGCCGCGGCGACCCAGGCCTCGGCCCAGAACAGCAGCGGCACTCCGCCGACGGTCACCGCGCCGCCGCCCGCGAGCACGACGACGACCACGACGACCGCTGCGCCGCCTTCGAGCACCTCCCCGCCCGACACGACCGCCAACCAGAGCGCGCCCGCCGCGCCGCCGGTGATCGTCCAGCAGGCGCCGCCGCCGGTCCAGCAGGCGCCGGTGACGATCGCGCCCGACGCCGCCTACCCCAACGGCTTCGCCGACCCCGCCGACCCCTTCGCCAACGACCTGGCGCGCGACTATCGCGCCCAGCAAAGCGGGTTCGACTGGGGCCTGCTCGGCCTGCTCGGCCTGCTCGGCCTCATCCCCCTGATCCGCGGCAACGGCCGGGTGCGGACGGTCTATGTGGAGCGGGACGACGAGCCCCGACGCGTGCGGTGGGTGGAAGAGGAGTAACAAGAAGAAGAAGAAGACCCTCACCCCGCCCGGCGAAACCGGGTGGGAGGGTGAGGGTCTTCCTTCGGTCTTTCCTTACCTCGCGTCGACCAGGACGATCTCGGCGTCTTCGATCGCCGTGATCGTCACCCCCGCCTCGCCGGTGATGGCGACGCCGTCGCGGGGGTCGGCGCGGATGCCGTTCACTTCCACCGCGCCCTGGGTCGCGACCAGGTAGAGGTGGCGCGTCGGATCGGCCGAAAGCTCGGCGCTCTCGCCAGCCTTCAACGTGGCGCCGAGGACGCGGGCCGCCGAATTGATCTTCAGCGCGTCGTCGTCTTCCTCATAGCCGCTCGCAAGGGTGACGAACCGGCCCGAACGGTCCGACTTGGGAAATTTGGCCGCGCCCCAACCGGGGGTGGCGCCGGGCTTGTCGGTCAGCACCCAGATCTGGAACAGGGTCGTCGCCTCGTCCTCGAGATTGTATTCGGCGTGCTGGACGCCGGTGCCGGCCGACATGACCTGGACGTCACCGGCGCCGGTGCGGCCCTTGTTGCCCATCGAATCCTGATGGGTGATGGCGCCGGAGCGGACATAGGTGATGATCTCCATGTCGCGGTGGGGATGGGGCGGAAAGCCGGATTTGGCGGCGATCTCGTCGTCGTTCCACACCCGGATCGCGCCCCAGCCCATCCGGCCGGCATCGTGATAGTCGGCGAAAGAAAAATGGTGGCGGGCGTTGAGCCAGCCATGGTTGGCATGGCCCAAAGTGCCGAATTTGCGGACGTCGATCATTTCAATCTCCAACCGGTCCCTCCCCTATCTGGGGAGAGACCGGAACATTGTGTAGCGGGAAAGTACGGGACCTAGGCAGCGAGGCGCAGCGAGCCGTCGGCAAAAGCGCCGAGCGCCTCGCTGGCGGCGGCGATCGAGGCCTCGACCGCTTCCGGCCCGAACGCGAGTTTCTCGGCGCGCACCACGGTGACGTCGGTGATTCCCATGAAGCCGAGCAGGTTGCGGATGTGGGGCTCCTGCCCGTCCATCACGGCGCCGTCGCCTTCGCTGTAGAAACCGGCGCGGCTTTCGATCAGCACCGCCTTCTTGTCCTTGAACAATCCTTCCGGACCTTCGGACGTGTAGCGGAAGGCGATGCCGGCGCGCAGCACATGGTCGAACCAGGCCTTCAGGGTCGAGCTCATCCCGAAATTGTACATCGGCGACGCGATGACGAGGAGATCGGCCTCCGCCAGCTCGGCGACGAGCCTGTCCGACAGGGCCCGCGCCGCCAGTTCGGCCTCGGTCGCCGGCTCGCCCTTGATCGCGGCGACGGTGGCGTGAGTGAGATGCGGCACCGGCTCGGCGCCGACGTCGCGGCGGACGATCCTCGCCTCCGGATAGGCGGCGGCGAGCTGCGCGGCATGGGCCTCGGCAAGCTGGTTTGACACGGAGGAAGCGCCGTTGGCGCTGCTGGTGACGATCAGGATCTTGTTCATGGACCTATCCTTCGATTGAATTGCAGGCCTTGATCTAGGTCCCTACATGTGTTGTCGGAAGTCAACCAAACAGCATCATGGTGTTGCGAAATATGGAACGCTCTGCTCCCGACCTGATCGACGTCCTCGCGCTTGTGCGGGTGGTCGAAACCGGCTCCTTCGCCCGCGCCGCAGAGCGGATGGGCCTTTCCAAGCCGGTCCTCTCACGCCGGGTCGCGCGGCTGGAGGAACAGCTCGGCGCCCGCCTCCTCACTCGCACGGCGCGCGGCGCCCAGCCGACCGACATCGGCCAGGCCTATTATGCGCGCGCCTCGACCATCCTCGCCGATCTCGAGGCCGCGCAGGAGGTGGTGGCCGAAGCGGTGACCCAGGTCGCCGGGCCGATCCGCCTTTCCGCGCCGCTCTCCTTCGGCATCTCCTATCTGGCGCCGGCGCTGGCGGAGTTCGCACGGGCCCACCCGGCGGTCGAGCTCGACATCGAACTGGAGGACCGCAATGTCGACCTGGTCGGCGGCGGCTACGACCTCGCGGTCCGCATCGGCCGTCTCGCCGATTCCGCTTTGGTCGCGCGCCGGATCGCCCCGGTACGCAAGGCGGTGATCGCCAGCACCGCCTATCTCGACCAACATGGCCGGCCGCAACGGCCCGCCGACCTCACCGACCATCACATCCTGATGTACAACAACGAGCAGTGGCGCTTTCGGGTGGGCGAGCGCTGGGAGACGGTCCGAGTCGCGCCGCGGATGCGGACCAACAATGGCGAGATGCTGCGCGCCGCAACCCAGGCCGGAATCGGCATCGCCATGTTGCCGAGCTTCATCGCCGCGCCGGCTATCGAGGACGGCAGCGTCGAGGTGATCCTGCGCGACTTTCCGCTCGACGAAGGCGCGCTCCACGCGGTCATGCCGCCGGGACGGGCGACCACCGCCCGGGTCCGCGCCCTGGTCGACTTCCTGGTTGCCCGCTTCGGCCCCGAGCCGGCCTGGGACCCGTGTTGGCTGGCGCAGGAGCGGCTTACAGCCCCAGCGGCCTCAGCGGGCCGCCCATCAGGCCGGTGACCATCGCCGCCTGGATCGCGGTCGCGGGCCAGAGGTGAGAGAGCGGGCCAACGATACGGTCGCGGATGAAGGGCAGGACATGACTGTCCGACTGGTAGACCGGCGTGAACAAAGCGGTGAGCAGCTGGAAGAGCCGGACGTGGAAGCCGCGCATCGTCACCGCGAGATCGAGCGCGTCGGGGAGGTCGCGGCGATCGCGCAGCGCCTTGGCCAGCGCCCAGGCGTCGAGCAGGGCCATGTTCGCGCCCTGGCCGAGCTGCGGGCTCGCCGAATGCCAGGAATCGCCGATGTGGATCAGCCCTCTCTTGGCGGGCCTCGGCAGGGTGCGATGCGAATAGCGGGCGAAGGTGAGATCCTCGGGCGATGCGATCTGGTCGAGGAAAGGCGCGGTTGACGGCCACAAGGCCAGCGCGTCCTCCTTCCAGGCGTCGAGCCCGGCCTCTCGCCAGGCGCCGAGCGCATCCTCGCGAAGCGACCAGAAGTAAGCGGTCTTCGGCCTGTCGCTTCCGGGCCTGAGGCCGATCGGGAGAACGCCCACCATCCTGCTCGCCCGCACATAACGCTGTTCGAGCGCGGCGGGATCGAAACCGGCATTCTCGGGCCAGTCGAGGCTGGCCCACAAGGCGCCGTAAGCGAGCGGATAGCCGCACGGATCGGCCAGGGCCGAGCCGGTGCCGAGACAGTCGACCACCAGGTCGAAGCCTGCGCTTCGGCCGTCGGCGAAGTGGAGCGCGCGGCCGCCCGACGCCTCCGTGCTGCCCGCGACCGTGCGCGAGGTCTCGATCGGGATTCCGGCGGCGAGGACGGCGCGGTAGAGGATGTCGAACAAGGCCGCGCGATGGGTGCCGATTCCGAAATGGCCCCCTTTCAACCAGTCGTAGCGGACGTCGAGCACCTTTCGGCCGCTCGGCATGGCGCGGCCGAACAGGCGCTCGACCCGCGCCCCGGCGGCCAGCAATTCGCCGTCCAGCCCAAGCTCGCGAAGCACCGCCTGGCCGGTCGGCTGGATCATCAGCCCCGAGCCGATCGGCCGCGGCGCGTCGAACCGTTCGAACAGGCAGACCCTGTGGCCATCGCGGGCGAGCAAAAGCGCCGTCGCCAGCCCCGCCGGCCCGCACCCCGCCACCGCGATGTCATATGCCCCCATGGCATGCTCCGTAGCGTCGGAGCCAGTGGACGAAAAGCCGCGAGGCGTTAAGAAGCGGCGTCGTTCGAGTCAGGGGAAATGATGTGACGCTCCGCCTTCCGCTTGCCGCCCTGCTTCTTCTCGCCGCCTCCGGCATCGCCCTCGCCCAGGACGCGCCGTCCGCCGCGCCCGCGCCGGCCACCGATGCCGTCGCCGAGGATGCGCGGCTCAACGCCTTTCTCGACGCCGCGTTCGACGAACAGATCGCGACCAACCCGCAGCAGCTGACGTCGCTCGGCAGCCGCCAGCTGTACGACCGGCTGAACGATTACACCGACGGGTACCGCCAGCGGCAGCTCGCGCTCGAGGAGCGGCAGCTGACCGAGCTCCACGCCCGGTTCAACCCGGAGCGGCTGAGCCCCGCCGGCCGCCTGTCCTACCGCCTGTTCGAGAAGGAAGTGGCCGACGACCGCGAGGCGTTCCGCTGGCGCTGGCACAATTACCCGGTCACCAACAACGGCAGCCCGCTGGGCAGCATCCCCGTTTTCCTGATCAACAACCACCGGGTCGAGAGCATCGCCGACGCCGAGGCCTATGTCGCCCGTCTGCGCGACGCCGAGCGGGCGCTGAACGAGATCGGCGCCAACATGCGCTACCAGGCCGAGATCGGCATCGTCCCGCCGCGCTTCAACTTCCAGCCGGTGCGCGAGGACGGCCGCCGCATCCTGACCGGAGCGCCGTTCACCGACGGCCCGGACAGCGCCCTTTTCGCCGACTTCAAGACCAAGGTGAACCGGCTTTCCATATTGCAGGCCGACAAGGACCGGCTGATCGCGGCGGCGCGCGAGGCGCTGACCGGCCCGTTCCGCCGCGGCTATGAATCGATGTTCGCTACCCTGGACGCGATCGAGCCACGCGCCACCGGCAACGACGGCGCGTGGCGACTGCCCGACGGCGCCGCTTACTACGCCTTTCGCGTCCGCCAATCGACGACCACCAATCTCAGCGCCGACGAGATCCACCGCACCGGCCTCGCCCAGGTCGCCCGCATCCATGGCGAGATGGAGCGGATCAAGGCCCAGGTCGGCTTCCGCGGCACGCTCAGGCAATTCTTCGCCCACGTCATGACCGACCCGCAATTTCGCTACGAGAACAGCGAGGCCGGCCGGCAGCAATTCCTGACCGACGCCCGCGCCGACATCGCGGCGGTGATGGCGATCGCGCCCCAGTGGTTCCGGCGGCTGCCGCGGGCGCCGCTGGAAGTGCGCGCGGTCGAGACCTGGCGGCAGGCGACCGCCGCCGTCGCCTTCTACAACCGGCCTTCGCCCGACGGCTCTCGTCCCGGCATCATGTACGTCAATCTCGGCGACATGACCCAGGTGCTGCGACCGCAGGTCGACGGGATCAGCTTCCACGAAGGCGCGCCCGGCCATCATTTCCAGAACGCGCTCGCCCAGGAGCTGCCCGCAATTCCCAAATTCCGGCGGTTCGGAGGCAACAGCGCCTATGGCGAAGGCTGGGGCCTCTATTCCGAACGGCTGGCCAAGGAGATGGGATTCTATCGCGATCCCTACAGCGACTTCGGCCGGCTGAGCCTGGAATTGTGGCGCGCGGTTCGGCTGGTGGTCGACACCGGCATTCATTCCAAGCGCTGGACCCGCGAGCAGGCGATCGCCTATTTCCGCGACAACGCGCTCCTCTCGGAAGGCAATGTCGTGCGCGAGGTCGAGCGCTATTTCGACGCGCCCGGCCAGGCGACCAGCTACATGATCGGGCAGATGAGAATCCTTGAATTGCGCGAGCGGGCGCGCCAGGCGCTGGGGAACCGCTTCGACATTCGCGATTTCCACGCCGCGGTGCTGGAAAACGGCGCGGTGCCGCTCGACGTGCTCGGCGATCTGGTCGACGGCTGGATCGCCCAAGAAAGGAACCACTGATGGCCGATACGCCGCCGGACCACCTGTCCAACAATCCCCGCAACCCGCATTTCGACGTCGACGCGCTGCGCCGCGGCGTCGGCATCCGCTTCAAGGGCAAGGAGCGCGAGGACGTCGAGGAATATTGCGTCTCGGAAGGCTGGATCCGCGTCCAGGCCGGCAAGGCCGTCGACCGCCACGGCATGCCGATCACGGTCAAGCTGTCGGGCCCGCTCGAGATCTGGTGGCGCGACGAGGCTGAAAGCGAAGGCGAAGGCGGGGACGAGGAGGCCTGAGGCCCCTCACCCCCGTCCGGCGGTTCAAATCGCGAATGGCGGATCGCCTTCGACCACCTCCTGGATCAGCCGCGGCGGCTCGCCGGCGCGCCACAAGGGCACGCGGTGACGGACGCGGTAGGCGAGCGGTCCGCCGTCGGGCGCTCCGTTCCGCTCGAACGGGCGGGGGATACAGACGAACTCGGCTTCGAGCGCGTCGGCGCTCACCCGCACCGTCGCATAACCGTGGCCGCCGAGATCGGTGAAGGCGAGATGCGGCGCGACGGCGGGATTGGAGAGCCGCCGCGCCGCCGCCAGGTCGCCGGTCCGCGCCAGTTCGAGCGAGGCCCGCACCCCGTGCCGGATCGTCATGTTGATCTTCTGGCCCATGGGGCCGTTCGGCCCGTCGTGGACGTAAAGCGCGCGCAAGGGCTGGGTGCGCGGCATGTTCTCGATCGCCTCGGCCAGGCCCCGCGCCGAGATCGACCCGGTGACGAATTCGACCGCTACCGGCTCGAACGGCCGCGGAGGCAAATGCTTTGAGAAGGTTCCCGCCCAGAAGCTGTGCTTGTCGCCGGCGACGATGGCGAGACCGGTAATCCCCTCGCGCTTCAGCGCGTCGGCGATTTCGCCATGGTCAACCTCGAAGCCGCCGTTCAACAGGCCGTAACCGGTGCCCGGCCAGTTCGCCTTCAAGGCGTCCGGCAGATTTTGGATGTCGGTCCGCCAGCGCAACGTGCCGAAACTGTGCCCCCAGATCTTCCACGGCTTGCGCGAGGTCCCGAGCTGGTCGAGCAGCCAGGCCTTCTGCCCGCCGCCAAGATAGGATTGGCGGGGCTGGTCCTTCGCCGGATTGGGGAGGTCGTGGCCGCCATGGGCGATCGTCGCCGGCGGCCGGCCGCCGTCATAATCCCGGCCGCCGTCCACGATGTTGAACGCCTCCTCGGGCACTACCAGCGGGAAGCCCGGCGCCCCGAAAGCGCTGCCGTCATTGCCGGGGCCCTGGAACGAGCGATTGTCGGTGAGGATCAGATCGGCATTGCGGCCATATTTCAGCGACCGGAAGATTTTGAGGCTGTTGATGGCGGCAAGGTTGTTCGGCTCCTGGCCGACGCCGAGATCATCATAATGCTCGATCGCGGCATCGCGGACCACGGGGGGATGGAAGCGGTCCAGGTCCCGTCCTCCGCGCGCGCCGGGCTGGACGACCCGCGCCGGCTGATATTCGAACCAGGCCTGGTTGGCGGCGACCTTCTTGGTCTGGGCCGGGCGGACGTTGCCATCGAACACCTGCTGGCTCTGATAGCCCTGCCAGGAGAATTCGTGATTGTCCCAGACGGGCACGAAGGGAAAGCGCGCCCGCGCGTCCTGGAGATCGGGGTCCAGAAGATAGGTGCTGTAGGCGGTCCGGTAATCCCTGAGCGTCGTCGGCAGATGATAATCGTGCAGCTTCTCGCCATCGGGATAGCGGAGGCCGCCACGAATCCGGTGTCCCGATTTCCGGCCGTCGGGCACGTCCTCGGCATACCAGGTCACCTCGTAGATGAAGTCGCCGAGGTGGAGGACGAAACCGAGCCGCTCCTCGGGCGGCCGGGCCTCGTCCTCGTGGATCATTCGCCGATAGGCGTTGCAGGCGCCCTGGGTGATGTCCTGGCAGCTTACGAAGGCGAAGCGGAAGGGGCGATCGTCGTCCTCGGCCGGGGCGGTCAGGGTGCGGCCGACGCGGCTGCCGGCGCCGCCCTGGTCGGTGAAGCGGTAATGATATTCGCGGGCCGGGAGAAGGCCGGCGGCGAGGAAGCGGCAGGTCCAGTCGGTCGAGGCATCGGCCCGCGCCGTGCCGCGGGCGACGATGCGGGCAAAGTCCCGATCCTCCGCAACCTCGACCGCCAGGCGATAGGAAGAGACGCCCGGCTCCGGCGCCCGCCGTGTCCACAAGATGACGCTGTTGGCGTCGGGATCGCCCGAGGCGACGCCCTGGGGATAGGCCTCGCGGCGTTCCCGCCACGGCGCGGCGGCGGCGCGTCCTGGGCCGAGGGCAAGGCTTGCACCGAAGGCGGCGGCGAGCGCGGCGAATTCGCGGCGATTCAATTTCATGCGGCAACCTCACGAAGCACGCACCCGCCTGAGAGCCAAGCGCGACGACCCTAGCCGCCCCACCTCCAAAATCTTGAACCAAATCGACCAGCCGTCGGTTCGGTTCGACGTGCGTATCGCGACCTTCAACGTCAACGGCGTCAACGGCCGGTTGAATCTGCTGCTCGACTGGCTGGCCGAGACCGCGCCCGACGTCGCCTGCCTCCAGGAATTGAAGGCGCCCGACGAGAAGTTTCCCGAACGGGCCCTGGCGAAAGCCGGCTATGGCGCGATCTGGCATGGCCAGAGCCGCTGGAACGGCGTCGCCATCCTCGCCCGCGACTGCGAGCCGGTGGAGACCCATCGCGACCTGTCCGGCGACCCGGCCGACATCCAGTCGCGCTATATCGAGGCGGCGGTGAACGGCGTCCTGGTCGGCTGTCTGTACCTGCCCAACGGCAATCCGGTGCCGGGACCGAAGTTCGACTACAAGCTCGCCTGGATGGAGCGGCTGATGGCGCGCGCCGCAGAGCTGGTGAAGCTCGATTGCCCCGTCGTTCTCGCCGGCGACTATAATGTCATCCCGACCGACGCCGACGTCTACAAGCCCGAGCGCTGGCTGGACGACGCCCTGTTCCAGCCCGAGCCCCGCGCCCAATATCGCACGCTGCTGAAGCAGGGCTGGACCGACGCCATCCGCCACCTCCACCCGAAGGAGCGGATCTTCACCTTCTGGGATTATTGGCGCAATGCCTTCGCCCGCGACGCCGGCATCCGCATCGACCATCTGCTGCTCAACAAGGTGGCGGCGAAACGGCTGAAGTCGGCCGGCGTCGACCGCGAGGTCCGCGGCCGCGAGAAAGCCAGCGATCACGCGCCGGCGTGGGTGACCCTGTCGTAGATTTCCTCGAGCCGCTCGGTCAGCCGGACGCGGTCGAATTTCCGTTCGGCCAGGCGACGCGCCGCAATTCCCATGTCGCGCTGCAAGTCTTCCGATGCGAGCACCCTTCCGATCCGGTCCGCCAGAGCATCGACGTCGCCTTCCCCCACCAGAAATCCGGTCTCGCCGTCGATCACCGCCTCGGGGATGCCGCTGTGGCGCGTGGCGACGACGGGGAGGCCGGAGGCCGCCGCCTCGACGACGACGTTGGGCAGGCCTTCGGAATCGCCGTCGGGCGCGGTGATGCTGGGCGCGGCCAGAAGGGTGGCGCGGCGCATCCATGCCGCGACCTCTTCTGGCGGAAGCGACCCCAGGAATCGCACCCGGTCCCGCAACCCCTGGTCCAGCGTCCATCGCTCCAGGGCATTTCGCCGCGGCCCGTCACCGATGACGACCAGAGTCGCTTCCGGGACCCGCGCGATCGCCGCGAGCAGCGGTGCCGTCCCCTTCTTCTCGACCAGCCGGCCGACATGGAGAACCAGGCCGGGCTCGGCGGGTGTGTCGACCGGACGAAAACGGTCGAGGTCGACGCCGTTATAGTGGGTCAACGTCCGTTCCGCCGGAAATCCGCGGGCGATTGCTAGATCGCGGAGCGCGTCCGAAACCGCGAGGAAGCAATCGCCGCCGCGCATCAGCCGGCGCTGGCGAAGGGCATATCCGATCAGCGACGGCCGGCCCGAGCGCAGGAAGGAGGCGTCGGTGCGGGTAACGTCATAGCCGCGCAGGCTGGTGACCAGGGGCACGCCGAGCGCGCGGGCGAGCGGCAGGACGAGCAGGCCGTCCGTGGCGAAATGGGCGTGGATCAGTGCCGGCCGCGCCGACCTCACCCGCGCCTCGATCGAGCCGCCGCATCCGCGTAGGCGGAACAGCAACCGCTCCAGTGCCGTGGCGGGAAGGATCATGCTCTCGGCGAGCCGGGGGAGCGCCGCGCCCTTGCGCTCCAGTCCGACGACCAGCGGGCGATAGCGGGTCAGCGCCGCCGCCTGTTCCTGGATGAAGCGCTCGGACGGGTTGAAGACCGGAGAGCGGAAGATGGCGGCGACCGGCTTGCTTTCGTCGTCGGCGGGCGGGGACATAAGCCTTGGTCAACCGCCGTCCGCGCGGATACAAGCCGAAAAGTGCAGCCGCTCCGCTATCGCCCGCAATGACTGAAGGTGACGACGACAAGCCACCGGCCCCGGCGGAGGCGCAAAGCCTGATCCTGCGCGGCGGCGGATCGGCCGCGCTCGGCTTCGTCATTCGTTTCGGTGCCCGCCTGCTCTTCGTGGTTATCGCCGGACGCCTGTTCGGCGCCGCCTTGTTCGGCGCGTTCAGCATCGCGGTGGCGGTGGTCGAGCTCGCCGTCACCATCGGCGGCGCCGGCATGAAGCGGCAATTGTTCAAGCTGCTCGACGAGGAAAAGGACGGAAGGTCGCCGCCCCATATCGTGATCGACGGCATTGTCCTGGTCGGCGCCGCGAGCCTCGCCTGCGCGCTGCCGATCATGTTGGCCATGGCTCTGCTTCCGGACTCGCTGGTCGCCGACAATACGGCGGCCGCCCTGTTCCTGCTGGCGCCGATGATCCTCGGCCAGTCGCTGCTCGACCTCCTACTCGCCGCCACCCGCTGGACCCACAAGATGCGCCACCAGGTGTGGGCGCGCAGCATCATCGAGCCCTATGCCGGGGTCGCCGGCTCGCTGCTCGCCTGGATGGCGGGGTTTCAGGCCATCGGCCTCATCCTCGGCTATTGGGCGGGAACACTGGCCGCACTGGTCTACGCCTTGGCCGGCGCCCGCCAGTGCCTCGGTCCGTTCCGGCTCGCCACCTATCGGCTCGCGCCGGCCCGCTTCGCCAAGGTCGTGCGCGAGACCGCGCTGCCGACGCTCAGCGATTTCACCAATGCGCTGGCCGGCCGGCTCGACCTCTATCTGGTCGGCCTGTTCCTCGGCGAGGCGCCGGCGGGCATTTACGGCATGGCGCGCCAGGTCCGCACTCCGATCCGCCAGGTCCGGCAGAGCTTCGACAGCCTGCTCACGCCAATCGTCTCGCGTACGTTGAACCTCGCCGGACCGGTCCGGACCGGCCAGGCGACCGCGTCGGCGACCCGTCTGATCCTCGCCATCCAGCTGCCGCTTCTGGTCGTCCTGTTCGTGGTCGGCGCGCCGCTTCTCGCCTGGATCGGCCCCGAATTCGCCGCCGGCTATTGGGCGCTGCTCCTGCTCGCCGCCGCCGAGAGCATCCAGGGCGCCTATGGCGTCAGCGACCTCATCTTCCTTTATCGCCGGCCGCAGATCATCCTGGCGGTCACCGGCGCCGGTGCGCTGGTCAATCTCGCCGCCGGCTGGGCACTCATCCCGCTTTGGGGAGTCAGCGGCGCCGCGCTTGCCGCCTTGCTCGCCGCCGCCGCCGCTGCTTTGGTTCGCCGCCAGTTCCTGCGCTCGGGCTTCGGCATCAATATCCCCTGGCGCCACGGCGCCGCTCCGCTCGCCGCCGCAGCCGCGGCCCTGGCTGTCGCCCTGCCGCTCATGCACCTGCCGGCGGCCGATCCGATCCGTTACGGGGCCGCGCTCGCCGCCGGCCTCGCTGCCTATGCCCTGGTCCTCATGGCGATGCTTCGCCTGACCCGCGAAACCCTGGCGATGACCCATTTCGTCATCGAGCGGGCCGAAGCGGAGTGATGGCCGCGATGCCCATTCTGCCCCCGTTCAGCCTGACGTGCTAAAATCCCGGCACTGTTGGCCCGACGCAAATGGTCCGTGGAGGCGTAGATGATCGGCAAAGCATGTTCCGGCCTCGCCGCTGTCACCCTCCTCTCCGGCACCGCCTTGACGGCCGAGCCTCACACGGACCGTCCTATCGCCAGGAACAGCGGCGATCGGCAGATCTGCCGCACTTATCGCGAGGTCGGGACCCGCCTGGGTGGCTATCGTGCCTGTCACACCGCGCAGGAATGGGCGGAGCTGCGCCGCCAGACCGTGGCCAACGTCGATCATATCCAGAATGCGCGGCCGATGAACGGCAATTAGGTCAATTCGCACTATTTTGCCGCCCGTTCGAGACGTGCCCCCTTTCGCCGGACCGCTTCCTTCCCTATCTTGTCTTCACAATATTCCATTCAGCCTTGAGGATGTAGATGATTAGCAAAGCTTTTCTGGGCCTAAGCGCCATCGGCATGATCACCGCGACCGCGCTCACCGCGCAGCCCGCCAGCCGGACCACTTCGAAAGGCGACGCCGACCGCCAGATCTGCCGGACCTTCAAGGACACCGGATCGCGCCTCGGCGGCTATCGCGCCTGCCACACCGCCCAGGAATGGGCGGAGCTGCGCCGGCAGTCCGTCCAGGCTGTCGACCGCCTGCAGAACAGCCGGGCCGGCGACGCCCAGTAAACGGTCTGGGAGCCGATTTCGGCTCCCTTCTTCCAGCGACAATTGATGCGCGCCGCGCCGAGCCTGTGCTTGGCGCGACACGTGCGGCTGTGATAGGCTGCGCCCGGTTCGAACCCAGTTTCACCGGGGGGTTTCCTGATGATCGGCAAGACCTTTACCTTCCTGGGCACCGCCGCGCTCTTCGCCGGCATCGCCCTCGCCGCCCAGCCTGCGGCTCGGGAAGACAAGAAGGACGGCGAGCGGCTGATCTGCCGCACCATCCATGAAAACGGCTCCCGCCTCGGCGGCTACCGATCCTGCCACACCCGCGCCGAATGGGCCGAGCTGCGCCGCCAGACCAAGCAGACCATCGACTCGATCCAGAACAGCAGGGCCGGCAGCGGGAACTAGCATCAAGTGGCGCGATCCGCGCCGCTATGATATCATCGCCAAGGGCTCGAACGAACCGCTCGGAAAGGATTTTCGCGATGTTCGCCAAGACCGCGTCAGCCCTGGGCGCCGCAATCCTCCTCGCCGGTGTGACCATTGCCGCCCAGCCGACCGCCCGTCCCGCGCCGAAGAAGGATAGCGAGCGGATCATCTGCCGCACTTTCCAGGAAGGCGGCTCGCGCTTCGTCTCTTACCACGCCTGCCACACCAAGGCCGAATGGGCCGAGCTGCGCCGCCAGACGATGCAGAGCATTGACCGCATCCAGAACAGCCGGGCGGGCAGCGCGCAGTAGAGGCGACGAGAGCGGCCGTGCAGGCCATCTCATCCGCGACAGCTGTCAATTTGAGGAAAGTGGTGCCAGAAGAGGACTCGCACCTTGCGCGTAACATTTTGAAAACAAAATCAATAGTTTATGCAAGAAATTCGATGGCCCGAATTATGGCCCCACCGAGCGAACGCTGTGACGGTTCGAGTGCGGATTGTGCACCTTCTCACTACGTCCAGAGACATACCAACTGGCAAGCGATGGCACAATATGGCTGATAGCGGACCGACGGCTTCTGCTTTCCGAAGTTCGGTAGCAGCCGCTCACAGTCGCATAGATGAGCAACCGCTTTGTCGTGCGACGCGCTCAACGACCTCATCTGACGAAAACTGTTCGTCTTGCTCGACTCCGCCGCCGCCTTTTCGATATGACGCGACGGTGGCTCCCATGCTCAATCCAGACGAGATCAAAGTTAAGGCCATCCAGTTCGACATTCTGCACCCGAACGTCGAGCGGGACTATGTTTTCGGCTGGCTTCTCAAATCCATTTACGAGAACGATTACCTGCGCGCCCGGCTCATCTTCAAAGGGGCAACTGCCTTCGGAAAGCGTTCAACCCCGACGCGCAGTTTTCGGCAGACCTGGATTTCTCGGTTGGCGACGCCATCGACGCCGGACGCATGGCTGCACGCGGCGGGGAAAGAACAGCTCCATTGATGACAACTCAGACCAGCTGTAGAATCGCTTACGTCGGGAGGAGATTTTCGGATGAAGACGGTTCTTTGTGCAACCCTTGCCGCTGCGCTCTTGAGTAGCCCCGCCGTGGCTAGGCCCGAGTGGTTCACACAAGGCTATGGCAGGAGCTTAACGCGAAAGCAGGTGACAAGGGTTTTGGGCGTGCCGGCGACTATCCAAACACGTGGATCTGGTTCGACACTTGGTTGGCCCGCGTGCGCGCGCACTGTCAGGAAAACGCGGCGCGGTATGAGGCTGCCGCGTGAGGTCGCGTCATGGCTCCGGGTCGCCGACGCGAACGCGCCAGGATGGATTAGAGCGAGCATTGACGGAAATTTGTTGTTGGGTTGACTTGCGGCTTCACTACCTGCGACTGCCCGACAGGCTCCGACCAAGTTCGGGCGGGCGGTCGTGCGCCCGTTCTCGTCCTTCCGGATACCGGTTGGCATTTCCGAAACCGGCCAATTGCCTGGCGGGCAATTCATGACTGCCTCAGTCCATGCGGATGAGTTGGGCATAGGCTTCGATGAACGCGTCGGCCTGGCTCCCTGACAGACTGCGGGCGAACTGCCGCGCGGCCACAGCCGCATGGTCGCGAAGGAGGGCATGGCTGCCAAGCTGGACGAGATCCTCGGCGAGCTGCTGGGTCCGCTCGATTGGGTCTTCGACCAGGCGGGCACGGAGCACTGCGATCTCGAGCAGCTCCAGGCCTTCCGTGTCATCCGGCCGCGGCCCAAGCGCCAGCGCCGCCGTTGCGATCCGCTCATTTTCGTCGCGCCAGCTATTGGCTGCCGCCAATGCCGTGAAGCTGAGTAGGCTCGATCTGGCCATGGCCAGGTCATCCCCGGCATCGGCCAGATCGAAACTCTTTCCGCGCGTCTGAGCAAGCGTGGCAATTGCAATTGGCATCGGCGCGTCAGCACTTGCGGCGCGCAGCAGGAACCAAGGGATCCAGGACCGGTGATCCTCCTCGTTGCGCAGCAAGGCGCCGAGCAGATTTTCGATGTCTTCATGCACCAGGCCATGGGATTGGGGCACGATCTCCGCGAGCGGCTCGCTCCACGCTTCCTTTAGGTGACTGCCTAGCAGGTCCCTCTCCGTCGCAGCGCCGTGCAGGATGCTCATGCGCGGGCGCGACGTTCCGTCTGGATCGCGCTCGGTCAGCAGGTTGCGGACATGGCCTTCCGTCCAGCCAGGCATCCCGTTATGGTCTTGCATTGCCGTCAGCGCGGGCGCGGCGGCATAAAGGACGAGACGGTCCACATGCATGGCGCGCGGGTCGGCGATGTCGCCTTCGAACCCGTCCGTCGCTTCGACCAGCCGCCGGCCGCGGGCCAGGCGGTTATTGTCCAGCATCTCGATCAGCGGCTCGATCTGGACAGGGCCGGACCCCAATATCTCGGTGAGCGCCCCGGCATGGTGCCAGCAGCAGGCGAGTTGCTGGGCGCCGGTCAGGGCCGACCATTCAAGATCGCCCGGCCCCTCCTGGCAGACGAACTCGGCGAGCGCGAGATAGAGCCGCCAATAGTCTCGCCCTTCCTCGCAGAGGGCCTTGTCGATCCACGTCATGCAGCGCGGCGCAAAGGCCGCAGCGTCGGAGCGTTCGAGCAGCAGCCGCGCGAGCAGCAGCAAGGTCCATGGCGGCGCCCCTTCCACCTCGACATCCTCGATCAGCCGGTCGAGGGCCGCCTCGTCCAGGGCGCCAATCGCGGCGCGCAGCGGCGCCGGCGGCGTGATCGGCAGGCCGCCCAGCCGACGAATGGCGTTGGCGAGGCCACGCTCGGCGATCAATTGCGCGGCAGCATCTTCGATTGTGCCGTCCAGGCGCAGGTCGTGGACAAGCCGGGAGAGATGTTCCGGCCGAAGGTTCCAGAAGGCGAAGCTTTCGCGGTCGCGCACGCGGGCCTCGAGATCGGCATAGTGGCTGCGGGCGGTTTCGCTGACGCGGGCATTGGCGAGGCGTATGCGGCCTACCGGGTCGCCGATCGTGCCGAGCTCGGCCGCGAGCGCGTCGAGCGCCGCCGCGGAGAGATCGAGGCGGTCCTCCCGTTCATCGAGCGCGGCCCGCCGCGTCGCAGGATCGTTGCTCGCGATCCGGCGCGGCCAGGCGTCGAGCCGGTAGCGGCGTTTGCCAAGGCGCAAATTGAGGTGGCTGCCCTTGCGGTCGCTCAGCTCGAGGATTGCCCGCTCGCCGCTTTCGGTCTCGACTTGCGTAGGCTTGCCTGCGGTCGCCTTCAGCACCGCCTTCCAGAATGACAGCTCGTCGAAGCTGAGGTCGCCGATATTGACCTGCTGGTGATCGGGAATGTTGAACGCCCTGCGCAAGGCCGGCCGTTGGAGCAGCGGGTGGCGAAAGCCTTCCGGCATTGCGTTAACCGCGCGCGCCGCCAGGCCAAGCCAGATCGGTTCGTCGCTCTGGCCTTCGGCATGCGCGAAATGGCCCTCGACCAATTGCTCCATCGGCTCGCGCAGCTCCGGCCGGACCCGCAGCATCTGGGCAACGACGTCGTTCCAGAGCCATTTGAAATAGGCCTTCTGACGCCTGGCCCGCGACCTGCTGCGCAAGATCTGGACGCCGACCAGGACGAGACTGCCGAGATGGATGCCGAGCAGGATGTCGGAGCGCGGGTCGCCCGCCGGTATGCCGGGCATTGGGAACATGCTGAGGTCGAGCGTGTAGAGCATCCAGGTGGAAGCCGCTTTGGCGTCGGCTATGGTCCACCCTTCGTCCGCCCAGATGTCGACCAGGGCCGCCGAAATGGCATGGCCCCATTCGAGCACGAACGGTATTTCGCCGCGATGGCCTTGGGCGGCCGCTTCCCCATTTGGCCAATGGAGCCGTCTGCGATTCGCAAGGATCTCGCCCATGCCGCGGCGCAGAATCGCGAGGTCGGGGGTTTCCCTGACCTCGCCGTCGCGCACGGCGTCCCGCAGATAATGGACGATCTCCCTCTCTGACAGCGGCAGGAATATCCAGCGCGCCGCGCGCAGCTTCTGGCGGGATGCAAGGGCCTGCTCGGGGCTGAGCCGCTTGTATCGCACCAGCGCGTCGATCAGCTCGACGGTGCTCGCCACCGGAAATTGCGGGCCGGCGACCGACGAGGTGAACCTGTCATCGGCCCACAGGGTGCAGCCGCCTTCGTGCAGCTTCTCGACAAGCTGCAGATAGGCGCGAGTCAGCGGATGCTTGTGGTGGGCCTGGCCATGCGGGAGGGCTTGGTAGCAGCCATCTTCAAGCCCGGTGCGCAAGCGCCCGATCAGGATGGTGAGGCGCTCGGTCAGCTCGCTTCGCTGGTCGGCGTCGGCGATTTCGGCGCGGCAGGCCTCGACCTCCGCTGCGTCGAGGGCGATCCTGAAATGTCGCGCCAGCGGCGCGAGCAGGCCGGCCTCCTCGAGCGAGATGGCCATGCCGATCTCGATATGGACGATGCTCGACCGGCGCGGCCTCGCCCCGAGCGCCGGCGCATCGAGAATGTTGCCAAGCCGCAGGCGTGCTTCGCGCGTAGCCTTGGCCGACAATTTCTTGGTTCCGATCTCGACCAGGCGGGGGAAGGACAGGGCGGTCTCCGGCGCGCCGCCATCATCCTCCCAATGGACCTCATAGGCCTTGCCTGAGGGAGCTGCCGAGCGGTAGTGAATAGCGCCCGCCTGGTAGAGGGAGACCACGGCGCGCATCGCCTCGATCCGCTCCGGCTGGGCGACCTCGAGACCAGCGCGCATCGCCGCGAGTAGCGGGATCG
Organism: Allosphingosinicella sp.; assembly: GCA_036525215.1. GTDB lineage: Bacteria > Pseudomonadota > Alphaproteobacteria > Sphingomonadales > Sphingomonadaceae > Allosphingosinicella. Next base: position 101,508 of record DATDAU010000076.1, read on the forward strand.
TGTCGGGCGGGATCAGGATCGGCGCGAAGGCGCGCTCGACCATGTCGAGCAGGTCGAGCGCGGAGGCGGTCAGCAGGGCGGTGAGGTCGGCAATCAGGCTAACATCCCTTGCCTGGTCCGGCCAGGCATCGTCGGCATAGGAGCGGCCATAACGGGCGGAGAGTAGCGGCCTCGCCTCGCCAGGCGCCGGCGGAGCGGCCAGGGCGGCGAGATGGGTTCGCGCGAGGGTCGCCCGGCCCTGATTGGCCATTGCGTGGATTGGCGCGCCCGCATTGGCATAGGTCTCGAAATTCTGCTCGGCCTGCGCCCGTTGCAGCTGGACGCTCGCCATGATGTCATCCAGCGACACCATGGTGACGCCACCCTTGCCGGCCATGCCAAGCTCCTGGAGGCGGCCGGTCAGGACGCGCAGCTCGGCGCGAAGCCGCAGCTGGCCGGCAAGCTCGAACACCGACGTGACGAGCATGTCGGGAATTTCGGCGGCAGAGAGCGAGCGGGTGATCCTGGCCGCGGTCTCGGGATGGGATTGAAGCACCGAGCGGGCGAGCTGGACATGCTCGGGACCAGGCGCGGCGAGCGTCTCTTCGTGCGCCTCGTAGAGCGCGACTGCGTCGGCTTCCGCGCCGGTCGCGAGCTGAAGGCCAATCGTGCGCCACAGATCATTGGGATGGCGCGTGGTGGCAGCAAGCTCCAGGCTTGCCTGGCGCGCGCCGACCAGGTCGCCGCTGACCGCGAGGCTTGCGGCGCGCAGCCGCTCGAGGTCGAGCGGCAGAGCATTTCCCGGAAAGGCGTCGGCCCGGGCGAGGACCGATAAGACCTGCTGGGGCTGCTCGTCATGAAAATAAGCGTGCGCCGCGGTGGCGATCGCCTCGGCGGTAGCGACTTTCTCGACGAGATAGGGCGCGGCCTTGGCAGCGCTCCGGTGACGACCCGCCTCGAGGAGCATCTGCGTCGTCGTCAGGACGACGCGCGCATCGCCGGAGGCGGCAAGCTCGTCCTCGAGCAGCGCCTGAATCGCGTCCAGCCTGGCGCGCTTCCTGCGCAGCGTGGTCGCCTGGCGAAGCCTCAGCCAGGGCTGGTTGCTTACGCTGGCGCCAGGCTGTTTGCGGCTGTCCAGCGCGATCAGCGTCCTCCAATAATCGACGATCGCCGCATGACCTGCCGCCCGCAACGCCTCATCCTTGGCGTCGAGCAGGCGATCGACGGTCGCGAGGTCCCGCGCGGCGTGGGCGAGGGCGATCCGGATGAACAGGGTCTCGAAATCGTCCGGCTTTTCGGTAAGCCGCGCATCGCATTGGGCAATGGCCGCGGCGCGATCGAAGGGCAGGGCGCGGGTGAGCGCCCAGACGATGAGTGGGATGGGAAGCTTGCGGTCGGCCTGCAAAGCGCTGAGGCGCGCCTCGGCCTCCTCGCGGCGCCAGCTGCAGCAGGCCAGCACGCCGAAATGCCACATGATCGCGCTGACATGGCCTTCCAAGCGGTCATCCTCGGCGAGCCCACGCAGCAGGGCCTCGGCGCGTTCGAGGTCCGCGCGCGCTGCGTCGGAGTCGCCGACCAGGGGCTGGTCGACCGGCTCCGGCCAGTCGCCAGTGGAGGGACGGGCGGCCGGAGAGAGCGCGCGATGAAAGAGCGCGATGGCGAGCATCTGCCTGCAGACGCGGGAATCGGGGTCGCGCTCCACCGCCTGCTCGGCAAGGCTCACAGCGCGATCCCTTTTCGCGCGAAGCAGCTCGGCGATGGCGGCGAGCCGCAATGTCTCGCTGCGCGGGGCCTCGGTGCCGACGAAGGGCTCCAGCGCCGCCAGGGCGCGATCAGCCCCGCCGAGCCGAAGCTCGGCCACCGCGAGCACCTCGGCCAGCTCCGCGTCACCGGCGTGCGGATATGCCGCGAGCACGGCCTCGGACCCGACCGATTCCAGCAGGATGATGGCCCGCAGCCTGGTCGAATCGCCGTCGAGCAGATCGGCATCGTCAAGCAGGCGCCCGACGCGCATATGGTCCCGGCCCGGGAGCAGCAGCCCGGCGAGCAGCCGCAACTTGTCCGCCTTGACCGCCGGAGCGAGCGCTGCCGCCGCGGGTGAAGCGAGCGCAAGCTCCAGCTCTTCGACCACCCGCGCGGCCTCGCCACGCCGCGCACGGCGCTTCAGCTCGATCATCTCCGCGCTCTCAGCCTGGTTGAGCCGCGTGACGTAGGATTGGACCTTGAGCGCGCCGAGACTTGCCCCGGCCTCGAGCTCGCCGAGCATGTCGGTCAGCGGGCCGGTCGGCTTGCCGAAGATCCGCTCATACCATTGCTGGTCGAGATAGGTGCGCACCGCGCCCGGTGCGCTGGGGAGCTTCTCGTAAATCTCCTTGGCATGCCAGACTTCGAAGGCGACGCCGAGCGCCGCGAAGTTCATGGTCTGGACAATGATCTCCTCGGCCGCCTCCCGGCTCTTGATCGCGCTGCCGACGAACAGGATGAAGCGGCGGACATCCTTTGCTTTCCAGTGCGTCACCCAATGGTCGAGGAAAGCGTTCGCGGCATCGCGGATCTGGGTCTGGCCGAACCGCCGCTCGGCCTTGGATTGCCCGACCTCGAGATAGGGCGCGCCATCGCTCCGGTGAAACGCAATATGGTCGGCCCCGAACTGAGTCTGTCCGTCGGGTCCATAAGGATGCGCGCCCAGGATATCCGGCTGGGCCGCATGGATCGCACAGGCGAAATATTCAAACCGGCGCGAACCCAGCTCATAAAATGCATGGTCGTCACTGGGATTGAATGAGAGCCGCGGCACGCGGCCGGCCTTGGTCATGACTCGGATTGTCCCGCGCCTGGAGCTGACGGGTCGCACGGCCGTGGGATGGGAGTTCTGGACACGACCCGAAATATAGCGCCAGGCGCGGCTGAGCGCTAACGCGCCCGGCGTTTTTCTGTGGATGACTAATAGTTATCCGGGCGGCGCAAATCTGGACAGGCGCGTTCGAAAGGGCGCGCCATGTAACTATCAAAGTTGATGGTAATGAAGCCCCCACCAAGAGCAAGTGAGCTGTTTTGGGTCGGTCAGGCCCGTAGCTGCTGGCTCGTCAGAAATAGTCAGGAGACGCGCTGGGCCGATTCGGTCTGGGTGTGGCGACAGCTAAGCCCCTGCGGTAAACTGCGAAGAGCGCCAAGTCGAAATTGGGAGGAGACCCCCGGCCGATGACTGCATTCATCCGGACCGAAGCACCTGCATATGTTCACTCGACGTCACCAGGATGCTAGAGGCCAAAATCGATTGGGGTGAGCGTGCGCGGGAGATTGGTCCCGACTATCTGCTGGCCAAAATCGGCGACACTAAATCACTGACGTTGCGTAGGTAACTGAGTGACATCCGCCTTCCTAATCGGAGCTTCTCAACGTGCCGGCCACGACGCTGCGGGAAACCGACACCGGCGGGGTCGTTCCTTCACGCACAGTGACTTTGACGATCGTGTTCGGGATAAGATTTTCGAGATCTAACACCACGTCCCCTCCGGGCGCGGCGACGGTCCATCCTACCGCTGCCGCTGCTAAATTCACTCCGGCACGAGTCCGAATGTTCGTTACCTGAGCTCCTTCCACGACGATGGTCATATTGGTTGGGAACGGCGTCGTGTCGGTCGAACTGCGGCGAACTATGCTCACAATTAGCCGCCCCTGGCCTGTCGCAGGATTGGCGACAATTCCTGCAGCGGTTGTATCAACATTGAAGCGCCCGCCAGCAGTCGGGGCTGCGGTGTTGTTAAGGACGACAGGATAGGTGATGGAGCAATTGCTGCCGCCTCCAGGGCAATTCGGTCCTGTGGCGCGCAATTCAAGCGTGTACGTCCCCGCTGGCGCCGTGGGTTGGACATTGAAGCGGCCGAGCGGGGGGAATTTGCCGGTGACCGTTCGTCCGTTCGCGAGAATGCTTGTATCAGTAGCCTGAACGGGCCCTGCCGAGACACCGTGAAGCGTCATCTGGACGTTCTGAAGACCGGCCAAATCCTGGCCTTGCGTGAGCGTGACAGCACCCTCCGCGTCCGAATAATTAATCAGGGCGACTTGGTTCGGCGGAAAAGTCGGCGATCGCCTTCTCAAAGCAATGGGTATATTAGTGTACGCAAATTGACCCGCAGGTCGAATGCTTACAAGTTCGGTCCAAAGTGGCGTTGCGACAATCTCATATCTCATGCGGGCTAGAGTGAGGCATCGCTCGTCCAAAGCCTGTGCTATTCCCGTTTGTTGCACCGGGTTCCCTGAGAGAACAATCTGCCCATCTGGGCCGCGAATGTAATCTTGCGGCTCTGACAATCCCTGATAATCCTGAGCTGAAACCCCATAAAAATCTTGCGCTGAAATGCCAAACAGCCCGGCAAGAGTTCCAAGCCCGGCATTATGCGACGTACACATGTTAGCCTGCACATGTTGACCAACAACGTAGTTGAAGAAGCTACGCCGATCCTGACGTGCGACCCACTGGTACATCCGCGCAAGCTCGATGTAGTTAAATTGACCGACGAATCTTCGCTGGATGTCGCCGATTTGGCGATAGAGGCGCTGCGTCGCGTCTTGGAACTGAAGAGGATGGCCGGTTTCGACGTCTCGGTACGTGGTGCGTGTAACCGCGGTTAGCACTCTGGGACCATCGTCTTCGTAAGTAGAGCCATCGCTCGAAATGCAGGGACGAAACACTACTACCAGCGAAATCACGTGATTGCGTGGAATCATCACGTAGCCGAATCGCGGGCTTTGAACCGCGCCTAGTCGAACACGTACCGTATCGTCGCTTAGCCTCGCGATAGTGAAAAGGCTGTTCGTGTCGCGTCCTTCTGATCGGCGAAGCGCCTCCATTGTGCGACTGAACTGGCCCGATGCGCCGACATTACCAGCAGTACCCATAAGCGCCAATGCGAGTTGACGGACGTTATCCGTCGTTCGCGCCGCCCTCAGGCCTTCGAGATTGTCGGTCACAATCATCGGAAGGACTTGAAGCGAATCGTAGCTGCCAGACGCACATCTTTGCTCCCGGGCAGCGATCATCTCCGAGGTGCTTGAAAGAGGAACAGTCACCGGGACTGCGCGAGATGGCACTCCCAATCGAGCACGACTTTGCTCATCCTCGGCGTGTAACGTGATGTCGGTCTCGACATCGTACGGCATGCTCCTGCCATTCGGCATCACAGAGAGTTGCAGACGGACCACAAAAGCTTGTGATCCAGGCCAACGAACCCTGTCGCGGACGTAGCGATTAAGAAGCGCAACCTCCTGCTGAAGCGACGTCGCAGCTAGATAGCGAAGGATCGGATCATCGCCCAATGAGCCAGAGCTCAGGGCAGTGAGCACCGCCGCGCCAGCCGGTGTAAGTGAGTTTGCGGCGGGCACCGAACCCACTTGCCGGTTCCGTGTATTGTCGACTGTCGTGACCGGCTCCCCAGTTTCAGCATCCGTCACTTCGCGCGTGATGTTGGTCGATGTTGTCGTGGGAAGTCCGATCTGGAGGCTACCACCGATAATATCGGCCAGCCTTTCGTCGAATGACTGTGTAATCGGTATCGCATTGGTGAACGCGGTCGCGCTGTCCATTTTAAAGTTTGGTTGGAGGTCCGCGGCAACATCATCCCACTCAGTAACCGAGCTTTGGGACACCGACACTGATCCGGCGTCATCAGCCCACTTGACCCGTAGGCCACGATCATAAGTTGGATAGCCGGCACATGCTTGAACCAAGACGACGCCGCAAACCAATATGAGCTTAGACAACGACGCTTTTTTCATTGCCCACCTCCAAGCACAGTTGTCCAAATGGAACGACTCATTCACCGTCTCCAATTGGTTGCACATCGACATCTCGTTTGAAAGGGCTAGTAACTTTCCTCTCTTATCTCGTAAGCGAAATGCTAGAACAAACCTGGATCGAAATTGTCAGTTGAATTCGGATCGCGGCACAAGGTCTTCCCTCGGCTATCTCCATTGGTTCGGACCGACTCCCTGACCGTCGGGCGGCGAGCCTTCTAAGCTTGGGGTCGCAGGTTCGAATCCTGCCGGGCGCGCCAGTTTTCCGCCATTTTTTGTTACCTAAATCTGCGTCAGGTAACGCATAGGTAACAAGCGAGCGGGATAGGGTGACATCTCGCGGCACCTGGTGGGACGAGGCGAGGACCTTGGCGGCCGCTTGTGGCCGTGAGTGGACAGGCTGTTTTGCGCCACATGGCCGCAAGGCTAACCTCAGCGGGTATACCGGAAACGGCGGCGTATGGCGGGCCACCCCCGATGATGATGAGCACCATACCTACGCTGAGCCGCTACTCTAGTGCCGCCAAGAGGTGCCTCCGACCGCCTGTCACCCCCGTCTCCCGCCGTTCGATCTGTGACCGTGAGGCAGGCTAAGCATGTGAGACGCGCACCGCGCGGCTTCACCGAGCTTGGCGAGGAACGAGCCTACGCAGCAGAGCACCGTGACCCGACGCAGCCGGGGCGTCTGATCCCGCGCCGATAGAGTCCTCGTCGGATTAGGCGACCGTCGATCCGCGTCGCCTCGATGTCCGACGAGACCCACGTTCGGACCTTCGCGGCAGCCGTGGACGCCGTGGCGCCTGCGCGGACGCGCGAAACCGGCTGTCGATCTCGTCCAGCATCTGCCGCGCCTCATAGGCGTTGGTCGCGATCAGCTGCTCGACCAGCGTCGTACCGATCTCGCGGGTGTCCGGTCCCAACCGGTGGAGCGTGATGGCCAAGTCGACGAGTTGCGATGTCGCCATCGCTGTCGACGTCTGGATATCGCCCAGCTCGGCCCGCCATTTGTCGGCTAGGCGCTGCGCCAGCGTTCCAATCAGCACGGCGTGATGCGGCAGCAAGCTCGAGAGGCGTTCGACAACAAAGGTCGCGTCGAGCCGCGGCGCCTGCTCGAGCCGATCGGTGACCGCCTGGAGAAGCGCGATGGTGCCTTCGTCCGGCGTGAGCTCGTCGACGATCCGGAAAATATCAAAGGCCGCACGCCAGACTCGATCCTCGCCGGCATCGAGCAGGCGAACCAGTAACGCGGAGGCGGCGGTGCGCTGCTCGCCGTCGGCAAATACCTGCGCCGCCGAAAGCGCCACGCCGGCACGCGCGTCGACAGCACCAGGGTCGTCCAGGATTGCCTCAAGCCGGGGCGTTCCCCAGCCGACTTCGGGGTTGAGGAGCGCGGCGAGCGCGACGATTTCGCCATAGGCTTGCCGGGCCTGTCGGGAGCGTGCTTCACGCCAGTCGGCGAGATGGCGCTCGACCAAGTCCGGATGCTGCGCCCGTCCATGCGCGAGAAACTGCGCCATCAACTTGCTGCCGATAAGGCCCGGCACTTTCGCGACCAGCGCTTCGAGAAAGGCTTCGAAGCGGCCCGCGTCGGCACGATGCAGATAGGGTAGGAAGTGGGCGAGCGAACTCCATTCCTTCAGGCTTTGGTTGCGTTCGAGATAATTGGTGAGCGCTGCCAGCGCCGCATCGGGTTCGTCTCGGCGGAGGCGCATCTGCACCAAGGCCTCCACGACCGGATAGTTGCCGCCCGGCACGATGCCGAAACCGCCATATCCCCAAAGCAGACTTTCGCCTTCGTCCGGCTCGGGTTCTTCGCTCCTGGCAACCGCGTCGGTGGGAGCGATCTCGTCGGTGCCGAACAGTTCCGCCTCGTCGTCTTCATCGGCATCGCCGTCATCGTCGGCTTCCGCGTCGGCCGGGCTTGATGCCAGCCAGGATTCGAGCAGCGCAAACAGCGCAGTGTCGATCGCCGCGCCGCGCCGCACGAGACGTTCCAGAGCACGCGCGGCGGAATGGCGAAATTCGGAGCTGTCGAATCCGCGACCGACGACGTCACGGAGGATGCCGATTACCAGCCCCGCTTCGGCATCCTCCGAAAGCGAGTCGAGCGCATAGGCAGCGGCGCGCGTGCCGTTGTCCTTGTCCAGCGAGGCAAGGATGCGGACGGCTCGGTCGGGATTGCTTTTGGCGAAGGTCGAGAAGGCCCGTGCGAGCTGAATGTTGCCGCCGACCATCCAGCTGCGCGGATGATCCCAGCCGCTCGCGTCGGGCAGCTCCTCGAAGGCGTGGATGATATCGGCATCGCTGGCCTTCGCCATCGCGTCGGCTTCCATGACCGAGCCGATCCATTGCGGTCCGGTGAAGGTCGCGCCCGAACGGCGGCTGCCGTAGCGCCGCTCGTCCTCCGCGACCTGCCGCCGCGCCGCCGCGGACAAGCGGTGGGACGGAAGCGCGCGTAGAAGGTCGAGCTGGGTGCGCCGGTTCGAATGGCGCCACGACATTCGGCTCTTGGGATCGTCCATCTCGGGTGGCGGCGGCGGGGAATAGTCGCGCACCGCCGTTTCGAACCGGGCGGTCTGCTCCTCGCTCCAGTGCGCGGAAGCGGCGGTGATCAGCGCCTTGGCGGTGCCGTGGAGATCATGGATCGAGCCGAGATAGTAGCGGCGCTCGTCGCCGAGAATGAACTCCAGCCCGAGGGCGGCGAGCTGCTCGGGCTGATGCGCGATCCCGTGGGCAATGAGCCGCTGCACCGGCGCAAGCGGCACCCCTTCGTTGTCCGCCGCCCAGTTCATGAAGGCGTCGGGATCGCTTTCGGCAAGCTGCTCGACCGCGATTCTGAGCGCTCCGAGCAAGGCGTGCTCTGGAAGTTCGATATGCGCTTCGTCCTCGAAGCGGAAATCCGCGTCGTAGGGCAGCGCGTAGCCGACGAACATCTCGCGCGGCTTGGCGAACCGCGCCAGCGCGTCGAACACGTCGCGATACCAGGGCCAGAGAATGTTGAGAAAAGCCTGCGGCGCCTGCTCCGCGAGCGCGGGCAGACTGTCCCATTCGTCGCCGCGCTCGATCAGCTGCTTGACCGGTTCGCGTGGATCCTCGCGCATCCGCCAAACCATTTCCGCATCGGGGGTCGCGAAGGCAGGACGCGGCTTCGCGGCACGGGCAGCGGCGGTGTCCACCGCGCTGGCGAGTTCGCGGCGCAGCCGCGCGAGCGCGATCTTGAGCGCGACGTCCGGCTGCGCGACGCCGACCGTGGCGGCGAGATGGTCGATCATCATCGGCGCGATCTCGGCACGGCCGATCACCTCGGTGGCGACGGCGAGAATATCATCGGTCCAGGTCGTGACCGCCTGGAACAGCCACCACAGGCGGCTGTCGTGGCGAGGGTCTGGCAGCCAGCGTTCGCGGGCGAGCGCGAGCACGCCATCGGGATCGAACGCCATCGCCCGCGACAGGATGTCGATCTGGTGGTTGGCGGTCTCGTCGGAGCCGAGCATCGCTTCGGCGATGAAGCTCTTCTTGAAGCGCTCGAACCAGCCGGCGCTGCCGCTCAGCGCGCGAAATCCCCGCAAGCAAAATTCCTCATCGCCAAGGATTCCTGCCATCAGCACAGCTTCACGGTCGGTCGGCTGCTGCTGCGCCCCGAGGAAATCGATCAGGAGGACGCGCAGGTGCGGCCGAAGGTTGGCCGTGCGCCAGATCGTCTCGATCTCGTCGTGATACACGCCGATGTCCACGGCGCGGAGATAGGTCAGTCCCGCCCACAGTTTGGGCCGGATGAACAGCGAGCTTTGCCGGCCGAGCACGAACCCCGACAGTCGTCCGGGTTCGCGCGCGAAGCTGCGTGCCAGCGCGAACTCGAACAGCGTCTGGTGCGAGAAGCCGACCGAGCCATCGACGACCGTGAGCACGCCGGCGCCTTCGAGCGCGCGCAGCTGCGAGAGGCGGTCGGCGAAGCGCGCCGTAGGCAGCCAAAGGCTTTCGCGATCCGCCATTTGGTCGGCGAGGTCCGCGGCGAGCTGCTCGCGCGCTGCGGCGGCATCGCCGACGAGAACGCGCTCGGACCATAGCCGTTCGAGCATGGCCTGATAGCTGGTGAAGGGCTCCGACTGGAACCGCCCCGACAGCTGAAGGTAGATGGCCAGCGCCTGCGGGCGGCGGAGCACGTCCTGGGCATCGGCTGGCCAGCCGCCAGCATCGATGCCGCGCGCCTCGAGCAGCGCGACAACATCGCTCCAGGCCGGAAGCTGGAGGGTGATGCTGTCGACGGCGATGGTCTTGAGCCGCACGTCGTGCTGGAACTCGAAGGTCCGCGACGAAAGCATAATATGGACGTTGTCGCGTCCGCCGAGCTTGCGGATCAGGTTGAGCAGGATGCTGAGCCGTCCGGTCCGCACGTCGAGATGCTGGGCAAGCGCGTCGAGCTGATCGACCAGCAGCAGCACTGGACCGTAGGCGGCGAGCCTCACAATCAGCTCGCTCGGCAGGGCGTCGAAGCCGAGGCGGGCGCGCAGGTCGTCCTCGCTTGCAATATCCGCGTCGAGAAGATCTGCCTTGATCGCGAGCACCGGCCAACCGCGCTTGGCGTATAGGTTGCCGATCGTCGCGAGCAGCGCCGACTTGCCGGCGCCGGGTTCTCCGAGCAGCGCCGTGGTGGAAGCGCCGAATTCGTCGAGGCGCGCGCGCACCTGATCCATCTCCGGGCGCTCGATCGTCTCGCCGCCAGGCAAGGCGGCGGGCCATGACAGCAGTTCGGTCGACGCCGCCGCGAAAGCGGACCGGATGTCGGCAAGCTGCTCATAGTCTGCATAGGGCAGCATGCCGGTGAGATCGGCGTCCTCGCGCTCTGCCAGGCCCTTGCGTAGAGTCTCGAGACCCGTTCGCGCCAGCGCCGCGTCGGGGTCCGCCACGAACAGACGGAGCGAACCCGCTTCGGCGCTGACGATCTCGATCCGCTCGTTGGCGGCGATCGCGCGCAGCGATTCCTGAAGGCGTTCGATGCGCGCGCCATCTTCCGGTCCGAAATCGACCGACAGATTGAGGACGATGGAGATCCGGTTCTGCGTGGTCTCGCCGCCGGCGGGCTCAGGTGATGCCGCATGCGCGCGCGCTGGCCCGGCACTGCCGGGCTCCGCGACTGCGGCGAGGAGTGGATCAGCTGCCAGCTTGTCCTCGCGCGGCTCGGGCGCTGGGTAGAGCTGCCCGAAATGGCTGAGCATCTCGAACGCGAAGGCTGCCGCGTGGCAAGCGGCGATCGGTTGTAGGAGTTTGTCCTTTCCCGCCGATTTCTTCTGCCGCATGTCGGATACGCCGCGGATGACGATGCTCGGCGTCCGCTCGGCCGTGGCGGCATAGACGGCGCCATAGCCCTCCATTTCGACGACGTGGGTATCGCCATAGCCCTTGGCGATCTGTGCCTCGAGTTCAGCCTCGACGCTGTCGAGCACGGCTTCGATCGACGCGATCGGCGCGACCAGGCCCGTTGGCGGAAAATCGACCGGATATGCCTCTGGCGCTGGCAATGAAGCGCCACGCATGGGGCGGATGCGGGCCGGCCATTCCTCGTCGGCGCGAACTTTCCTCGCGACGCCGACCAGGCCGAAGTCGGAAAGGAACGCGCTCGGGCGGAACGAGAATTCCTCGCCGGCCTTGCCGCCATAGGTCCAGTAGACCTTGTCCGACGCGACGACGGTGCCGAGCGGGGCGTCTTCCTTCCGCGATCCGCCGATGCCCACCAGAAGCATCAGCTCGAATTTGCCGAACGTGGTGTGCGCGTCGCTCACGACACTGTGCGCCGGGTGCGTCCCGGCGCCAGTCTCGGCGACGACGATCAGCCAGTCCTGACCACGGTCGCTGAAGGAACCGCACTCGTAGATCGTGCCGTGCTTGCCGAGCACCGACCCCATGTCGGTAAGATGCGCGCGCACGGCCTTCATTTCGAGGAGCAGCGCGGTCACGATGAAGGCGCGGCGCATCCCAAGCTTCCGCGCTTCTTCCAAAATGTCGTCCGCAGTGCGATAGTTCATGGGCCGCTTCGATCTCCGAATCGGAGCGTGACCGACCGGTGGTTGTTGTGCCGGAGGGATAGCACGATCGAGGATCGCTCACAGCAGGGACGAGCGGCACAGCACGGGTCGACGCCATTTTGGACACGCCGGGTTCGAGAAAGCGCACGCGAATCGTGCCAGACGCACCCGACGAGGACGACGACCTCATCGAGCAGACCTTTGCACCTGACCCGGCCGGCAGCGCATTCAAAAACCGGAGCGATCTGCCCAATGGCTCAACCACGGAGTAGAAGCGCCTCGATAGCCGGGCGATGCGGCGTCGCGATCTGTGTCGGCACGCGACGCACATATTCCTCGGCGTTCTCCCCCGCGTCCGGATCGTCCAACGGGGAACAACTGCACATAGAGCCAACGAAGGATCGGAGACAGAATGATGCGGGCCCGAGGCAGCAGCAGTAACGGCACCCGATGGCCCGTTTAGTCTATCTCGATCAGAACGCCTGGGTAGCACTGGCCAAGGGATCCTGGGACAAGATCGAGTTCCCGCGTGAACATGCAGCGCTGACGAAGGTCGTCGAGGAGATCCGGTCAGGGTCGATCATGGTGCCCCTGTCCTTCGCCAACATTTACGAGACCGCAAAGATCAACGATCCCGTCAGGCGCGCCAACATGGCGCGGGCGCAGTCACTTATCAGTGGAGGCCACGTGTTCCGCGGCCGACGACGCATTCTAACCGAGACCCTGACTGCCTATCTCGCGGAGAAGTTCTCGATCCCGCATCCCCCACCCGAGGGGCAATGGTTTCTGTCCGACCTCTGGTTCGAGGCCGCGGGCGACTACTCGCCGGACAGTTCCGGCTTCGAGATCTCCCAGCGGGTGCTCGACGCGATCCGTCAGGACCCCGGTCGCGCGCTTTTTGACTATCTCGCGTTCGGTGACGAGGCGGTCCGGATGGAAGCGGTCCGCCGCAACACCGCGAGCTCGATGGAACTCATCGCCGGCATCGAGTCTCGGCGCGCGATAGCCGCCGCCGAACCGCTCGCGATGAGGAGGCGGGCATACGGCGCAAGGCTCGTAATCGACGAGTTCGACTTCATCCTCGCGACCGGCCGACAGCTCGGCCTCGACTGGCAGACGGTCCGCGACGTCGGTTCATCGCTGGTGCGCAGCATCCCGGTCGACGTCCCAATCCTCAACGTTGAGCGGGAGCTGACCGTCCGCCTGGAGGATCAGTCCAGGGTGATCGCCGAGAACGACCTGCGCGACATGATGGCCTTCATAACGGTGATCCCGTTCGCCGATGTCGTGGTGGCTGAGAAGCCGTTCGTGAACTTGGCGCGGCAGGCACGTCTCGGCGAAGCCTATCGAACGACGCTAATGACCTCGATCTTCGATCTCTAGCCGCCGGCTTCACCGCTACTCGGGGGTCCGACCTGTATGTCATTCTGCCAGCGCGTAATGGTCTCGCCCGGAAGCAGCTCCTCGACAGGGGCCAGGTCATACGTCAGTTCGTCCCCCACCTTCGTGAAACCATGTGCCTGGATGCCGGTCCAGAAGAGGGCGAGGTTCCTGTCTTTCGTGAAGATCGCTGGCCGCTCGTCTGGGAAGAGTGCTAGCAGATGGATCAGGATCTCGAGCGACCGCAGGTCGGCGAGTGCGTTGTAGGCATCTCCCGCCTCGTAGCCTGGACCGAACTTGAGCACCTTCTTTCCGGGGCTTCCCGAGTTCGGCACCGCCACGGCGCTCAATGCGGCGAGGACGACGAGCGTGTTGCGTTTCACCCCGTTGCGATCGGCTGCCTCTAGCACCTCGCGCCACCGCGCATCGAGTAGGCGAAAGCTTGTGGGCGTTTCGAGTGACCTCGCGATTTCCAAAAGAAACCTCTGCTTGCTCTCCAGCCCGGCACGTGTGTCCTCGATCAGACCGAGAGTACCCTGAAGACTGGCGTCCCCGACGACGAGCGTGGCCTTGGGCAGAGCCCTAGCCACCATCTCGACAGCCTCTTTAAGCTGCGCCTCCACGACAGCCGGTGAAGGAATCTCGCGCCCGTTCCCCTCCAATGCGAAGAGCAACGGGTTTATGCGCACCTCGATGTCGGCGAGCATGTCGAGGAAGTCGCGCCCCTCCGCGACCACCGCGCCGCCGACGTACCGGGCCTTGATCTGGCCGATGGCATTGCGGTCCGGTAGGACGGTGACGCCGCGGCGCGTGATGGCCAGCCCAGACGGCAACCAGCCACCGCGCTGCAGGCTTACCGTGGTCGAGGAAAAGATGCTGTCCAAAGTGGCGTTGCCCCTGGCGATCCCATCGACATCCACGTCCCGGACGTCGGTCTCCACGACCTTCGCGTTGTGCCAATCGAGGGGCACCGTCACCGGGAGGTGAAGCTTGGCATCGGCAAGCTGTCGATATCCCAGCGGCTTGAAGTCGATCCCGACAAAGCTGATCGATCGTGGTGGACCGCCATCGGGTCCCTCGAGTTCGAGGAACTTCATCACCCAGTCCCCTGGCTCGGCCAGCCGGGCCAGCCTTTCATCTCTTGTCTCGGCCGACATCATACCCTCAACAAGGTTTCCGCAGCGCGTCCGACCATGACGGTCAAACAGGCTTTCCGTCCCTAGAACAACCAGGAGAAAGGAAACGCTTGAACGCAACGGCAGGCCACGCAACGATAGGACTCCGACAGGACAAGTCGAGCCGCGTTGTGCGACGTCACCGAGAAGTGCGATTGGCACTCTCTGCACTGGAGGCGGTTCATCGCCTTCAGCCTTCCTAGCGCATGCTCCTCGTTCTCGCCGCCCTCCACTAGGTAGAGGCCGAGGATCGAGCGCATCTCGAACGCTTTCATCGCGCCTGCGTCCATCGCCTTCATTCGATGGAAAAGTCCCATGATGACATGCGACAGATACAGCATGAGCTGCGGCAGCACGTCGTAGAGGACTTCGTAGAGGTCGTCGTCCGCAGAGCTCTTGAAGATAAAGTTGAAGTTCTCCGTCTCCGTGCGCAGCTCGACGTGCTTCGCCGTCACAAGGTGCACGGCGTGCTGGAACAGCCCATAGAGGCCCGAAGGATTGGTGCGGTCGAATATCGCCCGGTGGACGAAGTGGCCCGTGAGTACGTCGGCGATCGGCAGGCTCGCAAGCGCACCCTCGATGATGGCCAGACGCTGGGCCGCCATCTTCCTCGACACCACCACGTCGCCGTCGGATGACGTGAAGGCCACGTAGAACCCGTCCTCATCCCCTAGCGCCCAGGAGAGATACATCAGATTGTCGGTCAGCGGCTTGCGCAGCAGGTTGTGGGCGACCACCACTTTGCGCTTCTCCATGCAACGCAGAGCCTCGTAGGTGTGGTGGAGGCAGTCCGAGACCATCGCCATCGTGATTGTGTTGAGGATCACGCGGCGAGCCTCGTCGGGGTAGCCCGTCGCACGCATGGCCTCAATCGGGCTCGTCCTGGCAATCTCCGAGAACTTCTTCGACTCGACCTTGCTGCGGAACTTCACGGTGACGATGTGGGCCCGCGCCACCTCATATTCGGCTAGGGCCCGCACGCACTCGTCGTGTAGGAAAAAGCAATATTCGTGGGGAAGCCGCAGCTCCTTGGGGATCCAGCGGAGCCGGTTCCTCGGGATCAGGTTGACGCCCGCTGCCATCCTAATCTTTGGCGCCCTTAGTTCCTGCCGGCACCCTGATCGGCGCGGCGATGTCGTATGGCAGATTCCAGCGCTCCAGCATCCGCCCGAACACCACGCACCGCTCGGTTCCGGCACTCTCCATCGCCTCGTCGGCGCATGCGACGAGCCGGTCGAGAACACCTTCTTCGAGAGCACGCGGGAATACGTGAAACACCGCCACGCCGTGACGTCCGGCGCCGGTTGCGGCGAACGCGGAACGATGTGCGGGATCACCCCAGTTGCCGGCGACCTCTGCCGCGAGTTCTTCGAGAGCCGCCTCCACGTCGCCTTCCGAACCGGGCGGCACCGCGTCGAGCAGGATTAGACCCATTGTCGTCCAGCTGGGCGTGCCACGCGACCGAAGCCGCCGGAGAATGGCTTCGACAAAAGGCTTCACCGCCGGCCGAGGCTTTTCAACCTCGTGCCCGATGCCAAGCGCCATGTGATAGCGATCGATAGCGAGCGACATGCCACTGAACATTCCTTTGTGCGTGCCGGCCTGGATTTCGGGCAGTTCCAGGCCGCAACTCAGGTAGGTCCCGAGATAGTCGAGTTCGTCGCCGAAAATCGCCATCTGCCCCTGGATGCGTGAGCGCGCCAGGAAGTAGTGAAGGAAGTAGAAGGGATCATCGAGGATGTCGGCGACGATGCAGAGGTCGGCGAGGCCGAGTGTCGGCGGCAGCTCGAGATCTGCCGGGAACCACCCGGCGCGCTTGAGATCGGATTGCGCGGACGCGAGGGTGGAGAAATCGTCGAGCGTCACGGAGATTCGGATCACGGTCTCGACTTTGGCCGGATCGAGCCCGAGCCTTTCGGCTATCTCCACGGCAGCCGGGTCGCCCGCCTTCGCGGCGGCGAGTACATCGCGGAGGCGCGCCGATTGCAGGGCGGGTTCGGTCAGCAGCGACTGCACATGCCTGCGCACCGAGTCCGGCGCACCTCGAAGCCCGCTATCGGTCAGCGCACCCGACTTGGCTTCAGCGATAATCACCACGCGGTCGATAATCGCCACTAGATCCGTCTCGTAACGTCTGCCCTGCCAGTCCCACTCCACATTGCGCAGGATCGTCGCCGTCGGAAGAACGGTCGAGATCAGGCGAGCCGTCTCCTCCTCGAGATACAGAGCGCGCCGCTTCTTCAGGCGCTTCGTCAGACCGGCCTGATCGACAAGGTCGCGCAGGATCGAGGGAAGGAAGCTCACGAGGGTCTGTGGCGCGAAGAACAGGAAGTCGTCATCGACATGGAGACCAGGTCTCAGCCACACCGGATTCGCAAGGAACAGGTGCTCAGGCTCGCGTGCCCGGAGTGACCCGGGGCGAAGGCTCAGCGCCTGGAATATTGTTCGGACGACCGAAACCGGCTTGCCGGTCCGCGCCGCGATTACGTCGGGCGGGACGAGCATCTCCATGACCAGCCACCGGTCGGCATGACTCTGCAAGAACGTCCTGAGGTGCCGCAGGGGCATCCGCTTCGGCAGGGCCGACAAGAATTCGTCCGGGTCCCCGGCCACGCCCTCGTATCGCGAGAAGAAGCCATGCACGAGCGCCTTCCGGGTGCGGCTACGGAAGATGTCCTTGAGCAAGACAAAGCGCCCGCCGATCCGCTCCTGATGGAGCGCGACCAGGGCGTCCGCAACGTCGACTACGTCGCTTGCGCTGTAGCCATGATGAGAGGCGAACACGCCATCGAGTGGGGCATGAAGCGTCCGCACGATGCGAACCATGTCCTCATACCGGCCCCAGTTGCGCACCATCTGGGTGTGATCGCGCAGACGCTCTTGCAACCCCGCCACCGTCGCGCGCTCCAGATCGTCGGCCAGGTTTTCCAGCTGCACCATTCGGCGTCGGTGGAATGCAGTGGCAAGCGCCTTCACCTCGTCGATCACCGTTTGTATCTGGCGATTCTCCGCGGGTTCCCTTCCCCACTCCCACCGGTCCAGCATCATCATTAACGCCTGGAGCAACTCGACGTGGTGCTGCTCGATCCCATCGATGAGCCCCTTCGTGGAGACCCCGTTCGGGCCTGCCGGATGGCTCATGCTCCAGCATGCGACCGTCGCGACGATATGTAGCGGATAAGCGGCTCGGAACACCGCGAGTATCGCCTCGACGTGCCCGGGAAACGCATTCATGTCCCGCCGCGCCTGAGCCACTGACGAGGACCTGTGGGCGTCGCGGTCGACGCTCGAGGCCTTCAGCTCCCGAACCGTCATCCCCGGCAATTCGGCGTAGAGCTCGCCCATGTCCGTCGCTTCGGGAACCTGCACCTGCCTAACTCCGAAAGTATCGGAACGAACATAGAACAACGCATCGAGGCAAGCTAGATTTGTTAGCCGATCTTGGGAAGCACGAACAGATGAGGAGCTGCCACTGGATCGAGACCAGCAATGTCGCCTCGCGTCCCTTGCCCCGCGCAAAGCCCGTGCGCGTGCTAATCGTGCCGGCGGGCGGCAACGGCTTGCGGCGACGAAGGGGCAGCCACCGCTGCTACCTGCTGCTCCAGCTCGTGCGCCTGCGCTAGGCCAACGCCGACCAGTTTACCAAGCACGCCATCGATCCCGATACGGGAAGGATGAGCAGGCCCGAGTAGGCTCGGATCCTCGGTGAACGCGGCTTCGAACCATTTGATAACCTGGGCGCCCACCCCGGTCGACAACCACATCGAAACCGCGTCCGTCCGATCGAACCACGCATCCACCGCCGTGAGCAGGAAGTCGAGATGGCGCGCCCGCGGTGTGACCAGTAGCAGGTTCATCGTGCACAGCGCCACGAACGAGGTCGGGCCGCCGGGCAGTAGCGGTCGAAGCGCATCGAGCAACGGATCCACCCGATCGAACAACGCTGGCGGCAAATAGCTGGAGGTTCGACTGAACGGATTATAGTTGTTGAAAAATATCTTCGCGATGACACTCGCCGATTCCATATCGACGCTGGCGCGTCCGGGTTCGTAGACATGCTGCCAACGACTGAGCGCCATCACCCGCGCGCCGAGCCGCTTGCGAAGCTCGACTGACCGCTCCGCCGGGCGCTGCGGATCATTGAAATAGATCGCGTCCGCCGCCTGGAGCATGACTGGCGCGATATCGCCGAAGGCATTGTCCGGCAGGTCGGTCACTTGGCGCACGTCAGCCTCGAACACCGGCTCGGCCGCATCGACCAAATGTTCTGCCAACAGGATGTAATATTCGGAGTTCCACGCTGACGGCTCACGGTCGATCTCCACGTCGATCGAGAGCCCCAGCCCATTGATCCGACCGGTCCAGTCGGCATAGGCTACCCTGACTTCCTGCGCCCAGCCGATAAAACCCTTCGGCGCATTACGAATGATCGATAGCCAGTGTGCGGCAGCGCCGCTGTCGACATGGAGCATCCAGTTTGGCCGACTCGGGACGATATCGTCGGCGAGCCCCGCATCGAAATTCGCCTTCGTGACCGGTCCCGACACTCGAATGCGTGAGCCTTGGCGGATGACGGGCTCTTCTTGCGGCCATTGGGGCCAATCCGGTTCCGCTCCACCGTCCAGCCACGCGATCTCCGCGGCGATCGCGGCCGCCGTCGCAGCATCGCGCGCGTCTTCGAACGCACGCTGCAGCGCCTCGTCCTCGTCATAATCGTGCCAGCGCCACGTCACGCTCGAATAAGCCGCGCGCATCGCTGCCTTGAGGAGCTTGGGCTCGAGCTCGAGAATACGGCCGGCCGCCTTCTCAAAAGCGAGGACGGCACCACGATCCCGGCGTGCGGCAAGCGCGACCAGTGCGTCATGGTCGGCCTTTTTGCGCTGCCGTGCCCACAGCTGGATCAGCGCAAGCGCCGCCATCGCCGGTCGATGAAATTGCAGCAGCTTGCCTGAGCCATGGCGATCCGCGTTCTCTTCCAACGCGATCGCAATGACTTGCCGGATCCACGCTTCATGTTCATCGAGCAGAGCATCGTCGCCGTCGCGCGCCGCGAGCAGCGCCGTGGCGATCAGCCGGGTCGAACGCGACTTGAGGGCGTCGGTATCGGTGTCGTCAGGGAGTGCGCCCTTGGCATAGTCGATTGCCATGCGCGCGGTCTCCGGCGTGGCGTGTTCACCGCCCTCGATCGCCAAATTGATGCGCGATTCCGCGTCGATCGAGCTCACCGCTTCAGCGTGTTGCCCGTTCATGTGCTCCAGGTGCGCAAGCAGCTCGGGCGACGGCTGGTGGCGGCGGGTGCCGTCGTCATGCTTGATCCAGTTCGATCCCTGTAGCGCGTGGTGTACGAAGCGACCGATGAACCGCGGGTCGACCCAGCTCGAATGCTTGTCGAACGGCTCGAGTTTTTCCACCTCAGCACCGAGCTGCGCGCGCAGCCGGTCGGCGACAGGGTCGTCGTCAATGTAGTTGGGAATCACGTGGACCAGCGCAACCTTGCGCGACAGTCGGGCCCGCAGATCGGCAAGCTGCACCTTGCCAACCGGCTCGTCGCCCATGCCGAAGGTTTCGATGCTGCTGCCGTGCATGTCGTGACTGCTCCGGGATTGGTCGATCGCCAGGATGTCCGGGTTGGCAATGAACGGCGCGAGCGCGTCACGCGACGTTTCGAAGTGCGATAACAGGACGTCGATCGCCACCTGCAGATAGGCGGCACAGCTTCCTTCGGGGCCAAGGATGTCGGCGAGCACGGCCTCGATGGACTCGCCGTCGTCGAGCCGCT
Source organism: Allosphingosinicella sp. (assembly GCA_036525215.1). Lineage (GTDB taxonomy): Bacteria > Pseudomonadota > Alphaproteobacteria > Sphingomonadales > Sphingomonadaceae > Allosphingosinicella. The sequence continues at coordinate 121,640 of DATDAU010000076.1, forward strand.
TCTGACTCCACGCCTCGAGTGCCTTCAGCCCCGATGCCACCGAATAGTCGTTCGACTGGTCACGCGACCAGAAGAAGCTGTTGCGCCAGGGAAAGAAACGCGGCCCGCCCTCAAGGATCAGCGTGAAGCCGTCATTGGCTGGCATGCGACCGCCCGAATAATAGTCGACCGCTTCGGCCACCAGAGTTCGGATCAGCCGCAAGGCCTCGGCCGGTGCCGCCTCCAGCAGATCGAAAAAAGGCGGTTGGGCGGGCGATGGCGGCAAGTAGTCGCTGTCGCTATGTCCGAGCGCCCTATCCCTGCGCGTGGACGACCGCCGGTCCGGAAAGCGTTTCTGCACGAGCGTAGCGAGCACGAGATCGGCCAGTTCTGCCGGCGCGACAGGAGCTATGACCTGGCTGAACATGCGGATGTCCTTGACCTTGTGGTCCCCGCGTTCGCCGGCAATCTCCTTCAGATAGGCCTTCATCTCGTCTGGTGCATGCTCGCCGAGCAGCAGCGATATCATGCGCAATTTATCGATGGTCTGTCGGCGCAAGTCGCTCGCTGACCGGCTATTGCCGCGACCGCCGGGGATCGTCACCGGCTTGTCACGCACATCGAGCTGCCGCAACCAACCAAATAGCATCGCCGCCGTCGGCTTCGCGAAAATCGGGAAGCTCTTCAGAAAATGAAGCTGGATCTCCACCAGCCCCGTCACTGCACCGATCGCCTCAAGCGGGATCTCGTCTTTATGGTCGAGGACCCAGAGCAGCACGACGATCGCAGAGCCGGTCGTGTTGGTCCGATACGATCGCGGCAATTCAGCGGTAACGGCCGCCGACATCTGCAGCACGTCGATGGTCGCCTGCGTCTCAACTGCGGTAATCGTAGTACAGAGTTCGTTGAACAGCGCAGCACCGTCTGCCAGCAGCTGCTCGCCGCATTTCTCGAGTAGCTCCCGCCGCGCTTCCGATCGCGTCACCGCCAGCATCGCTTGGCGCCGCCAGGACCCATGGGCGCCCGGCGGCGACAAATGGGCGAGCAGGGCAGTCCACGCGCCGCAATCGGCGCCGAGCTCCAGGGCGAGGCGACCGGCAAACTGAATACCCCTCGCGATGCGGGCGGACACCGGCCGCGTCAGATCGTAGCCGCTCAGTCGCGCCGGATCTTCGGCGATGTAGCTGCCCACCGCCCAGTCGCGCAGCACGTCGTGATAGAAATCGAGCTGATCGGGGCGGACTTCCTTGAGCGTAAGCGCATTTTGCAGATGTGACCGAGCGGTGGAATCGGTTTGCATCAAGACGATGCCGTCGCCGCGCAACGCGTCGTTGGCGAGGCGCTCGAGCAACCGTCGCCCCGTGCGCACATCGGCCGGTGGCGCGCCGTCCGCGCTTTTCCACCAACGGTCAGCGAGCTGCGCCTCGGTCCGGACCTCGGTCGCGCTCGGCACCTTAAGCAGACGGGACAGCCGATAGAGATTACGCGCGATCGTCGCGGCCGGATGCTCGGGATCAAGCAGTGCCTTCAATTCCGGCGCATGGTCGACGAGAAAGGCGACCTCGTCATCGTTTAAGCTACCGACCGGCACGTGCTGCGCGCCTCCGAACGCGTCGACGATCTCATCATTGAGCCAAGGCACGACGTCGGAATCGGCAGCAGCGCGCGCTGTGACCACCACCCGGAAACCGGGAATCTTGGCAGCAGCCCTGAGCAAGTCTTCGATGGTGCGTTGCCGGCCCACATCATCGAACATGTCGATGCCATCGATGAAGATGAGCGCACCGCCGCTTGCGGCGAGATCCGTCAGGAACGCGGCCGCCGTGCCGGGGACACCGAGGAGGCCCGCGAGCGCGATCCAGCCGCCGGCCGGCGTCCGGTTGGGGTCGAGCACGACAATTGGCGATTGGCGCGCAAGCCGCTCAGCACTGTGCCGCATGACCCATGACTTGCCGACACCCGGCGCTGCCCGGATTTCAACATAGCGGCCCGCATCAAGAGCATCGTCGAGCGCGCCGACCGTAGTCAGCCGCGGCAGGTTTACACCCCCAACCTTGGTGCCGATCGAGTCCAGCGTCATCTGCGCCATCTCGGCCAACTTGACTCGCGCAGAACCATAGTCGCGGTCGCCTGCGAGCTTGAAACCAGCCCCGCCGATTTTCCGCTTGAGCGTATCGCGATCGAGCGCGCCACCGGTCGTACCCGTCTCAATCGCGATCTCGATAAGGGTGCGCCACAACGCGTCGGCGCGGCCGACATCCTCATCGGCCAGTACTTGGCTCGCCAGCAAAAGACCATAGGTGCGGGCGAGCGGCACGCTGGACTCGAAGTCGAATTCGAGGATCAGCACACGCCGCAGGATTCTCCAGATGGCTTCGTCGTCATCGGCAACGCCGGCGGCAATCAGGTTCGCGCGCGTTGTCGCTTCGAACGCACGCATATCGCTGTTGCCGACGCCCTTGGCGTTCAGGCGCTTGTAGAATTGACCGGCATTGTCTGCCGTCGCAGCCCAGCGCAACGCGTCCTGATAGGCGCCAGAAATCTTGCGGCTGGTGCGCTGGGTGGCAATCCCGAGAAAATGGCGATCCTCCGGCACTTCAGTGGACTGGCTCTTGGCAATTTGGCTCGCGACATCTTTGTAGACCGCGTCGCCGGGCGAGAAGGTGATGTCGCGCTTCGACTGAATTTCCAGGAGCGCGTCGCCCGATTTACTGATGCCATGGATGACGAGGTCGTCGAGCTTGTACCCGAGATCGCTGCCCTGGAAGCGCACCTTGGTGATCCGGGCGTTGGGCAGGCCATGCGCAGGGATGTCGGCCAGCATCGACAACAGATAGAAGGCGCCGAGCTCGCCCTCGATATAAGTCCCGGCACCGCCGCGCGACGCCGGACTCGAGCCGCGCTCCTCGTCCTGTCCGCGTTCCTCCTCCGGCATCGATACGATGTGCAAACGATCGCTCCATCATGCAAGCAATTGGCGTCAGTCATTGGGCGTATAGAGCAGCAAGGAGCCTCGCTGAAGCGCTGACAAGGCAGACAAAGGGGCAATGCGTCGGGGGACAACGGCTGCTTTCAGGAGGATTCGGCGAGACGAAATGACCGTCATGGGGCGCATAGCTGCCCATCGGCCAAGCCTGAACGAACGGCCGCTTAAATGCGGGTTCGCCCTCCGAAGCGGACGTTCCGCCTTCCACCACTCCCGGCCGCTCGGGAACGCCGCCTGGAATCCTCCACCGACGATCCTTCGCTATTCAGACGACTGCTGACTGACGCTCGCCAAGCGCAGCTTCGAGTCCGACGCCAGCCGCCGCCCCACCAAATCGATGAACGCCTGATAGCGCTTGAGCCCGAGCTGCCGCGTCTCCTCGTCGAACGGCGGCTGGTGAGCCACCATCGTCAGCTGATGGTGAACGAACGTGCCGAAGGCCTCAGCAAGAAGATCCACCTTGTTTTCGAGCCGCTCTTGGCCTTGGCTCATTCGATCAAGCCGTACGCCGAACCTCTGGTCCAGCTCATGGCCGGCACGCCGCTCGAGCACGGCCTTCAGCCCCTCCGTCAGGACGGCCGTCTTGGACGAGCCTGACGATGAGCAGAGCCGGTCAAGGGCCTCCGAAAGATCATCCGGCAAATAGAATTGGTGGCGGGTCTTGAAGGTCTTCATGACAGCTGCGGTTCCGAGGGAAGCGATGCGACCGGCCGATCATGCCTGCACCGGCGGAATGGCGGTACAGCGCTAAGGGCGCACCATGCTGCATCCTCGCCGCAGATCAGCCCTCAGAACCCAATTTGGGGCCCGGCACGCTCACGGCCGATCGTCCAGCTGATCCCGCCGCCACGCACGATGCCGGATATCTCACGGCCAATGTGCCGCTCCAGCACTGGTCGCCAAGGCACCAGGCTGAACTCGTGCGAGTGCTCGACCAACGCAAACTTCCGGTCGCCGATTTGGACGGGGCCACGGCAGATCCCCTCCACGTGATCGCCGATCTCGTGCTCGCGGAAGGCTCGCCCGCTCTCGCGCCAGATCTTCGCCGCGGCGGCCCTGAGCTCCCGCCTCTCCAGCCGGTCCACAAGATCGGACTTTAATCGGTAGTCCTCCCCCTCCAGATCGATCAGCCGCTGCGCCGCCAGCCACTGCATGCGCCGGTCGATCGCCTTTCGAACCTCCGCACCGAATCCCCGCCCGAGCTCCACCGGCTGCTCAGCAGTGATCTTTCGGTCGAGCCAGGTCGCTCCGTCTCGCTCGGGGAGAAGATCAAGCCGGTCACCGCTGAGCATCGCGACGGTCACCGGCATTCTCGCCCGAAGCCGCCGCTCGTGCGCCTCGACCCGCTGCAGGTAATCGGGAGGGATCAACCAGTAGCCATTGGCCTCCCGCTCGACAGGAAGGCCGCTGCGGCGCAGCGCCTCCAGCCGGCGGATATGCGCCGTGGCGAACGGCTCGCTCGCCCTGGGATCGCGGAACCGATGAAGCTCGACGCTGTACCAGCCCTTGCTGGCGCCGGCGATCGCGGCAATCGTCCGATCCACCTCCCGCACGCCCGCCTGCCGGGGCTCGACTTGGAGGATCGCACCCGGCCGCGCGTCTAGGATGCTGGCTCCTACGTCGACATAGTGGGTGTGCCCATCCACTCCATCGACGATGAGGAACCGCCGATCGGCATGCTCGTCCGCCAAACCGGACGCGAGCAGCCGACCCACCACCGGTCGTGCACCGGGTGCGTCGGGATCGTAGATGGCCTGGTCCTGGGGCGCCCGCGGCTGCATGGCGACCTGGAGAGCATGGTTCATGGTCCGCACGATGTCGCCGCGCCGGCCCATCTCCCGCAGCGTCCTCTCCAGCTCCGGATCGAGCTTCCACCGGCCGTCGCGTTGCTCGCTCGCCAGTCCCATCCCCGAGAGCGTCCGCAGCCGCGCCGTCCGCAGGTCCTGCTCAACCCAGCTTCCACGACGCGGCTCGACCAGCCCCTCCGCGTCCATCGACCTGATCAGCCGCCGATCGATGCCGGTGAGCCGCTCCTGCTCGACCTCCCGGAGCTCCGAGCGAAAGATCTCCCGCCCGGTCCGCGGCCCCAGGTCCAGGTTGACCAGCTCGGCCGCCCGCTCGCGCAGCCCCTGCGTCAGATATTCGCGGGCGATGATCAGGTCCTTGCCGCGATCATCTTTGCCACGGACGATGACGTGGCTGTGCGGGTGGCCCGTGTTGAAGTGATCGACGGCAACCCAGTCGAGCTTCGTCCCGAGATCCTTCTCAGCCTGGGCCATGAACCTTCGGACGAGGGGCTTCAGGTCCTCATATTCCGAACCATCCTCCGGCGCGACGATGAAGCGGAACTGGTGGCGGTCTCCCTCGCCCCTGGCGACGAAGTCCTTTCCGTTCACCTGGTCCTCCCGCTCCGAATAGAGCGCACCGCGCTCCCCTTCGCGCGTCGTCCCGTCCCGCTGCAGGTAGCGCATGTGCGCCGTCGCTCGCGCCAGACCCTTCCGGCCGAGCTTCACGATGCTGGCCTTCACCACCACGCGCCGCGCCGTCCGTCCTCTATACCTTGGCCCACTCGACAGCAGGCGCCCGGCGCCGGCACCGCGGCCGATGCGGCTGCCGTCGAATGTCCGAGCACCGCCACGCGCCCTGGGTCCGCCGGCAAGCTGAGCCGCCTGCCGAATGCGGTTGGCGAACCGCTTGCCGCTCCCGCGTCCGCGGTCACCGATGCGGCCGAGCCAGAGCTCGAAATCCTCTTCCTGCGCCATCGCAAGCATATGAGGCGAGCTTAGGGACCGGCTTCAAGGTCCTCCACATTTCGCCGCAGAAAACCACCACTTCTGAAGCAAATGGAGGCATGCGCCTTCGCATGCCTCCACAAAAAACGATGTGCAGACGCCACTTTCAGGGCCTCGGAGAGGCACTGCTTTAATCTTGCCATCCCTTCTTCCCCTCTGCCCCCCACCAACAGAGTCCTAGGACATCCCCGCATGCCCACCCTGAAGCGGCACCTGGGATCTCTTGCGCAACGAGCAAAAAGAAAGCGGAAGCGACGCCGTCTCGCGCCGCTCCCGCCGGTTCAAATTGCATGCCTCATCGCACCCTATCGAAGGCCAATTCCGCTTCGAAAAGGCTCTCGAACCGAAGTTTCCAGAGCAGATCAACCGCCACCCCATCACCGTCCACGAGGCCGATTCCAGCGTACCAAGCGCCATCGAAAAGGCTGAGAAACGCGATGCGTGAGATGTCCTGGGACGCATCCTCTTCACCGCAGATGAGGTCAAAATGCTGCCCCAAATAGCGCTCTTGGACTCGAGCATTCCAGAGAAAGTCGGCGGCTTCAGCTTCCAGAATCCGCTCCGCAATCACCGCTCCGAATTCAGCCCGGATCGCGTCCATTTGAACGTCACCGCACCTCGGTCCGATCGTCGTAATCTTGTTCATTGCCGCCTCCTTTGCGTCGCCTTCCAATCGAAGACGGAGCAAATCGCGCGGGCGGCGGAGCGGCTGTCACGGACGCCGAAGGCGCCGCGAAGCGGGGCGCGGGGGAGCCGATTTGCGAAGCAAATTGGGGGTACCGCGCATCCTTGATCAGCCGCTTCGCCGCCCGCCACACTGGGCCTCTCACGAGAAAAGCCCCTCCCCCGCCCTCTTTCTTCTTCGGCCGCTCGCATAAGAAAAGCCCCGGCGGCCGAAGCCGCCGGGGCAAAAGTGCCGGACCTAGAACGGCACGTCCTCGTCGACGTCCTGCTGATTGTCGGCGCCGTCGCTGGCGGCCTGGCGCGGCCGGCTGAGGAACTGGACATCGTCGGCGATGACCTCGCAGCCGTAGCGCTCGATGCCCTCGCGGTCGGTCCACTTGGTGTAGTGGAGGCGACCCTTGACCGAAACGAGCATGCCCTTGGAGGCGTGCTGGGCGATAATCCGGCCGAGCCCGTTGAAGCAGGTGACGCGGTGCCATTCGGTATCCTTGGCGGTGAAGCCGCTCGAGTCCTTGTAGGTCTTGCCCTCGGCGTCGCGCCTGGGGCGGCTGGTGCCGAGGTTGAAAACGGCGATGTCGGTGCCGTTGTTGGCCGAGCGAAGCTCTGGGTCGGCGCCCAGATTGCCGACGAGAAGGACGATGTTGGTCATGTTCGTGTCTCCTGAATTCGTCGCCGGGACCACCCCGATCGACAGCCCCGGGAGAGTCGAGGCGAAGCGGCGGCGCGCACCGAAGGCGAAGCTGGAGGGGAACCCCGGGCCAAGGCCGGCGCGGGCAGCCCGCAGGGCAACACGGGCCGAAGGGCCGCGGGTTGCGGGCCGAAGCAACCGAGACAAAGAGGGGCTGGAAGGAGGAATCGGGAGGTCTGGCGGCTAGTGACAAGGACGCTCAATGGTCCTGAGGATCGATCCGAGACGTGCTTGCGCGCCGTCCTGTTTAGGTCGCTACGGCGGGCCCCGCAGCGATCCGCAGCTCCTCTAGGCGCTCGCGCGAAATCGCCTCGACAAGATCGCGGAGCCGGCGAACACAGCCCGTCAGGGCATCGAGATCCTCGCGGCTGATCTCGTAATTCGCGGAGTAGCGCGCCTCGACATAGGCCCGCTTCAGGAGCTCAAAGCGACGCCGATCAAGCTTGGTGACACGCGGCCAGGCATCGATCAAACGGGGCTCGTTGTCCTCCGCAAGCGACCGCAGGAACTTGATGTTGTGCGACCGGGGAAAGTAGTGGGTCCGCACCAGAAGGAAGCAGTCGTATGCCCGTTCCGTGGCTTGGTGCAGGGTGAACGCTGCATCCTTCCACTTCATCTTTTCGACACAGAACTGGGCAATCTCAATCGCGTCGTCGACCTTCCCGAGCCAGTCCTCGAGATACGTGCCCGCCATCGTGTAGGCGTCGGCGGGCGTCAGCGGCATAGGCGTGGCCAGCTCGTGCCGCGGCAGTTCGTAGATCGCGATCCCGTCCCGGACGATGTCGATCCAGAAATATTCGCCGCGCCTGAGCGCGCTGTTCACCTCGTCGATCGAGTGGACGATGATGTTGACGAGCCGGCCGATCGCCTGGTCGCGCAGGATCTTGTCCTCGGCGACGTACCAATAATCCGCGATCTCGGTCAGGTCCCTATGGCTGACGACGATCAGCAGATCGAAATCGGATTGATAGCCATTGTCGGGCTCGTCGACCCAATCGTCGCGGGCGTAGCTGCCGAACAGGATGATCTTGTAGATTTTCCCGTTCCGCCGCCAAGGCTGCGTGGCACGCCCGATCACCTCCTCGAACTCGGTCATCAGGATTCGCGTGACGCGCGCGAGCTCGTCTTGCTGAACCTGCGGAAGATGATCGATGCTCGATTTCATGACGCTGTCGTTCCCGTTTCTGGCTGCGGATGCAAGCCGCTGGTCACATCTCGGACGCGACCTCTCCTCCCGATCGGTTAGTTGTCGAGGCCCTCCACCGACGCAAAGCCGAGCTGGACCGGCCGGAGCCGGTCCAGCGAATCCGGCTATGCAGAGGCGGCGGCAATGCGGGCTGCGTGCTTCGGATGCAGGCCGAGCGGCCCGCGCCGGTCGACGACGGAGATGCCCTTCTCCTTCGCCTGGATGACCAGGCGCTCGAGAACGCCGTTGCCGGCGAACGCGACTACGTAGCGCGGATTGAGCGAAAGCATCTGCTCGTTGCGCCTGAACCCGGCGCGCTGGCCAAGCCGCCGGTCCAGCGAGAAAGTCAGTTGCGGCACCTTGCGCCGCTCGGCCCAGGAAGCGGCGAGCCGATCCGCGCCCTTGGTATCGCCGCCATGGACGAGAACCAGGTCGGCGACATGCTCGCGGACCTTGTCGAGCGTGTCCCAGACATTGCCCGCGAATGTCTTGGCCTGCTCGTCAGTCGGGAACGAGAGGCGGCCTCCGGCAAACACCACCGGAGTGCCCTCCGGCGTGACCGCCCTGCGGCGGCTCTCGACCCGTGCCCGCAGGAAGTCGCGGCCGTCGACGACGGCGGAGGTCAGCGCCGCGCCGTGGTTGGCCCGGGAGCCGCCGGCGGGGCGCCAGGAGTGACCGGTTTCATTGAGGTAGAGGCGAGCGGCGGTCTCGCGCAGGTGCTCCAGCGCCAACATTGAAGCCTCGGCCGACTGCGCATGGGCGATCTCATTCTCGAGCTGGGAGGAGTGCACCTCCGAGCCGTCTCCGGACGCGATGAGGCATCTAATCTCGTCGGTCGCGCGGTCGATCTGCCCGGACCGCTTCAGCGCCGCCCGGTGGAAGAGGTTCACGAAGGCCCAGCCGAGCTCCTCGGCATCGTCTTCCAAAGCGGTGTCGGGGAAGAGCGCGAACAGGTCGGACCAGACCGCGACGAGCGTCTGCTCGGCGACTTCGCCATCGAGGGGGTCGGTGCAAGGAGTCCGATCGAGCGCGGCTATGTTGAGGTGGCCGAGTTCCAGCGCGGCGAGCTGGGCGGCAAGGGTGGTGTGCATGGCAGGCTCTCCTGAAAACGCGCCGGGGATCGGCGCCGGGAGCCCGAAGCCCCGGCATGAGGCGGCGGACCGCACTGCCGCGCAGCGGCCGGAAACCTCGAAGCCGCGGCTGGCGCGGGCAGGCTGCCGCGAAGCGGCACGCCAACACGGGCCGCAGGCGAAGCGGGTTGCGGTCTACCGCCGCCGGGGCAGGGCCTCTCCCGCGCCGAACCCGGCCACACCCAGGAGCGGCTCCGTTCAGGCTGCTATTGCCTCGGGGCACTCTGCCGGAGCGTCGCTAGCGGAGCCGTGGAGACCTCCCGCCGTCCCAGCCGCAGGAGCAGCGACGCTGCCTCCTCCGCCTTGGTCGCAACCGTGAAGATAGCCCTGCTGTCGGCCTTCAGCACCTTGAGCCACGAAGCGAGGTAGCTGGCATGATGGTCCAGATGATCCACCGGGAGCCCAAGCTCCGCCCCGAGGATCGCGGAGGAAAGCTCCGCCACCAGCTCCTCCATCGCGTAAGCCTCGCTGCCGAACCGCCCGCTCATCTGACGCGCGAGCCGGCTCTCATGGCCGGTCCAATGCGACAGCTCGTGCGCGAGCGTCGCACGGTAGTGGTCCAGATCCCTGAACAGACCGGGCTCCGGCATCGTCACCTGGTCCAGCACGGGGGAGTAGTAGGCCTTCGCTGCCCAGTGGCGAATCGTCGCGGGAACCGCCGCAAAGAAGCGGTCGAGGGCATGATCGCGCGCGGTCGGTGGCGGGAGTGGCCGCGGTTCCGGGAAAAACCGGTCCGGCAGCCCGTCGATCTGGCAGGCGTTGAACACCGTGAAGCTCTTCAGGACGCGGCGCGTCCGTCGATCTTCGGATTCCTCGGCCTCGCCGGCCTCCTCTTGCCTGTAGGCGCGGTAGAAGATGGCGACTGTGCCGCGTTCGCCCTTCCGGACCTGGCCTCCGAGCACCCGTGATTGCCGATAGGTCATCCAGAAGGGCGAAGCATGGCCTGCGGCTTCGGCCGCCATCCAGAGCCACAGGACATTGATGCCCTGATAAGGCGTGCCGCAGGCGCGCAACGGCCGTGACACCGACGCGCCGGTCCACTGCTGCACCCAAGGCCGCGTGCCTGCCTCGAGCCGCTCCACTATGGCGGCTGTAATCGTTTCCGCCGGCGAAGGCCGGCCGACTGCATGTTTCATCGGGAGTCTCCGAAATCTAACCGGCTCCTGCCGAGCCGCGATACGGAAGCTCCCTTCCCTCTGTCCTTACGATTTAGATCGCTAAGCCATTCCCCCAATTGGGGGAATTGCGCGACCACGGCATCTCCTGCCATAGTCGCAGCGCGGTCAAGCTCGCCGACTTGTCGGCGAGCGCGGACGCAGCCACTGGCGGCGACGTTGCGGAGTGAGATACCGGGACGTGGCCTTAGGAGGGCGGCACGTGGATCCGGCGCGCTTGGGGCGTCTCTCGTGACCGTGCGGAACGCAACGGTTCAGCATGTTCGAGCGAGTGGGTGCATTTGTCGATGATGTGAGCTCCGTTGGCACCCAGGCTGATCTGCGCGCGATCCTTGCGGAAATCTCGAAGGAGCTGGGCTTCAATCATTTCGCGCTCAGCCACCATGTGGATCTGCGCAGCTCGTCCGAGCCCGCGATCCGCATCCACAACTATCCGGATGAATGGGAGCGCTACTACGACCGCCACCATCTCGGGCGGACCGATCCGGTCCACCGCGCCTGCCAGACGACCGCGGTGGGGTTCGCCTGGTCACAACTGCCCCGGATGATCCCACTCACTCGCAGGGATCACCGCCTGATGGAGGCCGCGGCAAGGCAGGGCCTCGGGACAGGCTTCACTGTCCCGGCGCATGTGCCCGGTGACGTCAACGGCTCCTGCTCGTTCGCGACGGCTCGGGGCCGGTCCGTGCAGGCAGAGCACTTAGCTACGGCGCAGTTGGTCGGCGCGTTTGCCTTCGAGGCCGCCCGGCGCCTTGTGAAGCACGAGCACCAGAAGCTGAGTGATCCGGCTCGCTTCTCGGATCGCGAACGCGACTGCCTGATCTGGGTCGCGCGCGGAAAGTCGGATTCCGAGATCGCAACGATCCTCGGGATCAGCCCGGAAACCGTACATCAATATGTGAAGCAAGCCCGCGCCAATTACGACGCTGTGAGCCGGTCGCAGCTGGTCGCCCATGCCCTGTTCAGCGGCACGATCAGCTTCATGGACATATTCAAGCGATAGAAGCGGGGGGCTCACTCCCTCACCAAGCGAGCGAAGCCGGTCACCAGAACCGCCACCATGGCCGCTGTTGGCGCTCAAGCGCGCGGTCGAGCTTGCACAGCGCATTCGCGAGCAGCCTCCGCGCCTCAGCGGCGCTCAGACCCAGCCGCTCGGCAACCGCGTCGAGACCGAGTTTCTCGGACGCGCTCAGCACCAGCACCTCGCGCTCGCACGGGCTGAGGCAGCGCGCGGCGCGTTCGATCCGGCCGGCATCGATGGGCGGACGATCGTTCGCCATGGTCGTTCTCCGATGAAGGGCTCGGCACGGGTTGGGGGCGGCGGGGAAACCGGGAGGCAATCTGTTCCGACCGGCGCGCCATGGTCGCCAATCTCCTGTGAGGCGCCGGCCGCCCGTCCGGAACGGGTGCTGGCCGGCAGGTCAGTGAGGCCCTCGGCTAGGCGCGTTGATCGGGGTCGATTGCGTCGGATAGTAGGGAGCTGCCCGCATAGCCCTTTGGACAGCGCCTCTGGCCAGTTCTGACTAGGTCCGGTTCGCGGGACTTCACGTCCCCGTTCGCCGCCCCCGGCCGGTGCCGAGGGGAAGAAGCGGGCGGCCACCGGGGGCCGCCCGCCAGGACGGAAGAGGCGTCAGGCCGCTTCCTCGATCCGCTCGTCCATGACGCTTTCTCCACTCTCGTCCTCGGGCGCATCCTCCCAGGGCGGAGTATCGAAATCACGCGCCGGCGGTTTCGCGGCGTCCTCGACCGGTGGCGCGGTGAACCGCATGACACCAGGCGCCCAGGCCAGAGCGGCCTCCTTGACCTCGGCCTCGCCGACGAACTCCCCGGCGAAGATGCGCTCGCAGCTTTCGGAGAGTTCGGCCTTCTTCGCCTTGGCGTAGCGGGCCGCGAATGCCGGGCCGCCGATCTCGGCCAAGGCGTCCAGCGCGAGCGCCTTCGGCACCCGGTCGAACCAGGTCGCCCCGCGCGGGCGCCACCATGAGGCGACGTCGATGTCGAGCAGCCGCGCGAGATGGTCGTGGAACGGGCACCCACCCGCTTCGCCGCCACCGAGCCTTGCCTCGAGCGTGCGCGCGACCGTATGCGCCAGCCATGCAGCCCGCGCCTCGTCGCATAGCGCGCGAAATGCGTCGAACCGTTCGGCGCGAGTGTCGGGGGTGGCCCAGCTTCGATCGAGCCCCTCCGCGACACGCGCGAGGGCGATGGTCGCGGGAGCGTCCGGCGTCTTGAAGTCCAGCACCGGGTCGGTCGGATGCCGCGCGATCAGCGACGATCCACTGGGTTCCGAGGTATAGCCGTCGACCGGATCGACCATCAGGAAGATGGCGAGGTCGAGCGCCAGGCCCGGCTCGGCCGCGACATTGGCGGCGAGGATGTCGCGCCGCTGCATCGACAGCTCCTCCCGCAGCCGCTGCGACAGCGCCGACCTAGCCGGAGCTGCGAAGTCGCGTTCCTGCTCGGCGCCATCACCGACGCAGGAGTCCGGTCGCTCCGCGCCGGGTTCGTCCCCGTCATCCTCGTCAGGCAGCTGCTCATTGTAATAAGAGGTGTGCAGCCGCGGCCGGCCGTCGTCGCCGAGCAACAGGAACGTGCCGGCGCCGGCGCGCAGCTCCGGGTCGAGCAATGGCGGCTTGTCGACGATCGCGCGGATCGCCTCGTTGCGGAACTGGATCTCCACCGCGGCGGCTTCGCCTGCCTCGTCGGCAGCGGACTCGTCCTCGAGGGTGGCGGCGAGAGCCTCGATCTCGGCCTCAAGCGCCTCGATTCGCACGTCCTCGCCCTCGGTCAGCGGCGCGACCTCTACCGGCACGTGCCGCAGGCCCGCCAACAGATGACCCCCAATCCAGGTGTCCAGCGTGGGCCGGACCCAGGCGAGGCCGTGCTCGCTCGCCGCTTCCGTCGCCAAGGCCTCGAGCTTCTCAGCCGCGAGGCGCTCCAGCAGCGGGACGTCCAGCCAGCGCGTCGCCTGATCCTCCGAGAAGAGGTCGCGCTCGATCCGGCCGCCTGCGGCGACATAGGCGTCCTCACCGACGAACCGCGCGCGCCGGTCGGTGGCGCTGGCGGTCGCCTGGGTCATCATCCGGCGGATGCTGTCGGGATGCGTCCCCGAATAGCCGCGGCCGACCTGCTCGAACACCCAGGCCTGCCGCTCGCGATCGGGCGTCGCCGCATAGGCCTTGGCGACGTCAAGTGCGATTTCACCGGCTCCGAGCGCCTCGAAGACGTCCGGAGCGAGGTCGGCGAGCCGAAGTCGCCCCTCGACGAAGCGGACGGTCAGGCCGAAGCGCCGGGCGATCCCCGCGACGTCCGCGCCCTGCTCGATCAGCTGGCCGAAGGCGAGGCACTCATCGGCCGGGTTCATCGCGAGGCGCTGGAAGTTCTCGGCGAGACTCGCTTCCTGCGCAATGGCACCGCCGCCGATGACGAGGCAGGCCACTTCGTACGCCGCGTCGAGCTCACCTTCGGCGGCCAGCGCGTTCAGCGCCTGAAGGCGGCGGCCGCCCGCTTCCACGGTGAAGCTGCCGCGCGGCTTGCGCGCCGGCGCGACGACCAGATTCTGGAGCAGCCCGCGGGCGGCGATATCCGCCTTCAGTTGGAGGTCGGCCTGTTCGTCCGTGCTGCGCCGGACGTTGCGCGGCGAAGGCAGGAGCTTGTTGAGTGGGATGGTCCTGATCATGTCGGGTCTCCGATTGAGCCGGCGCGGCCTTTCCGCGCCCGTCACTCGACCGGGGACCGCACCCTTTCCTCCGGCGCGGGTCATCCGCGCCCCTTACCGACACGCCAGGGACTGCAACCCGCTAGGGCACCCCGAAAGCCTGAGGGTGCCGACGCAGGCCGGCTCTGGGACAAAAAGACGGGCTGAAACCCGTGTTACCTTGCGGAGTCCGACCTGCGCGTTACGCACCTCGGGAGGGCCTCTCGCACAACCGCTCGAGGTCAAAGCCCCTGTGTCAGGGAACGGAGTATGCCCGCCCACAGCTTCGATGGCAGAGCATTTGCGGAAACGAAAGAGGCGTCAGGTTCCGAGAGCCGGACCACAGCTGAGGCTTCCCCTCAGACGATGGCACACCCTGAAAGACCCTGAGCCGATCCGCGGCCCGGATAGGGTTCGAAATGAGCGCCGGTCCTCCACATGATCAGCATCAGGATCGCCAGCTTTCGAGCAACAGCCACCTTTGCTCGCCCGGCGCCCCTCCGCTCTCGCAGCGCCATGTGCCAGTCGCGCAGGGCGCAATCGGTCTTGAGGCCTCGCATCACGATGGCAGCCGTCACAAGGTTCTTTCGAGCAAGCTTGTTTCCGGTTTTCGTGATGCCCATCGAAAAGGAAAGGTCGCCCGACTGATATCGCCGCGGGACGAGACCCAGGTACGCCGCGACATCGCGCGGCCGGCGGAAGCGATCCGGGTCCTCGATGGCGGCGTAGAATGACAAAGCGCAGAGAGGGCCGACGCCGGGAATCTCCATAAGCAGGCGGCAGACAGGATTATCGCGTGCGCGCTTCTCAAGCTCCTTGTCTACATCACGTACATAGTCGCGAAGACTCTCGCTTACGTTGACGAGGGGAGCCAAATGAGACCGAAGGTCGATTCCCTCCTGCTCCACCAGGGCGGCTGTCTCGGCGTCGACGCTCTGCCGTACCGCGCCACGCACGCGAGACAGCGGCACTGTGCGACCGTAGAGCCGTAGGCGCGATCGAATCCCAAGCTCTATCGCGACACGCACTCGAATGAGCTGCTGACGCAACATCAGCTCAGACCTCAGCTGCTGAAACTCGACAGTCGCGAGATGAACTCGGGAAATGGTGCTGCGGCCAAGCCGCGCCAAATCCGCGAGACCTCTTGCGTCGCTAGCGTCGGTCTTGCTGCGCCGGATGGCGAGGAATTTGCTCGCCTTACGCGCCTCGAAGATGTCGACCGGATAGCCGCGCAACCTGAGCTTGCGGACCAGGTGTGTGACGCTGCCGGCTTCGAGGGCGACCAGTTCAATCTGCTCGAGCGAATAAGCGGAAAGCGACTGTTCAATGTCCTCGGCGGTGGTCTGGCAGGAACTCTCGTGGAGTGGCTCGCCAGCCTCATCAAGTACACATATGCTCGTTCGCTCTTCGCCTACATCCAATCCAACCCACACAGTTCCCGTGCTCATAGCGGCGGAGGTCTCGGCCTTCGTAGGAACCTGCGTCCCCGCTTGCACCTTCATGAATCCTGACGGCACCGATCAACGAAGGTTTTGAGAGTTTCCACAGAGATTAGAGTCATGTTGCCCACCTTGATCCCGTCGATGTTCCCACTGGCGATCAAGGTGTAAATCTTCGATCTGCCAATACCAGTAATGCAGTCCGCTTCACGCATTCAAACGGTCAGTGCCACCAAGACTCATCTCTTGGCTTTTTGGCAAAGTCAGGTTTCATGCGGTCCTGCCGTGGTCGATGACGACGGAAAGCGATTTCACCCCCCGAATAGGTTCGAGGTCTCCAACGAGGCATTTCCGTAAAGGGAGGGCATCATCACGAGGCCCGACCCGGAAACAAGTTCGTCATCGCGGACCGGCGCCGAGATCCGGTTCCTCGAGAACCTGCTTCATGTACGCGACATAGCCCTGCGAACCGACCGTCTAAGGAAGTCGCGTTGGCGAGGGCATTGAGGTCAAACAGTTCCATCTCAAGCCTGCGGGTCCGGTTAGAGCTGGAGAGACAGTCCAAACTGAGCGCGGGGAATGTCCTTTACGACGATTCCACCGCCCGTGTTGAAGGTGAAGGTATGAATGTCCTTCTCATAGGCGGGTTCGAAGTTGTCCCCGCGCGCCGGGCTGTAATCGAGCACCGCCGTCACATTCTTAGCGGCGAGATAGGCGACGACGATTTCGGGATAGCGACCGACCCAGGCGACGTTGCCGCCCTTCGGCAGAGGGATCTCTGTCCCGTCGGCATCATCGATCGCCACCCAGCAATGCTGGCGCTGGCCAGGAACCTGGCGTTGCTCGACCGTGAAATCGTAGGCGCTCATCCCAGGCACATGGGGTGCGCCCCGGATTGCCGCAACGGGCACCGGAGGGTGATCAATGCTTACCCGGACGATGCACATCCCCGGCGAAGCGATAGCGCTCGCCGGACAACGAGGCAGTGGCGCGTTACGCGAGCGCGGCGGCCCCGAGCGTGTCCGGCCGGCACGGCTTGACCAGGCCGAAAGCGGAGCAGCACCTTTGACCCTCGCCGGTCTCGAGATCGTCGCCGATCATCTCGATCGGACAGCCGCCATCAAACCGGCGCTCTCCAGTGCGGCTTCAGCTTCCTCGACGAACCGGACCAGCATGTCGGCAAGGCGGCCGTCATATGCCGCCAGCCAGAACTCACGGTCAGCCTGTTTCGCGAAGGGAAAATGCCGATCGTTCGGTCCGACGCTCTTCCAGACCGGCCAGTACTCCGTTCCCGACTCCGAGTTCATGAAGGCCTTCAGGACCGACTTAGTGCGCGGCGGGAGCGCGCGTCCGTTCTCGCTTGCAACCCCGTAGAAGAGCCACCCGTAGCGGGCTTGGTCGAATTGGAAGCCGAAGCCGATCGTGCTCTCAGCTGCGAACCCGATCAGGAGGCCGCTGTAGCGCTCGGGACCTAAGTTACTGCGGACCACATGCCACCCCTTGCGGCCGGCGATCCTTTCACGGACCGCTCCGTCGAATCTCTCGATGATGCGCGCGCGGATTGACGGCTCCGCCTCGAGCAGTGCCAAGGCGGCATCGACCAGGCCGCTGTTCTCGCAGACCGCTTGCGCAAGGTCGGAAGTCTCGTGAATGTCCCCCACTCCCATGAACTCCTTCCTGACGTGCTTTGCCAATCCTTCAATCGTGACGCTCACACTCGCTGCTTTGGACATCGAGAGGCAGCTTTCCAGCCACGAGACGAGCGCGGGATAACCCCGGACCACCAAGGTGCCGCGGTCGATCTCGGCCTCGGCACGATCGGTGGCGATGCTGGACTCGGATGGGCCATCGCCTGAACCGGACAGGTAAAGCAGGCAGTGCCCCTCCCTGCATTTGTCCGCTAGGTCGTCCAAGTAGCGCTCGACCTGCAGTGGTTGATCCAGGGCCGAGGGCTTATTTTCGATCGCGAGCGCGCGACCACCGCACCGAACGAGGATGTCGATGTAACCGCGCTGTGATCCGGCGCCAGTCGAGACTTCCGTCCAGGAGCGGGCCGTTGCCGCGCGGTCCTTCCACTCCTCGCCGAGGCCGAGCCAGCCAATGAACGCGACGAGGAACCGTTCCCCCTGCGCATGGCTTCCCATAGGGTCTAGCAGCCACGCGATAACCCGTGAAAGCCCGTTCTCGCGCGTGTCGAGAAAGTCGAAAATGGAGAAGTCCGGTGCAAGTCTCTCCGCGTAGACCGCCTTGGTGGTGCGCTGAGCAACCAGTCTGCCCCGGATGAAGAAAAGAAGGTCTCCCGGCGTCATAGGGGCATGCTATCGGCGATCACTTCGGACGCAAGAGAATGCTGTGATTGGGAGTTGGCAGGTTCACGCGACCAGCTCGACGCAATGGCGCCCCGTGCGCGCGAGACGGACAAGCTGCTCCCTAATCAGCTTGTACTCCATAAGAAAAATTGGGGAGTTGCGATCGCCTTTGTTACCTCGGCTTCTGACCAGAGCGGGCTGTTGGCAGCCTAGCAGGCTCTTGCGAGAAACTGAGGAAAGGACCCTTTGGTGTCACGACGAAGGAGGGAACGAGAGAACCAGCCGCACAGTTCACACGCCGATCTATTATTATGGGACGACAGAGTTAAAATTGGCCGTGCAAGACATTGCCCAAAGGCAATGGTACGGCATAGACACAAATTAGTGGGGGGAAAGTGGAAGCGAACAGCATATTGCCATGTGATGTCCTAATCCACGTCGCCCTCGACGAGGAGCATGAGGCACTGCTCCGCCACGTGCCAATCGAACTCCAAGCCGCCGAACCATTCGAAAGGTACAAGGTCCGGCGCGGTAGCATCCGCGGCAACGATGGCACCCTTAGGACGCTCGTTTTCCTCGTAAGTGGTGAAGTGGGCGACCGCGCGCGCGAATTGGGTGCGTTAGCGGCCCGGGCATTCTCCCCGGAATATGTCATCAACGCCGGTATTTCGGGAATCGTCAATGGCGACGCGAAGGTTGGCGACATCGTCCTTCCGGTCGAATTTATGAACTATGCTCATCGCTCGAAGGCCAAGCCCAAGGATGAAGCGGACCTCGATTTCGAGATACAGCTTGGAGGTCGGTTGGTTGACGCCGACCTGCAACCGGTAAACGACATCAAACAGCTTTATACCAGTGGCAGTTTTTCGCTTCCGACGATGTCGGAATATTGCACAACGCATGAGATCCTGTCCGAAGCCGATCGCATCGCGATCGAAGCGCTGTGCAAGCCCGAATATGTTTCCGAGCGTCCCAAGATCATTTCGGGCCAAGCCGTCGCAGGCCCGTTCGTTGCCAAGAGTCAGGCGTTTATAACGAAGCAGATTCGAGCGAAAGTTCCAGACGCGCTAGCAATCGACATGGAAAGCGCTGCGCTGGCGGACGCGTTGCGCGTCCTAGGGGAGCCGGCTCCTCGTTTCGTTTCAATACGGGCAATCAGTGATCCGGGTGACCAGCAGAAGGAGGCGTTCGATCGGGCGGGGAACGGTGCCTTCCGGCGCTGGGCGATTGCAAACATTGCTACGGTCCTCACCGCCGCCATCAGGAGCCTAACCTTCGTCCGATCCGCGGCCGGGAGCCCCGAATTGGATAGCGCCGCCTCGGACACCTTTCCGGAGGCACTCGCCCAGACTCACTACGTGCCGCAGTTCATCGGCCAGAGCTTTGCTAGCTTTGAACTGAACGCGGCCAACATCGGCCGCTTTCCAAATCTGCGACGGTTGTCAGAGGGGGGGCGAACCCGCTGCTCGGCTGAGGAGTTCGTCGACACGATCAGTAACGGGGCCGCCGGCACCAAAATCTCGCTCAGAGCACCCAGCGGCTCGGGAAAGAGCGCGCTTCTCTATCTCGCATTCAGGAACCTCAACGCGGGAAACGATCATCATGTCGCATTCTATCTCGATCTCGAACTGATCCTGAAAGCCACCAAGCCCGCGGACCTTCAACTTGTCGCAGACTCGTTGAAACGCGATATTGGCGCTTATCTTGATCGCCACCCACAAAAGACAGCCGTCGCGCTCCTGTTCGATGGATGTGCTGGGGATGGTCGCGAGCGCGACGTGCAGAACGCCGTTCGAAGCGCATGTTCGAATTTGAAGGTGGTCACCGTTTTTGCTGAGGGCGCTAATCCGCGCCGCGATTCCACAGGACAACTCCTGCGCGAGGAGGAAAACTACCTCGGCGGCATTGCATACGAAGCCGAATTCGAGCTGAAGGCAGTTTCGTTGACCGCCGAAAGCGAGGCCAAGGCGCTAATCGTCGGTTTTCTCAACTCCATCCCTTCTGGGAAGGCGTTCATCTCGGCCGAAGCGATATTCGACAAACTGCGGGAACTCGGCTTCGACTATGTCACCCACTTCGTTGTTTCACTTTTTCTCGAAAACTACATGAAACCCGCCTACCGGGCGCATCGCACCGCAAGCCAGTTCATCGAATCTGCGATGACCTCGCTAATTCCGGTGGGTCAATCACCCCCGTATGAGGAGGTTTGCATCGAAGCGCTGCGCGTACACTCGCAGGATCTATTCGATAACAATGAGGATGTGGATCAGGGCGACGTAGCTACGATTTATGCAGCTATTTTCGCCCGGCAGCCTAGGCTGGTGCAAACGACCATGATCGCGCGCGCGGTCATCTGGCTGTTCTCCTCGGTGGGCGCCGGCGATTCCCTTTTGCAGAAGCGGAGAATCAATCGGGAGACGTTCCTGCAAATCGTTTTCGACAACGACGTGAATTCCGCAATCAAGCACTTCATGCTCGACCCACTAATCGAGAAGACTCTCCTCAATTCGGCAAAGATGCTGGCCGAGGAGCTCGACATAGATAGTCTCTCGTTTTCTCTCTATCTCCTGGGCCGCATCACCTCGCCCCGAAATCGCGCAGCTGCAGTCAGCTCCCTGCAAACGGTCAGGGGTGTTCTTGAGAGCGCACCGCCAACGGGGTCACTGGAGCAGAAGCGCCGGGACGACTTGGCCACCCGCTATGAACGGCTAGCGATGCGTTCGCTCTATATCAGCTTGGCCAACCATGGCGATCAGGAGGCAACCGACACCTATATCTCCAAACTCTTCGCGGATCCCTTGGAGGACATCCTCAACCGGGGTTTCCACTTGGAATATTATGGCGACCGCCGAAGCGACGACATCGGCGTCGACCTCCAGTTTTCCGACGATCATCAGAGCTGGCACCGCACCTCTTCCTATCTCATGGGCCATATTCGAAAGTGCGTGGAGGAGCGCAGGCTAAGCCCGATTAATCAAATCAGGTTGGTTACCTACCTCTCATTTATTCGGGCTCGACATGAGGCACGCTTGCTTCCGGAGCAGGCTCGTACCTCCACCCTCGCCTTGATCGAAAGCCTCGATGAGTGCTGCGATCGGCTCGACGGGAACACCCCTCGTTACGTCGACATGATTAGACGAAATCTGCAGCATGAGTCTTTCGACACGCTCGATTTCATTATGACGATATACGCCTTGAAGGGCGGCGCCCGCGCTGGTTGGAAATCGAGGAATATTCTCGTCCATGACCGTTATGGTGAAACAGTAGCGGCCCACAGCTTCGGCTGCGCCCTGCTCGCCGAATTTCTCATCGATCCTCGCGATGAAACGTGGAGCGGGATCAATGTGTCGCACGTTCGCACGCTGACGCTTCTCCATGATATTGGAGAGTTCTCAATCGGAGACTACCTGCCCCAAGATAAATCTTCGGTCAATGAGGCCAAAGAAATCGACTATATCTCAACAATGGGATGCTATAACGATCTCCGTGACTTGGCGTATGTGCGTGATCTTTTCAATGAATTTGAGGCGCAGACCACGAGAGAGGCACGTCTCGCGCGAGAGCTAGACAAGATGGATGCTCTGATCCAAGCCTATGTGTACAAGGAGCATTTCGTGGAGCAAGGCGATTATCAGCGTTTTATGCGCGAGCATTTTCAGCAAGTGCACACGCCGAAGCTCCGAAACTTGGTAAGCCGGATCGTGCCCTGACCTGTTTAGCAACCCTCACCGACAGCGTGACCAATGTGTGCTGTGCGTCGAACTGTGACCTTGTGGTGTATTGTAGCAAAATCAATACGCGGGTGCAGCTAAGTACTTGAATTTGTTTGCGTTATCGCGAACTCTTAATCAGCGGGTCCCAGGTTCGAGCGGTGGGACGCCGCGAAAAGCAGTCAGCAGTCGGGAGCTCGCTGACAATCACACTGCAATATTGCTTTCTGCGTGGGCGCGTCCGAGGTTGTGTGTGCGAACGCGGGCCTGGCTCGGGCGGGTAGCGGAAGCTTCCGAAGGGATCGAACGCTACCGGCCGTAAATCGCCTGAGAATTCGGGTGGACAGCCCCCCCAAACTCCGCGATATCGAATCGAGTTTGTTGCACGGGGGCGTGGTGTTCGGATTGAATCGGGGCGTTAGTACAGCCCCAAGCTCCTTGGCTAGTTGGATGCGTTCGCGGGAGGCTGAAAATAGCACGCCGCGACGCAATCTCTCTCCCCAAACTGCTCGTCATTTCGGGTCGCTCGTTGCCCTGAAGTGCGCAGGTTTCTCTGCGGTAACATTGCTGGTCGTTGGTTGCTCACAGGCTCCCGAGGCTACGCGAGAGACTACATTTCTCCATCAGGTTGTCGCCCCGCAAATAGTGCGGTGGGGACGTGGGCACGACCCATATTTGAACCTGTCTCCTGTCCTGAAGACCCGTTCCTACGAATTGATTTGTGTCTTGCTGCAGGACAGCACCATCTTCGATGCCGGCCGTCTCCCCGGTGTTTCGATACGTGCTTACCATAGCGACTTCGGCACTCTCGTTCCCGGAGGACATTCGGCATTAGTCGTTGTCAGCGGTGGCCAGGCTCATTCCATTGTGATTTCCGAGCGCGACATATTGTTGAACGCTCCTCCGAGCGGCCGCTGTGTCTCCGCCTCGAACGCCAGGCTGGAACGCCGCCACCTGGCGAATTTCTCTACACCGGTTGCAGGATTAGGAGACGGGAATGCCGATTGACGGTGCTGTTGGATGGTCTCAGTCTCAGGGTGCTTTCGATTTTGCCTACACCAATCTAAGGCTCGCCCTCGCTCGTGACGCTCGAGCGTTAGCCAACGGCAACGGCGTCTACGTGAATTCCAACGGGGAAGCGCATCCCTACCTCAATGCGATAGAGCACACTTATACCAGCGCTCATTGGGCATATTACTTGCCGCGTTCGATGGAGACAAGTCTTGGCGACCTAAAGGAATGGCTTCCTTCGCTGTATTATGGCCCTGATGAACGCGACACATTCAGGGACCAGTGGAACAATGAAGTCGGCCGCAGGATAGCCGAGTGGGCCTATCAGCATCAGTTGCCAATCGAGGCCATCGACAGGCTGGTCATGGATGCTCTCCAGCATGGCGACCTGATCACCGACGTGAATGATCCCCGGATTCCGCCGCCTGGGAGGATCGTGGGACCTCAAGGGGAAATGACATTTCACCCGGGTGATCCGAACCCCACCTGGAATGGCCCCAACGTCTGGGATCCGAGCACGTGGAGCATTCCGGGCGTGGACCCATTCCTGCCGCGGGATTACACCGGCATTCCAGATCCGTTCGGGGATCTGGGCGACTGGATCGCGGACAAATTCGCGGCCTTGGCCGATCGCCTAAGTCACATGTTTCATGACGGGCTGGAGCACGCGAGCCAATTTGTTTCCGACATATTTGGCCGAGCGTTCGCGCGTCCGGATCCGCTCGTCATGGACCTGGGGGGCGATGGTGTTCACCTTGTGTCGCTGGACAGCTCGAATGTTCATTTCGATCTGGACAGCGACGGGTTTGCCGAGGCGGTGGGCTGGGTAACCGCCGGCGATGGCCTGCTGGCGCTCGACTTGAACCATAATGGTTCGATTGACAACGGTTCGGAACTGATCGGAAATGGCCTCGTGGATGGGTTCTCCATTCTCGCCACTTTCGACACGAACAACGACGGCGTTATCAATAGTTCAGATGCCGTCTTTTCCGACTTGCGGGTTTGGCAGGACCTCAATCAGGACGGCATCAGTCAAACGGCGGAGCTTTCGTCCCTTTCGTCTCGCGGCGTGATCAGCATGGCGATAAGCGCAGTCCCGCAGGATTTCTGGGTTCAGCGCGACGGGAACTCGGTTCTGTTCAGCGGCGGCTATTCGAGCACTGGCGGGCAGAGGGAGGTCATAGCCGTCGGTTTCGCGAGTGATCGGATAAACACGCAGTTCATACTACCTGAAGGCTTCGAATTCGATCCCGAGGTGTTCGGACTGCCAAACCTGCGAGGCTTCGGGAGCGTACCGGACTTGTGGGTGGCGATGTCGCTCGACCCGACGCTCAAGGACATGGTGAAGCAGCTCGTTGCCGATGCCGCGACCTTCACGTCGATCGACGATCTGGTCGGCGCCACATTCTCGTTCTTCACCGCTGCCGGACAGCCGCCGGCGTGGGGCTACGCCATGGAGGACTTTGATCGCTTGCTCGCTCGCTGGGCAGGCGTCGACGCTGGCGACGAAGAGCGAATCCAGGTGGAGAATGTCGCCGAGAGCTTCATGAATCGGCAAGCGGTCCAAGCGTTTAACAATCCAATCTTTTACGATGCATTCGAAAAATTCGCGACCGAATTTGCGCTGAAATTCTATGTGCAGGTCCCGGCTGGCGCGGCGATCGCTGGGCTGTTCGACCTGGCGATCGCCATCCACGACGCCGTGCCGGCAGATGGCGTTACATTGAGCTCCAGCGAAATTGAAGCCATCGTCGCTGCGGTCGGATCCGACGTACAGCTGCCATCGGAAATCAGCGAAAGCCTGGTTCATTTCGGATTGCTGACTTACGACTTTGCGAGTGATCGTCTGGTCGGCGACGTCGACGGGTTCATCGATGCCGAACTAGCCGGCTATGAATTTGACGCCGACGATCCCTGGAGTGGCTACCAAAGCTGGTACGACAGTCATTCCATGATTCTCAAAATGGTCGATCCGGATGGATCGCACCTCCAGGATCGACATCGCGTATATACGGGCAATGTCGATCTGGCGATCCTGCGGTCCGTTCACGACACACTGAGCGGCACCTCCGCGGCCGAGACCCTGGTTGGCGACGACGGCGGATTCTCGGTTCGAACGGACCTGTTGATTGGAGGGGCTGGAAATGACCTGCTGCAGGGTGGGCTGGGCAACGACACCTATTTGTTCCGAGATGGGTCCGGATCCGACATTGTATCCGATACGAGCGGGTCGGATGAGATTGCGTTCCAAGGCGCTTTGACCGGGGCAATCGTGCGCTTTGCTTTTGCGGATGTGGACCATCGCGATCTTCGGATCACCTTTGACGGCCGGGACGAAACGGTCACGGTGATGGGCTATTTCACTGCAGATGGGGCAGCCACGATAGAAAGCATGACCTTTCCCGATGGCCTCGTTTCGCAACGCGAGGTCCGCGATGGCGTCTATTCGACGTTGGCCACTGCCGGAAACGATACCATCAAGACTGGGCCCTTTGGGACCACGCTTGTCGGCTTGGCCGGCAATGATCACCTGGTGGGTCGCTTCGGAGATGACACCTTGGCGGGCGGGCTCGGCAACGACTTGCTTACTGGGTCTGGCGGGAACGACACCTATCGGTTCGAGCTCAATGGCGGCTCGGACGTGGTTCGCGATACCGACGATATCTGGGACGGATGGGGCGGCGACGATACAATCGAGTTTGGAGACGGGATCGGTCCCTGGGACCTGGCGGTATCGGAAATCAACGGCGGCAATGATCTGTTGATTACTGTCGGGGGGGCGAACGGCACCATCACAATCGTCGGCACCGTCAACGACGGGGACCAGCGCATCGAGCGCATTGTCTTCGCCGATGGGACGGTGTGGACGCACTCCGACCTGATGAGGCTGGCGCTTTCGCCTACCGCGAGCAACGATACGTTCCTCGGCAGCTACGATGGCGAGAGAATCGACGGTGGCACCGGCAACGACGTGGTCGACGCTCGCGGGGGCAACGACCTCTTGATCGGGGGGCTGGGCGACGACCTGCTGAGCGGCTCGGGCGGAAACGACATCTATCAGTTCGGCCTCGGGGACGGCCACGACATTGTCCGCGATGACGTCAGCGTCTGGAGTGGTCGGGGGGGCTTCGATGTAGTCGACTTCACGGCCGGGATTTCCCCTGGCGACGTATCGGTCACCCAGGTGAACAGCAATGATCTCGTGCTCACGATCACCGGCACTGGCGATAGCATCACGCTCGATGAGACGGTGAATGACGGCTACCAGCGGATCGAACAGGTCCGGTTCAGCGATGGCACCACCTGGTCGTTCGCGGAGCTCCTCGACATGGCGCTTGCGCCGACCAGCGGCAATGACACGTTCTATGGCAGCTACGACGCCGAGACGATCGAAGGCGCCGGCGGCAATGACATAATCGACGCGCGTGCGGGCAACGACATCCTTATCGGCGGTACAGGCAACGATCTGCTGAGCGGCTCGGGCGGCGACGACACTTATGTGTTCGCTGTCGGTGACGGGCACGACATTGTCCGCGATTCCGTCGATGTGTGGAGCGGCCGCGGCGGTTTCGACACCATCCAGTTTGCTTCGGGGATTGCACCAGGCGACGTCCTCGTCAGTCAGGCAGACAACGGTCGGGATCTGGTATTGGCGATCGCC